>NZ_JBWKMU010000013.1:0-247322 GCF_059415205.1 Acidovorax sp. GW821-FHT10E03 | reverse complement strand
GTTCCTGGTGCGCTGGCACGCGGCGATGGAGCGCTGCAGGCGATCGAGCAGCAGCCGCCGGTTGGGCAGGCCCGTCAACGCGTCGAAGAACGCCAGGCGCTCGATCTCCTGCTCCGCTCGCTTGCGGTCCGTGATGTCCATCGTGAAGCCGTGCGATACCACCGAGCCATCGGGCTCGCGGTGCGGAATGGCATTGGTCATGTGCCAGCGGACGCTGCCGTCGGGCATGCGCACGCGGTATTCGCACTGCCAGGGCACCAGCTTGCGCACCGAGGTGATGGCGGAGCGCTGCACCTGGGGCAGGTCCTCGGCCAGCACGCGGTGCATGAGCACGCCGTGGTCGGCCGTGACCTCGTGCGGCTCCACGCCCATGAATTCGCGCACCGCATCGCTGATGTACTGCACGCTGGTGCCGCCATCCGCGTGCAGGCGGTATTCGTAGATGAAGCCCGGAATGCGGCTGGCGATGCGCTGGATGAACAGCAGCTGTTCGCGCAACTGCTCGGCGGCGCGGTGCTCGTCCGTCACGTCCTGCACCACGCCCATCACCACCTGCACCCCGTCGCGCGGGAGCGTGCGCCGCACGCGGGAACGCATCCACCGCACCTCGCCATCGGGACGGCGCCAGCGGTATTCCACATCCCCGCCGGCTCCACGCTCGCGCACCTTGTCGAACACCTGGCGGTCTTCGGGCAGGATGCCGCTCACGGCGCGCTCCGGGTCCACCCATTCCTGCTGCTCGAAACCCGCGATCTCGCACAGCCCCGGGGACCACAGCAGCACCGTCTCGCCAGGGTCTTCGATGCGGCGCCAGTGGCCGGTGCGCGCCAGGCTCTCCATGGCGTTGAAGACCTCGGTCTGCTCGCGCAGCTCGCGGCGCACCTCCTCCAGCGCGCGTTCGGAAGCGGCCAGCGCCGAGCGCAGGGTTTCGGCCTCGGTGGCATCGCGCACCGTGACCACGATGCAGTCATTGGTCACGCGGCGGGCAGAAAGATCCCAGGCCAGCAGCAGCCGGCCCGGCTCGCGCACCACCTGGCGGCATTCGAGCGGCGCCCCCACCCGGACCACGCCGTGCAGCTGGTCCAGCAGCGCCGTGCCTTCCAGCAGGTCGAACACCTCGCTCGCATCCGCGCCCGGGTTGCGCACGGCGCCCAGGCCGGGCATGCGGCGGGCGGCGGCGTTGGCGGCCAACAGCAGCAAGCGGCCCCGCTGCAGCCGGAACTCCATCAATGCCACCGGAACGGCATCGACCAGGGCCTGCAAGCGCGCCTGCGCCATGGGCTCTATGGGGCCCTCACCAGCGGGGGCGAGGAGATCGGTCAACAGTTCGGACGAGATCACGGTCGCTCTGGAACCTCTGAAGCCTGCGGTTGGGATGGGTCCCGCCTGCGCAGGGCGGGGCCGACGGTCAAAAGCCAAAGTGCCAGCATACAGGCAAGAGTATGTCTAAACGTAACATTCGTTCAAAACCTGGGGCATTTCCCCAAGGGAAAACCCGAGGCCCGCCGGACACGCCGCAGGGACCGGCACGGGCCCGCCGCCAGGTTTCGCCGCGCGGGGCCCGCGGCGGCGCGTGCCGGGCGAACTGCTACAGTCCACGCCTCATTTCCCGGCCCCCCGCATGTCCGACACGCTCGAACACCACACCCCCATGGTGTAGCTACAGTGGTGGTCCAGCAAGAAGATTTGACGGGTTATTCTTTTAAATTCAACGGCTTACAAGATCTACGCCGAACTACTACAGAGTGCGATTTGGGCCTGGAAAGGCATGGTTTGGCGAGAAGATTGCCCCAAATTTGCCCCAGAAGATTGGCTCGAAAACTAGGGCATAGCCCAGCGTGTGGAGGCGTACTTCGACGGCACTTGCCGCAACCTTCCGCGCTTCGCTCTGGTACCCCTGCCGCGTGCTTGAGTCCAGATTTGCAGCCCCTGAAAGAACAGAGGAACGGACTTCTCAGCATGCCGGCAACCCAGCTCTATGTGATCGGCAACGGCTTCGACCTCTGGCACGACATTCCCTCTCGCCTCTCAGATTTCAAGGACTATGTGCGAGTGCATGATCTCGCGCTGATCCGGGAGGTCGAGGAGTACCTCCCCACCCAGGACAACTGGAGCGATCTGGAAGTGGCGTTGGCTGGCCTGGACGTGGATGAGCTCGTCGACAACTTGGGGCACTTCATGGCGCCCTACAGCGCTGAGGACTGGAGCGACGCAGGCCATCACGATTTCCAGTATGAGGTCGACAACGTGGTCCAACGGCTTTCCGTAGGGCTTCGCCAACGCTTCGGCGCCTGGATTCGGCAACTGTCGATCCCGACGCCCGCGGCAGCGCCCAGGCGTCTGCACTCTCTGGATCGGAACGCCGCGTTCCTGTCATTCAACTACACCTCGACTCTGCAAACCGTCTACGGCGTACCACCGGAACGCACGCTATTCATCCACGGCTGCGCCGAACTCGCCGATGATGAACTGGTGCTCGGGCATGCCTGGAGCCCCGACACCCGTAAGTCGCTGAACGACAGGCCCGGCATCGAGGAAATCGACACGCGGCTGATGGAGGCTCACGAGATCATTGACGAGTACTTCTCCGCCACGTTCAAGCCGTCCGCCCACCTGATCAAGTCAAATCGCTGGTTTTTCGAGAGCCTCAACCACGTGCGGGAGGTCACGGTGCTAGGGCATTCGCTGTCCGAGGTTGACGCGGCCTATTTCCATGCGCTGTTCGAACAGCCCGCACTGGCGGCTACGCATTGGCACGTGGCCTGTCGATCCATGGCCGATTGGCCCAGGTATCGGCAGCGCCTGGCGCAGATGGGACTGCCCCCTGCGCAGGTCCAGCTTGCCCAGCCAATGCTGTGGGACGCACTGTGAACCATGCGGTGATCGCCATCGCCTGAGGCGCAGCAGTTGCATGTCGCGCGACAGCGTAGTCGCGTACGGCAGAATGACATCATGTCGACCACCTCCAAACCTCTGGACGTTTTCCAAGACTTGTACCTGCGGGGTCCGGCGTCTGCCGTTGCTGCCCTGCACCAGGCCTTGAAAGATCGCACCGCCCCGCCTTGGCGATACGCAACGGAGAAGGAAGAGCAGTTGCGCGAATTGGGCGAGGAAGGCGATGCACTGGCTTTCGAGCGTGCGGTGACGCCTGGCTACGAGGCGGCCGGGCTTATGCTGATTGCGGACGGCGACGGTCTGAAAGTCGCCAACATCGTCCCACTGGAACTCAGCGAACTAAGTCACCGCGCATACAACGCGATCTTGGAGGACTTCGCCAGCCAAATCGCACGGCCCGCCGCGATGGATGCGGGCTGCAGCGTCGTGATGTCCAGCAGCACACTGCAAATGGAGAACGTGGTGCCGCCCGCTGTGGCGGAGGCTCTGCGGCGCTTCTCGGTCTTGGCCAACAAGTCCACAGGTGCATCTCACCCCATGGACAGAGACCGCTGGTTCGACTTTATCCTCCTGGCCCATCGCGAGAATGCGCAGCTCGACGCCTCTGTACTCGCTCGTTGGCTCAGTGAATCCGAGGGTTGGCTCGAGGATTGCGCCAGGGATCTGGCGGGCGAGTACGAACGCTCACGATCACTGCTTACCCGATACGAGGCCTCCGCGTAATGGCGGTTCCTGCGTCGGAGCTTGCGCGTATCGTCCAGGCGAACGCGCCGGTGCTGTGTCTGGACACTTGCAGCGTTCTCGACGTGGTTCGCGATCCTTACCGGGAGACCTCACAACCGCACGACGCCGTCGCGGCCATGGATTTGCTGCAGGCGATGGAGTCTGGAAATCGTCTCGTTGGGCTGCTCGCGGATCAGGTCCACCAGGAACTGGCCACGCATCTTCCCGAGATCGAAGATGAGGCGCGGCGCGGATTGCAGAAGCTGCGCTCGCACATCTCGCGGGTGGACGGCTTGGTCTCGGCTCTGGGCGCCCCCGTGCGTACCAACCTATCCCATTGGGACCAGCATGTTGCCAATGCCGCGAGCGCGGTGCGGAGATGGATCGGCGCCTCCACTGTCGCGCCCGAATCGACGGCCATCCCCAACCGGGCCTATGCCCGAGTCATGCAGGTCCGGGCCCCGGCCCGTAAGGGTAAGGACTCCCTGCAGGACTGTGTAGTGCTGGAGACATACCTGGAAACGGTCGCCGAGCTTCGTCAGCACGGCCTGACCACCACCGTGGTTTTCTTGTCCTCAAACACGAACGACTACGGCACTCCAACGTCGCGATCGCAACTGCAGCCCAGTTTGGCAGCGGAGTTCGCTGCCTTCGGGATGCGCTACGCCTCGGGGCATGGAATGGCCAAGGCGCTGCTCGGGCTCTAACAGCATCTCTCCGGACAGATCGATTCGCTTTCCAAAGCCTGGGCAATCCCACTCCAGTACTTTGATGAACACACTCTCGTCCTCCACGAATGCCGTGCAGCGCAATGCGAGCGATGGCCAGTTGCCCGAGCTGCAGCGAGCACTGTTGAACCGCCTGTTGGAACAAATGCTGTCGCTGGGCGTTGGCGTGCCCGCGCTCAAGTTCAGGGCTGAAAACTACTCAGACGTCGCAACGCTCGATCAACTGGAAACGAGTGGCTTGCTTAAACGGGACAACGATACCTACGTTGTCCAATCAGCCGCCCTGTCCTTCCTGGACGCGGAACCCGCACGGCGCATGTTGTCGAACATTGAGCGTGTGTACGCCGCTCTTCGTGCGCAGTATCGCCAGACCCAGCAGGCGCAGGTTCCCATTACTTTGTTGACCGCCCAAGCTCAGCTCTCGGTTCCGGATGTCATTGCCGCGCTGCAAATGATGCTGGACACCTCCGTTTGGTGTGCCGGTTGGTCGACCGATCTCCTGAAAGAGGACGCCTTTGTCTCGCCTGGAGAGGGTATCCTGAAACACGAATCCTACGCCCAACTTGTTGATGAAGTGCGGAGCTGGAGCGCACCCCGCGCCTTGCTGCCACGTTTTGACATCACCTCTTCGATTGACGTTGGTGACCACCGTGAGCCGGAGCGCGACGTGGAGCGCATGCTGCCGCCGGCACAGGCTGAGGCGGTCCTATCTGTGGCTGAGGACCTCGAAGGCATGGACTTCGGCCTCAACGACTACTACGACGACATTGAACCCCAAGGCGTCATCGACAACGTCCTCACAGGGAAGATCAACACCCTGCGCGTGTACTGCGAAACCATCGGCTGGCTCGGATTGGCTCGACGGCTAAAAGAGCTGACTCCTCTGCGGGGCGACGCCGTCGAAGCGATGGCGCTCGTCAAAAGCTTCATCATTCCTGAGGTTCGTCGACTCGCCATCGTCCAGGCGACGACGAAGCCCAAGGAGGTCATCCACATGGACAACGTGCTTCGAGCATGGCCGGCAGTTCGGGCTTGCCTGCAAGAGTTTCATTTCTATGACATCAAGGAGGTAGCCGGTCTTGCGGGCTTCGATGTCACGGCCGCCGCTCATCTGGTGCAGAAGTCGCAAGGCGGTGCTACCAAAGGTCAGTTGATGTCGGCGATAGACGAGCAAGTCGGAAGGATGGACTCACGCACCAGATCCCACTTCCTGACAATCCTCATAGAAGAAATTCTTCGGCGGCGCTCCGAGATGCAGGAGAAGCTCTCCGAGTATTTGAGCCGACTGGGTTGGTCATTCGTGAGCCAAACGCTCGTGCCGCTGGAGGTGTTTGACGTCAGCATCCTGGCAGACACACCCGATGAGTCCCACAAGGACCTTTTGAAGGCGGCGCAACGCTTGCGCGACGGCGACTTGGGCGGCGCCATTTCTGCGGCATGCGGCGCCGTGGATACTGCCACGTCTAAAGTCTACGAAGAGCAAAGCCTTGGAGATCCAACAAGGGCCTCCTTCCAAGAACGATGCAAACGTGCTGCATTGGCCAAGGGGGTATTGACTGAGCTTGATCGCCAACTCGATGCCCTAGGGTGGTCTCAGGCAGAGGTTTCCCCCTTCAAGAAGAACCTGGAAGGCGCCCTCAACCAGGGCGCCTATGTGATGCAGACACTTCGCTCCCACATGGGCGATGTCCACGGCACCAAGCCCATCTTGCGGTCGCTGGTGTTCGACTGCCTGCGATGGGCCGAGCTCATCGTCGGCTCGCTCGTGGAGCGTCGAGACACCTCATGAACCAATAGCAGCGGTTGTGCCCCCTCCAGTACGGTCCGCTAGGTCCGCCACGGCCAGGAGTCAAATCGGATCTGCCGCGAGCTTCGACCGACGGATCGGCGCTGACAAGCCGTACCTTGCCGCGGCCTGTCGCACCAACTGATCGAACCAAGCCGGGGCTTCGGGTGCGATCACGATGCTACGCAACAACGAAAGGCGATCGACCTCAATCGGCATGCCGCCCGTGGGCATCTCTCCCTCGAACTCGTTTAACGAGCGGTCCAGGAGCACGCGGACCTCCTTTTCGTGCTGATAGGCCTTTGTCTTGTAGGCAAACACGCGGGCGTATGGCGTGATGTCGATCTTCGGGTCGCGCCAGTGCTTGATGTACTCGACCTTCTCGATTGCAAGATCGTAAGAAAGTTTCGCCTTCGCCAGGCACTCTGCCAATCGGCCAACCGTGGTGGTCAACGCAACGGAGCACTCCGACTTCCCGTACAACGCCCACATCGCCGCGCTGTCGTCCTGGTCCTTGTGCCAGCAATTGATGAAGACGGTTTGCCGCATCCGCTGCTTAAACTGCGCGTAAGTGAAGTCGATGCCGTTTGCCAGGTAGGAGCCCTCGATATCCTTCCGAAAGGTCGGCGTGAAGGCACCTTCGAACTTGTCGCTGAAGTTGTCAGCACGGCAGAAGAAAAGCGTGCCGTTCTCCAGGAAGTCTAGGAACTTCGCGGCATCTACGTACCGCCACAGGACATCGTCGCTTTTTAGCTGATGGCTGATCCGGGGCTTGCCCGGAATGTGAATCGTGGGAGGCATGTTCTTCTGAAATTCAACTCTGTAACGAAGCAGGATCAGTGCCTTCGTTGCTGATGCGAGTACACGGCTCGACGATCTACGCACATAAGGATGTCGTACCCATCCAGTAGCGCAAATGCCAGCCCCAGTCCTCGTCACTCATCGCCGACCGAATCTGCAACACGACGATAGATCGTCACATGCCTTGTTATCGACGTGCCACTGACCTTGCCGACCTCCCTGTTTTCCGAGTCTTCTTCAACTTCATCACCCCAGACCTGGGCCAGCAGTCGACGAACTTCCGCCGCGAGGTTCGAATCTCTACGCGCAGGTTGACCGGTGATCGACCTCGGCCATGCCTGCCTGCCGACCGTCAGGATAGACCCATCGTGCTTGGGTACCACAACGATATCCGCACCAATCTCAAATTCATTTCTGAAGTCACGCGGATGAACGTCGTCCTCATCTTCGTCGTAGGAGAAGTGGCCGTCGAAGCAAACCGTGAGTTCAGTTGAGCTTGCAAGTCGTTCACAAAACTCATCAGCGTTGAGCCATTCGTCACGCCCCCAACAAACGATGGGTAACCCTTCCAATCTGCCGCAGCACTCCAGAACAATTTCCGCGCATTTAGCCTTGAGGAGTTCGTCTGCTTTAGAAGCTGCGATGATGCGAGCTTGTTCGGTTGCCCATTCCGCTAGCCGTTCCTGAGGAACAAGCGGAAGCGCTGAATTTCGAGATGCAGTGACTGTCTCTCCAACGAGCAGCCCTTGGACGTTGGCAAGACGCGCTGCACGAAGCCCTCCGATGGTGATCCAGCCACGATCGCTTCGGGAATACTCGCTTGGCTTGATGTACGCACGACCTAGAGGCTGCCCGCTTTCACCGAAGACTGTACGAATGGCAGCGTGGTGCCCCGACTTCCGCTCCCTGTCATGAGCATCCGACTTCGCCAAAGGGTCCAGGCGTGACAACAGCGCGTCGTCGGCTAGTTCGAGCCAGTCTCCCGGGCCAATCGCTGGCACGGATGCCCCATTCTCTTCCACCTCAACGGAAACCGCGACGCTTGGCGCAAGTGACGCAACCAACTGATGGAGCGTCAAAACAGTTTCGCCGAATCTGTTCACGTGTAGCAACCCACCTTTTGCACGTGGGTCGACCTTCAACCGGACTTCGACACGCGTTCCCCCATCGACTGGAGAACAACCCTTTTCTGCGGGCGACAAGATTGGCCGAGAAGCCGTCCCGTCTCTGAATTCCAGTACCCGTGCGCACTCTTCCCCTTGATCACAACGCCGTGAGACAACGCGAACGACAGTCCCGAGCATAAATACCGAAAAGAATCCGATTCCATATCGGCCGATTGCGTTCATGCCTTTCGCAATCAAACCTGGGAATTCTTGGGTCGCAAGCGTTGACCGCCAGAACGATGTCCCGAAGTCGATCAATGGTCCTGTCAGAACGCGCTCCGACATACCAATGCCATTGTCCTCGACGGTTAGCCAATGTCCATCTGATCGTTCGGACAGGGAAACCACAATGCTTCCCCAACTCTCGCGCCGCCCCTGATACCGACGTCGCGCCTGAACTGCGTCAGCACTGTTTTGTATCAACTCGCGCAAGACGATCGTGGGGTCGTCACCATACAACTTTGCACCACCCAAGGTTTCAACGACCTTTGGAATATCTGACACGCGCAATTGCGTATCGATCGGGCGCCAGCCCCGCGTGTGAATCGTGCGCGCGAGGGACTCGGGGCTTCCTGCGCCTTTCACCCGCCGCGCGCGAAAGAACAGACCTTGGGCCCTGTTCTGCATCAGCAGATCGACATCCTGCAGTTCTCGATTGACTGCAGAAATCGTGTCATAGGCGAGCCACCACGCATCCGCATCAGATATCTCGAAGGGAGCGCCTGCGGTGAAAACCACCGCCTCATGCTCAATGTGAGGAACTGCCAGCCGCTCTTGGAAGGTCCAGTGCAACGCGGACACACCTTGCGGGTGGGTCAAGGCGCGCAAAAATCTGGGCGCCCTTCGCTGATCAAGATGAAGCGCATCGGCAATCCGTAGCAGACAGGCGAGCTTGACACGATCGATCCGACTCTTAGTCTTGCTCGGGAAAGCTCCGAGATCTTCGGAGAGTTCCTCCTCGACATGGGCAACAGACCACCAATGGCTGTGGGCGATCTGCCCGATAGTTTCACCGTAGAAAAAGCGAAGCTCCGCATCGTCGATGAGATAGACGGTGTCTCCGCTCGCAGTCACCCAGCCCTGTTTTGCCAAGGCCCCCGCTTGTTGCGCATGCAACTGCCTAAGAACTTCTGGCACCGCACGCTGCACGATATCTCGCGGAGGAGCACTGACAGCGTCCGGGCCATGTTCGCAGTCTCCGAGCAACGCCATGACCGTGTCTTTCCACGCGATGGTCTGCTTTAACTGGTCAAGGCCCTGCGGGTAGGCCGCCAAGCTCATCGCAGAATCGTGCAGCAGAACACTTGCTCCAAACACAAACGCCTCCGCGGGACTTACCGTGATGGCCCCCTCGGACACCAATGACGCTGTTTCCCACAAGGCATCCAAATGGGTTAAGTCATGGACGGTCAGGCCGGGCATCGCGGACGCGATCTGGGAGACCAGAACAGCCGCCTTCTCGCGCATGGCCAAGTACCGCTCACGAAAAAACTCCTGCTCTGCAGGAGTGACATCTGGCAAAGGGTTGACGAATGCATGGCGCCACAGCCAAGTAAGGCGGAAGTCGGAGGGGGATGACACGTTTTGTCCTTTCTTTCTTATGGCGAGTCAGCTCTGGAAACCAAGGGGCACCATAGCGCTACCTCTTCCTTCATTTAGATTTGTCAACTAAAGACAGCCGCAGCCTTTGGCTTAGACCTCTCCCATTCCTTGCGAGCCCTGCTGTAGTCGGACTTGATAGCGTCGAACTGGGCCAACTCGTTGGTCACCACATCAAGTGAGAGCGGTACCTCGTGGAAGTCCTCGGAATGCGAATGAGCGTCGATGTAGCGCGACAGCGCCGCCATACGATCATGCACACGAACTGCGATTCCTTCATCGAAGAAAACTTGGTCGAGCGTGAACGTGATGTTCTCGCGCCAACGACGCACGACGTTGTTGAACAGCTTTTTCTGGATGAAGTCCTCATAGGCGGTTCGCAAGCTCCCACAGGCCTTCTCTAGCGCATCGCGCTGCGGCTCACCCACCAATGTCCGCGCAGCTTCGAAATGCCTCTTCGCCCGATCATGTGCGGCGCCTTCGTAGTGTTCGTGCGGAAACGCGAGCCGGTCGATGGCGCCGGGCGCATTGGCGTCGTCGCGCCATACGGTACGCCCGGCAAAGGCCACACCCTTTTCCTCGGCCGCCGCCGCCAGATAGTTCGTGAAGAGAATGTCGTGCGTAAAGACAATGACTTGCCGTCGCGCGGCCTCGTCCACTAGGCGCTGGGCAATCGATTCCTTGCGCACATGGTCCATGGAAGTCACTGGATCATCGAACACGACGCCAACACAGGTTCCGTTGAGCTCGACCTCTGTCAGAAAATCCGCCAGTGCTGCTGCCGTCTGCTCACCCTCACTAAGCACCTGGGACGGATCGACCCCAGTCACCCCGGCGTTGGCGATCTCAATCTTGCGATCCGTGTTGCCGGCCTCGCCGGCGAACCGGAACTGGACCGGCAAAGCCAATCTCAGCGCCTTACAGTTTTCCGTAAAGCGCTCAATGAATCCTTGCGCAACAAGCTCCGTCGCCAACGCTTTCTGCTTGCTCGTGACTTCACGCTGGATTGCTGGCAGACCGCGCAGGCAGACATTGGCCTTCGCCACCCATTTCAGGTCCTCGACTGCAGCCACGATGTCGTCATAGTGGTCGGAGAGGTAATGCCGATCCTTGAGCAGTTGCTGCTCCAACAATAGCGCCTCGATTAGCGCCATGGGATCACTCAACCGGAGCTTTTCATTGTCCTGCTGCAAGCGTGTCACCAGCGCAGCAACACGCTCCGAAACGGAGCCATGTGTCAGCAAGGACAATCCCGGGACCGACTCGTTCGTCGCCGACTGGATCAGGGCATCAACAACTAGTCGAAATCCTTCCACATGGCGCGCAATGTCTGCTTCCAAGGCCATATCGAGTTCTTGCACTGTGCGCCGCACGGCGCTCTCTTCAGCGAAGAAGGTCAGCCCCACTTTGCTTAAGTCGTCTCGGTACCCCGTCAGCTTTCGCCTAGCGGCGGCTAGCTGCGTCTCGACGTCGCTGGTGGCGGTCTGATAAAACCTTGAAAGACGATCCGCACTGTCTGCGTCGAGCACTTGGTGGCACAACACGCAGCGCGCGTCTTCGGCCTTCGGTGGAAACGTATCGTCCGGGTAGGCTTCCTTGCTGTAGGTGATCGCAGCAGACAATAGATCCAGCCATGCTCGAGTTCCGACGGGCTGCACCGGCTCTCCGCCGAACCGGGCGGCAGACAATGCAGCCCCTTGCTCGACCAGCGAGCCGATCTGCGCAACTGATTCAGCAATATCGACTGCTATCGCCGGTTTGACGCCTACCGCCAAGGAAGCGATGGATGCATTGACAGCGTTCAAATCGGTAATGCGCTGCTCGTTCTTCTTGAGGATTTCCTTCGGATCGGTGGTCCGCAATTCCGTGAGCTGCTGCTCGACTGCCAAACGCCGGGCTGCCTCGGCGTCACCGTAGACAGAAAGTTCTTTCAACCGCGCCAGATCCGTCTGTGCGCTACGCACAGAGAGAGCGGTAGCCACCTCGGACTTGCTGTCCTGAATGGCAAATTTGTCCGGCTCCGGCGTTCGCCGCGTGATCTCGTCCCGCAGCTTGGTTTGCAGCTTTCCGAACGCCCCCACCATCCGAGGAAAAACGTCGAACAGATACGGCATGACCTGAAATGCATTGCGATCATCTAGGTGCACACGAACGCAGGTTGAATCGAAGACGGCGAAACCGTCACGCAGCCGTTGACAGGATTCCTGATGAACAAAGTCGATGCTTGAACCGTCGGCGAAGGAAAACATCGCCGTTGGCTTGGGCTGTTTGCTCTTTGCGAGCTTTACGTCGCCGAGGATCCTGGTGTCCTTCGACCGCGTGAAGCACGCGGACTTCAGCACGCGCGCATATCCGGACTTGCCAGCACCGTTGGGGCCGTAGATCACCGTGAGCTTGGGACCGAAGCTCAACGTCTCACCGGCAGTAAGAGCATTGACCCCGGACACCGAGGTCAACGCACACAAAGTACTGGAGAACGCCGACGTGCCCGTCTGGAACTGGGGTAACGCCAGGTCCCAGACCACACGCTTCGCATCTTTGCCAGCGAGGTCCTGATCGATCAGGTATTCGCCAAAGACCTCATCAAGGGCTTCATCGGATATTTCGACCGTCCCTACAAGTTTTCCCAGTAGGAGATGTTGCCAGCCAGGGAGTGTCTTGCCCCAAGCGGATAAGGCATCGAAGATGTTAAACGTCGGTTGCGTCATGACACCCAAGCCCTAGTTCCAAGCGTCTTTGGCCGAAACAACACGGCTATCAACGATGTGTCGATGGACAACGCCCACAACGCCGTCGCATCACGCCTTGCGCCGCTGAGTCCTGGGATCGCCGGATCCACGTGCATTTTGGTGCCGACAGAAATTGCCTTGATTGCCACGTTGCCCCCTATCCAATCCGCGCGAGAAGTTGCTCGATTACGTCACTGGCTTCGCGCTGACGCAGCACCCTTGCCTCTCGCTGTTCCGGCTCGTCGCTTTCGCCCAGTTCAAACTTGGCCACCGCGACCGGACCGTCCTTGCGATAACCCTCGGTCTCGCCCACCTGCGCAAAGCGAGCACGCAACAGGTCCAGCACGTTGTTCACCACATCACGGTGCTTGCCTTCAAGCGCCTCGCGAAACGCCTGCGCCACCGCGCTGACACCTTCGGGGGCATGCTCCAGGCAATAGATCAGGTCATGCGCATCCTTGCGCTCGAAACGCTGGTCGAACGCAAACGCCTTCAGGCAGGTGAAGCTGATCAGGTTGGCATGCTTGATCTTTTCGACAGCGATCCCGTCGCCGCCCAGCAGCTCTGCCTCGATCTCGGTGACCTCGTGCAGGTCGAACACGATTGACGAGTGCGGGATGTTGATGGCCGAGATCGTCCCGTCGGTCGGCAACGGTTGCACTCGGCCTCCAGCGATCTCCGGCGCATCCGCCAGAAACTCCAGCACCATGAGCGCTCCATGCTCGGTGCGGGCCTGCCAACGCCAGGAGAGCTTTTGCTGCTTTTCGTTCTCGGCACGCTCGAAGCCCATCTTCTTCAGGTTCTCTTCGAGCGTGTGATAAGCGTCCGTGTTGGCCAGGATCTGCAAATCGATCACGATGTCGACGTCCATCGTGCCTGCGTGTGCCGGCACGACAGGAGGCCGCGCCTTCACCAGATAACGTGGTGTGAGTCCGCCAACCAGGTAGACCGAGTCCTTCCACGGCCCCAACCCGCGCAGCAGCGTTACGAGGACGCGTTCGCAATCACTGGTGTACTGATCGCTGTAGCCATCGAACGTTGCGGGCTTGGCCATCAGAAACCCATCCTTTCCCGCCGCAGGTGCTCGGCCATCTCCTTGGCGCGACCTTCGCCCCGCAACAGGTCGAGGTAGACCTGCACGGGGCTCGCCAGCCATACGCCATCAACCTGCTCGCGGAACAGTAGTTCTCCCGTAGATTTCGTATCGATGATGGCGAGGTTCGCGCCCTCGGTGACGGCACGCGCATCCAGTTCTGCCAGCGCGGCGTCGGCGCCCGCTCCCGGCAACAGCCGAGTGCGCACCTGCGAGATGCCAGACAGAAACGGGGCATAGCGCTGCGCGGCGGCCTCGTAGCTCACCGCGTAGATTGCCTGATGCGCGTCGAAGACTTCGCCCAGATGCTGAAGCAAGGCATCAGACTTCAGACCGGGCACGTAATAGCGCCGCAACACCGGCGCGGTTGATCCAGCGAGCTGCCTGGTCCAGGCGTCCAGCAGCTCGCCAGGTTCCCGCAGATGGCGCTCCTTGCCTGGCCCCTGCCCGCGAGACTCGAGCCAATCGAACCGCTCCAGTTCGCCCAGTACATCAGAAGCGGTGGACGGCGCCACCTGGGCCCGCTCGGCCACCTCGGTGACGCCGAACCAGTCTTGATGGTGAACCAGAAGCGCGAGCAGCACTTGCGCGCGGCGCCCTGAGAACAATGAGCGCACCGATTTCTCAAGAGTCTTCGGTGGCGGTTTGTCGATGTACACGTAGGCCCCCGGGGCCGGGAGAAACAAGCTGCCGCCACTGTCGTAGTAGCCAACGCGCTCGGACTTGAGCAGATCCTTCGCGCCTGGCGAAAGGGACTCGGCAACCAGCAGATGTTGGACGTCGGACGGGTATGCCTGACGCAGCGCCTTGAACTGCCACAGCACCTGGCGCACATCCCGAGGATACGCAGTCTTCTTCGCCTCGACCAACAGGACGATGGTCTTGCCGGCGACGCTCAGATGGATCTCGGCATCGACCCGGTAAGGAGCCGTCAAGGCCGGTTCCAGCACCTCCAGTTCGGCGCGCACATCCGGCAGTTCCCGGAGTGCTTCCAGGAATCGCTCTATGAGAGCATGTTCGGTGGCGGTCGATTCGATCATGAGGAACTTATTCCCTGTTCAGCGAATAATACCATTGCATCGAATATTCGACAGCAAGGTGATTTTCGCTGTTCAGCGAATCGGCCACTTCTGCTCCCAATTCGCTGTCGCCACCCTAATCGAAGGGGGAAGAAGGTCGCGACGACGGCTACCGTCTCTGAGCCGGGGACCGGAAGACCCGGTCCTTCGCCATGAACGCCTCCAGCATGTGCGGAATCAATGTCGCTGTATCGACAGCTTCGCCATAGGTCTGCGCGTGCAGCCCGGCGTAGCGGTCGAGGTCGGCCTTTAAGCTGGCCGAGCACGTGAAGGTCAGCTTCACGGTGGCATAGGACGGCAGCGGCCCGAGCCGCAACTTTCTGGCCGTGCTCATCGGGCACCTCCACGCTGAAAGAACAAGGGCTGGTAGGGCCGGAGTGACAAATCTCTGGCCACAACCACCCGCACCGGCAGCCCCGGCCGCGCCATCAGCGTTGGCTGGATGTTCATGTTGCGTCGGGTCATCTCCTGGCCCACCTGGTTCACGCTGTCCTGCAGCCCGTCGCGGCCAGCGATGACGATGCGGTTGCCATCCTGGCGGTTTTCCGGCGCGGCCAGTTCGGCCCCCACACCCAGCAGCGTGGTCAATGCCGCGCCGGCCAGGATGCGCCCCCAGTGACGATCCACGTCATCCTCCAGCCCGGCATAGCCGGCGGGATCGGTGCCAACGAGGTTGTCCAGCGTCAGCGATGAGGTATCGGGCAGGATGATCCGGTTCCACACCATCTGCACGCGGCTTTGCCCATAGCTCACCTGGCTGTTGTATTTGCCCAAGATGCGCGAGCCCTGCGGAATCAGCAAGTACTTGCCGGTGGCCGTGTCATAGACCGGCTCCGTCACCGTGGCGATCACGTCGCCCGGCAGGTCTGACTTGATGCCCGTCACCAGCGCCGCCGGGATGATGGTCCCGGCCATGACCTGGTACGGCGACGCCGGCAACTGCAGGCTGCCCGGATTGCGCGTCTCGCCATCCCCCGCCTTCGCCAGAAACGCCTCCTTCGCCTCCTGCCGGTTCTGGACCGCGGTCGGATCGACCGGACCCGACTGCGGCGATGCCACCGCCATCGGATTGAAAACCTGGTTCCCCGCCGCCAACGCAGACGCCCCGGCCGGTGCCGCAGCGGCCACCGCCGGCCTGGCCCCACCGCTGTTGCCGCTGCGCCTAAAAAACACCGGCGACCGCGCCGCCTCCTCGGCCGCCAGCCGCTCGGCCTGCTCCGGATCGATGCCGCCCCCCGGCGGCCGCATCTCCATCGGCTGCTGCGACTTCACGATGGCGGGCCCGAGGTCGCCGGGCAGCGGCTCGCCCAACACCGGCGGTGCGGCCTTCGGCGCCGGCGCCAGCCCGGCATAGTCCTTCGGCAGCCGCTCCAGGTCCTCGGCCCGCGCGATGCGGTCCACGTTGAACAGTTCGGTGCCGGCACTGCGGTCCCGGCGACTCGGACTCAAGGACCACAGCGTGGCCCCCAGGACGGCGCCACTGATCCCGCCCACCAGTACCGCCAGCATGCGGCGGTTGAGCCGCGTCACGGGCCGCGGCGCAGCACGCAAGGTCATGGCCTGCGGATCGGCCTTCGGCAGAGGCGGAACAGCACCCTCCGGCATGTCGGTCGTGCCCATGCTCAGTTCCTCCGCGCCGCGCTCACGCCATCCGTGCGCTCGATGCGCACCACCTCGGCCTTGTCGCCCCCCAGCCGAAGCTCGGCCGCTCCGAAGAGGCGGTCCACCACGTAGTACGGCGCACGGAACCGGTAGTTCACCAACTGCCCATCGCCCTGCGGCCCGATCACGAACAGCGGCGGCAACTCGCCCTGCGCGATGCCGCCCGGGAACTGGATGTAGACCTTCTCCCCGTCGTCGAAGGCGCGCAGCGGCTTCCAGGGCGGGGAATCGCCACTGACCGCGTAGCGGAAGCGGATCTGTTCCAGCGTCATGCCCGTTTCCACCGGCGTGCCGGCCTGCGCCTCGCGCGCCTGCTTCTGCAGCGCCAGCATGCGGTCCTTCGGATAGTCCCAGGACACCGACGCCATCCAGGCCTGCGGCGTCGCGGACATCTCCAGCAGATAGGTCCGGCGGTTCGTCGTGATGACGAGATTCGTCTTCAGGCCCACCCGCGTGGGTTTGACGAGAACGTTCACGCGCAGGTCCGCGCCCGAGCCACTGGCCGTGTCGCCCACGATCCAGCGCACCGTGTCCCCGGCCGAGACCGTCACCAGTTCCTCGCCTGGCTGCAGCGCGATGACCGTGACGCGGCCCGGGCTCGCATAGACCTGGTACAGCGCCCCGTCGGCATAGGGCCAGACCTGGATCGCGTTGACATAGCCCTCGCGCGTCGGCGCGATGCGCGCCTCCTCGTTGGCACGGGACACGCGCAGCTTCTCGTCGGCAGGCTCGGGCGCGGGTTTCGCATCGGCCTCGCGCCCCACCGGTTTCAGCTGCCCCGGCAAGGCCAGCGGCTGCGGCACGGCGACTGTCACCACGGGCGTGGGCGCCTCCGGCCGCAGCTGCGCCGCCCTCTCCTGCTTCGGCTCGTCGAGCGAGATCACCGGCGGCGGCTTGCCTCCGGTCGCGCAGCCCGCGAGCAACGCGGCAAGCAGGATCGGCGGCAAGACGCAAATACGGCTTTGTGTTTTCATGGCTTCTTCACTCCTTCGGCGGTTTCGAGTTCCCGGCTCCACGACAGGCCGTTGACGTAGATACCCAGTGGATTCCTGCGCAGCCGCTCCTCGCTGCGCGGTGCCTGCAGCACGATGGACAGCACCGCGGTCCAGCGCTCCAGCCCGGCCGCCTCGCCGTTCACGTAGCGCCGCTCGGTCCAGCGCACCTGGAACGAGGCATCGCTGGCGCGCACCACGCTGTTGACGGCCACCGTGACCGAGTGCTGCCCGATGCGCGAGAACGGATCGGCCGCGCGCGCGTAGTCGTTGAGCGTGGCCGCCCCCTTGTCCGTGGTGTAGTCGTAGGCCTCGAGCCAGTTCTGCCGCACCACGATGGGATCGATCGACAGCGAGCGCACATCGGTGACGAAGCGCGCCAGGTGGAAGGCGATCTGCGCGTCGCTGGGCTTGTAGGGCGTGGCCGCCTCGCCCACCGCGCGCACCTGCCCGGCCTGGTCCACCTCGATCACATAGGGCGTCACGATGGACTGCGCCGAACGCCAGACCAGACCGCCGGCCATCAGCAGGGCCAGCGACAGGCAGCCGAAGGCCATCAACCGCCAGTTCTTCGCCTGCACGCGGGCCGAGCCAATGCGCTGGTCCCAGACCTGCCCTGCAGCCTGGTACGGGGTGACGGGCTCGGGCGTGTTCGAGTACCGCACCTGGGGTCGTTTGAATCGCATGGATGCCTCTCCTTCAGGAAATCGATTCAGGTGTTCGAGCTGTCATGCAGGCTCGGGCTGGCACCGCTGCCGCCGTGATCGCCCGAGCGCAGCGCATGGATCGCCGTCGTGGCGGCATGGCTCGCCTGCTGCCTGTGGCGCATGCGCCGGGCCCATGCGGGCTCGGCGGGCGGAGGGCTGGAATCGCCGGCATCCAAGGGAGCAGTCGCAGGCGCAGCGGCCTCGGAGACGAAGTCCGCCACGCGCTCCTTCATGACCTTGGCGCCGGACGCGACCCGCTGGCCCACGGCGCCCGCCCCTGTCTTCGCGACATTGGCCACGCCGGCACCGGCCGCGCGAAGTCCGCTGGCGCCTGACGCGGCAGCGCCGGCCTGGTAGGCCGACTTCGCACCACCAGCCACGGCCTGAGCGGTCCGCGCCGCAGAGGCTCCACCGCCGATGGCCGAGCGCGCTGCACCGGGCGCCATGCGTGCACCCACAGCCACTGCGGACCCCGCGCCCGCCACGGCCGCACCACCGGTAACCGCCAGGCCCGCGGCGCCCAGCGCCGTGCCCGCAGCCGCACCGGCGCCGAGCTGCGGTGCCCCGGACACCAGCCCGGTCGCGATGCCCGGCCCGAAGATCCCCAGGCCCAGCATCGCGAGCGCCGCGAGCATGACCACCAGCGCATGGTCGATGCTCGGGTCAGCACCGGGGGGTGTGCGGAACTCGGCGAACAGCCCCGAGCCGATCCCCACGATCACGGCCAGCACCAGCACCTTGATGCCCGAGGACACCACGTTGCCCAGCACCTTCTCCGCCAGGAAGCTCGTCTTGTTCCACAGCGCGAAGGGCACCAGCACGAAGCCCGCGAGCGTCGTGAGCTTGAACTCCAGCAGCGTCACGAACAGCTGCACCGCGAGCACGAAGAAGGCCACGATCAGCACCAGCCACGCGAGGAACAGCACGGCGATGGTGTCGAGGTTGGCGAACACGTCGGGGAACCCCGTCATGTCGCTGATCTGCGCCATGATCGGCCGCCCGGCCTCGATGCCGACCTGCGCCAGACGGCCCGGCTGCAGCAACTGGCCCTGCGAAAGGGCCGAGCCCGAGGCCGTCAACCCCAGTCCGGCAAAGGAGTTGAAGACGATCCCCGCCAGCCGGTTGAAGTTGCCCAGGATGTAGGCGAAGGCGCCCACGTAGAGCACCTTCTTGATGAGCTTGGCCATCACATCGTCGCCCTGCCCCGAGGCATGGCTCATGGCCCAGAACAGGCCGGCCAACGTCATGTCGATCACGACCAGCGTGGCCGTGAGGAAGCGCACCTCGCCACCCAGCAGGCCAAAGCCCGAGTCGATGTAGCGCGAGAACACATCGAGGAAGCGGTCGATGACCGCGACGTCGTTCATGGCGGCCCGTCCTTCGCCGCTGGTGTCGGCGCGGGCGGCGGCGGGGGCCGCACCGGATCGTTCGCATACGGCGAAGGCGCAGCGCGCATGAAGCGCTGGCGCGTGGCCTCGGCCACTGCGTTGCACTGCGCGTCGCCGACCTTGGTGTGGTCGGCCTTGCACTGCGCGCGCAGGTCCTTCAGCCGGTCCGGGTTCGCCACCAGCGATTCGACCGATTCGATGGGCTGGGCGGGTTCCAGCTTGCCGCAGCCGGCCAGTACCAGTGCGGAACCCATAACGAAGGCAAAGAGGATCCTGTTCATGGCGGCCTCACGGATTGCCGTAGAAGTTCACGGTATAGGGCGTGTACGGCGTACCGGTCCCCATGAAGCGCCGCCGCACCTCGCGCGCCCGCTCCTGCACCGCCACCTGGCGCGCCTGCTCCAGCGCCACGGCCCGGTCCTGCGTGATCTGCAGCTGCTGCGCCTGCATCGCCTGGCGCGACTGCAGCGCCAGCAACTGGTTCGTGGCCTGCATCGCCTGCAGGGCGCCCACGGCCGATTGGCTGCGGTTCACGAGGTCGGTCAGCATGCGCTCGTCGGCCGCGAAGTTCTGCACCGCCTGGGACTGCACCTGGGTCGCGGTGCGCAATGCCTCCAGCGACTGCTTCCAGCGCGCACGGGCGTCGGTCGCCATCTGCGTGCCCGAAATGGCTGCGGTGTACGACTCGGGATAGAGGTG
The DNA here is from genome assembly GCF_059415205.1 of Acidovorax sp. GW821-FHT10E03. Taxonomy (NCBI): domain Bacteria; kingdom Pseudomonadati; phylum Pseudomonadota; class Betaproteobacteria; order Burkholderiales; family Comamonadaceae; genus Acidovorax; species Acidovorax sp. GW821-FHT10E03. The sequence continues at coordinate 227,275 of NZ_JBWKMU010000013.1, read as the reverse complement.
CTTGAACTCGCCCTCCATCTGCTGCACGTTGAAGGCCAGTCCCTGCGCCTGCTGGATCAGCTGGTTCGTGGCCGACAGCGCCGCCTTCAGTTCCGACAGCGCGCTGAAATCCAGGCCCCTCAGGTTCCTCGCCTGGTTCCTGAGCATCTGCGCCTCGTTCTGGAGCTGCTGGATCTGGTTGTTGATCTGCTCCAGCGTGTTGGCGGCCGTCATGATGTTCTGCGCCAGGTTCGACGGATCGAACACGATGTCGCCGATGCCAAAGAGCGCATGCGCCGGCGGCGCGACGCCGAAAGCGATCGCGCCCGCGGCGACCAGTGCGGCCAGCCTGGGCTTGAACAATGAAGATTTGGGATTCATGGCAGTGCTCCTTCAGGTGGTGGATGGAAACGGTGGAAACGAAGGGATGAGGTCGGCGGCCCAGTCAAGGCCGCGATGGCGCAGCCAGGCGGCCGCGAAGTCCGAAGGTGGAACGGAACCGGAGACCGCATCGATGGCCCGCTGGTCCTCGGGCGACGAAGCGCCCGCAAAAGCCAGCGCCACCGGCCCCAGTCCCAGGTCAAAGACCCGGTTGCCCAGCCGCGACTGGTAGTAGTAGTCGCGCTTGGGCTGTGCGGTGGCAACGATGTCGATCTGCCGCCCGTTGAGCCCGAAGCCTTCGTAGATCACGCGGATCTGCGGCTCGGTCGCCTGCGGGTTGGGCAGGAAGATGCGGCTGGCGCAGCTCTCCACGATGGCCGGCGCGATGGTCGAGTCCTTGATGTCTGCCAGGCTCTGCGTCGCGAAGATCACCGAGACGTTCTTCTTGCGCAACGTCTTGAGCCACTGGCGGATGCGCGCCGCGAACACCGGGTCGTCCAGGAACAGCCAGGCTTCGTCCAGGATCAGCAGGGTCGGAGCACCATCGAAGCGCTCGTCGAAGCGCGCGAACAGGTAGGACAGCACGGCCTGCGTGGCAGCCTTGCTGTGCATCAGCTCTTCCATCTCGAAACCCTGCACGGCGGCCGAGCCCAGCCGGTCGTGGTCGGCATCGAGCAGGCGGCCGTGGGCTCCACCCAGCACGTAGGGCTGCAATGCCTGGCGCAGCGCATTGCTCTGCAGCAGCACCGACAGGCCCGTCATCGTGCGCTGCTCCACCGGCGCGCTGGCCAGGCTGTTGAGCGCAGACCACACCGCATCCTTCTCGGGCGGTCCGACCGCCACGCCTTCGTGCCGGAGCCGGCCCTCGATCCATTCGGATACCCAGGCGCGGTAGCCCTCCTGGTCGATCCGGGCCAGCGGCTGGAAGGCGATCTCCCCGCCCTCCTCCACCCCCTTGCCTAGGTCGTAGTGCTCGCCGCCCAGCCCGAGGATGGTGGCGCGCATCGAGCGCCCCATGTCGAAGGCCAGGACGCGCGAGCCGGCGTAGCGCCGGAACTGCAGCGCCAGGGTGGCGAGCAGTACGGACTTGCCCATGCCGGTGGGACCGACCACCAGGGTGTGGCCCACGTCACCGATGTGCGTGACCAGCCGGAACGGCGTGGCGCCATCAGTGCGCGTCACGATCAGCGGTGGCCCGTCCAGGTGCGCATTGCGCTCCTGGCCTGCCCAGACCGCCGATACCGGCATCATGTGCGCGAGGTTCAGCGTCGAAACGATGGGCTGGCGCACGTTGGCGTAGGCATGGCCCGGGATTGAGGACAGCCAGGCCTCGACCGCGTTCAAAGACTCGGGGATCGTCACAAAGCCCCGTCCCTGGATGGTCCGCTCCACCGCGCGCAGCTTCTCGTCGGCCGCGGTCGCATCGGCATCGAGCACCGTCACCGTGGCGGTGACGTAGCCGAAGGCGACCTGGTCGCTGCCCAGCTCCTGCAGAGCCGCATCGGCATCGGCCGCCTTGTTGGACGCATCCGAGTCCACCAGCGGGCTCTCGTGCTGGAAGATGGTCTCGCGCAGCAAGGCCACGATGTTCTTGCGCTTGGCGAACCACTGGCGCCGCAGCCGGACCAGTTCCTTCTCCGCCTCAGCCTTGTCCAGACACAGGAAACGGGTGCTCCAGCGGTAGGCAAAGCCCAGGCGGTTGAGGTCATCCAGAATCCCCGGCCAGGTCGATGTCGGAAAACCCCGCACCGTGAGCACACGCAGATGCCGCGTCCCAAGCATCGGCGCCAGCCCGCCCGTCAACGGCTCATCGGCCAGCAGCGCATCGAGGTGCATCGGCACCTCAGGCACCGCCACCGGATGCCGGCGCGTGGACACACAGGCATGCAGGTAGGTCAGCGTCTGGGCATCGTCGAGCCAACCGGTCTCCGGCATCACCCCGTCCAGCAGCCCGAGAAAACGCTCCGACTCGGCCACGAAGGCGTCCAGTCGTTCGCGCCAGTCCACCCCTTCGGCGCGATTGTTCTCGTACAGCAGCCGGGAGGCCTGCGCCCGGGCCTCCTCCGGCGGCAGGTAGAGCAAGGTCAGGTGGTAGCTGCTCTCGAAGTGTCTGACGTCTTCCTCGAACGCGGCACGGCGCTCCTCGTCGACCAGCCAGGACAGCGGCTCCGGAAACACCGACTCCGGATAGTCCGCCGCCCCGCGCCGCTCGGCCTCCACGAACAGTGCCCAGCCCGACCCCAGGCGCCGCAGCGCGTTGTTGAGCCGCGCTGAGGTGGCGATCAGTTCGCCCTGCGTCGCGCTGTCCAGGTCCGGCCCCCGAAATCGCGCCATGCGCTGGAACGAACCATCCTTGTTCAGCACGACGCCGGGGGCGACCAGGCCGGCCCAGGGCAGCCAGTCGGCCAGCAGGGCCGGCCGCTGCCGGTATTCCGTGAGGGACATCATGGTGTGGTCCTCACACGTCCAGCAGCTGCCGCTGCTTGATGTGCCGCGCGAACACCTGCATGAACTGCGCATCCATGCGCGCGCCCCAGACCGCGAGCGAATGCCCGACGATCCACAGCACCAGGCCCGGAATCCACAACTGCAGCCCGAGCCCGACCGCAGCGGCCAGCGTGCCATTGGCGATCGCCACGGTGCGCGGCGCGCCGCCGAGCAGGATGGGCTCGGTCAGGGACCGGTGCAGCGGCACCTCGAAGCCTGGCGCACTCATGCCAGCACCGCCCCGCCCGAGAACGAGAAGAACGACAGGAAGAAGCTCGACGCCGCGAAGGCAATCGACAGCCCGAAGACGATCTGCACCAGCTTGCGGAAACCGCCCGAGGTGTCACCAAACGCCAGCGTCAGGCCCGTGGCAATGATGATGATCACGGCGACGATGCGCGCGACCGGCCCCTGGATCGATTCGAGGATGGACTGCAGCGGCGCCTCCCAGGGCATGTTGGAGCCGGCGGCCTGCGCGGGCAGCGCGACGGCCAGCAGCAGCGCGGTCACAGCAGCGGCCTGCAAATACGGTTTTACGGAAATACGGGGATGCGTCATGACAGTTCTCCTGAGGTGGATGAAGGTGAAGGCGATGAAGAAATCAAAGGGAATGCAGGCCCGAGCGAGGTGTCGAGCTGGTAGCCCTGGCCGTCGCAGCCGATGACGCGTGCGATCTCGCGCACGCGCCGGGCTCGCCCCCGGCCGGCGATGAAGACGATGACGTTGACCGCTTCCGCGATCAGCGCGCGCGGTACGGTCACGGAGACTTCCTGCACCAGCTGTTCCAGGCGCGTGAGCGCGCCCGCGGCCGACCCCGCATGCACGGTCGCGATGCCGCCCGGATGCCCCGTGCCCCAGGCCTTGAGCAGGTCCAGCGCCTCGGCGCCGCGCACCTCGCCCACCACGATGCGGTCGGGTCGCAGGCGCAGGGTGGCGCGCACCAGGTCGGCGATGGTGGTGACGCCCGGTTCGCTGCGCATGCCGACGTGGTCGTCACTGCGGCACTGCAGTTCCACCGTGTCTTCGAGGATCAGGACCCGGTCACCGGTGTCCGCGATCTCGTCAAGCAGCGCGTTGGCCAGCGTGGTCTTGCCCGTGCTGGTGCCGCCCGCCACCATGATGTTCAGGCGCTCGCGCACGGCACGCCGCAAGAACGCCGCCTGCGCCTCGGACATCACGCCATCTGCCACATAGTCAGCTAGCGTCAGGATGCGCAGCGCCCGCTTGCGGATCGCGAACGTGGGGGCACGCACCACGGGCGGCAGCACGCCCAGGAAGCGCTCGCCCGTCTCGGGCAGCTCGGCCGAAAGGATCGGCAGGCCCGCATGCACCTCGGCGCGCACATGGGCCGCCACCAGCCGGATGATGCGTTCGGCCACGGGCGCGGGCAGATGGTGGCCCGTGGGCGAGCGGCCCGCGCCGAGCCGGTCGACCCACAGCGAGCCGTCCGGATTGAGCAGCACCTCGACCACCTCGGGGTCTTCGAGCGCGGCCGCGATCTCCGGCCCCATGGCCGTGCGCAGCATGCGGATGCGCCGCGCCAGCGATGCGTCCGCGGAGCTGGGTTCAGGCTTTGGGCTCAAGGTCGGCCTCCTCGGGTTCGGCGACAGGCGCTGTGGAGTCGGTGGAGGCCTCGGGTGCAAGGTCCTCGTGGACTTCCCGCACCAGGCTGCGCCCGCGCTGCAGATGGCGCGCGAGCTGTTCGATGAACTGGACGTAGCGGGCGCGGCCCTGCGCGCGGGCCGCGTCCTGCTGCCCCTCGGGCACCGGGATCGAGACCGTGAGGAAATAACGGACGTAGAGCGCCACCGTCTCGATCAGCACGTTCTGGTCGCGCTCCAGCCGATCGAACTGGCGCGAGAGCCGGTCCAGCCGCTTGGCCATCGCCGCCTCGCGCTGGTCGCCTCCATCGGGCGACAGGAACGAGGCCAGCGCCGCCGCGATCACGGCCGACTTGGAGACCCCCTTGTGCACCGCCAACTGGTCCAGGCACTTGGCATGCTCCGGCTCGATGAAGATGTTCAACCGTGCCCGGCTCATAGCGCGATCCCATCGTCCGGATCCAGCGCGGCCAGCCGCGCGGTGCGCATCAGTTGCCGATCCACATCCTGCGGCCGCAGTGGCACATCGTCCTCGTCGTCGAGTGCCAGCAGGTCTCCGGCGTCCGGCACATCGAGCTGCACAGGTGCGATATTCAGTTCAGGCTTGAGCTGGTGCCCGCCCTCATCGGCAAAGCCGCCTGTATCGCCTGCTGCCTTGGCTTCCGGAGCCGCCAAGGGCGCCAGCCCACTCCAATCGTCCGGCCGCGCCGCAGGCCGGTCGGCATACGCCCCGGCTCTCAGCACCGGCGCCTTCAGCACCCTGCCCGTGAAATTCCGGTCCTGGTAGTAGCGCAGCTTCCTGGCCTTGATCGGCGGATGCCCCGAGACCATCACCACCGCGTCCTGCGGCGGCAACTGCATGACCTCGCCCGGCGTGAGCAGCGGCCGGGCCGTCTCCTGGCGCGAGACCATCAGGTGGCCGAGCCAGGGCGACAGGCGATGGCCCGCGTAGTTGCGCTGCGCGCGCAACTCGGTGGCCGTGCCCAGGGCCTCCGAGATTCGCTTGGCCGTGCGCTCGTCGTTGGTCGCGAAGGCGATGCGCACGTGGCAGTTGTCGAGGATCGAGTGGTTGAGGCCATAGGCCTTGTCGATCTGGTTCAGTGACTGCGCGATCAGGAAGGCGCGCAGGCCGTAGCCCGCCATGAACGCCAGTGCGGACTCGAAGAAGTCCAACCGGCCCAAGGCCGGGAACTCGTCGAGCATCAAGAGCAGCTTGTGCCGGCGCGCGATGCCGTCTGAGCCGTCGAGCGATTCGGTCAGTCGCCGGCCGATCTGGTTGAGGATCAGGCGGATCAGTGGCTTGGTGCGGCTGATGTCCGAGGGCGGTACGACCAGGTAAAGCGAAACAGGGTGCTCGGCAGAAATGAGATCGGCGATGCGCCAGTCGCAGCGTGAGGTGACTTCGGCAACCGTGGGGTCGCGGTACAGGCCGAGGAACGACATGGCCGTGGACAGCACGCCCGAGCGTTCGTTCTCGCTCTTGTTGAGCACCTCGCGCGCGGCCGAGGCGACGACAGCATGTGGCACATCGCCAAGATGCTTCGTGGTCATCATGCGGTGCAGCGTCAACTCGAAAGGGCACGCTGGGTCCGAGAGAAAGTTAGCGACGCCGCGCAAGGTCTTATCCTCGCCGGCGTAGAGCACGTGCAGGATGGCGCCGACCAGCAGGGCGTGGCTGGTCTTCTCCCAATGGTTGCGGCGCTCCAGGGCGCCCTCGGGGTCGACCAGGATGTCCGCGATGTTCTGCACGTCGCGCACCTCGTGGCCGCCGCGCCGGACTTCAAGCAATGGGTTGTAGGCGGCCGACCGCGCGTCCGTGGGATTGAACAGCAGGCAGTGGCTGAAACGGCTGCGCCAGCCGGCCGTGAGATTCCAGTTCTCGCCCTTGATGTCGTGGATCACGGCGGAGCCGGGCCAGGACAGCAATGTGGGCACGACCAAGCCCACGCCCTTGCCCGAGCGGGTTGGCGCAAAGGCCATCACGTGCTCCGGGCCGTCATGGCGCAGATAGGCGCTGTCCTTGTTGGAGGTCCTGCCGAGGAACACGCCTGCCGGCTTCGTCAGGCCTGCCTTGGCGATCTCCTCCGGTTCAGCCCAGCGTGCCGATCCATAGGTCGTGACACGCTTGGCAAGACGCGCGCGCCAGACTGCCATCGCGATCGCGGCGCCCGTAGCCAGCATCCCGCTCGAGGCGGCGATGATTCCCCCGCGCTCGAAGACCTTGGGCGCATAGGCGTCGTAGAAGTACCACCACTCGAACAGCTTCCAGGGTTCGTAGACCGGTGTGCCGGAAACATCGAACCAGGCGGGGCCGAGCCTTTGCTGATATCCCAGCGCGTGTGCCGTCCACTGCGTGGCCGTCCACACGCCGCCCAGGGCGACGCCGAGCACAACAAAGATCTGTCCGAACAGGATGCCGGTCGCTGCCGTCGGCATAGGGGCCACCTCCTTGGCGTATGGGTTCCAGCGCGCAGGTGCCACTGCGGCACGCACGCATCAAGTCTGGAATCGAACCGCCGCGGGGCACACCCGTTGGGGCGTGTCGCGGCGTACGCTGGCGGGGTTGGCTGGCTCGCGACTCCTTTTTGCTTCTGAAGGCGCAAGCCTTCAGGCTGTCACGCTGGGGAGCATTTCAGCGGTGTCCCTGATCGTCCATGGCCGTTGGCGCGGCGCGCGAGACGCTGGAAACGCCTACCGTAACGATCAATGCAAAGTGGTGGCGTGGGTAAGGAATCGTTGCAGCGCTTCGGGCAGGCCGTTGGGCTGGTGCTTGTGCAGCACGTAGGTCGTGAAGTGGATCGGCTCGGCGAGGGGCACAACCACGACGTCCGTTCGCCGCAGTGCTTGCATGTGATCGGCATCTGCCACACCGACGCCATGCCCAGCGGCCACGCGGGTGAGGTAGCCGGTCAATGAGCGCGCCTCGCCGGCGATCGTCGGAGCCACGGAATACCGCCGAAATATTGCCTCCATCTGCTGACAAAGTCCTGGGTGGTAGGCAGCATTGCAGGCGATAGCGGGGAAAGACAACAGCTCGGCCAGGGAAATCACCTCGCGCGCAGCGAGTTCATGGGCCAGCGGCAACAGCGCAACGATCGGACTTGTCCAGGCCGGCTGCTGGGCGATGGCTTCGTCGTCCGGCAGGCCAAAGGAGAAGCCCGCGTCCACCTCCTCGCTGCGCAGGGCGGCGAGCAGTTCCGTCGTGCGCATTTCCGCGAGTTCGATGGAGATGCCAGCAGACACCGTCTGCCATCGGGCGAGGCATTCGGCCAGCTTCGGTTGAGCGGTGCTGTCGTCCACGCCGATGCGCAGGGGCTCACGGTGACGGGCATCGGTTTCTCGCACGACACGCTTGGTGCGCTCCAGACGGATGAAGAGTCCGCGCGCTTGGTCGAGCAGCTTGGCGCCGGCGGGGGTGAGTTGCAGCCTGCGCGGCATTCGCACAAAGAGCGTCACGCCCAAACGCTCCTCCAGGTCCCGAATGGTGCGCGACAGCGGGGTCTGGTCGATGTGGATACGCTCAGCCGCGCGGCGGAAGTTGAGCTCTTCGGCGACGGCGATGAAGTAGCGCAGATGCCGCAGTTCGATCATTTGCGCCGTGCCAAAAGCTCAGAATCAGATGCGCTCGAAGATCGCGGCGATGCCCTGGCCGCCGCCAATGCACATCGTCACCAGCGCGTAGCGGCCCTGCACGCGTTGCAGTTCATGGATGGCCTTCACGGTGATGAGCGCGCCGGTCGCGCCAATGGGATGGCCCAGCGAAATGCCCGAGCCATTGGGGTTGACCTTGGCGGGGTCCAGGCCCAGGTCCTTGGTCACGGCGCAGGCCTGGGCGGCAAAGGCCTCGTTGGCTTCGATCACGTCGAGATCGCTGACGGTGAGGCCCGCCTTCTTCAATGCCAGCTGCGTGGCGGGCACGGGGCCGATGCCCATGTACTTGGGGTCCACGCCCGCGTGGGCATAGGCCACCAGGCGTGCCAGCGGCTTGGCGCCACGGGCCTTGGCGGCGCCGGCTTCCATCAGCACCACGGCGGCGGCTGCGTCGTTGATGCCGGAGGCGTTGCCGGCCGTCACCGTCCCGTTTTCCTTGATGAACACGGGCTTGAGCTTGGCCAGGTCGTCCATCGTGGCGCCGGGGCGGAAGTGCTCGTCGGTGGCGTATTGCACGTCGCCTTTCTTGCTCTTCAAGGTGACGGGCACGATCTGGTCCTTGAACAGGCCAGCCTGCGTGGCGCGTTCTGCGCGGTTGTGGCTCTCGACCGCCAGCTTGTCCTGGTCTTCGCGGCTGATGCCCCACTTGGCGGCGATGTTCTCGGCCGTCACACCCATGTGGATGTTGTGGAAGGGGTCATGCAGCGCGCCGATCATCATGTCCACCATCTTGGTGTCACCCATGCGGGCGCCCCAGCGCATGTTCAGGCTTGCGAAGGGTACGCGGCTCATGTTCTCGGCGCCGGCGCCAATGGCCACGTCGGTGTCGCCCAGCAGGATGGACTGGCTGGCGTTGACGATGGCCTGCAGGCCCGAGCCGCACAGGCGGTTGACGTTGTAGGCGGGCGTGCCTTCGCCGCAGCCGCCGTGGATGGCGGCCACGCGCGAGAGGTACATGTCCTTGGGCTCGGTGTTGACCACGTGGCCGAACACCACGTGGCCCACGTCCTTGCCTTCCACGTTGGCACGCGCGAGCGATTCGCGCACCACGAGCGCGCCCAGCTCGGTGGGGGGCACGTCCTTGAGGCTGCCGCCAAAGGTGCCGATGGCGGTGCGCACTGCGGAAACGACGACGACTTCACGAGAGTTCATAGCATTACTCCATTTCGAGCAGGACAAAAATCCGAACAAATCCCAAATGTCTGCACAGACCAGCCGGCCCACTCTCCTGAGAGCATCACCTGCCTGCGTCGAATTGAGCGATGAAGTTACGCACCTGTGGGTACGCCTGCTCGCGCCATCGCCGGCCCGCGAAGATGCCGTAGTGCCCGGCACCCGCGATGTCACAGCGCCGGTGCATCGCCGCCGGCAGGCCGGTGCACAAATCGTGTACCGCATGGGTTTGCCCAGCGCCAGAAATGTCGTCGAGCTCTCCTTCCACGCTCAGCAGCGCCGAGCCGATGATGTCTTGCGGCCGCACCGGCGCACCGTCAACGACCCAGCTGCCGTTGCTGAGCGCGAAATCCTGAAACACGGTCTTGATCGTCTCAAGGTAGTACTCTGCCGACATGTCGAGGACGGCGTTGTATTCGTCGTAGAACTCTCGGTGGCCTTCGGCGCTTTCTATGTCGCCTCGCACCAGATCAAGAAAGTAGTCGTAGTGCGAACTGAGGTGGCGATCCGGATTCATCGCGACGAAGCCAAGATGCTGCAGGAAGCCCGGATACACGCGCCGCCCTGCACCGGGATAGTTCTCCGGCACCCGGTAAATCAGGTTGTGTTCGAACCAGGCGTAGCTCCTCTTGGTTGCCAAGGCATTCACCTTCGTCGGTGATTTGCGCGCGTCGATCGGCCCTCCCATCAGCGTCAGCGTCCGGGGAGTCCTCTCGCCGCGGGTCGCCATCAGCGACACGGCACCCAGTACCGGTACGGTCGGCTGGCACACCGAGACCACGTGAACATCGGGGCCGATGTGCCTTATGAATTCCTGCACGTAGCGAACGTAGTCGCCCAGGTGAAAGGACCCCGCCTCCCGCGGCACCATGCGTGCGTCGATCCAGTCCGTGACGTAGACCTTGTGATCTTGCAACAGGCTCCTCGCTGTGTCACGCAGCAGCGATGCGTGGTGTCCCGACAGCGGTGCGACCAGCAACACGGTAGGCTGCGCTTTCATGCTCTCCAGAGCGGGCGCATCATCGGTAAACCGTTTGAAGCGCAATAGCCGGCAGAATGGCTGGCTCAACACCACCTGTTCCTTGACCGCGACCTCCGTCCCTCCAACGTCGACGCTTGTGATCCCGAACGCCGGTTTTTCGTATTCCCTGGCCAGTCGGTGCAATAGATCGAACGCTGCCGCAGCCCGCGGGGCCATCGGTGCATGCTTGAACGGTGACATCGAGTGGCGGTACAACTTCGAGAACGCACCGGCAAACTCGGCGAACGGCCCCATCAGCGCGCGCTGCGATTCGTATAACTGATAGATCATGGTTAACACCTCTCCAATCCCTCGGCTGCGCGAGGTCTAGTCCACTCGCGCACGAACGTACCGTCCGGGCGCAGACTCCAGCGGCTTGAACTTTGCACTTCCAAGCCGCGACCGCGCCGGTACGGGCTTGCCCACGTGTTGCTTCAGCCATCCAGCCCAGTGCGTCCACCAGCTGCCAGGCATGGCCTGCGCGCTGTCGATCCACGCCTGTGCATCGTCACCCTGCAACCCCCGAGTCCAGTACGAGCGCTTGTTTTTTGACGCGGAGTTGATGACGCCGGCGATGTGTCCGCTGGCGCCGAGCACGAACTGCGACTTGCCACCGATCAACTGCGTGGTGCGATAGGCCGACTTCCAGGGGACGATGTGATCCTCCTGCGCCGCGAACACATAGCTAGGCATATCGATGCGGCCAAGATCTACCGGCGTGCCGCACATCGTCAGCCTGTTCGGCTGGCGCAGATTGTTCTCGAGGTACATGTTGCGCAAGTACCAGCAGTACATTGGCCCCGGCAAGTTGGTCGCATCGGCATTCCAGTAAAGGAGGTCGAAGGCCGGTGGCTTCTTCCCCTTCAGGTAGTTGTCGACGACATACGGCCAGATCAGGTCATTGGCACGCAGCGACTGGAACACGAAGCCCAGTTCCTTGCCCGGGTAGATGCCACCGCGGCCGATCGTCAACTCGCGCTGCGTCACGCCCTGCTCGTCAATGAACACTCCGAGATCCCCCGGCTCGCTGAAGTCGAGCATCGTCGTCAAGAGCGAAAGACTGGCAACGCTCTTGTCGCCCTGCGCGCGCATCACCGCCAGGGCCGAAGAAAGGATGGTGCCGCCCACACACCAGCCGAGTGCATTGGCCTTGTCTGCCCCGCTGATGGCCAGTGCAACCTCGATGGCCTTCATCGCACCCAGTTCGAGGTAGTCGTCCCACGTCGTGCCGCCCAGTGACGCGTCCGGGTTGCGCCAAGACACCAGGAACACCGTCAGCCCCTGTTCGCAGGCAAACCGCACAAACGAGTTCTCCGGCTGAAGGTCAAGTATGTAGAACTTGTTGATGCATGGCGGGACGATCACCAGCGGTCTGGCGGCCACCTTGTCTGTCATCGGGGCATACTGAATGAGCTGGATCAGCGCGTTCTCGAACACAACGGAGCCCTTCGAAACGGCAACGTTGTGCCCGACGTCGAAGGCAGACTCATCCGTGATCGAGATGCGCCCGCGCCTCAGGTCCTCCAGCAGGTTGCTTAGACCGGCTCCGATGCTGCCCCCCTGGGTTTCGATGGCCACCTGAAGCGCATCAGGGTTGCTCGCTGCGAAGTTGGCTGGGCTCATAGATTCAATGAACTGGCGCACGAAAAACTGCAGCTTGTGCTTCCGCTTCGCGTCCGCATCGACGCTTTCCACCATGTCGTCGAGCAGCTGCGAATTCAGCAAGTAGGCCTGCTTGAGCAGGCTGTACCACGGGTGATCACGCCACGGCTCGCCCTGGAAGCGCCTGTCCCCTCGCCCGGGCGTGATCACCGGTTCCTGCGCCCGGCCGGCAGCGAGCAGGCCCGTCCAAAGATTCGTCTGCTGCTGCCAGTAGCGCCCCTGCGCCCGCGCGATTGCCGCCGCGCCTGCGCCATCCGTCGACGGCACGCTCGCTCCCGCCCACGTTTGCCACAGATTCTGGCTGGCCTTCAGCAGGCCTTGGACGTATTCATCCGGAACGTTGAAGGGCAAGGTCATGTGCTTGATCTCGGGGTTCCTGCGCTAGGACCTCAACCCGCCCGTGCGGCACGCGACGTTGGCATGACGAGGGCATCGCCCTCGATCACGGTGCGGCCATGGACTGAGCAGACGGTGCTCAGCGTGACTCGGCGCTTCTCCGGCATCAGTCCCTTCACGGTCACCGTCGCGTGCACCGTGTCTCCCGGACGGACCGGCGCCCTAAAACGCAGGTTCTGCTCCAAGTACACCGTACCCGGTCCAGGCAACCTGCCCGCGATCGCGGCGGAGATCACACTTGCGGTCAGCATCCCGTGGGCGATCCGGCCCTTGAAGGCCGTGCTCTGGGCAAACTCCTCGTTGAGATGGATTGCGTTGTTGTCGCCTGAGGCGCCCGCGAAGAGAACGATGTCCGCTTCGGTAATGGTCTTTGCGAAGCTCGCGCTCATCCCGGGCGCGAGGTCTTCGAAATCGTAGCCATTCAAATCATTCATGGGTTCTTCTCGTTTGCTTCGAGCTATGTGCAGGAATAGACAAGAGCCGCCGACCGCAGCTTCAATGGCTGCGAGGGAAATCGGTAAGGACGGCTTCTTGTGTATTCAAGGCACAGCCCCCGCGCTCACAGCAGTTCGAGCAGTTCTGGAACGGCCGTGAACAGATCCGCTTCCAGCCCGTAATCAGCCACGCTGAAGATCGGTGCTTCGGGGTCCTTGTTGATCGCCACGATCACCTTGGAGTCCTTCATGCCCGCCAAATGCTGGATGGCTCCCGAGATACCCGCTGCGATGTACAGCTGGGGCGCCACGATCTTGCCCGTCTGGCCCACTTGCCAGTCGTTCGGGGCGTAGCCCGCGTCCACCGCGGCGCGGCTGGCGCCCAGGGCCGCGCCCAGCTTGTCGGCCAGCGGGGTCATCACTTCGTCGAACTTTTCCTTGCTGCCCAGCGCCCGGCCACCGGAGACGATGATCTTGGCGGCGGTCAGTTCGGGGCGGTCGCTCTTGGCGATCTCGCTGCCCACGAAGCTGCTCTTGCCGGCGTCGGTCGTGGCGGCGGCGGTTTCGACGGCGGCCGAGCCACCGGTAGCGGCTGCGGCGTCAAAGCCGGTGGTGCGCACGGTGATGATCTTCACGCTGTCGGCGCTTTGCACGGTGGCAATGGCGTTGCCCGCGTAGATGGGGCGCTCGAAGGTGTCGGCGGCGACCACCTTGGTGATGTCGCTGATCTGGGCCACGTCGAGCTTGGCGGCCACGCGGGGCGCCACGTTCTTGCCGCTGGCGGTGGCGGGGAACAGGATGTGGCTGTAGTTCGAGGCGATGGCCAGGACTTGCGCGGCGACGTTTTCTGCCAGGCCGTGTTCCAGGCCGGGCGCGTCTGCATGGATGACCTTGGCGACGCCAGCGATCTGGCCCGCAGCGGCTGCGGCAGCGCCTGCATTGTGGCCGGCGACCAGCACGTGCACGTCGCCACTACAGGCCACGGCGGCGGTCACGGTGTTCAGGGTGGCGCCCTTGATGGACGCGTTGTCGTGTTCAGCAATAACGAGTACCGACATTTAGATCACCTTCGCTTCGTTCTTGAGTTTCTCGACCAGGGCGGCCACGTCGGCCACCTTCACGCCCGCGCCACGCTTGGCGGGCTCGGTGACCTTCAGGGTCTTCAGGCGCGGAGCCACGTCGACACCGAGGCCTTCGGGCTTGACGGTATCGAGTTGCTTCTTCTTGGCCTTCATGATGTTGGGCAAGGTGACGTAGCGGGGCTCGTTCAGGCGCAGGTCGGTCGTGATGACCGCTGGAAGGGTCAAGGCCAGGGTTTCCAGGCCGCCGTCCACTTCACGCGTCACGCTGACCTTGTCGGCAGACAGCTCGACCTTGCTGGCGAAGGTGGCCTGGGGCAGGTCAGCCAGGGCCGCCAGCATCTGGCCGGTCTGGTTGGCGTCGTCGTCGATGGCCTGCTTGCCCAGGATGATGAGGGAGGGCTGCTCCTTGTCCACCAGGGCCTTCAGGAGCTTGGCCACGGCCAGGGGCTGCAGTTCGACGTCGGTTTCCACCAGGATGGCGCGGTCGGCTCCGATGGCCATGGCGGTGCGCAGGGTTTCCTGGCACTGGGCCACGCCGCAGGAGACTGCGATGACTTCGGTCACCAGGCCTTTTTCTTTCAGGCGCACGGCCTCTTCGACGGCGATTTCGTCAAAGGGGTTCATGCTCATCTTCACGTTGGCGATGTCCACACCCGTGTTGTCCGACTTCACGCGGACCTTCACGTTGTAGTCCACCACGCGCTTGACGCAAACCAGGATATTCATGACAGCTTCTGCGATAAGTTGTTTGTATGCACGGTCCGAATCACGCGGGCTCGGTATGGGTGCCCGCGAGATAGGCCGCCTTGACCTCCGGGCTATTGAGCAGTTCGGTGCCCGTGCCAGACAGCACGATTTCTCCATGCTGAAGAACGTAGGCATGGTCTGCAAGCCGCAGCGCATGGTGTGCGTTCTGCTCGACCAACAGAACGGTCATGCCGTCGGTGCGATTCACTTCATGAACAATCTGGAAAATCTTTCGGATATAGATCGGTGCCAGCCCCAACGAAGGTTCGTCGAGCATCAACAGCCGTGGTCGGCTCACAAGCGCCCTGCCAATCGCCAACATCTGCTGCTCGCCTCCGGACAGGGTGCCGGCCCGCTGCTGCTGACGCTCACCCAGGACGGGAAACAGCGCGAACACCCGTTCGAGGTCCGAGCCGAAGTGCTGCGGATCAACAAAAGTAGCGCCAAGCCTGAGGTTCTCCATCACCGTCATCCGCGGAAAGATCCTGCGGCCCTCGGGCGACAGGGCGATACCCAGTTGAGACACCTTGTGCGACGGGACGCGGCTGATGTCCTGCCCGCGAAACAGGATTTGTCCCGAGGAAATGCGGGGCGCCCCAAAGATGCTCGTCATCAGTGTCGATTTGCCGGCACCGTTGGCTCCGATGAGCGTAACGATCTCTCCTTCGCGAACCCGCAGGTCAATGCCACGCAGCGCCTGGATGGGGCCGTAGTGCGCATGCACGTTCTTGAGTTCCAGCATCATGCCTCGGCCTCCTCGGAAACGCCTGTACTTTTCTCCTTGTGGTCCACCTCATCAGGTTCGTCCGGCTCACCCAAATAGGCCGCAATGACGTGGGGATCGTTCTGAACCTCAAGGGGAGTCCCCTCGGCGATCTTGCGGCCATAGTTCAGTACGACGACCCGCTGGGAAACCTTCATCACGACATCCATGTCATGCTCAACCAGCAGTACGGCAATGCTCTCCTCTGAGATCAAGCTCAGCAGAAGGTCATTCAACGCCGCGGATTCGCTGGGGTTGAGGCCGGCGGCCGGCTCATCAAGACAGAGGATGCGTGGCCGTGCGGCCATGGCGCGCGCGATCTCCACGCGGCGCTGCACCCCATAGGCCAGCCCTCCTGCAGGCGAGTCCGCCTGGGCCATGAGATCAAACCGTCGCAGCAGCGCCAAGGCGGTCTGCACGGCGTCTTCCTCTGCGTTCCGATAGCGCGTCAGGCCGAGCAGCCCTGCGAACGAGAAGGCGCTGGCGTCTTGCAGAATGTTGTGCTGGGCCACGATCAGGTTCTCCAGCACCGTCATCTTTGGGAACAGCCGGATGTTCTGGAATGTGCGCAGGATCTGCGCCGAGCGCGCCAGTTCGTGGCTGGGCAAGCCCTCCAGCCGCAGGAGCCCGCGCAGCGCGTGCCGCATCGTGACCGTGCCCGATGTGGGCCGATAGAAGCCGGTCAGGCAATTGAACAGCGTCGTCTTGCCAGCGCCGTTTGGACCAATGATCGACGTGATCTCTCGGTCCTGGACCGACATGGAGAGATTGTCGATCGCAGTCACGCCACCGAAGCGCATGGTGAGGTGGCTGACCTCGAGCAGTGCGGGCGCGGATGGGCTCATGTCGGCACCCCCACCTGCTGCATCGCAACACCGCGTTCCTCGCGTGCCGCACTCAGGGTCGCGCGCCGTTCGGCAAGCAGACCACCTGGCCGCCAGACCATAATGGCCACCATCGCCGCGCCGAAGAGCAGCATGCGGTACTCGCTGAAGTTACGACCGAGTTCCGGCAGCAGCACCAGCATGCATGCGGCCAGCACCACACCGAACTGGCTACCGGAGCCACCGAGCACGACGATCGCCAGGATCACCGCGCTCTCTGCAAACGTGAAGCTCTCCGGAGAAATGAAACCCTGCCTCGCCGCGAAGAAGACCCCCGCGAAGCCGCCCAGCGTAGCCCCGAGCGCGAACGCAGAGAGCTTGACGTTGGTTACGTTGATGCCCAACGCCTTGCACGCGATCTCGTCCTCACGCATGGCCTCCCACGCCCGTCCGATCGGCAGGCGCCGAAGCCGCAGGACCAGCAAATTGGTCAGCAGCGCGAGACCAAGGATCACGAGATACAGGAAGACCGTGCGATGCCAAGCGGCGTACTCGACGCCCAGCACGCTAGCGAAAGTCGGCAAGTCCCCCGGCGGGGCGAAGGACAACCCGAACAGAGTGGGACGCGGAATCGATGAAATGCCGTCCGGACCATGGGTCAACTCTGTCCAGTTCAACAGCACCAGGCGGATGATTTCGCCGAACCCGAGCGTCACGATGGCGAGATAGTCACCGCGCAGCCGCAGTGTCGGGTAGCCGAGCAGCACGCCGAAAATGGCCGCGACTACGCCAGCTATCGGCAAACACCACCAGAAGGAGAAGCCGAACTGGGTCGCCAACAATGCATACGTGTAGGCACCGACCGCATAGAAGGCGACGTAGCCCAGGTCCAGCAGCCCAGCCAGCCCGACCACCACGTTGAGCCCCCAGCCGAGCATGATGTAGATGAGGACAGTGGTCGCCGTGTCGACGACATATCGGTTGTCATGGAACACGAACGGCAACACCACTGCCACGCCCAGCGCGAAGGCGCCCGCCAGTGTCGTGCCTCGGCTTGCGCGCAGAGCGACGACCGCCGGCGCCGATGTCTTGCCGCGGCCCTTGCCTTGCCGCTCGAACAGCCAGCGCACCACCAAGCGGCCCGCGAAGACGGCCACCGCCGCCACGACCAGCCAACTCCATCGGGTCTGGATCTGGAGATGCCCGCCCACATCGACCGTCGTCAGCCCGACGAACGGAACGCCAAGGAGGAAGGCGATCAGCGAGGCCAGCCCCGCATCTGCGAGCCAGCGCTGCTGGCTCCCTTTGTCTTTGGTTATCGGAAGCATCAGACCTTCTCCACTTCGGGACGGCCAAGGAGGCCAGAGGGGCGGAAAACCAGCACGAGAATCAGGATGGCGAAGACCGCCACATCCTTGTACTCGGCCGAGAAGTAGCTCGCATAGAACGCCTCGATGAGGCCTATCAGCAGTCCTCCGAGCATGGCGCCGGGCAGTGAGCCAATTCCCCCAAGCACTGCTGCGGTGAAGGCTTTGACCCCGGCGAGAAAGCCGATGTAGAAGTCAATCACGCCGTAGTACAGGGTCACCAGGAGGCCGGCAACGCCGGCCAGCGCGGCGCCGATCATGAAGGTCATCGAGATCGTGCGGTCGACGTTGATGCCCAGAATCCGCGTCATGCCCTGGTCCTGCTCGCAGGCTCGCTGGCGCCGGCCGAACGAAGTGCGCGTGATCATCCAGGTGAACCCGACCATCAGCACGGCAGTGGTGACGATGATCAGCAACTGCACGTAGGAAATGCGAACGGAGTCCGCGCCGCTACCGAGGAATTCGAAGCCGCCCTCCCAGAGCGGCGGCAGGTGCTTGATGCGTGCGCCTTGCAACAGCTGAACGCCGTTTTGCAGAAATATCGAAGCGCCGATCGCCGAGATCAGCGGCGCGAGCTTGGTCGATCCGCGCAAGGGCCGATAGGCAACGCGCTCGACGGCCCAGCCGTAGCCCGCGGTGAATACAACCCCCGCCAGCAGCACCAGGAACAGCGCCAACGGAACTGAAGTGATGCCGGCGGCTGCCAACACCGTGAATGCGGTCAGAGAGATGAACGCGCCGAGCATGTAGATGTCTCCATGCGCGAAATTGATCATCCCGAGAATGCCGTACACCATCGTGTAGCCGATGGCAATGAGGCCGTAGAGCGATCCGAGCGTCAGCCCGTTGATCGCTTGCTGCATGAATTGCGACATGGTGGTTTCCTAGGCGTGAATGGATCACGAGCGAGCAGGGCACCGCCAGAAGCGTGCCCCGCTCCGCTTGTCACTCGGCCAGGTCGTACTGGTTCCCCTTCCACTGGTAAACCACGAAGCCGGGATTTTTGGGATCGCCCTTGGAATCGAACTCCACCTTCCCGAGCACGGTGTTGAAACCGCCGCCAGCCAGCGCCTTCTGAACATCGGGGTACTTCAGGCTGCCGGCCTTCTGCAGCGCTTGGGCATAGACCTGCACTGCGGCATAGCAGAACAGAACGTAGCCATCCGGCTCGATCTTGCTATCGCGAAAGCGTTTGACGATCTCGGCAGAAGCCGGATTCTTGCGAGCGTCGGGATAGAAGGTGAACAGCAGGCCGTCAATGGCCGAACCCGCTGCGGTGACGAGTTCGGCGCTGGTTGACGTGTTGCCACTCATCACGGCGAGCTTCAGCCCGCCCTGCGCGGCTTGGCGCAGGATCAGGCCCAACTCGGTGTAGTAGCCGCCGTAGAACAAGGTACCGACGCCGCCAGCCTTCAGCTTGGAGATCAGGGCGGTGTAGTCCTTTTCGCCCGCCGTGATTGACTCGCGCAGGACAGGTGCGTTCTTATGATCAGCCAAGTACTTCGCGACGATGTCTGCCTGTCCCTTGCCGAAGGCGCTCTTGTCATCGATGACGGCGATCTTCCTCCCGGCGAAGTTCTTGACGAGGTACTCGGCAGCCACGACGCCCTCTTGATCATCGCGCCCCGTGAGACGGAACACGTTCTTCAAGCCACGGTCGGTCACCTTCCCGTTGGTCGAGATCGTGATCATCGGAATCTGCGCCTCGTTGTAGACCTCGGAGGCCGGGATCGTGGAACTCGAGCAGTAGTGCCCCACGATCGCCGAGACCTTCTTGTTCACCATCGCATTAGCGACCGCCACGGCCTGCTTGGGATCGCAGGCGTCATCGCCCACCTCGACCTTCAGCTTCTGGCCCAACACGCCGCCAGCCGCATTGATCGCGGCGACCGCCGCCTCCACACCGTTGCGCATCTGCTCGCCACCCGAGGCGTACTGGCCCGACATGGGGCCGGCAACACCGATCAGGATATCGGCACTGGCGTTGGGGGACGCCAAGAAGGCACTCAAGGCAAAAGAAAAGCAGACAGTAGCGCGCTGAGAAAAATGCATGGAACGTCTCCGGTGAATGCCGTTGCGGCGGCGGGTTGTTGTCAGCGAGACGCCCCCAGAACTCTCGGCCCTGGAGGTCGACCTCACTAGGCAAAATTCTGCGTTCCGGAAGGCTGAACGTCTTGCGGCTTTATCGCCGCAGTTCTGCGGGAATCCGCACAGACATGCTCGGGTTTTCCCGAGCCCAAGGTGCCTCAGCTACCGGATCCATGACAGAAATCCGCGCATCCATCGGCGCATCCGTCATCCGAAATTTCTCTTCACCCCCACTATCTATTGGTGATCCTCGATGCATAAGCGCCTTCGAGCCGCGACCTACGTGCGCGTGGATGCACCTTTCCTCAGCGCCGACTCGTACCCTGAATTGCTACTTCGAACCAGAAACATCTGCGGACTGTCGCACAGCACACCGACTTCTTGACTATGCCGTTTTCCGCATATTTGCACCTTCAAAGAAGCGAGACTCCAACGCTCCGGATGACGACACTTTCATCATTCCGGACGGCTACAGGAACGGCCCATCCGGAGACTCTTCAACCTCTATCCGGAGCTTCTCAATGCACCTCCTTCCCTACGCCAACGAACCGTTCGAAACCTTTACGACGCCTGCCGCCGTGGAAGAGATGAAGGCAGCCTTGCGCGGCGTACGCGCCGAGTTTGGTAAGACCTATCCGATGGTGATCGGAGGCAAGAAGGTGTTGACCGACGCGACGCTGACTTCCACGAACCCATCCGCCCCAAGCGAAGTCGTCGGCAAGACAGCACGCGCCACGCGAGAGCATGCCGATGCCGCCCTCAATGCGGCCTGGGCGGCCTTCGACTCCTGGAAGCTGTGGAAGCAGGAAGACCGTTCGCGCGTGTTGCTCAAGGCCGCTGCGATCATGCGTCGCCGCAAGCGCGAACTCGAAGCCTGGCTGGTCTATGAGATCGGCAAGAACTACGTCGAGGCGAGCGCCGAAGTCGCCGAGATGATCGACTTCACCGAGTACTACGCACGCCAGGCTATGCGCCACGTCGGCGGGCTCGGCCACCTGAACGCCTATCCGGGCGAAGAGAACCACAGCTTCTACATCCCGCTCGGCGCCGGCCTCACGATCGCACCGTGGAACTTCCCGATGGCGCTGATGACCGGGATGACCGTCGGCGCCATCGTCGTCGGCAACACGGTGGTCTGCAAGCCGGCAGAAGACACCATCGTGTCGCTGTCCAAGGTCTTCGACATCTTCGAAGAAGCGGGCCTGCCACCCGGTGTCGTGAACTACCTTCCCGGCGTCGGCGCCGAGATCGGCTCCTACCTCGTCGAGCATCCGCGCACCCGCTTCATCAACTTCACCGGCAGCCTGGCGACCGGCAAACGCATCAACGAGGCTGCCGCCAAGGTTGTCGAAGGCCAGCGCTGGTTCAAGCGCGTGTTCCTCGAACTGGGCGGCAAGGATGCCATTCTCGTGGACGAAACCGCCGACCTGGACGCGGCCGCCCTGGGCGTCATCCAGGGCGCCTATGGCTACCAGGGTCAGAAGTGCTCCGCCTGCTCGCGCCTGATCGTCGTCGACAGCGTCTACGACGCGCTCCTCGAACGCGTCGTGGAGCGCACCAAGAAGCTCAGCCTCGCGCCAGCTGAGCAGAACCCGGACCTCGGCCCCGTCTGCAACGCCGCGCAAGACGCCAAGGTGCGCGAGTACCTGGATATCGGCCGCAGCGAAGGCAAATTGCTGGTCGGCGGCGAGCGGTTGGATGGCGAGGGCTTCTTCATCCAGCCGACGGTCTTCGGCGACATCGCTCCCAACGCCCGCTTGGCACAGGAAGAAGTGTTCGGCCCGGTGGTTGCGGCCATCCGCGTCAAGGATTTCACCGAGGGCATGGCGGTGGCCAACAACACGGTCTACGGCCTGACGGGCGCGCTGTACTCCCGCGACCGTGCCCGTATCGAGATCGCTCGCCGTGACTTCCACGTGGGCAACCTGTACTTCAACCGCAAGTGCACCGGTGCGCTGGCCGGCGTACAGCCCTTCGGCGGCTTCAACCTGACCGGTACCGACACGAAGACGGGCGGCCCCGACTATCTGCTGCAGTTCCTGCAGATGAAGTCGGTCGCGGAACGCCTCTGAAGCACCACCCACAACAAGAACAAGGGACCACACATCATGGGCTTCATTGCCACCAGGCTCGGCGCCATCGCTCCCGCGGAAACCATGGAGATGGCGGCCAGAGCCGCCGCTCTCCGCCGCCAGGGACTGGACGTGATCTCCCTGTCGCAGGGCGAGCCGGATTTCGATACACCGGAGCACATCCAGCAGGCTGCCATGCAAGCCATGCGGGACGGCAAGACCCGCTACACCGAGGCTGCGGGCGTCCTGCCCCTGCGCGAAGCGGTGGCCGCCAAGATGCTGGCCGACCATGGGCTCCACTACGCCGCGGACGACGTGAGCATCACAGCGGGCGCGAAGCAGGCGATATTCAACGCCTTCTTCGCGACACTGAACCCCGGCGATGAGGTGGTGGTTCCGGCTCCTTGCTGGGTGTCCTATCCCGAGATCGTCAAGCTCACGGGTGGCACACCGATCGTCGTCGAGTGCCCACGCGAAGCAGGCTTCAAACTGACACCCGCACAGTTGGAGGCCACTATCACGCCGCGCACCAAGTGGCTGATGCTGAACTCTCCATCCAACCCGACGGGCGCGGTCTATTCGCGCGCCGAACTGAAGGCGCTGAGCGAGGTGCTTCGGCGCCATCCTCAGGTCTGGGTGCTGACGGACGACATCTACGAGAAGCTCGTCTACGGCAGCGAACCTTTCACCAACATCCTGCAGGTGCTGCCGGAACTGCAGCCACGCACGCTCGTGATCAACGGTGTGTCCAAGGTCTACTGCATGACTGGCTGGCGCATCGGCTATGCCGTCGGGCCGCGCGAGCTGGTCAAGGCGATGACCCTGGTTCAGGGCCAGAGCACCAACAACGCCAACGCGATCGCGCAGTTCGCGGCGGTGGAGGCACTGACGGGCGACCAATCCTGTGTCCGGACCTTCCGACTCGCCTTCCGCGAGCGCCGCGATTTCATCGTCGACGCGCTGCACAAAGTACCGGGGCTCGAAGTCGATCTGCCAGACGGCGCCTTCTATGTCTACGTGTCCTGCCACGCGCTGATGGGACGGCGCACGCCCTCGGGCCAGGTTCTCTCGACGGACCGGGACTTCGTGCGCTATCTGCTGGACGAAGCCCAGGTGGCCGTCGTGTCTGGCACCGGGTTCCTGCACTCGCCGTATTTCCGCGTGTCGTATGCGGCGGGCATCGCCCAGCTTGACGAAGCCGTCAAACGCATCTCGCGGGCTGTCAGCGCTCTCTCCTGATTCCACCATGAGCCAGCACACCATCATCATCGGCGGCGGCGGCATCGGGTCGGCCACCGCCTGCTTTCTTTCCTCCATGTCCGCGCCAGGCGACCGCATCACAGTCATCGAACGCGATCCAACCTACCAGACGGCCTCCTCGAGCCTGTCGGCCAGTTCGATCCGGCAACAGTTCTCCACCCCGGTGAGCGTGCAGTTGTCCCAGTTCGGCTGGGAGTTCATGCGCTCCTGCGCCGACGAAGCAGGCGTGCCCGGCGGTGCGGTCGGCCTGAACGAGCGAGGCTACCTCTTCCTGGGCCGCGACGACCAGGCTGCGTCGCTACGCCAGCGCGCGAGCGACAACCGTGCGCTGGGTGTTTCCATCCTCGAGCTGTCACCTCAGGAATTGGCCGAACGCTACCCCTGGATGCGCTGCGACGATCTCGCCTATGGGGCCGTGGGCGACGCTGGCGAAGGTTGGTTCGACGGCTACATGCTGCAGCAGCTGTATCGCAGTCGGGCTCGCGCCCGCGGCGTGCAGTACGTGATGGGCGAGGTAGTGCAACTCGAGACTCGTGGATCCAAGGTCGTGGCCGCGATCCTGGCCGATGGCAGCCGCGTCGAAGGCGACCGGTTCGTCAACGCGGGAGGCCCCTGGTCTGCGAACGTGGCGCGCACGGTCGGGGTGGAAATCCCGGTGCGTGCCAGGCGGCGCACGATCTTCGTCGTCTCGTGCCCGACCCCGATCGCCGACTTTCCGATCCTGATAGACACCTCGGGTGCCTTCGTCCGGCCAGAGCAACACCACTTCCTCTGCTCTGTGGTTCCGGATGAGAAGAACGACCACGACGACCTGCCCCTGGATCCCGATTTCTCGCTCTTCGACGATGTGATCTGGCCCACCCTGGCCGAGCGCATCCCCTCATTCGAGGCACTTCGCGTGGAGCGTGCCTGGGCGGGCTACTACGAATTCAACACGGTGGACCACAACGGCCTGGTCGGCCAGATCGGGCCCGACAACTTCATCGTGGCCACGGGCTTTAGTGGCCACGGTTTGATGCACAGCGCCGGCGTCGGGCGCGGCGTGGCCGAGCTACTGACCCACGGCGCATATCAGACGCTCGATCTTTCGCCGCTGTCGCCGCGACGGCTCGAAACCGGTCAATTGATTGTCGAGGACGCGGTCTATTGACCGCTCGACCAAAAGCTGGGAACAAAACATGAGTCAAGCCACTGAAACCAATGCAGAGCTGTCATACATGGCGCCCAAGCCCGACAGTCCCTGGGGAACCTACCTCGCACAGGTTGATCGTGTTACCCCCTACCTCGGCACGCTGTCGCGCTGGGTCGACATCCTCAAGCGCCCCAAGCAGGCGCTGGTGGTGAACGTCCCCATCGAAATGGACGATGGCCGTATTGCCCATTTCGAGGGTTACCGCGTGCAGCACAGCCTGGCCCGGGGTCCGGGCAAAGGTGGCGTGCGTTTCCACCCGGACGTCACGCTTGAGGAGGTCACTGCGCTCGCTGCCTGGATGACCGTGAAGACAGCCGCAGTCAATGTGCCCTACGGCGGGGCCAAGGGAGGCGTGCGGATCGACCCGCGGAAGCTGTCGCGCGCAGAACTGGAACGCGTCACGCGGCGCTACACGAGCGCGATCGGCAAGATCATTGGCCCGCACATTGACATCCCTGCTCCGGATGTCAACACCAACGCCCAGATCATGGCCTGGATGATGGACACCTATTCCATCAACAACGGTGCCACGGCCACGGGCGTTGTGACAGGCAAGCCGATCCACCTGGGCGGATCGCTGGGGCGGGTGAAGGCCACGGGCCGCGGCGTGTTCGTCACCGGGCGAGAGGCAGCACAACGCCTGGGACTGCGGCTGGAGGGCGCCAGGGTCGCTGTGCAGGGCTTCGGCAACGTGGGTTCGGTCGCTGCCGAGTTGTTTGCGGAAGCCGGCGCCAAAGTGATTGCCGTGCAGGACCACACGGGCACGCTGTTCAACGAAAAGGGCCTGGACGTTGCTCAACTGCGCGCGAAGACGGGCCGCGACGGCATTGCCGGATCCGCGTGCGGAGAGTGCATCGACGATGAATCCTTCTGGGACGTTCCCTGCGACATCCTGATTCCAGCTGCGCTGGAGGGACAGCTCACTGCTGACCGTGCCCGCCGCGTGACAGCGCGCATCGTGCTCGAGGGCGCCAACGGCCCCACAGTGCCGGCGGCCGACGACATCCTCGCCGAGCGCGATGTGCTCCTGGTGCCGGACGTGATCTGCAACGCCGGCGGCGTCGTGGTGAGCTACTTCGAATGGGTGCAGGACTTTTCCTCGTTCTTCTGGGACGAACAGGAGATCAACACGCGACTGGACCGCATCCTGCTGAACGCATTGACCCGCATCTGGGAAACCGCTGATCGGCACCGGATCTCCTTGCGCACGGCGACCTATGCCGTGGCGTTCGAACGAATCCTCATGGCGCACGAAGAGCGGGGACTTTACCCCTGACATCCAGCCACAAACACCAGAACCATAAAGGAGACAGCCGTGCTGAACGCCACTCGAAGCCTGCCGCCCCCCGCCGTCTATCAGAAGCCGCGTTTCGCGATGCCGCGCGGCGCCTGCGACTCGCACACCCACGTCATTCCAGAGAGCAACTGGAAGCTGGTCCCGGGTGCGAACTACACGCCCGCGCCCGCGCCCGCGCCCGTTCATCTGGCCATGCTGGACGCTCTGGGATTAGAACGCGGCGTGGTCGTACAGCCCAGCATCTTTGGAACCGACAACGCGGCAGTCGTGGATGCCATCGCGCAGGCACCGGAGCGTTTGCGCGGCGTCGCCGTTGTCGACCCGTCGATTGCCGACAACGACCTGCAGACACTGCACACACAGGGTATCCGCGGCGTGCGCTTCAACGTCATGCTCGGTGGCGGTGGTGGCCTGAAGGCAATGACCGAACTCGCGTCCCGCCTCGCCGCGCTGGGCTGGCACGCCGAGATCCTGGTCGATGGTGATCTGCTTCCGGACATCCAGCCCGCATTGCTGGCGCTGCCTTGCCGGCTCGTCATTGACCACATGGCCAGCCTGCGCGCTGACGTTGGCCTCGACGCCGCCCCGGTGCGCGCGCTGCGTGCGCTGGTCGTCGAGAGGGACACCTGGGTCAAGCTTTCCGGCACCTACCGCTTGGCCGACCAGGCTAACGATGCGCGCCTGGCCGAACGCGGCCGCATGCTGGTCAAGGAGGGTCCCGATCGCATGGTCTGGGGCAGCGACTGGCCGCACGTCGCGTGCGCGTTCATGCCCGATGCGGGCGAGCTGCTGAACGTGCTGGCCGGCTGGTTCGGTGCCGACCCGGCCACGCTGCAGCGAATGCTGGTGGACAACCCCGCCCGGTTGTTCGACTTCCCCACCACCCCCAAAGACCGCTTTTAGGAGACTCTCATGAACATCCTTCTTCAGCTCAAAGATCCCACCTGGGCCGACCAAGCCATCGCCACCGTGAAGGAACTGGTCGCCGAGTGCCGTGAGGAGCTCGATGAGTGCGAACGCATCGGCCGCTTCCCAGCCGAGACCTACCGGCGCATGGGAACTCGCGGGCTGCTCGGCGTGATCACGCCCATCGAATGGGGGGGCCAGGGGGGCGACGCCCCCGAGTACTGCTTCACTACCGAAGCCATGTGCCGCTACGGTCTGGTGTCTAGCCAGGTGCAGATCCAGGGCATGCGCTGGATGAACGATTGGGGCACGCCAGAGCAGAAGCAGAAGTATCTGCCGGGCATGGTGGCAGGCTCGCTGGTGTTCTCGGAGTCAATCTCCGAGCCAGGCGCCGGCTCCTCGCTGAAGAAGCTCTCCACAACGGCTGTGCGCAAGGGTGGCGACTGGGTCATCAACGGCAAGAAGATTCACATCAACCTGGGCGCCGAGAGTCACGTCACGCTGGTCTATGCGATGACCGAAGCGGGACTGACCTCCTTCCTCGTCGACACGGATCTTGCCGGTGTCACGCGGCACCACAGCGATCCACTGGGCTACCGCTTCCTGCCCACGGCCGACATGATCTTCGAGGACGTCCGTGTGCCTGACACGGCGCTGCTGGGCGCGCCCGGCGAGGGCATGAAGACCTTCCTGTCCACGTTCAACGTCAGCCGCCTGGGCAACGCCTCCGAATTGATCGGCTTCGCAACCCGCGCATTGGCCGAAGCCACCGACTATGCCAAGCAGCGCGATGTCGGCGCCAACAAGGTCACCGACTTTCAGGGCATCCAGTGGACCCTGGCCGACTGCTACAGCGCTCTCTACGGCGCGTCGCTCGCGCGCGACCACGCGGCCAATCTCGTCAAGCAGGGCCAGGAGTTCTCCATGGCCACCAGCCTGGCGAAGAAGCTGGCCGTCGAGGCCGCCGAGAAGACCACCAACGACTGCTTCGCGCTGACGGGCGGCTACGGCCTGTACCGCGACAAGCCCTGGGGTCAACTGCTCTATGAAGTGAAGACGCTGCGCATCGCGGGCGGCTCGATCGAGATCCTGCGCAACTACATCGCGCACCAGATCCTCAAGGACGAACAACTCAAGGGACTGAAATGAACAACGTCGCTCAACTCATCGCCTCAGCCGCCGCGGCCGTTCCCCACACTGGGTTCGGCACTTTCCGCCAGCAGGACCGTCTGGACCGCGTCGTCGACCGCGCCCGCGCCGTCGCGGACCGCCTGGCCGAGGCCGGCCTCGTGCGTGGCGACGTCGTCGCCGTCATCGGCCACAACAGCGGCGCCTATCTGGTCACGTGGATGGCCACGCAGTTCGCCGGCCTGCAGGCGGCGCTGATCAACCCCGCCTACCCCGATGAGCTTCTCGGGGCCATGCTTGATGACCTCGCACCGCGCGGAATCCTCTGGGTCGGCCGCGATCCAGGCACGCTTGCGGAGCGCAACGAAACCCAGATAGACATGCAGCCCGCTTGGGACAGCACCATCCGGGTGTTGCGCACCGACGGCCGCCAAGGCGCGGCGTCGGGATCGGGACTGGATTGCGACGCCGACGAAATATCGGCCTACATCCACACCTCGGGCACCACAGGGCGGCCCAAGTTCTGCGCTCTGAGCCACGACTACTTCTTGCGCTTGGGCCGCTTCTTTGCCGACACGCTCGCCCTGTCGCCGCAGGACACTGTCTGCGCCCCCCTGCCTCTGTTCCACATCAACCCCATGGGCTACGGCGTCGTTGGCGCCCTCACTGCGCACGCCGCGCTGCTCTCGACCGAGAAGTTCTCGGCGGCGGATTTCTGGCACGACGTCAAAGCCCATGGCGTGACCACACTCGTGCTCCACGCGCCACCGGCCAACCTGCTCAAGGCCAAGACCACCACCGAGGACGCCAAGGGCCACCAAGTGCGCATCGGCTTCCTGTGCGACCCGGCCTTCCTGCGCCAGTTCAAGGTGCCAATCGGCGTAGGCGGCTACGGCTCCACCGAAGCAGGCGGACTGTGCCACGCCTGCCTGCTGCGCCCCGATGACGAAGACATCCCGGTGGAAGGCGCCACTCATCTTGCGGGCCGCGCCCGCCACGACTTCGAGCACAAGATCGCCGAGGACGGCGAGATCTGGGTCCGTGGCAAGCATCCGCAGTCGCTGTTCGCTGGCTACGCCAAGGGCGGTCGCATCGAGCCCCAGACCGATGCCGAAGGCTGGTTCCACACAGGCGACCGCGGCCGCCTCGACGAGTATGGCCGCCTGGTCTTCGTCGAGCGGATCAGCGAATCGATCCGCATTAACGGGGAATACGTGCCGATCGATTTCGTCGAAAGCCGCCTCAAGCAGGCGAAATCGCTCGGCGAGTTCGCGCTGTGGCGTGTCGACTCGCCCGCGAAGGGGCACGACGTCGTGCTCTACACCACAGCCGCCGATGCAGATCACGCCGAGGTACGTTCGGCGCTGGCCGACCTGCCCAAGTACATGCACCCGGGCCAGTTGATCCGCATCGCGCAGCTACCGCGCGACCCTGGAGTCGGCAAGATCCAGCGGCGCCTGCTCAATGAACAGCCGCGCCTCAACGTCGCGAAGCTGTAAGGAGACCACGATGTCGTTCCTGACCATCGAGCGCGCCGGCGGCATCGTCACCTTGACGATGTCGGAGCCGGCCACGCGCAATGCCATCACCGACAACAGCGCGGTCGAGGAGTTTGCCGCGGCCTGTGCCGAAATCAACGCCACGCCCAGCGACAAGGTCGTCATCGTCACCGGAGCGGGCCCTGCGTTCTCCTCGGGCGGCAATATCAGCACCATGCATCGCTGCATGGACCCGGCTATGCCCGCCGAGACGATCATTGCCGACTACCAGTCCGGCATCCAGCGGCTGCCGCTCCTGCTCACAGCCCTGGAGGTTCCGACCATCGCTGCGGTCAACGGCGCGGCACTCGGTGCGGGCTGCGACCTTGCGTGCATGTGCGATATCCGCATCGCCGCAGAGACCGCCACTTTCGCCGAGAGCTTCATCCATTTCGGCATCGTCCCGGGCGATGGCGGTGCGTGGCTACTGCCGCGTATCGTCGGCGCCTCCAAAGCGGCCGAGATGAGCTTCACGGGTGACGCACTCACGGCGCAGCAGGCGCTGGATATCGGGCTGGTCAGCCAGGTGGTGCCGGCCGATGCCTTGCTGCAGGAGGCCCGCGCTCTGGCCGAGCGCATCGCGGCCCGCTCGGGTCCCGCATTGCGCTTCACGAAAAAGCTGTTACGCGAGTCGCCGCAGCAAAGCCTAGATGCCCTGCTGGCGATGTCGGCGGCCTATCAGAGCATCTTGCACAAGACGCCCGAGCATCGTGCGGCGGTCGAGGACTTCGAGGCGCGCCGCAAGGCCAAGAGCACAGGCGCGCGCCGAGGGAGTACTGATGCGTAGAGATCGAATCCTGAGGCGAGCGATGCTCGCTCTGGCCTGCGCAGCCGTCAGTTGGATGAACGCTCCTGACGCATGGGCGGCAGATGCCTATCCTGAGAAACCGATCCGCTTGGTGGTGCCCTTCCCGCCTGGCGGTGGCGCGGACCGCGTTGCCCGCACGTTGACCAAGAAGCTCGAGCAGACGATGAAAGCCAGCTTCGTCATCGAGAACCGTGGCGGCGCCAACGGCAGCATCGCACTCGACGCAGTCGCGAAAGCGCCCGCCGACGGCTATACGCTTGCGCTCACGCTGACAGATCACTTGGCCCTCAACCCGGCGCTGTTCGAGCGCCTGCCTTACGACACCATCAAGGATTTCGCCCCGATCGCCCTGGTCGCTTCATATCCCTTCGTCTTCGCGGCGAACACGAATGGCGGTCCTGCGTCGATGGCACAAGGCTTGGCAATGGCCAGGGCGGTGCCGGACTCCGTGGCCATCGGCTTTCCGAGCGCCAACGCGCGTTTGGCGATAGAGCAGTTGCAGCGGCGCGCCGGAGTCGGGGTTCGATTCAATGTCATTCCCTATCGGGGGATTGCCCAGGGCCTGCCCGATCTGATCGGCGGCCGCCTGTCGTTCTGGATCGGTACGAGCGCGACGCTGCGCGCGCACATCGAGGGCGGCAAGGTGCGCGGACTCGCCGTCACCTCGGCAAAGCGACTGGCCGCCCTGCCGGACGTTCCTACAGTAGCGGAGCTCGGATTTCCGGGCTTCGAAACCGTGAGCTGGTATGGCGTGCTCGCACCGGCGAAGACACCTACTGCCATCGTTGAGCGGCTGAACGCGGAGATCAATGCCGCGCTGAGCTCTCCCGACATAAAGGCCGCGTTCGAGGCAGACGGCGCAACCCTCCTCGGAGGAACAAGCGCGAGGTTCTCGGAGGCATTGCGCTCGGACACGAAAGCGCTGGGTGCCATGGCCAAAGAACTGGGACTGAAGACGGACTGAATCGCTCACTGGAGAAAAACTATGAAGATTGCAATCATTGGATTTGGCGAGGTCGGTCGCTGCTACGCCAAGGCCCTTCACGCCAGCGGCTACGAACTGATCTTGTGCGATGCCCGGCCGGCCCCGGCGGCCACTGAGCTGGCCACCGCTTGGGAACTGCCGGTGCAGACCTCCATCGGAGACTGGCTCGCGGGTTGTGACTGGGTGCTCTCCTGCGTCACAGGGGCGCATGCACTGGGGGTCGTCGAGCAGTGCCTCGCCTACGGTCGTCCTGGGACGACGGTCTGCGACCTGACCACGGCCAGCCCCGACGCGAAGCGCACAGCAGCCAAACAAGCGAACGACCGATCGTTCAGGTACGTCGATGTGGCGATCATGGGCGCCATCTCGCTCAGCCTTGAGAAAACGCCGCTCCTGGCGTCTGGGGAGGGAGCGACGGAGTTTGCCGAACTGCTGGCCAGGGCGAATGGCAAAGTCCGCGTTATTGATGGCGGTTCCGCCGGCGATGCAATCGCGTTGAAAATCCTGCGCAGCGTCTTCACCAAAGGCATGGAGGCACTGAGTGTCGAATTGCTGATGGCTGCCGAGGCGCAGGGCGTCCGCGAAAAACTCTACGCGCAATTGCGCGACATCGACGAAACGCCCCTGCGCACTTTCATCGACATGCTCGTGCGGACGCACGTCATCCACGCACGCCGCCGAGCTCATGAGGTCCAGGACGCCGCCGCCGAACTGGCCAAACACGGCTTGCCGTCGGTCGTACTGCCAGGCGTTCAGCAACGATTCGCCCAGACGATCCAGGGGCTGGAACGCCAAACGCCCGCGCAGGCCGAGCCGACCATTGACGAGGCGCTCGAATGGCTGCTGCGGCAGCCCGCATACGTCTAGTTACCATACCAGTGGCATAAGTGCAGGCACTCAGCGCTGCCATCAAGAGCGCGGCGGCGCAGAGACCATGGGTGCCTTGCAGGTCACTTGGAGGACAACGGCGTGATGCGGATTGAAACCCAGACGTTGGGATGGCTGGTGCGGACCCCAGGACTCGTGGAAGAGCTCTTTGACGGACTGCCCAATGTCCTCTTCTATATCAAAGACACCGAGGGACGCTATTTGTGGGTCAACAAGACGTTGATCGAACGCAGTGGCCTTGGAGGGGTGGCGGACGTAATAGGCAAGACGGCGGATCAGCTGTTCCCCGTGACCGGCTCCAGCACCCTAGCCCAGGACATGGATGTGATCCGTACGGGGCACCCGATCCGCGAGTTGCTGCGGCTCTATCGGACGTACAAAGGAGAGCGCTACTGGTGTCTGAGTTCGAAGTTCCCGCTGCTCGATGGCGCGACGCGGGTGGTTGGCCTCGCCGGTCTGTCGCGCGATCTTCCCCGCCCCAACGAACGACACCGCAGCTACCACCGCTTGGCTAAGTTCCTGGACTACATCGACCAGCGACTCGACCAGCCAGTGAGGATCGCTGATGCCGCGGAGCATGCCTCCGTGTCGATCGACACACTGGGACGCTTGGTGTTCGAGGTCTTCCACATCACCCCGAAACAACTGCTGATGAAAAAGCGCATCGACAAGGCGTGCCAGCTGCTCGATGAAACTAGTCTGTCGATCACCGACATATCCGGTGCGTGCGGCTACTCGGACCACAGTGCCTTCACGCGTCAGTTCCGCGCGGCCACACTCATGACACCCGCCCAGTTCCGTCTCTCGCATCGAGTGAACACTAAGGAGCTGCAAGGGTGATGGCGGGACGTGCACTGATACCGCCCGCAGTTCGCCGCACTCGAATGATGCGGCCGGCCACGCCCACCCCAGCGCCCTCCCGCTATGCGGGAGTCTGCAGAGACTTGCCGAACATCCGCCTGCCGTAATCCGCTCGTTGATGGCGAAAGAAAAGCCATTTCTGCGTATCCACCGCGAAAATCACTATGCAGAATTCCGCAACAACACGTAGTGAACCCGTCTATCCCTGCGGGCCGCAAGATCGCAGAATTCACTCGCACGCTTTCTGAAAGATCGAACCTATGAACATCCTGATTGTCTTTGCCCATCCCGAGCCGGCCTCCTTCAGCGGCGCCCTGAAAGACGTTGCGATCGAGACCCTGCAGCAGCAAGGCCACGAGGTGGTCGTGAGCGACCTGTACAAGATGGGCTGGAACCCCGCCCTGGGGCCGGACGACTTCATGGGCGAGCGCAAGAACGCGAACTACCTGGACCTGTCCCGCGAGCAGGAGCATGCGTTTGCGACCGACAGCCACCACGCGGACGTAAAAGCCGAACAGGCAAAGGTTGCCGCGGCCGACCTTGTGCTCTTTCACTTTCCCGTGTGGTGGTTCTCCATGCCGGCCATGCTCAAGGGTTGGGTGGATCGCGTCTTCAGCCGCGGTTTTGCCTATTCCACGGGCCGCAAGTACGAGTCAGGGCATTTCAAAGGCAAACGGGCCATGCTTTGCATAACCACTGGCACCGCATCGACGCTATACGAGCCCAACGGCATCGACGGGGACCTGCACCACGTGCTCTGGCCGATCCACAACGGGACCCTCGCGTACACCGGCTTCACCGTTCTTCCTCCGTTCGCGGCCTGGATGCCTGCCCGCGTATCGGATGCGGAACGCAAGACATACCTCGATGCCTACCGTGAGCGGCTCCATTCGCTGGAGCGCACCGAGCCTCTCTACTTCCACCCCTGGAGCGACTACGACGACACCCAGCGCCTCAAACCAGGCATCCCGGCTCGCTCCGGAGTGCAATGGAACCCACGCTCCGGCCAAACGTTCGAGCAGTCCGCCGAGGACTTCGCAAAGCACGCTGCCGCGGTTAACGCACCCTTCCATACCTGAGGAGAACCACCATGTCCGCCGCCAAAGAGAGCCCCTTCCGCGTTCTGCACCACGTTTGCGTCGTCGTAAAGGATCTCGACGCCGCTGTGACCTACTATGAATCGCTCGGCGTCGGGCCATGGAGCGCGTTCCCGTCGCTCGAGATCTTCCGGAACGAGCTCAGCGTGCCGGATGAAGATGCATTCATGCAGTTGCGCTATCGCTACTGCAACTTGGACAACGTTCAGATCCAGCTGTGCCAGCCCAGCGAAGGCGGCAGCCCTCAGCGTGCCTTCCTCGATACGCACGGCGAAGGGGTGTTTCACCTTGGCTTCACCGTCCCGGATATTGAGAACGCGGAAGCGAATGCGAAGGAAATGGGCTTGGATCCTTGGATGCGAGGCCGCATGGAGGACGGCGGTGGATTCACCTACTTCAATACGCGCCAGCAAGGCGCCGGTGTGACCCTGGAGATCCGCGCCAACAAGCGAATTTGATCGCCACAACTGTCTTGAAACTCAGCGCCGCCGACTGATTATGACTCACTTGCCGGCCGCCCTCGGATCGAAAAGCTGACGCCGACGGTAGCTGTAGCGCGAGGACTCTCATTGCGGGGCCAAACCACACGACGTTCGATGAGTCAGCTCCTTGGGCGTCAAATGGATCTACCCCGCTGCCGTCCAAATTGCCAACTCCCGCCACGTACGGTGGCATCCACTTGCTGGCCCAGTCGCTGCTCCATCCCCGGCCGCCAAGGCACCAGGCTGAAGCCCATCCCGTCATCGAGCATGGCGAAGCGCCCGCTTGCGAGTTGGATGGAACGGCGGTAGACACCGCTGGCGCGCCGTCCATCCTGCATCGGCCGATAGGTCTTGCCGGTCTGGTCTTGCAGAGACTGCCCGACCGTCGCCAGTTCGCGGTCACGCATGCTGGACAGCAGATTGCGCGCGAGAACCAAGCGCGCACCCGATCGCTCAGCCAAGCCTTGCTCAACCAGGAAATTCGCGCGGCCGTGCATTGCATCGCGGACCTGCGCGCCAAAGCCCTGCGGTGCAAGTTCACGGCCCTCTCCGATCAATTGCCTGTCCAGCCAGGTCGCACCAAGAGCGCGCACCTGTTGGTCGATGGGAAGATGCGAGCGCAGTTCGATGGCGGAACCCGTGCCCGTTTGTGCGTCATGCTGCTGGGCCTTCTGCACCAGATCCAGCGGCACCTGCCAGACGCCTTCGGTCACGCGCTCCCCGATACCGGCGCGGCGCAGCGCCTCGAGCCGGCGGATGTGGACGTCGACCGTAGCCTGCGGATCGCGGTCTGCCGTCTGCTCCAGTCGGGCCAGATGGTCGGCGGTCCTATAGATGCCGTCCTGGGCGATTGCCGCGATGGTGCGGTCCACGGCGCGCTCGCGTCCCGGCGGCTTTGCCTCCACGATGCCATCCACCGGTAACGCCGACAGATCGGTGCCGGCCGGTAGCCTTAGGTAGTGCGCCCGGCCATCGATGCCATCGACCACCAGATAGCCCCGGTCGTGCAGCTCGTCGGCCAGGCCCTTGCCCGCGATGCGTCCGATGACAGGCATGGTCGAGGCCCCCTCCAGCACACATTCACGCTGCTGGCCCTTCAGCGCCCTGCGCATGACGTCCAGCACGTCCTCGCGCTCGCCCATGGCGGTCAACGTTCGCGCCATGTCCGGCGCCAGCCGCCAGCGGTTGGCATCGACCCGCTCGGCCAGCGCCATGGCTTCGAGCCGCTGCAGCCGCGCCCGCAGCACGTTCTGGCGGTGCCGTTCTTCGGGGCGGCCAATCAGGTCGACGGTATCCGCCACAGCCTGGCGCAGCAGTGCTCGGTCCAGGCCGGTGAGCCGCTGCTGCCCGACCTCGCGCTGCAAGCCTTGCAGGATCTCTGTCTCGCTTCGTGGGCCCAGCCATTCGGTGGCGATCTCGCTGGCGCGCATGCGCATTCCGTGCGCCATGTAGTCCGGCGCGATCACCAGGGCCTCCTTGCCTGCGGTCCGGCCATTCAGGACGATGTGGGTGTGTGGGTTGTCGGTGTCCCAGTGATCGACAGCCACCCAGTCCAACGGGGTTTCCAGATCGACCGCCATGCGCTGCATCAATTGCCGGGTGAAGCCGCGCAGGTCTTCCAGGTCGACCGCATCCTCGGCCGAGACGATGAAGCGGAACTGGTGGCGGTCTCCCCTGCCCCGCTCTTCGAAGGCCTGGAGGTCGGCGGCATCGGTTTCGGGGCCATAGGCCTGGCCGCGCTGCCCGTCCCGCGTCACCCCGTCGCGCTCGATGTAGCGCAGATGGGTGGAGACCGAGTTCGCGCCGGCTTTCCTGAGCACCACGAAGCGGGCCTTGATGACGACGCGCCGGGCATGCGCGCTCAGGCGACTGCCTGTCATGCCGGCGGCAACGCGGCCCCGGCCAAAGGTCGATGCGGGCCGCCCTACCCGCTTGCCGGACGCCTTGGCGCCGGCCTTCGAGACTTCCTTGAGCACCCGGGACACGAAGCGCTCCGGGCGCGGCCCCGCGCGGGACTTCGGGGCCGTCGGCCGAACACGGAAGCGGTCGCCATCCGATTCCTTACGCGTGGCCATGGCGGGCACTCCGGCGCAATGGGACGCAATGGATCGGAAGCGGCACGCGCGCAATGCCCCAGCGAAGCGGCATTGCGCACTGGCGCAGCACCGGCACCAGCAGGTGCCGTGCCGCGCCCACCCCACGTGCAGACTGGCTTTGCGGGTGGCGGCGTGCCGCCCCCTTTATCTGGCCCTCCGTCTCCGCCTCCCGCATCCGCTCCCGGCTCCGACCCACCGCCAGCCGCGCACGGGGTGCGCAACGCTGCCCCAGGGGCAGCGGCGGTGCAGCAGGCGCTGCACGCTGGCGCCGGGCTCCCTGCACGTCGGAATGCGGTCGAAGCACGGCTTCACCCACCGTTCGGCGGTACATCCCGTGCACGGTTGGATGCAGCAGCGGCGCAGAACCTGTGCAGGCGCGGTGCATGCGTGAATGCGGGGTCGGCGACAGTTCGGACGCAGATGCGACACGACCGTGGCGCACGTCTGGACGGTGTGCCGAACACCCGCTCATGGCGCGCCCCAAGTCCACAGCGGCCGCGCGATGCCGACCACTGCGGACGCCGCAATGGGCCCGAAGTAGCGGCTGTCGAACGACGCCGGATGCGTGTCGCTGAGCAGGAACAACTCCCCCTCGGCGAGGGGCCGGCACGGCGACCAAGCCGGCAACGGGCGGCGCACGCCGTCGTGTGTCCGAGCCGTTGCCACGGCCGCGCCATCGATGCGAACCACATGGTCTCGAACGCACACCAACTGCGGCGCCACGGCGCCAATGCGTTTGAGGATAGGCACGCCCGCCGGAAGATAGCCGCGCTGCGCCGCGAATGCGGCCACGCCGGCGGGAAGCGGCGCCAGCACGATGCTGCCAGCGTGCAGCAGGGCTGCGTTGTCGATGCCGCCAACGCGGTACCAGCCACGCGCCACGCTGTCACTGGCGTTGTAGACGATGCGCACAGGCATCGGCACCACGGCCGGCGCGCACAGCGCCGCCAGGCCCAGACCCATGCAGGCCAGAATCAGGGTTCGGCGCAGGGCCGGCGCCATGATCGGCTTCATCGCAGCGCCCCACGCGCGAGATGCGCCGCATGCCGTTCGGCCGTATACGCCGGCAGCGGCTGGCGCGCAGCCAGCCGGTTGCCGGCCATGCGCCAGTAGGTCGCCGCCACCGCGCACGGATCGATACCGATCTGTTCGATGGCATCGATGGCGGTGAGCACGACCTTGACGCCAGGCTCGCCATCGGCACGCAGCAGGATGCGCGCGCCAGGCGAGACGCCAGCAATCCGCTGGATGTCGCGCTGTGTGTCGTCGATCGGCGTCGGCGCCTGCAGCACCATGAGCTGCCAGAGCGCCGTGCCGTAGTCGTTGCCAAGCCACTTGATGCGGCAGCAGACCATCCCAGGTGCGAGCACCGCGACGCGCCGCCAGCGGTCCAGCACGATCTCGCGCACGGGTTGCCCAAAGCGCAGGTACACGTTCACTCGGTGCTCGACGAAGGCGAGCGAGACCTTCATGTGTGCGGGCGCGCGCGGAAACCGTGACTGCGGAACTGCCTGCAGCGCAGGCCGCGCCGAAGCGATGCTCGGCGCGCTCATGCCTTGCCCTCCGCAAACTCCCGCTCCAGCAGTTCTCGCAGCATGTCGGCGGCCGTGATGCCGCGCTGGAACGCGATCACCTTGATGCGCCCGCGCAGCGCGGGCGTCACGTCGATGGTGAGCCGCGCGGTGAAGACCCCCGCCTTCGCCGGCGTGGCGGTGCTGTCTTCGCGATGCACCCAGGCCGTGGCCGGATCCGCCGCGGGCCTGCGCCCGATGGGTGCGCGGTGCTGCATCTTCGGTGTCGCCGGCGCCGTCATCCCAGCACCTCCCGCACGGCTTGCGCCAGCGCCGCGATCTCGCGTGCAGCTGCGCACTGCGGCGCGACTTCGCTCACCAGCCGCCCAGCGGCCACGCTGTCGGCGAACGCGATGCGCTGTGATATCTCGGAACTCAGTGCGGGAAACGGCTGATCAGCCAGTGCCTGCCGCGCCTCGCGCCCGATCACGGTCCCGACCACGCGCCGGTTGATCACGAAGGCCGCGCGCAATGCGGGGCGGAAGACCCGGGCCTCGGCAATGAGACTCACCATCTCCTGCGTCGCCCACACGTCGTAGGCACTGGGCTGCACCGGAATCAGCACCAGGTCCGCGGCCAGCAGCGCGGAGCGCGCGAGCGCCGCGACCCTGGGCGGCCCGTCGATGACGACGTAATCAGCCTCCAGCGCGATCTGCGGCACTTCCCGGTGCAACGTATCCCTCGCCAGCCCGAACACCCCGTAGAGCCGTTCCTGGCCGCTTTGCAGCCTTCTTTGTGCCCAGTCCAGGACCGAGCCCTGCGGATCGGCATCGAGCAGCGTGACGCGCCTTCCCTGCATTGCCAGCTCGCCCGCCAAGTGCGTGGCGAGCGTGGTCTTGCCCGCGCCGCCTTTCTGGTTGAGCAGCGCGATGACCTTGCCGACCAAGCCGGATTGCCTTTCTGGAAAGCGGCTTTCTGCCGCGTCGGATGAGGCGATGCCCGTTTTTTGAGCAGCGGCGCTGACCTCTCTTCTTTTATTCATCAAGTTAGTCCCAGTTATGTATAAAAGTTAAGGACGACCCAAACCGTTGCTGGGCGCGGCCTGCGCGAGGTTTTGCGCCGGTGATCTCCCGATAGCGGCGCCGGTGATCTCCCGACTCCCGCGCCGGCGATCTCCCGAGTCCATCCACACACCATCCACAGGTTCTTCAACATCCCCTGTGGACAAGTCGGGCGGTAGAGACGCGTCAGCATCGGGGCGGAAGGCCAGCCATTCAGTGCGGCCGGACCACTCAATGGCGAGCCGGTAGCCTGGCAAGGACTGGCGAAGGACCAGCCCGCGCAAGTGCAGCGCGAAGTCGCGGTAGCGCTGCAGGCTTCCGGATTTCAGGTACAGATGGCGCATGTCGAAGCGCCACCCGTTGCGCTGCTTCCCGCCGTGCTTGCGCACGAGCCGGTACAGCCAGCGCTCGATGCCTCCGGTGAGCCGGAAGTACGTGGGATCGAGCGTGAGCACCAGCGCGTCGTCCATCACACCGGAATAGAACCAGTCCGGCAGGATCAGCTCGATGCCGTCGGACCGGCCATCGGGCCGCACGTGCTCCTGCCACTCGTTGATCCACGAGAAGCGGTGCATGCGCTTGCCGGCCTGGCGGATCGAGGTCAGGACCGTGGTGGACTGCAGCCGGTCCAGCGAGGCGCGCAGCGCCAAATACTCGGTCTGGCCGGTGCCGCGCTGGGCGAAGCGCAGGATCTCGTAGGGCGTGGCCGCCATCAGGCGGGACGTGGGCCGGCCTTCATCCCGCGCCTGCACGATCTGGCTCGCGGCCCAGATCAGCACGTCGGCGTCCCAGATGGTGGCGATGCCATGCTCAGGCACGCCTTCGACGGTGAGCGAGATGCCGCCGGCGTCGAAGCGGATCGGCACGGTACGCCGGGACTTGGCCAGGCTGAAGAACGGGTAGGCCATCAGGTCCTGGGCGTCGCGCAAAGCCATGTCCTCGCCCGGCAGCGCGCGGAACAGCGGCAACTGCTCGCGTTCGCTCGGGCGCTTGGACATGGCGGACCGTTCCAGTTCAGGGAGCAGATTCAGCGGACGGAGTCGCGCACCACGTAGCCCGGATCGGAGGTCATGCCGAAGGTGTTGCTGTCGGCCCAGGCGCGCAGGTCCGCCGCGGCATAGACCACGCGTGCGCCGAATTTGCGGAAGCGCGGCCCGCCGCCGAGAACGCGCTGCTTCTCCAGCGTGCGCGGCGACAGGCGCAGGAAGGCGGCCGCCTCATCGGTGGTCAGGAATTCAGGATTTGCGACTGCGGCCGGGGCCGCTGCCGAAGGAGCGGGCTGCGGCGCAGCCGCTGCTGCCGTGCGCGAATAGATCGAATGTCCAGCTGCCATGAAGGCCTCCATCTCGGTGGATGGACCGCAAGCCATTCGCGGTCCGATGGAGGCAGTCTCGGGAAATCAACGGCGCGCGGGCAGGGAGATATTCAGTGCATGGGTTCGTCTCCGGGGGCGCCGGCGTGTGCGTGGCGGACGCCAGCCAAGCCCAAGTAACCACGCCGCATAAAACCCTCGGCCCGCGAAACGATGTGGCGCACCTGCGCCCGCAGCACGCCATCGGCATGCCATTGCGAGCGCACGGCGTCCAGGCCGAAGAGCGCGATGGCAATCTCGCGGTGCGAGGCATGGGCCTGCGCGGCATCGAGCGCCTGCAAGGCGCGCAGGTGCAGCAGGCCAGCGCGAGAGACGGACCGCGCCGGGGAACTCGGCAGTGGATCGCCATCGAGCAACGCGGCCAGGTCCTGGAATTCGTGGAGTTGCCCGCGCAGGTGTGGAGTCAACGGCACGGCGCAGACGTAGGCAGATCCATCTTCCAGGCCCGCGTCCAGCACGATGCGCGCATGGCGCGTGCCGATCGCCGTAGTCAAGACCGCATCGCCGGAGCCCTCCAGGCACTTGCGGCCAGGGATGCGCCAGAGGTCGAAGGCCGCGGTGGTGGGTGAACGGGCTGGTGCATGGTGCGCGTGCAGGGCACGCACATGCAGCAGACCGCCGGTATCGCTGAGCCAAAGCGGATGCGCCTCGCGCGCATCGAGGCGCGGGTCATCGGCAACATCGCAAGCCCCAGCGGTGTACCGCTGCGCGGTTGCGCCGAAGTCGGCCGCCTTGCCAGGCCATGCGGTAGCCGGGATGGCGGCGCAGGTACTCCCAGGCCAGCGCGGGACCGTCCAGGTCCAGCGTGTAGAGGTAGGCGGCGGCGGCGCTCCAGGGCGCGGCGGGCACATCCGTATCGGAAAGCGTCGTC
This sequence comes from Acidovorax sp. GW821-FHT10E03, assembly GCF_059415205.1. Taxonomy (NCBI): domain Bacteria; kingdom Pseudomonadati; phylum Pseudomonadota; class Betaproteobacteria; order Burkholderiales; family Comamonadaceae; genus Acidovorax; species Acidovorax sp. GW821-FHT10E03. Next base: position 186,194 of record NZ_JBWKMU010000013.1, on the reverse strand, counting down.
ATGGCGCGTGCTCCGTTCAATAGAACGGACACGCTGCCATGGATCGGAGCGGCGCGGGTGGCTTTTGAGGCGATGGGGGGTCGCGCTCTGCGCTGCAAACGCGGGGAGCGCGGCCCGCGCTCAGAACAGCGTGATGACGGAGACCCGGCTCTCGGATGGAAAGTATTTCAACCCACATTGCACGCGCGAACGGCCGAGGTCCTCGACGACCACGTTGAACTTCAACGTGTCGTCCTCCCTGGAGCGCCCCATGCTGTAGATGTAGCCTCCGCGAAACTGCGCCTTGATCCTCTCGGCCAGTTCATCGGCCGAGAACTCGGCGAGACCCGCATGCGTCAGCGCGGAGCCATGCGCCTGTCGAAGGTAGCCCAGCTTTCGTTCATCGAGATCCAGAACACAGTCATCGATGTGCACGGGGTTCGGCGTCAGTGCATTCAGCGACATGGCGACATCTTCCTCGTCATCGAGCACCGGCCGCTCGATCTTGTACGACAGGAACATCTGGTACAGCGAGCTCTCGACGCTCTTGACCGTCAGTCCGAACTTCTTGAAGTGCCAAGGCAGATAGCCTTCGTTGTGGTCAGGGCCGAGACCATCTTCGTGGGTGTCGATAACGATGCTCCGGTGCTGGATGAAGGCACGGATCAGCATCGTGGAGATCATCGCTTTCATGAGCGATGTGTAGGTCAGGTCCAGCGCACCGATGTACGCCGGATGATTGGCGAAGGTTTGCTCGAACGCCTGTTTGCCCGCGCTCGTCAGATTGTTCACGTAGTAGAAGGCCACCGTGCCCGCGCGCCAGGCGTTCGGAAACCGGGCGTCCATGTCGGTCTCGCCGTAGCTCGCCTCGAAGGCTTCGGCAAACGACGAGCCGCCTCCCGTCCAGTCGCCGTACAGAATGCTCCGGGTTCCGGTGCGCTCGAGCCTGGGCAGCAGCATGTCCATCACCTCATGGCCCCAGAAGTTCGTGCCGAACCTGGTCCAGTCAAAGAAGAAGGCCGTTTCGATCTTCCTCGTGAGGGGAACAAGAGCGTTCTTCAGTTCCTTGTAGTCGATGCCCTTCGCATCGAGCCCGGCGCGCAGCGCGAGGTAGGAGCCCTGAATGGCGCGATGCATTTGGTCGCCGTTGAGCTGGAAGTGACTCTTAAGCCATTCCAGCTGGAAATTGCTCCGGGCCTCCAGCGTGTGAATGATGTCGAATTCGTGTGCCATGCCGGCGATCAGCATAGCGAAAGCACAGATCAGTCGGTGACCATCCCGTCGCGCTGCGCGTCGGCCACGTAGACCGACAAGGTCTTGCGCGCTTTGTACTGAGGTTCGACCGCCACAGGCAGGCCTTTCGGCCCCTTGATGCCTGCCAGCATGGACAGGCTCACCGTCCCCAGTTCCGGAAACCCGGTGCCGACGTCGATGAGTCCATAGGCCGTGTCTCCATCTGCATCGAGCGCGGTAAGAACCCAGGATGCACCGGCATCGGGCGTGTAGAGCTTGAGCACTGGGTAGAAGTCGATGTCTTCGCCCCGGGCGCGGGCTGCTCCGTTGGCGAGCATCTCGCGGCGCTGTTCGTCTGTGAGGAAGGGCATGAGGTCTCCGGTGTTCAGGCTGCACACCCGCCTGTTCATCGCGGGGAATTCTAGGCTGCTGCGCGTTGGCGCGCAAAGGATTGAGTTATCTTTAACGTGGTTTTAATAGCCATGTCCTACGACGCTTGGTGCCATGCAACCCAAGCGTGGAATCCAGCGAGGAAGGCCTGCCGGCGCGACGACCTTCGAAGCCGCGCCGGCGCAGGCCTTTGGCGCCGCCGTGCGCGCGATCCGCACCGAGGATGGCATCGCCCAGGAAACCCTCGCCCATCTCGCCGGCATTGAACGCTCCCACATGGGCAAGATCGAACGCGGCGAGCACATGCCCACGCTCGCTTTGGTTTTCAAGATCGCACGGGCTCTGCAGCGCAGCGCGGGCGAACTGGTACTGGAGGCGGAAGCGCGGCTTCCGAAAGAAGACCAACGAGGCTAACCACTGGCACATACCGGCAAGAAGCGGACGATTTCAATCGCGTCCGGAAGCCGCCAAGCCGCCCCCGGATCCGTGTCTGTTTTGTCGTCAAGATCGGGGGCAACTGATAATGCCAACGAAAAATGACATCCCCCAATCCAGAGCTAGAACAAGCGTGCAAAGACTACGGCCGATACATCCGGGCGATCTTTGAGCCAGCGATGGTCCGGCTGAAAGCCAACATCAACGCCGGGCATGTGGAGTTGCACCAAGTGTTCGGTGCCAACCTGTTTGTTGCACATGCAGTCGATTACATCCAGGCGATCCGCAATGCCGATGGGATCAAGGAAAGCAGAACAGATTTGGTTCGGAAGTTCGATCAAACGTTCAGCGTGAATGGCGCACGCTTCAGCAACCGAAAATTCGAACTCATCGACGCTATCAATAACGCACTCAAGCATATTCGGCTCGATCCAAAGCGGTATCGCCAGCTTGAGCAGCAGTACGGTCCCATCTCATTTCAGAGCTTAGTTGAGGAGAAGGGCCGTGTCTTGTGCATCCTCGATGGCTACCGGTTTGACTACGCTCGCGTCGTGCTGCGCCCGGCATACCAAGCTCTGGCAGATTGGGATCTCGACGCCGTTGAGGATGTATTGGAGTTCGCCCGCGGCGAGGTGGCTTCGAGTGATTGGACCCACGAAGATGCTCTCATGGCATCAGATGATCCAGCCGATGCCCCCGATCAGATGATCGCTTACTGCAATCCGACTTGTGACGACTGCGGCGAGGGGGAGCCTGACTGCTACTGCGCCGAGTTTGTCTATGAGGGTGAACAGGGACGGTTCGAGTCCAGATTCCAAGCTGACTTCAATTTCGACGAAGTCATGTCACGGATATCGGGCGCCTATCGCAGGGACCGTGACTAGCGCCTCTGGCTCGACGTTCATGCGTTGGGGTCCAAGGTGTCCCAGCGCATGGTGTGCCGGTGAATGGTGCCGCCGCGAATGGGGATGAGCGACTTGCCTGGCTTCATCGCGAAGATCCGTTTTGTCACGGAAGGCCGGACAAGATCCAACCTGAAACTTCTGCCTCGGGCGAACCATCGCCGCGGCGGCGGAAAACTGCTCCGGATCGTTGCGAAACACAAAGGAAGAACATGTCATTCGAAGACAACGGATTTTTGGATCGCGGATCTTGGCCCGCGATCAATGCGAATGCCAAGGACGCTGCCGGCCCATTGATGCGGTGGGTCGAGGAACTGTGCGCATTTGCCTGGCGTCATCAGTTCGACCTGGCCAGCCAGCCCGGGGACACAGTCGCCGAGATGCGCATGTGTCTGTACGCCAAGGTTGTGAGCACCGCGCAGGGCGCGGTCATCCTGGTGCACCTGGGTATGGCTCAGCAAGGCGAGGCGCTGGCTCGGGTCGCACTGGAGGCCATGTTTGCCCTGGGCGCAATTACCAAGGACAACGATGCGGCCAAAAGCCTTGCTGCGGGCTATCACGACTCGCGCATCAAGCGCGTCAACAGGGTCCTCGGATCTACCTCGGAGACCCTGAAAGGTTCACTGTCCGAAGTGCGCGCACGCGAAGTGATTGCTGAAAGCCGGGCGGCCATGAAAGAGCTCGATGTGGCATCCAGGAATGTCGAGCAACTCGCCAGGACAGCGGGACTGCACGATCTATACGTGGTGCTGTACTCGAGCCTGAGCGATTCGGTGCATTCGACGGTTCAGGACATGGAGAACCACATCGTCCATCACAACGGCGAAGCGACAGCATTCAGGAACGAACCCGACTTCGAGCGTATCGGCTCTGTCGCTACCATCGTCGCTCAAACGGTGATCGCTGCGCTCGCCATCACAGCACAAGATGTCTCGTCCGAGGCCGTAGCAACGTTCGTCGTGAGCGCACGAGAGAAGCTCCATGAACTGGGCGATTTCAGCCTCGGCAGAACAGGGGCTTCCGACGATCAGTAAAACCGCCGGGACCGGCCACCCTGTCACGGGATTGGGCCAAGTCCTCGCATCTTCCAGCGTCTGAACGGCACCAGAGGCGATTCGGCGGCGAAAGCAACAGGTGCAGCTACGCGACGATGCGTCCGGCCATCCGGGCTTCGCGCGCATAGGCGCCGATGGACTTGTCGGCCTTGAAGTACAGATCCCGCTCCACGACCAGACGCAGCGGTCCGCGCAGCGCCTCCAGCTCAGCCAAGCTCACCCAGCCCAACTCCGGAAAGCCCAGCCCCAGGTCACACAGGCCGTGCAAGCAGTCGTCGTCATCGGGATCGACCCCGCACAGCAGCCAGGTCGCCCCTGCGTCAGGCGTGAAGAGCTTGACCACCGGATGCGGATCGAAGTCCGGGTTCTCGATGGACTGCCGGCCGTTGGCCAGCAGTTGCGCACGTTGTTCGTCGGTGATGAGCCTGGTCATGATGTTCTCCTTGAACGGAATCCGGGCGAAATTGCCCGAGACCGCAGGAGGCACGGCGCAGCGCAGCCGGCCAGGTTCAACGACGGCCGCAGGCCGCCAGCGCACGGCGTGCGCGCCGACCTTGACGGCAAGAACACCGTGCGACGATGGAGGTCACAGCAAGCCAGCCCCTTCCCCCAACGCACCGCGCGACACAGGAAAACTGGCGCCATCGCGCCAAAGGCGATAGCGCCAGCAGCGGGGCCTCGCCCCGCCGTGGGCATCAGCCCTTGAGCCGCCGCATCTCCTCGGCAAGCATCCACAGCGCCCGGTTGAGCTTCACGTTCTGGTCGATGCCCTGCACGGGCCGGGTGCGCATCCGGCGACCCGTGGCACCGCGGCCAGGTAGCCCACCGTTGACCAGCGATTCTTGGGTCCGGTTAAACGTGGACCACAGATCAGAACGCATGTCGTCCGGGCGCCGGGGCTCCAGCACCTGAGCCTCCGTGATCGGTGCCGGCTTCACCGGATCGGGTTCGTACTTCAACGCCAGTGCGGCCCGCGCAAAGATCGCCTGCTCCGCCGCATCCAGGGTGATTGCTCGCATGCCATCCCGGCGTTCACGCACCAGGTCGAAGCCGTCGAGCACCTCGTAGGCCCCCTCGATCACACGGTCCACGATCTGGCCCTTGTGCTGAATCCGCACATCCGCCATCGTGTCGCCGAACACCAGACCGTTCGCACAGACAAAGCGCAGCAGTCCCGCCAGAAGTTGATAGCTGCTGGTGCCGTCGTGCGAGTTCAGCAGCACGATTTCGTTGGCCTCGGCATCGTTCACCTGGGTCGCGTGGCGCATGCGCACCATGTGCTTGGTGAAATCGCGCCGGTCGTCCTGCCGAACCCGCGTCTGGCAAACCATGAACGGCTCGAAGCCCTCCTTGCGCAGCGCGGTCAGCACCTCGCCGGTCGGGATGTACGTGTAGCGGTCGGACCGGCTCACGTGCTTGTCGACAGCGAAGATCGAAGGCGCGACCGCGCGGATCTGGTCGTCGGTCAGAGGCGAGCTGCTGCGCAGCGACGGGGAATGATGGGCGAAACGGGAAGCGAGTTTCATGATGAATCTCCAAAAGGAAGCCGGGCGGGATTGCCCGAGCCCCTTCGGGGCACGGCGCAGCGCAGCAGTCAAGGTGCGAAGACGGCCGCCCCGGCCGCCAGCGCACGCAGTGCGCGCAGACCTTGACGGCCAGACCGCCGTGGCACGATGGGCTCACCAGCAAGCCAGCCCCCCTTTCCTGCCCCGGTTCTCCGCAAGCGAAGCGCGCAGCGCCGCAGGCGCGAAGGCGTCAGCGATCGGCGCCCGACAGGGTCGAGACGCCCGGCGGCTCGATGTGCAACACAAGAGCGCGGTCCGGCAGAGCCGGAGACGCACGGAATCGCCAAACCTCCAAGCCGCTTCCCATCAAACCCGATGAGGAACAAAACCTGCTGTACTTTTCTACGACGATCCGTCAAAGTACGAAGCAACAGAATCGACTTTGCGACGAATACGGTGAAGTCCAGCAGATGCACATGACACGGCCCAAGAGGCCAACCACCCATCGAGACCGCAAGAAGGTCCGGTGCTGAACACGACAAAGCGCCCCGCCGAAGCGGGGCGCCGGGGCGACGCTCAGTCGCCCTTGCTGCGCGACCAGATCAGGTTGTGCACGCCGTCCTCGCCTTCGACCAGGCGGGCATAGATCGTCGCCGGGAACGACGGATCGTCCAGCGTCACCGAGAGGTACGGACGCTCGGCACGACTGACCTTTTTCCAGCCTGCGCCGATATCGAATCCACCCGCCGCGACGATGCGGTAGTCCGGTGCGTTCTCGCTGCCCTTGTCGCTGGGCACGATCTTGACCTTCACGTTCAACGTGAGGGTACGAACCGTGCCGGTGAAGCTGTCGTTCTGTGCGGTGAAAGTGCCGATGTGAGCCATGATTGAAAAGTCCTTCGAGGTTGAACCTGGTTCCGCGCCCATCGCGGCCTTGGCGTGAACCGGACGGCGCGGTGCCGGGCGCGCCGCACCGAAGGCCGCAGCAACGCGAAGGACCGGCAGGCCCGGGAAATTTGCCTCGCGAGGAATCCGCGCAGCGGAGGGGAAATTTGTTGGGCAGGCCGGTTGCGGCGAACAAGCCCGAGGCGCACCGAACGCAGAGAGCGTGCGCCGTGCCGGCGCCAGGATTCACGGCAAATACAAGGCCGAGGGAGCGGACCTGTCCTCGCAAAGGACGGATCGCATGGCCCAGGCACTCCCACCACAAGACAGCGCTCCGGCATGGATTCGGCTCCGCCGAATGCCAGGCCGGCTGACCAGGGAAGACAAGGCAGAGCGCACCACCGCATCGCCGCGACAGGAAAGCGCGAGATAGCAGTTCGAAAGTCAGCGTGCATCCGGCCTGTCGGTGAATGGCCGTCGTTCACGATGATCCGCCGCCCGCCAGCATCGAGGACGGGATGCCAACGCGCAACCGAGCGCGGTAACGCCGAGAACGTCCGCGCACCGCTCACAGGCGGGGCGCCATGTCAGAAGTCGCGGGCAGCGCCCGCTGGAATCCAGAAGTTCAAACGCGCGCGGCACACCTGCCGCGCGCGTCGCGCCGATGCAATCGGCTCGGGTGAGAGAGTGAGAAAAGCCCCGGCCAAAGGGCGGGGGCACAAGCTCACGCCGTGGCGTGCACTTCTTCGGGGTCGTTCACCTCCGAAGCATTCGCTTCGGCGTCAGCCCCCGCGCCTTGTCCTGCCGGTACGTCGACGGCAGGCTCCGGCTTCCTGAACATCATCGGCAACCATCCCGATCCCGCCGCCAGCCGCTCGGCCTCGCTGGCGATCTGCGCCTTCTTGAGTTTCGCCAGCCGGTGAACTTCCCCTGGTGCGAACGCCTGCACCGCTTCCAGTGCCTTGGCTTTGGACACATGATCGAAGTAGCCCGCAGCGCTCGGCGTCCACCATTCGTGCATGTCAAGGTTCACAGCCTCCGCCAGCAAGGCGGCGGGAATCTCCCTCTCCTGCGAAGCGATGGCCGAGACGGTGAAGCCAACGCACACGGCCAGCAGCGACAGCAGTTCGCTCTGCGGCATCGTCAGCAGCTCAGTGAACAAGGCCTCCGGGTCACTGGGCAGGCGTGCCGCCCAGGCCTCCCGGACTTCACGCATGCCCGCCGCCGCCGGGGCCTCGTCCACGTCCGGTGCGTACTGCGCCAGCCGGTCCTGCGCAAAGGCCGTGATGTTGACGGGCGTGCCGCCGTACCCGTCGAGGATGACCCGGTGCGCCAGTTGATGCACCACAGCCACCAGCGCCACCTGCGGATGCCGGGCGACTTCCGCCTGCAATGCGGCCGTGCGGTGTGCGCTCAGCCGCTTCGCCAGCTTCTCCGAGATACCCGGCGTCGCCGGTTCGGCATTCTCTGCGTCCCCATCGATGCCGCCAATGCCGCCGCTGGTCGCTTCCCCCGCCGCCTGCCGCTCCTGCGCCCGCAGCGCCTTGGCCTGTTCCTCGCGCAGCAAGCCGCGATGCACCACGACGCCGCCCAGGTGATCGATCGACACCACGGCCCCGGCCACTGGCACGACACCGGGCGCGTAGGCCATCAAGGTTTGCTCGATGGCTTCCAGTTCGTTCCCGAGCCGGTCCAGTTCTTCCTGCAGGGCCTGCACGCCATCGTCGGACAGGTCGGCATCCTCGTCGTCGAGCTTGTCCTGAAGCTTTTTCTGCTCGGCTTCCAGCTTGGCGATGCGCTTGGCCTCCGCCTTGCCGGGCTCCCGGCGCGTGCGGCGCGCCCGCTGGAAGCCGTGCAGCTCCGCCGCCGTGGCACGTGGGACGACCTCCACCCAGCCCCAATCTTCGGCCTGCACGGATTCGGCGACAGCCGCCAGCTTGTCCCGCGCCAGCACATCCAGCAATCGGGCATCGGTCAGGAATACCCCGTTCTGCTCGTCCGAGAACAGATCGCGCCGGACACCACCGCCCGCCGCCTCGTAGGCCTCCACCCCAACGAAGCGCGCCACCGCATCGCGGCTGGCGTCGATCTCTTCGCTCGTCAGGTGATCGCGCAGCGATTCCGGGCTGCGCTGCCATTGGGGAACGTCGTAGAACGCGGCCTCCTGCGCCGCATGGTCGTCGGTGATGGCCAGCGCCATCAACTGCTCCAGCGAAACCGCATCGGCCTGATAGTCGGCCAGCAGCCGGGGCGAGACGTTGGCGAGTCTTAGACGGCGCCGGACCACGAGCGGCGTGACCCCGAAGTCCGCCGCAATGTCTTCCAGTGACCGGCCTTCGGCAGCCAGGGCCTTCCACGCGAACAATTCATCCACCGGGGACATGGATTCCCGGTGGACGTTCTCGGTCAGGCTGACGGTGCGCGCCGATGCATCGGGTACCAGCAGGCAAGGCACGGGATGATCCTTGCCGAGCTTGCGGCGCTTGGCCAGCAGCTTCAAGGCTGAGAGCCGTCGCTTGCCCGCGACCACCTCGAAATGCTCGCCATCGGGCGACGCAATCACGGTGAGGTTCTGCAGCAGGCCCACGCGGACGATGGACGCCGCCAGTTCGGGAATCGCGGTGCCGCCGCTCTTGCGCACATTGCGGTTCGAGGGGCGCAGCCTGGACAGCGCGATCAGGTGCAGCTCATACGGCGCGACCACCGGGACGGTGATTGCTGCGCCTGCGTCACTGGGGGTGCTGGAAGCTGCTGCGACTGCCACAGCAGCAGCGACTGCGTGCAGGGCATGGACTTCTGGATGGGAAACGGTATTCATGGTCAAACCTCCTGTCCCGCTCGGGGACGTTCAAAACAAGAAGGAAGAAAACAAAATCGCTGGCGTCGGTTCATGGTTTCGGTGTCTGCATGCGCTTGCCTCCTGTGGTTTCAAAGCTGACCGGATTCCAAGATTCGGAGCCCGTTGTGGCTTTGGTGGGTTCGGCGCAGAGACCTGGGCCGGTCCCTGTGTGCCGCCGTCTTTCCTGAGTTCATCGCCCGCGAAGAACCGGGCCCGCGAGGGACGGGCCGTCAAGGAGGAAGCGCAGGGTTGGTGCGGCCCGCAGCCGCAGGCGAGGACACGGCCCGGCGCGCCTTGACGGCCAGGCGCCGCGGGCTACGGTCGCGGGAGAAAGCGATGGACTTGGGGAAAGACGAACAGCGGCCAAGGGCCAGGGGATGCGCTGAATCCACCGCCGCGCGGCGAGCGCCACCGCGTGCCGAAGGCACGCCTAGATGGATGGCTGTTGGCCGATCAAGCGCAGCCTGTTCGGCGGTCTTCGAGGGGCGCCAAGCGCAGCGCGGCGGGGATGGGCTGTCCAGCCGATCCCCTGAAGAGCAAGCGAAGCGCGCAACGCCGAATGTGCGGAGGCATCGACACCGAGCGCAGCAAAAAGGGGGCATCGCCCTTCAGGACGATGCACCCGATGGTTGCCAGGCGCGATCAGTTCGCCGCCCGCGCCACCATCGACTCCAACTGCTCGATCACGCCAGGCTCCACGAATACGCAAGCCTGGTCGTCCGCGATCGGCGCATTGAACACCTTGGCGAATACATCGCGCTTCAGATGGACCAGCCGGCCCGTCCGATACGCCTGTTCGGGCTTGATGCGGCCAGCGCCCGCCGGCGCGCTACGCTGCGGGTCGCATTCGACCAATGCCACAAAGCCGTCATCGGACAGCTTCTGGTGCTCGGGACACAGGCCCCAGCCCGTCGTCGTGTGGTGCTCCATGCTCGCGCGCAGGCGTCGGTCCAGCAAGAGGTTGCCGGTATCGAAACTCACCCCACAGACCAGGCAGACGCGCTGCTCCAGTGAAACGTGCGATTTCTCAGTCATGGCTTTCTCCGGTTATCGGGCGGAATTGCCCGCAACCGTGGCCAGCACGGCGCAGCGCACGCCGTCAGGGGTCAACGACGGCCGCCAGGACGCAAGCGCGCAACGCGCGCGCGGCCCTTGACGGAGAGAACGCCGTGGTACGGTGAAGGGGACAAGCAAGACCGCCATCCACCTCCAACGAAGGCACGGACAGGCAAGCGCAGCGCGCAGGCCCTCGAGGGCCGGAGGCGTCAGGGATCAAAGCCGGATGGCCATGCCGCGCCACGAGGCATGGGGCGCAGCCCGCGAGCCCGACGGCGGCACGCCGGGATGCCCCATTAGGATGTCTGCCATTGGACTTCCTACAAAAAGCACCGATGGCCGACGATCTTCTATTCCTATCCAGTCAATTCGCGCGATGGTGTTCCACGCAAAGACGTTCCGACCTCGAGCAACTGCAAGCCCAGCGAGAGGAAGCACTTGCCCTCCTCGTCGAATGCATCAACACCGGCGAGATCACCAGCCTCGACGGCGTTCAGTCGTCGACATCGCTGAAGATCAAGGATCACCACGGGGTAGACGACTTCGAGATGAACAGCCACTGGATAGGCTCTTCCCAGGACTGGACATGCCCGTGCTGCGGCCGCTCGAAGTTCCAGGTCTCTCGGCTCGGCAAGAAGCAACAGATCCTGGCCAAGCTGGTGATCCATCACGATCACATGGGCGAAGCCTTGCAGGCCGCGTTTCACGCCGCTTTTGTGCGAACGGGCACTAACGTTGAGCAGATCGACGGATTCCGCTTGGTCGAGCGGATGGGCCATGCGTTCGCCGCCTACGAAGAGGTGCTGGTCTGCGAGGACTGCAACAACGCCGACGCCGACGCGAAGAAACTGGTCACCGCCCCGCCCTACTTCTCGTTCTCCACCGGCCAGATTCGCCGATTCATTCAAAGCGGTGAGCATCAGCCGCATTACGTCGATGCGGCGACAGCCCGACACACATGGGAGGAAGCCCGGCCCGCCTATGAACTGCGCATGAAACTGATCAACGCGGTCGCTCGTGCCGCAGCCACGGACACCCATTGGTACGAGCCTCACAAGAGAAGAACCCAGCCCATCCCTGTTCTCGGGTACGCCAACCGCATCGGTGACGCCATGATCAAGGACTGGGTGTCCACCGAAGCGCTCTACAAGGCCCTTGGGCCGCAACCGAAGAAGTCCGACCGCAATCTCGCACGATGGCGCACCACCACACAGAAACCCGGCCAGCCCCTGCCGCCAAACTATCTCGCCATGCTGCGCTCGGAAGAAGCCTTCGCGCTGGCCTGGGACTCAGTCTCAGACGATTGGTCATGCCCAGTGTGCGGACGCGGCAAACAGCAGATCGTCTACATAGGCGACAAGGGCAAGGTCGTGTTCTTCCTGACCAGTAACAACGCGCGAGGCGCTTGGTCCGTGGCACCTCAAATCTGCAGTCAATGTCAATCGACACTGATGAGCCTCAAACTGGAAATCACCGAGTTGACGGGCAACAAACCACCAGACAGCTACAGATTTGTCAGCCCAGGTGAATTGGCAAACATCATCGATTCCAGGCCACATTCACAGCACGCCATCCGCCGAAATGAAGCGGCAGCCCTGGTCGAACAAATCAGCCAACGCCTGCGCGACGGCGCGTCGAACTTCACTTGAGCGCATCGGCCAATGGGCGCGCGTTTCCAAATGCCGATATGCAGTGCGCATCACGCTTGCAGTTTGGCTAATGCCTCGCGCTTACCCATCTTCAGCACGACATGGATGCGTTCGAGCTGCGCCGCGCGCGGTGTCACCTTCCCACTCTCCCACTTGTACACGGAGAGCGTCGATGCTTCCAGCAACGCCGCCATGGCTTGCTGCGAGATACCCAACTGCTCGCGCTTGGCCGCCAACGCCTGCGCGTCGAACCGGAAGCGGCGCTTACGGCGTGCCGGAGTGTCAGTGTCCTGGGCAACAGCCTTGCCATTGTCGACCTGCCGCCCTGCCGCTTTGTGCAATGCCTTCACCTGGGACACCAGGTTCTTGACGTCCCGCTTGAGCGCCGCGATCTCAGAGCGCTGCGCCGTGACGGTCTTGCGCAGGCTCCCCAGTTCGCCCTTGATCTCTTTGCGCGCCATGCGCAGGACCTCGGCCCGGAATGCCTCGGAGAAAGCTGTCATCGTTTCAACCTGAACTATGGATGGTGTGGAGCGTAGCAGCCCCAACAAAAAAGCCGCCCAAGGCCAGTGCCATCGGACGGCTTGCGGAGTAAGGCCTGGCGATTTACTTGCCGGCCTTCTCGGCCTTGCGCTTGGCGGCCTTCGGATCCACCACGGCCTTGAACTTCGCGCCGGCCACAAACTTGGGCACCGTGGATGAGGGGATCTTGATGGCTGCGCCTGTGGCGGGGTTCTTGCCGGCGCGCGCGGCGCGCTTGGCTGACTTGAAGGTACCGAAGCCGACCAGTTGCACGGCATCACCCTTCTTCACGGCGGTCTGGATGGTCTCGATCAGCGTGTCGAGCACGGCATTGGCGGCCGTCTTGGAAAGATCGTTCTTGGAGGCGAGGATTTCAACGAGTTCAGCGCGATTCATAGCTGCAAAGTGAAATGAGGATAGAGAAGCCCCGTTTATATCCGAGGCAGTACGCTATCCCCTTTGAGGCCAAACAGGAGAGGCTCAACATGAGAAGCAATGCACTGTATTTTCCCGGTGTCCATCCCTTCCACCGATGAGCTTCTCGCCGACATCATGCCGTTGGAAAAACTGGTGCGCACAAATCGAGAAACGCAGCGCAGACACAGCCCAGAAGCGTAAGGCTGGACCTGCCGTCGCGCTTTGCCGTAGCACCATAGACAACCCCGGGTACATTTATCAAGATGCGGAGTTGGCTCTTTGGATACGATCCAACTTGCGATGGATCAGGGACATCATCGTCAGGATGTCGAGTGCATCCTGTTCGGACATGGGCCAGTTCGTTTTGGGAGCATGGGCCAACGGGTTGCGCACAGCCCCAAACAAGCCGATCAGCAGGTTCGCAAAACCTCTCTGCTCGCTCTTCTCGGACTCACTAGCCAGCGCCCCCAAGACCAGAACCGGCTGTTGACCTGCAAATGCCTTGTTCACCAGATCGGCACCGTCCCCTGTCAGGCCGGACAGCGTTCGAATTCGCTCCGCGACGCCCTTGGTCGCCTCGAAGACCGCATGGAAGTAGTTCTCGTCGAGCAGTTCGGCGCGGCAGTAGTTCAACACTTCGGCATGGACGACCCGGCTCTCCAGCGCAGCCTTGAGTCGACCGGCACGGGCGCGAGCCGCATCCAGTGTTGTCGCCTTGTCCGCATATCCCACCTTACCGTCGTCACGCACGTAAAATCCGGAGAATGCCAGCACCACATTGAGTTCGTCGCGGCGCCAGGCGAACGCCCCAGGATCGCGCGCATAGTTCACTGGATTCATCGCGCGATTGATGAACATGATCAGGTAGTTGCCCATCTGATGCTCGTTCTGCGCCTCGGCAAGAGCATTGAACAGCCGCTTCCACTTCGTAATGCCCGGCGAAGTGTCGGCCACCTCGATTTCTTGCAGCAGGCGCTCGATCTGCGTGCCGCTCAGACCACGCTCGGTATCGGCCAGCACGCGACAGGCAGCTTCAAGCTGCTGCGAACTAAAAACGGGAATCCGTGTCGCCATTGCGTAGCTCCGTCTGAGCAGCCATTAGATGATGGCTTGCAATCCCTTGCCGGCAAAGATATTCAACAGCGTGAGCGCCCGCCCTGCGGAGCGCCTGTCGCTCTGATCCAACTTGCGCACCGTGGATGCCGCAGTGCGCAAGTGCGGAGCGAATACCGGCTGGCTGCACTTCACGCTCATTGCTCCGCCCATAGTCCGTCAGGGCCAACATAGTTGAGCACAATGGTTTTTCGAGCTCCGGATGCGGTGGCAACCAACAGCCCCGCGCGATCAGCGTTGAGCCGTTGGGTTAAGACCCCGAGGCGTTCATAGTCGGCGCTCATGACGATATCTCCCGAATCGTTGGTTGAATCGATACGGAGCGGCACCCCCGATTTCGGCATCTTTCCCTCAAGCCAGGACACCTCCGCTGAATCGATTGAACGAGTCCAAGGCTGCGCCGCCTGCGTATCGAAAGAACGCACAAACTCCATCCACAGTGAATGTGTTTCAACAGTCGGCCATGAGGCTTTGGCGGCAAGGGCTTCAACGGCTTCGCTTCGCAACCACCGAACCAATGCGCGGGCCGAAGTGAACTGGCCATCGCCATCTCCAACAGCCTTTATCGCAGCAAGTCGCGACGCGAATCCGGCTTGCATGAGATACGCCGCGGACCTAAGTAGTGTTCCCGTTTCCACTGCGGCGACGGCAAGCCTCGACTCACGATCCGTGAGTTCAGCTTCCTCATCGAACGGATCCTGATGCGCAAGGCCGCGCACACGCACCGCCTCCATAGCCCACGGGAGCTTGTAGATCAACCCTTGCTCCACGAAAGCGAAAACCTCTGCGGTATTCGCGGTGGTCAGTGCTGCCAATGGCTTGCCACTGAGCCACAACGACAATATTTCCTTCCAGTTGGCGGGCAGGTCATCTGGAACAAAAGGAGGTATGGAAAAGACGACCTCAGCGAACGCTGTGATCGCCTCGGTTGCATCCGGGTGATCTCCACCCAGGATCGCACTATTCGCGCGAGCAAGGAGTGCTTCCAATTCGGCCGCCCGAGCATCAAGCAAGCGGCCTGTTTCCAAACCCACGCCAGCCAGGAAATAGCCTCGTCGCTGTGCGGCCGTCGAGTGGCTCCACACGAACTTGGCTCGCGCTAGCAGAGTCGTCGTGAGCGCCTGTACGACATGGGCCTTGCGATGCCTGAGCCGTCGCTCGAACAATGACGAAGCGAGCGCCGCATCGAGGCGTGCTTCGATCTCGTCATCCGGTACTGCCTGATCGCCGAGGAAGCTCAATATTGCAGTGTCAAGACTGGTCATGTACGACCGCCACTTTGACTCTTCAGTGGCTGCCTCCTCGACGGACTCGTCAGACACCTTGGGGAATTTCCACGCGGCATTGCCCGCCACGTATGTCAGCAAGCTCTCCACGTCCTTCGTTCCAAGCTTGGCCGCCATACGCAGCAGCAAGGTGAGGATCAGGCGCAGCAATCCGCTTTCCATTTGTCGCCCGCTGTGATCGTCAATCATGGACTGCCACTGTCGTCGGCGATTTCCCTCATCGTCGAACATGGGGTACAGGACCAATCCCTCGACATCGATGTACGCTCGACCTGCGCGGCCGACCACATTTCGGAATTCAGAGATTTCAATGGTCTGGCGATTGCGGATCAATCCGTGAAAAACGAGACTAGTCGCGGAGAGATTCAAGCCCTGCGCAAGGGTCGGTGACGAGATCGTGATCTTCAGAACCCCATCACGCAGCAGTCGCTCGACCTCTTTGCGGTAGGGTGATGGCAAGGCGCCGTGATGCACCGCCACACCGAGCTGCAGACACTTCAACAGTACGTGCTCCTTGCCGAACCACTCGGCGCCAATGGCCAGAGCCGATGCAAGAATCGCCTTGTCCTGGTTGAACACCGAGGCCAAAGCTCCACGTTTGTGCAGGTCGACGATCGCCGTGGCGAAGGGCTCCACCGATGCGCGCAATGGACAGAAGATGAGCACCGTCTGACCATCTTCTACGAGGCGCCAGGCTGTAGCCAAACAGAGTTCGCGCTGATCCTTGGGGAAACTCGTCGTGCGCCTGCCGACTGGGGGCACAAAGCCGCTTAAGAATTTTGGAACAAACGGTTTTTCATCTCCCACCGAAACGGTAAGACTCGCGTGCTCCCCATTCCACGTCACTTCGCCGAAGCGAAGCCGTGTGGGTCGCCACTTGTCCTGAATCAAGCCTTCGGGCTTGTCACCTGTCAGCCATGCCGCAAAGTCATCAAGCTGATCGCCCTCGGGAAGAATTGCCGAAAGACAGACGATGCGGCGGCTTGCCGCATCGGCGCGGGTCAGAAGCCGC
Organism: Acidovorax sp. GW821-FHT10E03; assembly: GCF_059415205.1. Lineage (NCBI taxonomy): Bacteria > Pseudomonadati > Pseudomonadota > Betaproteobacteria > Burkholderiales > Comamonadaceae > Acidovorax > Acidovorax sp. GW821-FHT10E03. Next base: position 169,916 of record NZ_JBWKMU010000013.1, on the reverse strand, counting down.
TGTATCTGGGCCTCGTAACGCACCTCCCGTTCATTGAGACCAATCATGTGCCCTTCATCGAGCACAACCAGTCCGACGTCATCCAAAAGGTCCGGGTCGCTTCTAAGGGCAAAGTCGAGTTTTTCAGGAGTCGCCACGATGATGTCCCTAGCGCGCAACGCATCGACATCGGCACCGCTCGCCCCAATGCTTCCGTAGAGGCTTGAGACACTCTTTCCCAGCGGCCGAAAGGTCCGTTGCAGCCCCACCTCTGTTTGCGCCGACAAGGCGCGAAGCGGTGTGACGAACACGACACGCTTTCCGGCTGCGAGGCATGCCAGTATGCAAAGCTCAGCGATCCGCGTTTTCCCAGCGCTAGTCGGAAGCGAAAGTACCAAGTTGGCATCGTCGTCAAGCACTCGTTTTGCGGCTTCAAGCTGAGACGGCCACAGCTCAATTTCAGATCTTCCGCGGCGATACAAGGAAGCGATGAATAGCTGCCTGAGTTCGGGCCAAGCCGACGTAGCGTCGCTGGGCGAGCCGTCTATCGGCAGTCGCTGGTGGAAGCTCATGTCCCAGAGCCCCTGGATCAGATGAATTGCCAACTTGTGGCACCACCATAAGGCAACCAGATTGAACTCCGCAGCGCCGCCTCGTCCGACGCGTAGCTTTGAGAGAGACGTCTCGATCAGCAAGGCGTCACCGCGTTCAAACGCAAGCATTGCGGTCGCTAGTGCGCCTAGGAAGTTATCGGTCAAAGCCAAATCTACCGCGTTGGCGAGCGTCGAATCTGGAGGCTCTTCGTCAGACTCGTCCTGTGCTGTGACCTCGATGAGTGCCGAACCAACAGCAGAGATCAAGGCCTCATCGGACCCAGTGCCATTCGATTTCCATCTGGCGATCTCATCATTTAGGCCATCTAGATCTCGTAGCATCAGTTTGGCGAGGCTTCGCTCACATTTGCTAAGGTTCGCCTGCTCAATGCCTACATGCAGCAGCGAATACGCGCGCGCAGAGAAGCGACCCAGGTGATAGGACGCGGCCGCTACGACGCGATGGAAATCGCGCGCAGGGGCATCCGAGTTTCTGACGACTACCGCCTCCAACGCTTCACCCGCGTGCTCGAAGGCATTTCGTGCAAGTATCGGATTACCGTTTAGCTCCGTGAGCCGTAGACCAAGCGATAGCAACGAATACCCGTAGGAGAGCAGGTCATAGGTCAAGAAGGTCGAGAATCTCGGCGCGTCGTCAGGAAGAACACCATCGCGCCAAATCATCGATCTGGACTGTCCGCGAGCGAGGAGTTTCTCTCTGAACCCTGGCGCGATGGCCTGCGCAATGTTCGCTTCAATCTCTTCGATGCTAGATGCCATTGCTGACTACCAGATCAAATACCGATTTGATGAACTTCTGATGCTCGACGACACGGAGCCCGACTGATATCTGTTCGATGGTCCCTGTGTATGTCTCAAGGTCGCGGCGCAGGTGCGCGGCAGGATCATTTCCGGAGAAGGTGAACATCAAGTGCGTGACTTGTGACGCCTTAAGCCGCGTCTTGAGCTGAGCCGAATCGAGCAAGTCGGCCAGATGCGTGTTCCCCTGTTCGAAACACCTATCGGCCACGAATGAGATCGCGTGTGCAGAAGGACGCCCCTTGTTCGCGGACAGCGCCTTTCGTGCCGCTGTCACGGTTGTGCCCGATAGGGCAACGCGACTCTTCGCCTCGCCCTTGAGAACCAGCACCTCCCCAGTGGCGGCATCCACACCAAACGCAAGCACGTCCTCGCCTCGCATTGACATATTTCGGTGATCTTTCCAACGCAAACGTTTCACCCCCTGCGTGAAAACCGTGAACTCGCCGAGGTAAGAGGTTCCCAAGATCTCGCCAAGGTCGCCGGAACGAATGGACTTGGAGGTGGGCAGTTTCTCATCGATGTATTCAGCCACAGCTGTCTTGCCCAACGATCTCATCAAATGGGCGACGCGAGCATCCGAGGCATATTGCGAGGGAACAAGCTTTGATAGCGCCTTGACGGCGCCACCTATTTTTTTTGGATCCGCATTGAGAACCGTCATCTCATGACCGTTGACGCTCTCCTTGATGGTCGCGCACCATTTAACGAACTGTGCCATTCGTCCCCCATTTCTCCAATATGATTAAACCGTCACACGGCAATGCGCGCCGCAGTCCCCGCGTGCTCGCGCAAGAGATACAGCAGTCCGCCCCCATCAATCAGTTCAATCGGCTTGTCCTTGGAAAAGTTGTACGCATCAGGCCCATAGCCACTGGTGCAGACCAGGATGCCCTTGTTGGCTCCTTCATTGAGCATGGTCCCGTACAGATCCCGAACGGCACTCACTCCCACCGTATCGCGATAGCGCTTGGCCTGGATCACCACCTTGCCGCCGAGCACTGGACGCGTATCGAATGCGACCGCATCCACGCCGCCATCTCGTGAACTGCGCGTGAGCTTGGTGTCTAGCCCCATCTTGCTGAAGAGATTGGAGACAAGCACTTCGAAGTCCGCCGGCGTCAGGTCCATCAGGTTCGGGCGCGTTTCGAGCCCTGACAGGGCATCTCCCTGCTCGATGAAGCGCTTGTCGACCATGTCAAATTCGACGATCGGCTTGACCGCCTGCAACTCGTCGGGGCGGTTGGACACCTGGGCGCCGAGATTTCGCAGGCAGGCCACCTTGTCGACCTTCTCCAGCCGCAGGCCCAAGAATTCCATCTTCGGCGCCCGCACAGACACGACCGGCACCCGTACCTCGCGCCCGCTGGCCGGATCGTGCGTGTCCACCATGCCATTGAAGGTGGCCAGCGCGAGCGCATCGGCCTGATCGGCCTCGAACAGTTCGTGCAAGGTGCGCAGCGCGATCGAGGCGACGATGTCCTGGTAGAGTTGCTTGATCTCTGCCGGCTTCCTGGCCTTGGACTCGATGGCGTCCTTGGTCTTGACGTAGCGGTACTCCGCCTCCTTGGGGATCGCCTGTACTTCCGGCAGGTCGTATTCCACGATCAATTCCGACGAGTCCGGGCTGTGGGCGATGCGAAATTTCTGCGGGAACCCCTCCGTGGGGTACTCAGACCGCGCGAGCACCATCTCGTTGTAGGCCACCACGGCGTCCGGCTCCTTGGCGCGGTAGGCCGTCTGGAACTCATCGACCTCGGCGTTGCGGCGCTGGGCCTCCATCTCGAATTGGCTCTTGCGCTGGTCGTAGTCCGCCTTGAGCTTGGCAAACTGCTCGCGCTTGGCGGCCTCGGCCTGGTTGAAGCGCGCGACTTCCGACTGATGGTCACTGGCCGCCTTGGCCAGTGCGGCGGCATGCTTCTTCGCAGCTCCCGGAATCAGCTTGCGCAGGCCGGAAGGGGGCTGAATCTGCAGCGCGCGTGGGGCGCGGCCCGGTGCGAGTTCCGGCGGTGGCTTGAACGCTTCGAAATCCGCCGCGGGCCGCAGCGCGTCGAAGTCGATTCGGTCATCCAGCGACAGCGTATGCGCCAGGATGCCCTGCAGTTCTTCCAGCCGATCCTGCAACTCGGCGTTCAGGTCATCGGCTTCGCCCTGCCGGTCAGCCAGGTACTGCGCTTTGGCAAGTTTCTGCGCGGCACGGTCGTCGCGGTTCTGCTGTGCCAGCGCCATGCGTTGATGGCGCTCGATCTGCCGTGCCTGGGTCAACTGCGCACGAATGCCGCGCTGGCGTTCACGCTCAGCCGCAGCCACTGCCCGCGCCGTGGCGCGCAGGAATCCCTCAAAACCGCTTCTTCGCCCCATTTCTTCTCCTTCTTGTAATTGGTCGCCATCAGGAGCCCTGTACCTCGCGCGTGCCCCGGCATCCCGCAGAAAACTCCGAGCACCCCCAGAATGCGTTGCCAGCCGCGGCGCCCCGCTTCGCCACCCGCCGCACCATCGCTTTGCCACACTTGGGGCACGACGGGTCGGCGGACACTGCCGGCTCCATCGCCTGAGCAATGCCAGCCGATTCAGCAGACCTTGCGGGCGTTGCCGTGCCATGCGGCACCGCCGCATGGGAAAATGATGGACTTGTCTCGGCCTTACCGCGCGCTTCGCGCAGCAACTGCATGAGCGCCGGACCATCGATCAGTCGGATGTTGCGGCCGCTGGTGAACGCCGCCGCCTCCTGCGTGAAGCGCCCGGAGGTCACGACGAAGCCGCCTGCTGCGCCATGCGCGGCCATCACGCCATAAAGCTCTCGCACCGTGGAGACACCAACCTTGAAGGCTTTCCACTGCTTGCATTGCACGAAGGACTTCTCGCCGGCCCTGGTGAGCACCAGGTCCACGCCACCATCGGCTCCGCCACCACCTACCTCCTTGACCGCATACCCGCGTCGCCGGAATCCTTCACCGACCAGCAGTTCGAACTGCTGCCAGGACATGTCCTGCAGCGCATCGGCACTGCTGCTCGCGGAGGTCGTATCAAACAAGGCGCGCCGCTGCCGCCGACGCACCGCCGACATGACGGCGCCAAAGAGACAGATCATCGGCAGCAGATACTGGCCTCCCGTGGCGAGGCCTTGCCAGATTGCCGTCGTGGCCAACTGCCCGATCTGCTGGACAGACTGTGCCGCAGGCAGTGGACGCGTGGCAATGGCATGCAGCACCCAGTAACTGGCGAGCGCCAACACCACGCCCGCCCACCAAGGCATCAAGGCCACCAGATCCATGAGGTCCTCGGCCGTGCTGGACTTGCGCCGTCTCGCCATTGATTCCCCTCCGAAACCGCCGATTGTCAGATTGAATAAACATTCTGCAACAATTCCGAGGAGCATTCGCCAAACGAATCAAAAGGTATGCCCCATTCGACGCATCAGTCGCTAGGCGCATGAAGCAGCCGGACTCGCGTCACTCGAAGCCGGTGGCCTTGAATGATTCGCTGTTCCTTCCACGCCCCTTCCACGCCCTTCTGCGCCCGTGCACGCCTACGCGGGTTTTGCCTGCGTGCGCCGCCTCGGAAAATTTGTCCCAGACAAGGCCGCCGCCCTTCCCTGCGTCGATGGCCTTCTGAACGGAGGTCATCGTCATGGGCCATGCCAGTCAATGGGTACTCATCAAGCGTTTCGCTGAGATCACGGGCTACAGCGAGAACGCCGTGCGGCACAAGGTCAAAAACGGCACCTGGATTGAGGGCCGTCTCTGGCGCAAGGCGCCGGACGGCCGCATTTTCGTGAACGTGGCCGAGTTCGAGCGCTGGGTCGAAAGCGAAACCCACGTTGTCGCCTTCTAGCGACCCTTAGGACGCAACGCTTCAGGCGACCTTGACCGAGGAAATACGCTCAATGAGCGTACAATGCCGCCAACACAGTTTTCCCCCGGTCGCGCATGGCGGCGCGGGTTCTTGTCATCGGCACCCATGACCGACTCGAAACCGCATAGTCCCACGCCGACCGCCATACGCGGAGCCCGCCTTGCCGTAGGCCTCACGCAAACCGAAGCGGCACACACGGTACGGGCATCGCTGCGTGGATGGCAGCAATGGGAAGCAGGTGACCGGGCGATGCCGCCCGGTTTGTTCGAGCTGTTCATGCTCAAGACCGGGCAATGGCCGCTCGGCGATGAAGCGGAGAACTGAGTAGCGAGGATCAAAGACATGGCGGGCGCAGCAGCAACCAATACAGGTTTTCCCGGTGTGGAGGTACACGGCAAGTCGATCCGTGTCGCCTTCATGTACAAGGGCGCCCGCCATCGGCACACGCTCGGCATCGAGCCGACCCGCAACAACATCAAGCACGCCGCCGGCCTGCGCAGCGCAGCGCTGTTCGCGCTGAAGAACGGCAACTACAACGAAACCGAGTTCTTCCCGCACTCGCGCGCGGCCGACAGCTCCGCGTCCAGCAAGCGCGTGGGTGATCTCTGCGAGCGCTACAAGCCGCTCAAGGCGGTGGACATCACGCCTGAGACGCAATCGCGCTACGAGGTCGCGCTCGACATCTGCGTGGCGACGTTAGGCCGCAATCGCGTAGTCGACACCCTGCTCCCTGAGGACATCCAGAAGCTGCGTGCGGATCTGATCGTCACACGCGCCGTCTCCACGGTGAACCACTACCTGGCAACCTTCGCCGGCTTCCTGCACTGGTGCGAGAACAACCATTACTGCGGCGAACTCGGCAAGCACTGCGTGCGCTTCACCAAGAGCAGCAAAGACCCGGACCCGCTGACCTACGAGGAATACCTCACGCTGATCGAGAAGGGCTGCCTGCACCCCATCGACGAGGCCGCCGTAACGTTGGCCATCTATACCGGGTTGCGGCCGGGCGAACTGCTTGCGTTGGCCGTCGAGGATGTCGCGCCAGACTTCAGCAAGATCACGGTGCGCCGTTCGATCACGCAGTCTGTGACGTTCAAGGTGCCCAAGACCAAAAAGGAGCGCACCGTGTTGCTGCAGCCACCGGTGCGCGAAGCGTTGAAGGTGCTGATCGCGGACGCGGAGCGGCGTGAACCTGCCGACCTGACCGTCTGGCTGAACCGCCATGAATCGCGCATCGACCGCGTGCGCGTGCTGCTATCGCCGAAGACGCAGGCCCGCAAGAAGGTCGTCAACGACTACTTCGTACCGAGCGCCTGGAACACCAAGTGGGCCAATCTGATCCGGCGCGCGGAGATCCGGCCTCGCCCGGCTTACCAGACCCGGCACACCTACGCCTGCTGGAACCTCACGGCACGGGGCAACCTGGCCTTCATCGCCAACCAGATGGGCCACAGCGACTATTCCATGCTCGTCACCGTTTATGGTCGATGGATAGATACGGAGTCCCCCAGAGAGCTGGAGCGCATCTGGGAGGGCATGCAAAACATGGCAAAAAGTGCCCCAAATTTGCCCCAAAAAACTGATGTAGAAAATGTAAGTTGTTGATTTATATGGAAAAATTAGAATTTTCTGCGCACACGCCCATGATGCAGCAGTACCTGGCCCTGAAGGCCGGGTATCCCGAAACGCTTGTGTTCTACCGCATGGGCGATTTCTACGAGGTGTTCTATGGCGACGCCGAAAAGGCGGCGCGCCTGCTCGACATCACCCTCACGCAGCGCGGCCAGTCGGGCGGCCAGCCGGTGACCATGGCGGGCGTTCCCTTCCATGCGCTGGAGAACTACCTGGCCCGCCTCATCAAGATGGGCGAGTCGGTGGCCATCGCCGAGCAGGTGGGCGAAGTGGGCGCGGCCAAGGGGCCGGTGGAGCGCAAGGTCGTGCGGGTGGTCACGCCCGGCACGCTGACCGACACGGAGCTGCTGTCCGACAAGTCCGAATCGCTGCTCATGGCCGTGCACCAGGCGCCGCGCGCGCGCTGCGGCCTGGCGTGGCTGAGCGTGACGCAAGGGCGCGTGTACCTGGCCGAATGCGCGCAGGACGAACTGGGCGGGTGGATCGCGCGCGTGGGCCCCAGCGAGCTGATCTACAGCGCGGGCGTGACGGACCGCTTCGAGCAGCAGCTGCAGGCGCTGCGCCAGGGCGGCGCCTTCAACTGCCCCATGAGCCCCCGGCCCGACTGGCAGTTCGACAGCGCCCTGGGCGAGCGCAAGCTGCTCGAAAACCTGGGCGCCGCCAGCCTGCAGGCCTGGGGCGCGCAGGACCTGGGCGAGGCGCACGCCGCCGCGGCCGGCCTGCTGGCCTATGCCGAGCACACCCAGGGCCGCACGCTCACGCACGTGCACAGCGTGCAGGTGCAGCGCGGCGACGACCTCATCGACCTGCCCGCCACCACGCGGCGCAACCTGGAGCTCGTGAAGACCCTGCGCGGCGACGACGCGCCCACGCTGTTCTCGCTGCTGGACACCTGCATGACCGGCATGGGCAGCCGCCTGCTCAAGACCTGGCTGCTGGAGCCGCGCCGCGACCGCGCCGAGGCACGCCAGCGCCTGTCGGCCACCACAGCCTTGCGGGGTGCGGGCGGCGCAGGCGGCGGTGCGGGCCCCTGGTCCACACTGCGCGGCGAACTCAAGGGCGTGAGCGATGTGGAGCGCATCACCGCCCGCATCGCGCTGCGCCAGGTGCGCCCGCGCGAGCTGGTCGCGCTCTGCAAGACGCTACAAAAATCAGAGCTGCTAGCGCTTTCTGGACAAGCGCCAGAGCCCTATTTGATTCAGATCTTCAGCCACCTGCATCCGCCCGAGGGCTGTACCGCCCTGCTGTGCGCGGCCATCGCCGAGGAGCCCGCCGCGCTGGTGCGCGACGGCGGCGTGATCGCCCCGGGCTTCGATACCGAACTCGACGAACTGCGCGCCATCCAGACCAACTGCGATGCCTTTCTGCTGGACCTGGAAACGCGCGAGAAAACCCGCACCGGCATCGCCAACCTGCGCGTGCAGTTCAACAAGGTGCACGGCTTCTATATCGAAGTGACAAGCAGCAACCTTGGCCGGGTGCCCGACGACTACCGCCGCCGCCAGACCCTGAAGAACGCCGAGCGCTTCATCACGCCCGAGCTCAAGGCCTTCGAGGACAAGGCGCTGTCGGCCAACGAGCGCGCCCTGTCGCGCGAGAAGTGGCTGTACGAGCAGATCCTCGACCAGCTCCAGCCCCACGTGCCCGCGCTCACCCGCCTGGCGCAGGCCCTGGCCACGCTGGACGTGCTGTGCACGCTGGCCGAGCGCTCGCTCACGCTGAACTGGTGCGCGCCGCAGTTCGTGCCCGAGCCCTGCATCGAGATCGAAGGGGGCCGCCACCCCGTGGTCGAGGCGCGCCTGGCCGAGACGTCGAGCGGCAGCTTCATCGCCAACCACACGCGGCTGAACGCCAATACGCGCATGCAGGTCATCACCGGCCCCAACATGGGCGGCAAGTCGACCTACATGCGGCAGGTGGCGCTCATCGTGCTGCTGGCCAGCATGGGCAGCCACGTGCCGGCCGCCAGCTGCCGGCTGGGGCCCATCGACGCGATCCACACCCGCATCGGCGCGGCGGACGACCTGGCCAACGCGCAGTCGACCTTCATGCTGGAGATGACCGAGGCCGCACAGATCCTGCACGCGGCCACGCCCCACAGCCTGGTGCTGATGGACGAGATCGGCCGGGGCACCAGCACCTTCGACGGCCTGGCGCTGGCCAGCGGCATCGCCACGCACCTGCACGACAAGACCCGCGCGTTCGCGCTCTTTGCCACGCACTACTTCGAGCTGACCGAGCTGCCCGCCAAGGCGCGCCACGCGATCAACATGCACGTGAGCGCCACCGAGTCGGGCGCGGACATCGTGTTCCTGCACGAGATCCAGCCCGGGCCGGCCAGCCGCAGCTACGGGATCCAGGTGGCCAAGCTCGCGGGCATGCCCTCGCCGGTGCTGCACCACGCCCGCCATGCGCTGGCCGCGCTGGAGGAGCGCGCGGGCGAGAACGACCTGCAGGTGGACCTGTTCGCCACCCCGGCCGCGCCCGAGGGCGCGGGCGCCAGCCCGGTGGAGGCCGCGCTGGCGGGCATCAATCCCGATGCGCTGAGCCCGCGCGAGGCGCTGGATGCGCTCTACCAGCTCAAGAAGATGGCGGGCTGAGGCGACGGCGCCAGGCTCCCGGCCCGGCGCCCCGGCTCAAAGATCCTGCGCCACTGGTGCCAGCTGCCCGAGCATGAAGGTGATGAACGGCGGCACACACTGCAGATGCCCGGCCACCGGTCGTGCGCGGCACTCGGTCAGGCCGGCCAGGTCGCCCGCGCCGCGATTCTGCATGGCGCGCACGGTGCTGACCGAGCTGGCGTAGGGCACCGTGCGGTCGTCGCGGCCGTGGTACAGGCGCACGGGCACGTTGGGTTTCCAGTCGTAGACGTTGCTGGCGCTGGCCAGGGCCTGCACATCGTCGGCCAGGAAGTGGTCGATGAAGCGCGTGTCGTAGGCCACGTCGGCATCGCCCGGGATGAGCGCACGCAGCAGCAGGCGGCGCACCTCGCGCTGCACGCTGCCGCCCAGGTAGCGCAGGAAGCCCGGGTTGATGAGTGCGCCGATCACCGGCTGTTCTTGCCGCACCAGGTCCACCAGGCCATCCATGGTGGTCTGCACGTTGTAGGGCCCCGCGCCCGGCACCACCATGCGCAGCTGCTGCAGGTGCGGCGATCCGCCCGCCTGCAGCGCGCGGTGCGTGGCCAGGGTGACGTAGCCGCCTTCGGAGTAGCCGGTCAGAAAGAGCTGGCCGTTGTCCGCCACGTTGGCCTGGCCGCGCCAGGTGCGGGCGGCCGTCAGAAAATCCGCCGTGGCGGCCGCCGAGGGCGCCGCCAGCAGGTAGGGGTGGGGCGTGCCCTTGGAGGCGCCAAAACCCACGTAGTCGGGCGCCAGCACGATGTAGCCCAGCGATGCGAGCACCACCGACACCTCCGACGCCACCGCGTTGTTGCTGGGCGCCTCGGCATCGCGGAAGATGGTGCCGTGCTGGTAGCTGAGCACCGGGCTTTTGGCACCGGCGGGCTTTTGCGGCACGCTGACCAGGCCGGAGGCGCGCACCTCCTTGCCGTCGGCATCGGTGGTGAGGTATTCGAGCCGGTAGGAGGCGACGCTGTAGCGCGGCACCACGTCCTGGGCCAGCGACTCCTTGGCGGCCAGGGCCGCGGCGATGTCGGCGGTCGGCACGGTGCCCAGCGCGGCGGCGGATTCAAGCTGGCCGGAGCGCACCGGGGCGGGCGGTGGCGCTGGCGGATTGCCACCATCGCCAGGTTCTTCCGTGCCGCCCCCGCCGCAGGCCGCCAGCAATGCAACCAGGGCCAGCGCGCAGGCGCGGCGGGTTCCAGACAGGATCAGTGGATTCTTCAACACGGCAGGGCCCTTCAGGTGAAGCGGCGGATGATAGGAGCGGCGGGCGCATGCTGCCTGGCCCGGGAGGAATAGCCCTTTGCCCCCGCGGCGGACCTTGCCTTGCCAACTGCTGTGGCCACGGGTTGGCGGCGGGGGGTTGAAGCAAGCCGATTTTTAATAAAAATAGCCTGCAGCGCTTGTCCATCCATCCTCCATTGCTATCAATTTCGCATACCCGCCACGGAGCACAGGAGAGCCGTCCGGCACCACCTCCCGAGGAGGCCTTCCCACGCCAGACTAAACTCGCGGGTTCCTCTCTTCCAACGACCCCACTTTTTCCATGACGTATTGCGTCGCCATCAAACTCAACGCCGGGCTGGTTTTCCTGTCCGATTCGCGCACCAACGCCGGCCTGGACCAGATCAGCTCTTTCCGCAAGATGATGGTGTATGAGAAGGCGGGCGACCGCTTCATGGTGCTGTTGTCGGCGGGCAACCTGTCCATTTCGCAGTCGGTGCGCGAGATCCTGCAGACCGAGCAGCTCAAGGACGGTGACTCGGGCGAGACGATCTCCATCTGGAACGCCAAAAGCATGTTCGACGCGGCCCGCGTGCTGGGCGCCGCCGTGCGCCACGTGCACGAGCGCGACGGGGCGGCGCTCAAGCGCTCGGGCGTGGACTTCAATGTGTCCATGGTGTTCGGCGGCCAGATCAAGGGCGAGGGCATGCGCCTGTTCCAGGTGTATTCGGCCGGCAACTTCATCGAGGCGACGTCCGAGACGCCGTACTTCCAGGTCGGCGAATCCAAGTACGGCAAGCCCGTGCTCGACCGCGTGCTGACGCCCGAAACACCGCTGGACGAAGCCGCCAAGTGCGCACTGGTCTCCATGGACAGCACGCTCAAGTCCAACCTCTCGGTGGGCCTGCCGCTGGACCTCGTCGTCTATGAGGTGGACCGTTTCTCGACCGAGAAAGTGGTGTGCATCGACGAGAACAATCCCTACTTCCGCATGCTGCACGACAGCTGGGGCCAGAAGCTGCGCCAGGTGTTCGACAGCATCGAAGACCCCGCCTGGGGCGGCGGCGTGACCACCGTGCCCATCATGGTGAACCCGGCGCGCAGCAAGCCGCTCAAGAAGATCACCAACCATCTGGACAAGCTGATCTGACGGCCGCGGGGCCGCAGCGCCCGACCTCCCCTCCTGCCGGGTACCCCATGCTTCCCATCGTCTTTTCGCACGCCAACAGCTTCCCAGCGAGCACCTACCGCGTCCTTTTCAAGCACCTGCGGGCCCGCGGGTTCGAAGTGAGCGCGGTGGATCGGTATGGGCACGACCCCAGGTACCCCGTCACCAACAACTGGCCGCACCTGGTGCAGCAGCTCGCCGACTTCGCCACGGCGCAGGTCCAGCGCCTGGGTGCGCCAGTGTTTCTGGCAGGGCATTCGCTCGGCGGTTTTCTGAGCGTGATGGCAGCGGCCCGCCACCCCGAGCTCGTGCGCGGCGTGCTGCTGATCGACTCGCCCCTGCTGGGCGGCTGGAAGGCCAACGCGGTCGGCGTGGCCAAGCGCACGCAGGTGGTGGGCTCCATCTCGCCCGGCAAGATCAGCCGGCAGCGGCGCTTCAGCTGGGCCAGCAATGACGAGGCGCTGGAACACTTCCGCAAGAAGAAGGCCTTTGCACAGTGGCATCCGGACGTGTTGCAGGACTACATCAGCCACGGACTGCAGGACCACGATGGCAAGCGCGTGCTCGGATTCGACCGTGCGGTGGAAACCGCCATCTACAACACGCTGCCGCACAACCTGGGCCGGCTGCTCGGCACCCATCCGCTGCAATGCCCGGCCGCCTTCATCGGCGGGCGGGACTCGGACGAAATGAAGCAGGTGGGCATGGCCATGACGCTGCGCATCACCCAGGGCCGCACGATGATGCTCGACGGCAGCCACCTTTTCCCCATGGAGCAGCCGCTGGCCACGGCCGCCGCCATGGAGGCCTCCCTGCTCAACCTGGCGTCGCTGAACCCCTGAGCCCAGCGGCATAGCACCGGAACAGCCGCCAAAAGCCCCGAAAAAGCGCGCTGATGCGCAGGACACACAGGCCGCGCCATTTTTGGCTCCATCCTCTACACTGGAGGTTTGTTACAGCGTGATACACACATGCCTGCACGGACCCCACTGGCCGCGCGCCTGCCGGCGCTGAGCTTTGCCCTGCTGGCCGCCTTCCTGGTGGCCACGGCGGTGCGCACCCACAACGACACCACCATCGCCATCGTCACGGCCTCGGTGCTCATGTTCGCGTGCTGCTGGGCCAGCGCCACGCACCTGCTGGGCGCCCGGCCCGCGCTGCAGTTCGTGCTGATCGCCCTGGGCTTGGGCTGGTTCGCCGAGCAGATGGGTACCACGCATGGCTGGTTCTTCGGGCACTACACCTACACCGAGGTGCTGGGCGCGCGGTTTGTGGATGTTCCCATCGTCATTCCCATGATGTGGTTCGCGCTGACGTATGCGGGCTACGTGATCAGCAACCTCATCGTCTGGCAGTCGCCGGTGGACGGCGCGCCGGGGCTGGGCCACGCTGCGATGCTGTCGTTCCTGGCGGCGATGATCGTCACCGCGTTCGACCTGGGCGCCGACCCCTACCTGGTCTACACCCTGAAAGCCTGGATCATGGCCAAGACCGACGGCGCCTGGTTTGGCGAAACGGTGCAGGGCTTCTTTGGCTGGGTGTTCGTGGCCTTCGTGATCATCTTTGGCTTTCGCATGTCGGTGCGCAAACTCGCGCTTCGCCCGACCAGCCCCTTCCTGCGCCGCCATGCGCTGGTGCCACTGGCCATCTACGCATCGGGCATGGTGTTCCAGATGATCCTGGGCAATCCGGTGGAGATCCGCTCGATCGCGCCGTTCGCCATGGGCATCCCGTTGCTGTGCGCCCTGGCGGGCTTTCAGCGCTGGCGCGCAACCACGGAGACCGCAGCATGAACCACGGCAAGACCCTCTCACCATCCCCGCTGTCCGATTCGGAGCTTGCAGGCATGCAGCGCCACGCCGACCCGCTGGCCGACCAGACCATCGCCGACATCCTGGGCGACTGGCCCGAAGGGGACGTGGCGATGGACGCACCGCAATGGGCGCGCATCGACACCGTGAACCGCCTGTTCGGCCAGTGGGTGGACAACGCAAGCCTGGTGGGCTGGACCGCCCAGGGCGAGGGCGTGGATGCGGCCATGTCCAAGGCCCTGGACCACTATGTACAGACCGCCCAGGTGCTGCCGCCCTGGGCCGATGCCCGCAAGATCGAGCGCGCCGAGAAGCTGTTCATGGAACACGGGGCGCTGTCATGCATCCTGCTGTTCTGCGCCAGCCTGCCCGAGTGCTACGTGATTCCCGACCTGTCGAGCGTGCTGCACACCTCCGGCCAGCTGGAGCAGAACGCGGAGTACCGCATCCGCTCCACCGCCGCGATGATCTTTCCGGTGATGATGCATGGTGGCCTCAGCCAGCGCGGCGCCGGCGTGGCGCAGGTGCTCAAGGTACGCCTGATCCACGCCACCATCCGCAACCTGATCCTGCATGGCAGCCCCCAGAATGCCGTCAGGGACCTGCTGGCGGGCGGCGCGGGGCGTATTGCGCCGCAGGCCCTGCAGACCCAGGGCGGACGCCAGGCCATGTTCCAGACGCTGTATGCCCGTGGCTGGAACCTCCAAGGTGACGGCCTGCCCTGCAACCAGGAAGAACTGGCCTACACCCTGCTCACGTTTGGCTATGTGTTCCTGCGCAGCCTGCGCCGCCTGGGCATCGGTTTGCGGGCGGCCGACGAGGAAGCCTATCTGCATGCCTGGAACGTGGTGGGCCACATCCTGGGCATCGACCGCGCCCTGATGGTGGACACCATGGACCAGGGCAAGGCCCTGATGGCGCGGATGCAGGCCCGCGGCCGCGCCGAACCCGTCACGCCAGACCCCCGTCCCGCCCTGGGCCAGGCCCTGATGCAGACCATGGAGAACGCCCTGCCCTGGCCCATCGTGAAGCCCTTTCCCCGGCTCATGACCCGCTACCTGTGCGGGCGTGACACGGCGAGCGACCTGGGCCTGACGCAGCCCGTGCCCTGGCCGTCGGCGCTGCTGTTCTGGGGAGTGCTGCTGCTGGCGCGGGCCATCGACGTGGCCGCGCGGATGGTGCTCCCCCGCTTCTCCATCGTGCGGGCCCTCACCCGCATCCTGGGCTACCACTTCATGAGCAAGGTGCTCATGAGCCAGACCCGCCCCCTCCAGCTGCCCACCGAGCTGCTCAACCAGGTGGACGAAGTGATGCACAGCTGGAGCGATGACCCCCACGCCCCCCGCTGGCTCAACCGCATCGAGGACCGGCTGACCACCCATGGCAGCTGGAGCCTGGGCCTGGCCGGGAAGGCGCAGGCCGCCAGCGCGGGCCCGGCGCGGCAAGCCACGTAGCCGTTGTTCTCACGCCGATGCACCTGCTGCCCCGCGTTCTCCTGATGCTGGCCCGGCTTTGGCGCGCGCATTGCCGCAGGGCATCCATCCTGCTGTGGCTGCTCGCTCCCCTGGCCCTGCCCGTGGGCGCGCAGGCGGGCATGCCCCTCGTGCTCACGCAGGAGAGGCCGCAAGTGAATGCATGGGAGGCCATCACGCTCAAGGCCGACCCCACCTACCAGCTCTCGGCGCAGGACATGCTGGGCCGCCTGGACGAATTCGAGGCGCCCGCGCGGCGCGGCGGCTCGCTGGGCGTGCACAAGGCAGCGATGTGGCTGCACATCCCCATCATTGCGCCCGAGGCGCCGCGCACCCCCTGGGTGGTCAATATCGGCTACAGCTCGCTGCAGGCCGAAATGTACCTGGCCAGCGGCGGCCAGGTGCTTCAGCAGGTCCGCACAAGCCCGTCTGACCAGACGCAGCGGTCCAGCCGCACGCCGGCGATGGTGTTCGACCTGCGGGCCGGGCAGCCCTACGACCTGTTGATACGCGTGCAGGCCACCGGTCCGCTGATCCTGCCCATCACGGTCAGCGAAATGCCCATTCACATGCGCCAGGCCCTGGGCGAGCAGATGCTGCAGGGCCTGCTCAACGGGCTGGCGCTCTGCCTGCTGATGTACAGCCTGATGCAGTGGGTCACGCAGCGCGATCCCATGTTCGGCTTCTATGCGCTGGTGGTGCTGGGCAGCGCGGGCTTTTCGCTGCAGTTCTTCGGCATCGGTCCGCAGTACCTGTGGCCTGGCAATCCATGGATGGATCGGTATTCGGGCCTGGTGGCGGGGCTGGCGGCCCTCGCGGGCTCGTTCCTCTTCCTGGGCCACACCCTGGCCGGCCACACGCAGGGCAGCCGGTACGCACGCACCATGCGGGCGGGCGCAGCAATCACGGCCATGGTCTGCGCAGGCGTCGTGTTCGGCTGGTTGAGCGTGCCCATCGCCATCGCGTTCATGAGCCTGGCGGGCACCCTGCCTTCCCTCATCAGCCTGCCTGCCGCCGTCGCGCGGGTGCGGCAGAAAGACCCCATCGGCGCCACCCTGCTGGTGGCCTGGATCGCCTTCGGCGTGGCCGCCGCCGTGATGGTGTGCCTGGTCCAGGGCTGGGTGTCCGCGAACTTCTGGACCCTGCACTCGTTCCAGTTCGGCGCCACGGCGGACATGCTGCTCTTCTTTCGCGTGCTGGGCCTGCGCGCCCAGGCCGCCAAGGCACAGGCCCAGGAGGCCATGCGAGAGCGCGACGTGATGCACTCGCTGGCCCACACCGATCCACTCACGGGACTGAGCAACCGGCGCGACCTGCAGCACGCCCTGGAGGCCGCGCTGGCCCAGTGTTCGCCGCAGCGGCTGGTGGCGCTGTACCTCATGGACCTGGATGGATTCAAGCCCGTGAACGACGCGCACGGCCACGATGTGGGCGACGATTTGCTCGTGGCCGTGGGCCGGCGCCTGCAGGCCAACGTGCGGCACCAGACCGACCTCGTGGCCCGGCTCGGCGGCGATGAATTCATCATCATGGCCCGCGACCTGGCGACGCCCGAGCAGGCCGAAGATCTGGGCCGCTCGCTGTTGCGGGCCTTCGAGCAGCCTTTCACATTGAGCCACCTGCACATCCAGGTGGGGCTGACCATCGGGTACGCACTGGCGCCCCTGGACAGTGATGACCCGCAGGCCCTGATGCGGCACGCAGACGCCGCGATGTACGCGGGCAAACAAGGCGGCAAGCACTCGGTGCGGCGCATCACCACCACACCGGCGCTGGCGGGATGATGGAGCACCGCAGCCCCTTGTCGCCCTGCAGGCCGGGGAGCAACATGGCAAGCACAGATGGCGACGCGCCCGCCGTGAATCCATGCTCGCGCAGTGGCACGCTGGCCGCTGTGGCGAACATCCGGCAGCGCGCCCACAGCGTCCGGGCGGGCGGGGCCGGTGGGGCCGGTGGAGCGGGCATCACATCCTCCCTGGAAGCGCGGGACCCCGGCGTGCGCAAATACCGCGTGCCAGGCGTTGCGGGCCTTCCTATACTCACAGCGCATTGACGAGCACCATGCGCCCAGTCCCTTCCCTGCTCCCGTGGCAATGGCTGCCGGCCCCGGCCTGGCAATGGGTGCTGGGATGCCTGCTGCTGCTCGTGCACGCGGGCGAAGGCTGCCAGGCCGCCACGGACCGGCTGCTTCTGCGCGACGACGTGCCTTCGGTCAACGTCTGGCCGGCGGTCACGGTGCTGGCCGATCCCACCCGGCTGCAGTCGGTGCAGGATGCGATGGCCCGCGCCCCGGATTTCTCCGCGCCGCCCGGAACCAGCGGAACACTGGGCGTGCGGTCCGACGCCATGTGGATCCGCATCCCGCTGACGGTATCGCCCACCTCCGACGGCATCTGGATCGCCGACATCGACTACCCGGTTCTCAACCGCGTCGAGGTCTATCTCACCACAGACGGCCATGTCAGCCAGCAGGCCACGCTGGGCAGCCTGCAGCCTTTTTCACAAAGACCGCTGCGCAGCCGCACCCACGCCCTGGCCCTCGCCATGCAGCCCGGGCACGACTACGACCTGCTGCTGCGCGTGGAAACCCGGGGCGCCATGGTGCTGCCGGTCACGCTGAACAAACCCACCGCATGGCACAGCGCCGCGATGAACGAGCAGATGCTGCAGGGCATCCTGACGGGCCTGGCACTGTGCCTGCTGGTTTACAGCCTGGCGCAATGGATCAATCTGCGGGATGTGCTGTTCATCCAGTACGCGCTGCTGCTCACGGGCAGCCTGCTGTTCTCACTGCATCTCTTCGGCCTGGGCACGCAGTACCTCTGGCAGGACAGCCTCTGGTTCGAAATCCACGCGGCGGGCCTGTCCGCGCTGATGGCCACCTGCGGATCGTTTCTCTTCATCAGCCAGGCCCTCGTGGGGCACCGCCCCAAGAGCCTCCTGCTGCGCACGATGCACGGAGGCGCCCTGTTGTGCGTGCTGCTGGCTTTCATCCATGCGCTGGACATCCTGAACACGCCGGCCGTTGCCGCCATCGTGAGCATCCTCGGTCTGGTTCCCGCGCTCATGGGCATCCCGGGCGCCGTGCGCCGCGCGCGCCAGGGCGACCCCGTGGGCAGCAGCCTGCTGCTGGCGTGGCTGGTCTACTTCGCGGCCACGGCCACGGTGATCGGCGTGATCCGTGGCTGGGTGCCGGTGAACTTCTGGACCCTGCACTCCTTCGAGTTCGGCGCGACGCTGGACATGCTGCTGTTCATGCGCGTGCTGGGCCTGCGCACCAAGGCACTGCGCCTGGAGGCGCTGGACGCCAACCGCGAGCGCGACGCCATGCGCTCCCTCGCGCACACGGACCCCTTGACCGGCCTGCCCAACCGGCGCGGCCTGAACATCGCGCTGGCATCCGCGCTGGCGCGCTGCGGGCCCGACAAGCTGCTGGCCGTGTACGTGATGGACCTGGATGGGTTCAAGCCCGTGAACGACCAGCACGGCCACGACGTGGGCGACGAATTGCTCGTCGCGGTGACCCGGCGCCTGCAGGGCCACGTGCGCCAGAGCGACGTGGTGGCCCGCCTGGGGGGTGATGAGTTCGTCGTGATGACGGGCCACCTGGGCAGCGAACAACAGGCGCAGGAGCTGGGGCACAAGCTGCTGGACGCATTCCGCTCGCCCTTCTCGCTGGGCAACGTGCGGGTGGAAGTGGGCCTGACCATCGGCTATGCCATTGCCCCGGACGACAGCAACGATGCCATCGGTCTTCTGAAGCTGGCGGATGCGGCCATGTACAGCGGCAAGCAGGGCGGCAAATTCTGCCTTCGGCGCAATACCGGCGACCTCGCACTGTCCTCCGCCTGAGCACCGCCGGCAACACGGGCCATTCCGAACTGGTCAAACAGCCTGGCTTCAGTTAAACACGGGACTTCGCGTTTTCACGAAGGATTGTTCGCCATGGCCCATCGCAAAAGTCCCGCCCGCGTTGCCAAAGACGCCCGCATCGCGCACTTCCGGTCGCTTGCCGCCCGGCAGGCCACCGCCCAGAACGCGCCCGGCGCGACACTCACCTGGGACGCGGTCGCTGCGCTGGAGGCCAGGCTGGTGGGCCGCATCGTGCTGCCATCGAGCCCCGACTACAACGCGGCCCGCCAGGAGTCCAATCCCGCGTTTCAGGCCTATCCCGAGATCATCGTGTACTGCGCGTGCGAGAACGATGTGCTCGAATGCCTTTCCGTCGCGCGCACCTATCAGGTCTGGGTGGCCGTGCGCTGTGGCGGGCACAGCACGGCGGGCTATTCCGTCAACAGCGGCATGGTGGTGGACCTGAGCGAACTGCAGGGCGTGGTGCTCGATCCCGCCCGGGAACGCGTCTACGTGCTGCCGGGTACGGATTTCGATCATTTCAACGGCGCCCTGAACCACACCGGCTGGCACGTGCCCACCGGGGCATGCGGCAGCGTCTGCGTGGGCGGGTTCGTGCAGGGGGGCGGCTACGGCTATACGTCGCGCGCCTTCGGCATCCAGAGCGACCTCGTGGAGTCGTTGCGGGTGGCGCTGGCCGACGGCACCATCGTCACCGCCAGCGCGCAGGAGAACCCCGATCTCTACTGGGCACTGCGGGGCGGCACGGGCGGCAACTTCGGGGTGCTGCTGCAGGTCACCTACCGCATGCTGAGGCTGGACCAGGTGTGGGCCTGGGCCATCAGCTGGGATGCGGCGCACGCGGCGGACGTGCTCACGACGATGCAGGCCCACTACATGAAAACCGGTGCCCCCGATGCGCTGGGCTACATGATGAATCTGGGCTACCAGAACGGTGTGCCGGTCTATATGGTGCAAGGCATGTTCTGCGGCACGCGCGAGGCGGGCATGCAGGCCATCGCACGGCTGATGGCGATCCCGAGCGCGCAGCTGCTGGTCGACAAGACGGGCACCTACCCCGAGATGAACATCTGGCTCGAGGACCATCCCTACACCTTGCCGGACAACCTGCCCGACGGCGTGGCGGAGACCAAGGCCAGCGGCTACATCAGCGCGCCTTTGTCGCGCTCGGACTGGCAGCGCATCATCGACTACTTCCAGACCTCCCCCAATCCCTGGTCGCTCGCATACCTGGAGCCCTATGGCGGCGCCATCAACCGCTACCCGGTGGCCGACAGCGCCTTCATCCACCGCCATGTCGATGCAGACCTGGTGGTGGACGTGTTCTGGACCAATGCGCAGGAGCGCACCCAGATGGAAGCCTGGCTCGATGGCTTCATGAACCTGGTCAAGCCGTTCCTGAACGGGCATGTGTACCAGAACTACCCGGACGCGAGCCTGCAGGACTTCCCCACGGCCTACTGGGGCCCGGCCTATCCGCGCCTTCAGCAGGTCAAGGCGCGGTACGACCCCTCGAACTTCTTCCACTTCCAGCAGAGCATCCGGCTGCCCAACGGCTGAGCAAGCCGCGCGGCCCCGGCCCCGGCGCCGGGGCCAGGGCCCCCGGTCCGGCAGGCTCTCAAGGGCAGACGGCGTCCGCGTAGTGCAGCCGGCCCTTGCCCGCGCGCTTGGCGGAATACATCGCCTGGTCCGCCCGGTTCATCAGGGCATCGATGTCGCCCTCCAGCGGGGGGTGCACCGCGACACCGATGCTGGCGCCGACGAACAGATCCCGCCCTTCCACGGTCATGGCCTGGTGCAGCGCGTCAATGATGCGCTGGCCGATGGTGTCGGTCACATCGCGCGTCACGTCCCGGTCCAGCATGACAAGGAATTCGTCGCCGCCCAGGCGCGCCAGGGTGTCGCCCGCACGCACCGTGCTGGCAATGCGCTGGGCGACGATGCGCAGCACCTCGTCGCCGGCGCGATGGCCTTCGGAATCGTTCACGCCCTTGAAGCCGTCCAGGTCGATGAACAGCAGCGCCACGGAGCCCGCATTGCGCCGCGCCTGGCTCAGGGATTGCTCCAGCCGGTTCTGAAAGGCCGCCCGGTTGAAAAGGCCCGTGAGCGAATCATGGTTGGCCAGGTAGTGCTGCTGGCGCGCGATCTGGATCTTGGCCGAGACGTCCTGCACCAGCGCCATGATCGAAGTGACCTGGCCCTGGGCATCGGTCAACGCGGAGTTGAACCACTCGCAATGCACCTCGGTCCCGTCCTCCCGCGTGAAGCAGGTCTCCGCGCGGTTCTGGGACTCCTGCCCGGACTGCAGGCGCTGCAGGGCATGCTCGAGCCCATCGTCCTGGGACGACAGGTCCACGAGCTCCGTCAGCAGCCGCCCCTCCAGCCCCGCCACATGCAGCCAGCCCATGAGCTGCACGGCACGCTGCGAACAATGCAGGAGCTTGAGGTTGTGGTCCATCTCCAGCACCGCGAGCGGGCTGTTTTCCATGTGCGAGGAAAGCCGCTGGTTGGCGGCGCGCAGCGCGTTCATGGTGACCTGCAGCTCATGGACGTCGAGCGCCGTGGTAATGAAGCCATCGATCACGCCGTGCGGGTTGTGCCAGGGCGTCAGGCAGATGGTGCGCCATTCGTCAAAGCCATAGGGCGTGCGCAGCAGGCGCTGGTACTGCACGCGCTCGCCCTGCAGCACGCGCTCGACAAAGGGCATGAAGCGCGCGCAATCGATCTCGCCGTACACCTCCACCAGGGACTTTCCGATCAGGTGGTGGGGCACGGTACCGAACCACCGGGCATACTCATCGTTGACATAGATCATGGTCAGGCTGCGGTCCACCACAGCCATGGTCGCCCCGGCGCTGCGGGTGATCAGATCGAGCAATTCCGCTTTGGACCAGGACTCCTTGCGGACGGCGTAGGCGGGCGGCGGCAACTCAGGCTCGTCTTGCATCATGCGGCGAAAGCCCCCGGCGGGGAAAGGATCATCAACAGATGAGGCAACACGCGCCGGCCCCGCCGTGGCGGAACGCGTTTCGCATTGCCCTGCTACAGGTAACAGTGTGTCTACCCCAGCTTATCACTTTCGATGGGCACCCGTCCCCGGCCTGCCTGCGGGTGCTCTCGCCCCCACCGCGTTCTTTCGCACCGGCGGCCAGGTCCGCCCACGCCGCTACCGGCAGCAGCGGTACGCCAGGCCCACGGTCACGGAGTACCCCGTGGGCTCCACCGTCAGCGGGCTGCGGCGTGCGTCGCCCTTGAGCTGCGACACGCGCGCGGCACCCAGCACGACCCAGTGGCGATTGATGGCGGACATGACCTCCACGCCCGCATCCACGCTGTACAGCCCGGCGCCGGGGTCAAATGCCGGCAAGGGGCTGGCACCGCCCGCCGGCACGCCGAAATGGCCGCGCAGGTAGCTGCGGTCGCCAAAGCTGGCACCCGCGCCGAAGGTCACCGTGGTCTGCGCGGTGACGGGCCATGCATACCCGACGCTGGCGGACATCTGCGCGCCCCCGTCGCGCCCGAGAATGTCCTGCGAGAAGCCCGCGCCCACGGACCACCGCGGCGTCAGCGCATACCCGGCACTCACCCTCGCGCGCAAGGTGGAGCGCACCGAGGGCAGCCCCACTAGGATGGGCGCATCCGATCCATCGCGCCCCTTGTCGATGCGCAGCGACGCGCCCAGGTGAAATTGGTCCCCCTGCGCCAGCGTGGCACTGGCGCCCGATTCGCGTGGACCGAGCCCGTGGCCCATGAAGGCGCTCCCGCGCGATGTGCTGAGCCGAAAGCGCCCGTACTCGATCGCCCATGCCGGCCGCAGGCTGTTCTTGCGGCCATCGCCCCCCGCATAGTCGGGGCTGGAGCCCATGATGGCGCCCAGCGCATAGTTGAACTGGGGGGCGGGCGGCCCCTCGGCAGCGCGCGATTGCGCGCCGCGCGCCAGCGGCGTGGCGCCCAGGCACGCCAGCGCCGCAGCACAGGACCACAGACAGGCAAACGGAACAGGACGGTTCATGCGCGGATTATCAGCCCGCCCATTGCACCCAGCCCGTCCATGCGGTCGCCAGGACGACGATGCCGAACACGATGCGGTAGTACGCAAACGGCACGAAGCTGTGGCTGCTGATGTAGCGCAGCAGCCAGCGCACGCAGAGCCAGGCGCTGACGAACGAGAACACCAGCCCGGTCGCGAACATCGGAATGTCGGCCACCGACAGCAGCGCGCGCTCCTTGTACAGGCTGTACACCCCGGCACCGATCAGCGTGGGGATGGCCAGGAAGAACGAGAAGTCCGTGGCCGCCTTGCGCGACAGGCCCAGCAGCATCCCGCCGATGATGGTGGCGCCGCTGCGGCTGGTGCCCGGCACCATGGCCAGGCACTGCACCAGGCCGACCTTGAGCGCATCGAGCGGCGTCATCTCATCCACCGTCTGGATGCGCGTGGCGGACGGCGGGCGGCGCTCGGCCCACAGGATGATGAAGCCGCCGACGATGAAGGTGCTGGCCACCACGACCGGCGTGAAGAGGTGCGCCTTGATCATCTTGCCAAGCAGCAGGCCCAGCACCACGGCCGGCAGGAAGCCGATCAGCACGTTGAGCGCGAACCGCTGCGCCTGGCGCTCGGTGGGCAGGGCCACGAGCGTCTCGCGGATCTTCTGCCAGTACACCAGGATGACGGCGAAGATGGCGCCCGTCTGGATGGCGATGTCGAACACCTTGGCCTTGGCGTCGTCGAAACCCAGCAGCGAGCCCGCCAGGATCAGGTGCCCCGTGGAGGAAATGGGCAGGAACTCGGTCAGGCCTTCGACCACGCCCATGATGGCGGCCTTGACCAGCAATACAACGTCCACGCGCGCTCCTTGAGAAAACTTTAAGTCAAATCAGCCCCTACCGCTTATCTGACAAGCGCTAGCAGCTATCAAAACAGGAGTATATGCGCAGCGGGACCTGGCACCCCTCAGGACCGTGCCCGCGGGAGCGTCTGCCCAGTTGTCTGTTGCGGCACCTGCCACGGTGCCTGCCACCCGCCGCCCAGCGCCTGCACCAGCGTCACCACCGCGAGCTGGCGGTTGACCTGCAGCTGCAGCAGCGCGCGCTGCGCAGAGAGTGCCGAGACCTGGGCCGTCACGACCTCCGTGTAGCTCACCTGCCCTTCGCGGTAGCGGTTGAGCAGTTGCTGCGCGGTGCGCTCCGCCGCGGCCACCGCCTCGCGGCGCAGGGGCTCCTGCTCCTGCAGCGTGCGCAGCACCGTGAGCTGGTCTTCCACCGTCTGGAAGGCGGTCAGCACCGTCTGGCGGTAGACCGCCACGCGGCCCTCGCGCGCGGCCTGGGCTTCTTCCACCCGGGCCGCGGTGGCCCCGGCATCGAAGATCGTCTGCGCCACCGACAGCCCGAGCGACCACACCAGCGTGGACGCCTTGAACAGGTCGGCCACGCTGCTGCCCCCGCTGCCCACCGACGCGCCCAGGCTCAGGTTCGGAAAGTAGCCCGCGCGCTGGATGCCGATCTGCGCATTGGCGGCCGCCACCGCGCGCTCGGCCGCCGCGATGTCGGGCCGGCGCTGCAGCAGCGTCGAGGGCACGCCCAGCGGAACCTCGGGCACCGCCGCCACCCACTGCGCGCGCGGCAGCGAAAAATCGGCCGGGGCGCGCCCGGTCAGCACGGCCAGCGCATGCTCGAAGCGCGCGCGGTTTTGCCGCACGGTGGCCAGGTCGGCGCGCGCATTGGCCAGCTGGGTCTGTGCCTGCAGCACATCGGTCTGGGCCACCACGCCCGCGCCGTAACGGTTGCGGGCGATCTGCAGGCTGCGCTCATAGCCCTCCACCGTGGCCTGCAGCAGCTCGATCTCCGCATCCGCCTCGCGCAGCTGGAAGTAGGCCGAGGCCAGCGTGCCCACGGCCGACAGGCGCGCGGAGGCCAGGTCCGCCTCGCTCGCCTGCGCGCTGGCCTGGGCGCTGTTCACGCCGCTTTGCAGGCGTCCCCAGAGGTCCGGCGCCCAGTCCACCCCCAGCGATGCCTGGGTGGACAGGCCCGAGCGCGTGGCGCCCTCGCCGCCCGTGCGCGTGGCGCCGCCCGAGAGGCTCACGGACGGCAGCAGGCCCGCGCGCTGCTGCCGCACCACGGCCTGCGCCTGCGCGTAGGCCGCCACGGCGGCGGCGATGTTCTGGTTGGACAGCTGCACCTGCTCGGCCAGGCGGTTGAGCTCGGCATCCTGGAACAGCTCCCACCAGGGGCCACGGTCCAGCGCGTCGGCAGGCGCCGCGGGGGCCCAGGTGGCACCCGCCTCCTTGAACGACGTGGGCACCGCCATGCCGGGTTGCTGGTAAGGCGGCGTGACCGAGCAGGCGGACAGCAGGGCCGCGATGGCCACCACCAGCGCCAGGGAGGCCGGACGGGCCATGGGGCGTGGCGCAGGGTAGCGGGCGGCGCGGCGCGCCGTGGGCGCGCCGGGTGTGAGCGGGGCATGGAAATGTGTCATGGGCACCGATCAGGTGGCCGTGCCGGGGGCTCCGGCGCGGCTCAGGTGTTGTTCGTTGGGGGCGGGCGTGCGCAGCTTGTCGAGCAGCACGTAGACCACCGGGGTGGTGAGCAGGGTCAGCAGCTGGCTGGCGATCAGCCCGCCGATGATCGCCACGCCCAGGGGCTGGCGCAGCTCGGACCCCTGGCCGAAGCCGATGGCCAGCGGCAAGGCGCCCAGCGCGGCGGCCATGGTGGTCATCAGGATGGGGCGAAAGCGCAGCACACAGGCCTCGCGCACGGCCTCCAGCGCCGTCAAGCCGCGGGCACGCTCGGCCTCCAGGGCAAAGTCGATGATCATGATGGCGTTCTTCTTCACGATCCCGATGAGAAGAAACACCCCGATGAGCGCGATGATGGTGAACTGCATGTTGAACAGCAGGAGGGCCAGCACGGCCCCCACCCCCGCCGAGGGCAGGGTGGTGAGCACGGTGACCGGATGGATCAGGCTTTCATACAGCACGCCCAGCACGATGTAGATCACCACGACGGCCGTGATGATCAGGAACGCCTGCTGCCCCTGGGATTGCTGCGCGCTCAGCGCCGTGCCCTGGAAGCTGCCACGCACATTGGTCGGCATGGCGATGTCGGCCTCCGCCTGCTCGATCACCTGGCGCGCCTGGCCCAGCGTGGTACCGGGGTCGATGTTGAACGAGATGGTGGTGGCCAGTTCACCGTCCTGGTGGCTGATGGAGGTGGGCGAGGCCCTTTCCACCACGCGCGCGATGGCGCTGAGCGGCACCATGGTGGAGGGCGTGGTGCTGATCACCTGCCCCGTGGACGCGCCGCGCTGTCCCGGGTTCGCCGCCGTCCCCGTGGCGCCGGTCGGGTTGGACGCCACGTAGATGTCCTTGAGCGCCGGCGGACCCCGCGTGTATTCGGGCGCCCACTCCATGATGACGGCGTACTGGTTGAGTTCGCCATAGATCGTGGCCACGGAGCGCTGGCCGAACGCGTTGTACAGCGCGTTGTCGACGGCCGATGAACTCACCCCCAGGCGCGAGGCACTGGCGCGGTCCACCTCCACATAGGTCTCCACGCCATTTTCCGCCTGGTCCGTGTCCACGTCCTTGAGCAGCGGTTCATCCTTGAGCCGCTCCGCCAGCTTGCCGGCCCATTGCTTGAGGTCCGCCATGTTGTCGCTCTTGAGCGTGTACTGGTAGGTGGAATTGCTGGAGCGCCCGCCCATCCGCAGGTCCTGCACCGGGTTCAGGAACACGCGCAGCCCCGTGATCTGGTTGAGCTGCGGCCGCAGGCGCGCGATGACGGCCGGCGTGCTGTCCGTGCGCTGCGTCAGGGGCTTGAGATTCACGAACATGAAGCCGCCCCCCGCGCGGCTGCCCCCCGAGAAGCCCACCACGGTATCGACCGCTGGATCCTTGCGGATGATCTCCACGGCCTCGCGCAGCTTGCGCGCCAGCGCGTCGGACGAGATGCTCTGGTCGGCCCGCAGGCCCGCATTGAGCTGTCCGTTGTCCTGCTCGGGGAAGTACCCCTTGGGAATCTTGGCGAACAGGTACACGTTGAGCCCGATCACCGCCAGCAGGATGAGAACCACCAGCGCCTTGCTGGCCAGCGCCCAGTCCAGGCTGTGCTCGTAGCCGCGCAGCACGCCCTGGTAGCCGCGCTCGGCCCATCGCGCCAGGCGCGACGGCGGCTTGTCGCTGGCAGGATCATGCTCGCGCAGCAGCCACGCGCACATCATGGGCGTGGTGGTGAGCGAGATCACCAGCGAGATCATCACCGCCGCCGACAGCGTGATCGCGAACTCACGGAACAGCCGCCCCACCTGCCCGTCCATGAACAGCAGCGGAATGAACACCGCCACCAGCGACAGGCTGATCGAGAGCACGGTGAACCCCACTTCGCGCGCGCCGCGCAGCGCGGCCTCCATGCGGCCCATGCCGGCCTCGATGTGCCGCATGGTGTTTTCCAGCACCACGATGGCATCGTCCACCACGAAGCCGGTGGCCACCGTCAGCGCCATCAGGCTCAGGTTGTTCAGGCTGAAGCCCAGGAAATACATGACGCCGAAAGTGCCCAGCAGGGACACCACCGTGGCGACCGCCGGAATCACGGTGGCGCGCGCCTTGCGCAGAAAGAGGCCCACCACCAGCACCACGAGGGCGATGGACACCATCAGGGTGAGCTCGATCTCGTGCAGGGACGAACGGATGGAATTGGTGCTGTCAGACGCCACCGCCACCTGGATGTCCTGCGGCAGCTGCGCCTGCAGATCGGGCAGCAGGGCGCGCACGGCATCCACGGTCTCGATGATGTTGGCGCCGGGCTGGCGCGTGACCAGCACGATGATGGCGGGCTCGCCATTGAACAGCCCCACGGTGCGCAGGTTCTCCACGCCATCCACCACGCGCGCCACATCCCCGAGCCGGACGGCGGCGTTGTTGCGCCAGGCGACGATCAGCGATTCGTACTCGGCGGCCTTGCGCGCGGGCGACGGAGTGTAGATCTGCAGCCGGCGGCCATCGCCCTCGATGGCGCCCTTGGGGCGGTTGGCGTTCGATGCCTGGATCGCCGCGCGCACATCCTCGGTGCTGATGCCGTAGCGGTTGAGCGCGAACGGCAGCAGCTCCACCCGCACGGCGGGCAGCGAGCCGCCACCGATCTCCACCTCGCCCACACCCTCCACCTGCGACAGGCGCTGGCTCACCACGTTGGAGACGGCATCGTAGATCTCGCCCGGCGTGCGGGTCTTGGACGTCAGCGCGAGGATGATGACGGGCGACGCCGCCGAGTTGCGCTTTCTGTAGGTGGGGTTGCTGCGCAGCGTGGCGGGCAGGTCGGCGCGGGCGGCGTTGATGGCGGCCTGCACCTCCCGCGCCGCCGCGTCGATATCGCGGTTCAGGTCGAACTGCAGGCTGACCCGCGCCGAGCCATTGGAACTGGACGAGGTCATTTCATTGACCCCCGCGATCACCCCCAGCCGCCGCTCCAGCGGCGTGGCCACGCTGGTGGCCATGGTCTCGGGGCTGGCCCCCGCCAGGCTGGCCGATACCGAAATGGCGGGATAGTCCACCTGCGGCAAAGGCGAGACCGGCAGCACGAAAAAAGCCGCGATCCCCGCCAGCGCCATGCCGATGGTGAGCAGCACGGTCGCGACCGGCCGCTCGACAAAGGGGCGCGACAGGTTCATGGCGCCTCTCCTGCCTGCAAGGGCGCCGCCGCCGTGCCCCTGCCCGTCCATCGGCGGCCCAGCCGGTCAAACGCCAGGTAGATCACCGGCGTGGTGAACAGCGTGAGCATCTGGCTCAGGATGAGCCCACCGAAAATCGCGAGCCCGAGCGGGCGGCGCAGTTCGGCGCCCTCGCCCCAGCCCAGCATCAGCGGCAGCGCCGCGAACAGCGCCGCCAGGGTCGTCATGAGAATGGGCCGAAAGCGCAGCAGCGCGGCCTGGTGGATGGCCTGCTGCGGCGGCATGTTCTGATGGCGTTCCGCGTCGATGGCGAAGTCGATCATCATGATCGCGTTCTTCTTGACGATGCCGATCAGCAGGATGATCCCGATGATGCCGATCACGCCCAGGTCGTTGCCCGACACCATGAGCGCCAGCAGCGCCCCCACCCCGGCAGATGGCAGCGTGGAGAGGATCGTCACGGGGTGGATGTAGCTTTCGTAGAGCACGCCCAGCACGATGTAGACGCACACCATCGCCGCCAGGATCAGCCACAGCTGGCTGGAGAGCGACTTTTCGTAGGCCCCCGCGGCCCCCAGGAACTCCATCGACAGCCCCGGCGGCACACCGATTTCCTTGGCCGCGGCGCGGATCGCGTCCACCGCGCTGCCCAGGGACACGCCTTCGGCCTTGTCAAATCCCAGCGTCGCGGCCGGGTACTGGGCCACGCGCGTCACCTGCAGCGGAGCCAGCTGTTCCCGGATGGTGGCCACGGCCGCCAGCGGGGTCGGGGTGCCGGAGCCGGTGCGCAGCTGCAGCGTGCCAAGCGCCTCGGGCGTATTGAGCTGCTCCTGCTGCGCCTCCAGGATCACCCGGTACTGGTTGGTCTCGGTGAAGATCGTGGACACGATGCGCTGGCCAAACGCGCTGTACAGCGTGTCGTCCACGGTGCTGGCCGCGACCGACAGGCGCGACGCCGTGTTGCGGTCGATGTCCACATAGGCCGACAGGCCCTGCGCGCCCGCATCGGTGGTGGCGTTGCGCACCTTGGGTTCGCTCTGCAGCCGCTCGACCAGCTTGCGCGTCCAGTCGTTGACCTGCGCGGAATCCACGCCGCCGATGGATACGCGGTACTCGGTCGGCCCCGTCTCCGCGTCGATCGTCAGGTCCTGCGTGGGCTGCAGGTACAGCGTGACCCCCGCCACCGCCTGAACCCGCTCGCGCAGCCGCAGCATGATCGCCTCCTGCGCGTCGCGCCGGGGCTGGAGGTTGATCAGCATGCGCCCGGCGTTGAGCATGGTGTTGTTGGCGGCATCCACGCCCACGAAAGAGCTGAGCGACAACACGTCCGGGTCCTGCAGGATGGCGCGCACGGCCGCCTGCTGGAGTTCGCTCATGCGGTCGTACGAAACGTCCTGCGAGGCCTCGATGCGCGCCTGCAGCTGGCCGGTGTCCTGCGTGGGAAACAGGCCCTTCGGAATCACCACATACAGCAGGGCCGTGAGCGCCAGCGTGAGCACCGCCACCGCCAGGGTCACGCCCTGGTGGCGCAGCACCCACTGCAGCCAGCGGTCGTAGCCCGCGATCACCCGCTCGAACCCCCGGTTGATGCGCCCCGCCATCCCCCGGGGGCCGCCCACGGGTTCGGCACGCAGCCAGCGCGCGGCCATCATGGGCACCAGCGTGAGCGACACGATGCCGGAGATGAGGATGGTGATGGCGAGCGTGACCGCGAATTCGCGGAACAGGCGGCCGACCACATCGCTCATGAACAGCAGCGGGATGAGCACCGCGATCAGCGACACGGTCAGCGAGATGATGGTGAAGCCGATCTGCGTGGCGCCCTTGAGCGCGGCCTGGAACGGCGGCTCGCCCTCCTCCAGGTAGCGCGCGATGTTCTCGATCATCACGATGGCATCGTCCACCACGAAGCCGGTGGCGATGGTCAGCGCCATCAGGCTCAGGTTGTTGAGGCTGTAGCCCAGCAGGTACATCACCCCGCAGGTGCCGATGAGCGAGATGGGCACCGCCAGGCTGGCGATGACCGTGGCCCGCAGGCTGTGCAGGAAGAAGAAGATCACCAGCACGACCATGAGCACGGCCAGGACCAGCTCCATCTCCACATGGTGCACCGAGGCGCGGATGCCCGTGGTGCGGTCGGACAGCACCTGGACCTTGAGCGACGCGGGCAGGCCCGCCTGCAGCTCGGGCAGCAGCTTCTTGATGTTGTCCACCGTGGCGATCACGTTGGCGCCCGGCTGGCGCTGCACGTTCAGGATGATGGCCGGGGTCTCGTTGGCCCAGGCGCCCAGGCGGTTGTTCTCGGCGCTGTCGACCACGCGCGCCACCTCCAGCATGCGCACCGGCGCGCCGTTGCGCCAGGACACGATGAGGTTCTTGTAGTCGTCCACCGTCAGCAGCTGGTCGTTGGCGTTGATGGTGTAGGAGCGCTGCGGCCCGTCGAAACTGCCCTTGGCGCTGTTGGCATTGGCCGAGGTGATGGCCGTGCGCAGGGTATCGAGGCCAATGCCGTACGACGCCAGCGCCTTGCTGTCGGCCTGGATGCGCACCGCGGGGCGCTGCCCGCCCGCCAGCGACACCAGCCCCACGCCACTGACCTGGCTGATCTTCTGCGCCAGGCGGGTGTTGACCAGGTTCTGCACCTCGGTCAGCGGCAGCGTGTCCGAGCTGATGGCCAGCGTGAGCACCGGCGCATCGGCGGGGTTCACCTTGGCATACACCGGCGGCGCGGGCAAGTCGGCGGGCAGCAGCGAGTTGCCGGCGTTGATGGCCGCCTGCACCTCCTGCTCGGCCACGTCCAGCGCCAGGCCCAGGCCGAACTGCAGGGTGATGATGGACACGCCCGAGGCGCTGGTCGAGGCCATGCGCTCCAGCCCCGGCATCTGGCCGAACTGCCGCTCCAGCGGCGCGCTCACGGTGCGGCTCATCACTTCGGGACTTGCGCCCGGGTACAGCGTCTGGACCTGGATGGTGGGGTAGTCCACCTCGGGCAGGGCGGACAGCGGCAGGAAGCGGAAACCCAGCAGCCCGGCGAGCACGATGGCCACCATCAGGAGCGCGGTGGCCACGGGCCTTTCGATGAAGGGACGTGAAGGACTCATGCTGGTGGCGGCTCAGGGGTTCTGCGCGGGGCGCTGGCGGCGCTGCTGACCTTCACCGGAGGCACCGCCACGCGGCCCGCTCGCTCCCGAGCGGGGCCCGCTGGCGCCCGGGCGGGGGCCGCGCGCGGCCGCCGGGGCACCGGGCAGCTGCACGGCCATGCCGTCCTGCAGGCGGTCCCCGCCCTCGGTCACCACGCGTTCGCCCTCCCGGAGCCCTTCGGCGATGGCCATGAGCCCCACGGTCGCCTGGCCGCGCTTGACCTTGCGCAGGGACACGGTGCGGTCTTCGTTGATGACATAGACATAGTCGCCATTGGCGCCCGTGCGCACGGCCGTCACCGGGACCACCACCGCGGGCACGTTGCGCAGCAGCAGCTGCACGTTCACGAACTGGTTGGGAAACAGCGCCCCCGCCGCGTTCTCGAAGCGCGCCTTGGCCTTGACGGTACCTGTGGTGGTGTCCACCTGGTTGTCCAGCGTGGAAAAAAGGCCCTTGTCGAGTTCGGCCTTGCGCGTGCGGTCCAGCGCCGTCACGGCCAGCGTGGGCGCCGCGCCCTGCGCCGCCCGGACATCGCCCACGCGGTCCTGCGGGACCGAGAACTGCACGTCGATCGGGGCCACCTGGGTGATGGTGGCGATGCCCGTCGCGTCGCCCGATGTCACATAGTTGCCCGCATCCACCGTGCGCAGCCCGATGCGGCCCGTGGCGGGCGAGGTGATGCGCGTGTAGTCCAGGTTCAGGCGCGCCGTGCCTTCCTGGGCCTTGTCGGTCATCACCGTGCCTTCAAGCTGCTTGACCAGCGCGGCCTGCGTGTCCACGTCCTGGCGGGCGATGGAGTCCTGCGACAGCAGGGTGCGGTAGCGCTCCAGCGTGAGGCGCGCATTCTCCAGCTGGGCCTCGTCCCGCTGCCGGGTGCCCTGGGCCTGCATCAGCGCCTGTTCGAAGGGCCTGGGGTCGATCTGCGCCAGCACCTGCCCCTTCTTGACCATCTGGCCCTCGGTGAAAAGCACCTGCGTGAGCATGCCCGACACCTGGGGCCGCAGCGTGACGGTGGTGGCGGGGATCACGGTGCCCAGCGCGTCGATGACCACGGGCAGCTCCGCCCTGCGCGCCACCGCGTCGCCCACGGTGACCATGGGGCGCCCGCCCCCGGGCATGCCCCGGCCGGGCCCGGCGCCCTGCTCGCCGCCGGAACGCTGGACGAGGTACCAGGCAGCCCCGCCGACAAGGCCCACCAGCACCAGGGCCAGCAGGCTGCCCACCCATCGCGAGCGCCGGGGCGGTGGGGCCGCGGGGGCGGGCGGAATGGCCGATGGCGGGGGCGCGTTGACGTCTTGCGGGTTCATGGCGGTCCTGATTCGTGTTCTTGGGCTGCGGGCCGGACTGGGGGAATGGCAACAGGCGGCGGCGGGGATCGCGCCATGCCTGATCGTAGAGAGTCAATTCAAGCTTTGCCTTGAACGCTGTGCGAAGAAAAGTAAACCTGGGAGGCCGGGCGCCAGGGCACCTTCCGTTCCGGGCGGCCGGCGTCCCCACATTCCCCAGAGTTTGCATGAAATCGGGGGCCCAAGGCCCTGCAGGCCGCACCGCCATCCTGCATTTCGCGGCAGCCAGGCCGCGTTTCGTCGCAAGGCGCTGGCGGCCCCGGGCGGGCGGCGGCACAGTCCGCTCCATCGAACGCGCCAGGAGCACCCCATGCAACTCACCCCCGTCATCGCCATCCACCTCGCCGCCGCCCTCGCCGCCACGGCCATCGGCCCCCTCGCCCTGTGGGCGCGCAAGGGCGCCACCCAGCGCCCCCGCCTGCACCGCGCCGCCGGATATGCCTGGGTCACCCTCATGGTGGCCACCGCGGTCTCCGCCATCTTCATCAGCGGCGGCAATGGTCCCCGCTGGGGGAGCTTCGGGCTCATCCACCTGCTGATCCCGGTGACGCTGGGGATGCTGGTGCTGTCCTTCATCTACCTG
The DNA here is from genome assembly GCF_059415205.1 of Acidovorax sp. GW821-FHT10E03. Classification (NCBI taxonomy): domain Bacteria; kingdom Pseudomonadati; phylum Pseudomonadota; class Betaproteobacteria; order Burkholderiales; family Comamonadaceae; genus Acidovorax; species Acidovorax sp. GW821-FHT10E03. Next base: position 136,132 of record NZ_JBWKMU010000013.1, on the reverse strand, counting down.
GCCCGGCGCAACATCGCCGGCCACCGCGTGGTCATGCAGCGCATCTACATCGGCGCCTGCATCGTCGCAGGCGGCTTCACCCTGTTGCCCGGGCGTTTTCTGGGGCACTCGCTCTGGAGCCAGCTGGGCCTGCTCTGACCCCGCCCCTTTCCAGCCCCCACATCCCCTCCACACCAAGGAACCACACCATGCTGCTCAATGTGATTGTTCACCAGCCCCAGGCACTGATCCAGATCGTCACGCACACTCCCTACTGGGTCTGGGGCCTGCTGGCCGCCCTCGTGGGGCTGGGGGCCAGCCAGCTGTGCGACCGCACCGCCAGCCTGCGCCGGACCCTGCTCATGCCCGTGGGCATGGCCATCTTCTCCGTGGCGGGCGTCGTGTCGGCGTTTGGCGGCGCGGGCCAGACGGCGGCGCAGGCGGTCGGCGCCTGGCTCGTGGCCGCGGTGCTGATCGGCGCGCTGGCCCTGTGGTTCCAGCCCACCGCGCCGGCCGGCACGCTCTACGCGGCCTCCTCGCGCAGCTTCCACGTTCCGGGCAGCGCGATGCCGCTGGCGCTGATCATCGGCATCTTCCTGACCAAGTACTTCGTGGGCGCCGAGCTGGCCCTGCAGCCGTCCCTGGCCCGGGACGGCGCGTTTGCCCTGCAGATCTCCGCCCTCTACGGCGTGTTCAACGGCCTGTTTGCCGCCCGGGCACTGCGTCTGTGGCGCCTGGCGCAGCACAGCGCGGTCTTCGGCGCTTCGCCGGTGGGCACCTGAACCCCGGCCATGCCCGTTGCCTGCCCTCCCCTTCCCTTCCTTGCCTGACTGTTTAGGAGAACCCGCCATGCGCCAAGAACCGACCTTCAACGACCCCATCGAACGCCTGGCCCGCAAACGTGCCGGCGCCAAGCTGGGCTGGTACATGCACGCCAGCGTCTATCTTCTGGTCAACCTGCTGCTCGTCACGCTGTCCGCCAGCAGCGGCCGCCACTGGGCCGTCTACCCCGCGCTGGGCTGGGGCATCGGCCTGGCCGTGCACGGCATCGTGGTGTTTCTGCTGGCTGGTGGGTCCGGCCTGCACGAGCGCATGGTGCAGGCCGAGCGCGACCGCATTGCCCAGAACCACAACCCATCCTGAGCGAGGCTCCATGAAACAGCTGCACATCCACCACCACGTTTCCCTGATCCTGGCGGGCCTGCTCGCCGTGTGCGCCAGCCTGGCGCAGGCGGGTACGGGCCTCATGGAGATTCCGGGCATGCAGGGCGACGGCCCCGTCACCGTGTACTACCCCAGCAGCGCACCCGACGAGGCACTGCAGCGCGGCCCCTTCAGCCTCCAGGCGGCCTGGCAAGGCGCTCCGGTGGCGGGCAACGGCCGGCTGGTCGTGGTGTCGCACGGCTCCGGCGGCAACCCGTGGGTGCACTCGGACCTGGCGCGCGCCCTGGTGGGCGCGGGCTTCGTGGTGGCCCTGCCCGAACACGCCGGCGACAACGCGAAAGACCCGTCGACCCCCGGCCCCGAAAGCTGGAAGCGGCGCCCGGCCGAGGTCTCGCGCGCCATCGACGCCATCGCCAAGGACGCGGCCCTGGCGCCCCTGCTGTCGCTGGACCGGGTGGGCATGTACGGCATGTCCGCCGGCGGCCACACCGCCCTCAGCCTGGCTGGCGGACGCTGGTCGCCCGCCTTGTTCCGGCAGCACTGCGAAGCCCACATCGCGGACGACTTCGCGACCTGCGTGGGGCTTGCCACCGAACTCAAGGGCAACGTCCTCGACGGCGTGAAGAAGGCCGTGGCGCTGGGCGTCATCCGCCAGCGTTTTGACGACGCCGCCTGGCAGGCCCACGGCGAACCGCGCATCGCGGCCGTGGTGGCGGGGGTGCCGGCCGCGGCGGATTTCGACATGGAGTCACTGGCCAGGCCGCGCGTGCCCCTGGCGCTGATCACCTCCGGGCACGATCTGTGGCTGGTGCCCCGCTTTCACAGCGACCGTGTGCTCCAGGCCTGCGCCGACCGCTGCACCCTGCTGGCCGCCCTGCCCGACGCCGGCCACGGCGCGCTGCTCTCCCCACCGCCGCCCCGGGACCGGATGTCCGCGCTGGCGGCGCGGCTGCTGGGCGACCCGCCGGGCTTCGACCGCAGCCAGATGCACGCTGTCGACCTGCGGATCGTGCGCTACTTCGAGCAGCACCTGCTGCCGCTGCCGCGCCGTGGCGCTCCGTGACCGCATGACGCGGCACACCGGCGTGAACCACATCGGCCTCACGCTGAACGCGCTGGCCGTGCGCACCATCGCCCACGCCTGCCAGGGCTGAGCCCGCGCGGCGCCCGCCTAGAATCGACCCCTCACCATGCCCCAACCCATGACCCCCGACGACATCGAACAACTGGCCCGTCGGCGCGCTGGCGCCAAGCTGGGCTGGTATGTGCACGCCGCCGCCTTCGTCGTGGTCAACCTGGTGCTGTTCAGCCTGTCGCGCTACGGCTTCGGCAACCGGCCGTGGTCGGTGTTCCCGCTGCTGGGCTGGGGCCTGGGGCTGGCGCTGCATGGCATCTCGGTGTTCGTGCTGGGCACCGGCAGCGGCCTGCGCGAGCGCATGGTGCAAAAGGAGCGCGAGCGGCTTTTGCGCGACCAGCAAGAGCGCAACCAGCGCTAGGCCCCACGGCCTGCGCCTTCGACCATCACGCCCGCGCCGCCATGAAAATCGACTGGATCGAGAAGCTGCAGCACCTGCTGCAGGTGCTGGCCTTCTGCCTGGCCATCGCGGCCCTGCAGTACGCCTTCCAGCCCGAGAAGGCCTACGACATCCCGGCCCGCTACTCGCTGGCCATCGGCTCGCTGACCTGGGCGCTGATCGACTTCGGCCGGCACCTGTTTCCGTCCAGCAAGGAGACGGGCTGGCCCACGGGCCTGTCCGGGTTCCTGCTGCCGTTTGCCAGCATCGTGCTGGGCTACCTGGGCGGCACGCTGCTGGGCGACTGGTGGTGCGGCAGCTCGTCGTGGGACCAGGGTGGCCGTGCGCAGCTGCGCATCTCCATCGGCATCACCGTGGTGGCGGGGTTCCTGGGCACCTACTACTTCTACACCAAGAGCAAGAGCGCCTGGCTGCTGGCCAAGGTCAACGAGGTGCGCAGCCAGGCGAGCGAAGCGCAGCTCAAGCTGCTGGAAACGCAGCTCGAACCCCACATGCTGTTCAACACCCTGGCCAACCTGCGCATGCTGATCGGCACCGACCCGGCCCGCGCGCAGGAGATGCTGGACCGCATGATCGGCTACCTGCGCGCCACGCTCAGCGCCTCGCGCAGCACCCAGCATCCGCTGGAGAACGAGTTCGAGCGCCTGCGCGACTACCTCGAACTCATGGCCGTGCGCATGGGCCCGCGCCTGGCCTACACGCTGGACCTGCCCGACGCGCTGCGCGATGTGCCCGTGCCGCCGCTGCTGCTGCAGCCCCTGGTGGAAAACGCCATCCGCCACGGCCTGGAGCCGCAGGTCGAGGGCGGGCACATCACCGTGCGTGCCAGCACGCGGCAGAGTGACAGCGGGCCGCTATTGGTGCTGGAGGTGACCGACACCGGCGCGGGCCTGCCCGACACCCTGCCCACCCCGGGGCCGGGGCAGAGCTTTGGCCTGGCCCAGGCCCGTGAGCGGCTGGCCACACTGCACGGAACGGCGGGGACTCTGAAATTGATAGCTGGTAGCGTTGGCGGGACAAGCGCTACGGTCACTTTTCCCTTGAAATCGAGCCCGTCGACCACCACCCCATGACCCAGCCTGCCGTGCGCGCCCTGATTGCTGAAGACGAACCCCTGCTCGCCGCCGCGCTGCAGCAAGAGCTGGCCCGGTCCTGGCCCGGGCTGCAGGTCGTGGCCACCGTGGGCGACGGTCTGTCCGCCGTGCGCCAGGCCCTGGCGCTGCAGCCGGACGTGCTGTTCTTCGACATCCGCATGCCCGGCCAGAGCGGGCTGGACGCGGCCGTGGAACTGGCCGACGCCTGGCCAACGGAAGGCCCCGCGGGCAGCCCCTTCCCGGCGCTGGTGTTCGTGACCGCCTACGACCAGTACGCGGTGCAGGCGTTCGAAGCGCAGGCGGTGGACTACCTGCTCAAGCCCGTGCAGGCCGCGCGGCTGCAAAAAACGGTGCAAAAACTGCAGCTGGCGCTTGCCAGCAAAGCGCCAGCCGCTATGGATTTTGAAGCAACCATGGCCCAGCTGCGGAACCTGCTGGTGGCGCCCGGGGTTGCCGCGCCGGTTCCCGCAGCGGCACCCGCGCCCGCTGCGGCCGCCCCGGGCACGCCGCTCACGCTCATCCAGGCCAGCAGCGGCAGCCAGATCCACATGGTGCCGGTGGCCGACGTGCTGTATTTCGAGGCGGCCGACAAGTACGTGCGGGTGCTGACCTCGGCCCGCGAGTACCTGATCCGCACCCCGCTCAAGGACCTGATCGGCCAGCTCGACACCCAGGTGTTCTGGCAGATCCACCGCAGCACGCTGGTGCGCGCCAGTTGCATCACCACCGTGACCCGCGACGAGGCGGGCAAGCTGCACCTGGAGCTGGCCGGACGGCCCGAGAAGCTGCCCGTGAGCCGCCTCTACGCCCACCTGTTCAAGGCGATGTAGCGGCGCGCCCGCGCCCGGGTGTCAGCGATTGGTGGCCAGCAGCAGGCCGCCCGCCCCCATGAAGAAACCGCCCGTGGCCTTGTTCAGCCGGACCACGCCACGCGAAGTGCGGATGAAGCGGCGGATCTGGCGCCCGCCGGCGGCATACACGGCCGTGGAGACGAACTCCGCCGCCAGGTACACGGCGCCCAGCACCACGAACTGGCGCACGGCCGGCTGGCTCGGGTCGATGAACTGCGGGAAGATCGCCGCGAACAGGATGATGGCCTTGGGGTTGGTGATGCCCAGCAGGAACTCCTGGGTGATGAGCGCCTTCAGCCGCACCGGGGCGCCGGAGGATTTCACGTCGCCGCCCTCGACCACCTCCAGCCCGCTGAACTCACGGCTGCGCCATGCCTTCCAGCCCAGCCAGAAGAGGTAGCAGGCGCCCACCCACTTGACGACCGTGAACGCCATCTCGGATGCCAGCAGCATCGCCCCCAGGCCCACGGCCGAGATGGCCAGGAAGATGGCGAACGCCGCCACCCGCCCCAGCGTGGCCACCAGCGCCGCGCCGACGCCCGCGCGGATGCCGTTGTTGAGGCCGCAGAAGTTGTTGGGGCCGGGCGTGAGCGCAATGGCCACGGCCACCGGGGCGAAGAGGAGCGCGTCCATGGGGTGTCCTTCAAGAGAAATGGGCAGGCAGGGTCGCCCAGTTTAGGGCTGTCAGCACTATTTTTGCTGGCATCGCAACCCGAAGGGGAGGCCGCCCACTGCATCCCATCCAGGCCACTCGTCGTTGCGTTCCTAGCCAAGGCCCCGGCCTTGGCACTGGCGAAAACAGTGTTGACGGGCCCTAGCGAGGCCGGGCCAATGTCGCCACGCTGTCCCAGGGCACGCCCGGCAGCGCCTCGTAGTGCGCCACCACCACCAGCCGCGCCGGCTGGCGCGCGGCTTCGGCCAGGGCCTGACCGAGGTAGCTGACCGAAGGCTTGTCGAGCCCCGCCACCGGCTCGTCGATGAGCGTGAGCGCGGCCCCGCTGGCCAGCGCGGCGGCCATCAGCGCCTTGCGCCGGCTGCCGGTGGACAAGGCAAAAAAAGGCTTGTCCAGATGAGGTTCCAGCGAGAACCCCTCTACATGCGCCGCCAGGGCGGCGGCGTCCCACCGCGCGCAGTGCGCAGGCAGGCTGCCCAGCCACTGGCGCACCGTGAGCGGGTCCAGCGCCGTGGCGCGCGGGTCCTGCCAGAACACCTGCGCGCGCCAGGCCGCGGCAGGCACCGCCCCCCGGCGCACGCCGCGCAGCGTGATATCGCCCGCCTGGGGCGCCAGCTCACCTGCCAGCACGCGCAGCAGCGTGGTCTTGCCCGTGCTCTCGTCGCCCTGCACCAGCGCCAGCCCCGCGGGCCATGCGAGGCTGAAGCCCTCCAGCACCGCGCACTCCGGGTAGGCAAACCGCAACCCCTGCACCTGCAACACCACGCTGTCGGCCACCATGCATCCTTGCGAAAAAAGAAGAAAAGAGGGGATTCTAGGAGGCCGCCGGCCTCGCGCGCCGCGCCCGCAGCCAGCCCCCGGCCTGGTTGACCACGAGCCCGCAGAGCACGGCCCCCGCTCCAGCCCACTGCAGCGGCGCGGGCTGCTCTCCCAGAAAGGCATATGCGGCCCACAGCCCGACCACCGGCACCAGCAGCGAAAACGGAGTGACCCGCCCGGCGGGGTGGCGCTGCAACAGCTGCGTCCACAACGTGTAGGCGAGCAAGGTGGCCAGCAGGGCGAGGTACAGCACGGCCGCCAGCGCCACGCCGTCCACCGCCCGCAGCTGCGCGAGCACGCCCTGCGCGCCATCGGTCCACAGCGCCAGCGCGAAGAAAGGCACGATCGGCACCGTGCTGCTCCACACGATGAACGGGAACGGCCCGTACGGCCCCGCCGTCGCGGCACGGCGCGCCACGAGATTGGACACCGCCCACATGAAGGCGGCCGCCAGCGTGAGCACGAAGCCCGCGAGCGTCATCTGCCCGGGGCCTTCGCCATGGGCGAGCCCGATAGTCATCAGCCCTGCGAAGGCCAGCGTGAGGCCCCACCACTGCCAGGGCCGGGCGCGCTCGCCCAGCAGCGGGGCGGCCAACAGCAGCGTGAAGAAGGCCTGCGTCTGCATGACGACCGACGCCATGCCCGCCGTCATCCCCAGCTGCAGCCCCAGGAACAGGAATCCGAACTGGCCCAGGCCCTGGGCCAGCCCATAGCCCAGCACGAACCGCCAGGGGAGCGCCGGACGCGGCACGAACAGCAGGAAGGGCAGCGACGCGGCCGAGAACCGCAGCGCCCCCAGCAGCATGGGGCTGAGCCCCTGCAGGCCCAGCTTCATCACCACGAAGTTCAGCCCCCAGATGACCACCACCGCCAAGGCGCGCAGCAGGTCGCCCCGGCTCAGCGCGGCGGCATTCATGCGGACACCACGCGGCTGCCCGCCGCCACCGGACGCCCCTGGCGTTCGCGCGCGGCCACGAAGGCGTCGAAGGCCTCGCTGCTGGTCTTGGCCGGCACGTAGCCCAGCACCTCCTTGAGCGCGGTGTTGAGCAGCACCGGGCGATAGCGCAGAAAGTCGAGCTGCTCGGGCCCGTAGCGGCTCACGCCCAGGGCCGACCCCATCGCCAGCGCGGCGCGCAGCAGGCCCGCCGGCAGGTCCAGCACCGATTTGCCCAGGCGCGCCGCGATCTCGCGCAGCGGCAGCGCGCCATCGCCCGCGAGGTTGAAGCACCCGGCGCGGCGCGTGCGCAGCGCGTGCACGATGGCACCGGTGACATCCTCGTCCCAGATGAACACGAACGGACTGGCGCTGCCCCGGATGGCCAGCAGGCGCCGCTTCTCGAACAGCGCCGTGATCTGGTTGTCCACCCGCTCGCCCAGGATGGTGCCGATGCGCAGCACGGTCTGCGCGAGTTGCGGGTGCTGTGTGCGGTAGCGCGCCAGCATCTCCTCCACCAGGCGCTTGTGGTGCGCATAGGCAAAGACTTCGTTCCCCCGCAGCGCATCCGTTTCGCGCAGCCAGTCGGGATTGTCGGCGTGGTAGCCATAGGCCGCGCCGCTGGAGCTGACGACCAGGTGCCGCACGCCCGTGGCCACGCAGGCGTCGAGCACGTTCTGGCTGCCCAGCACGTCCACGGAGTATTCGAATTCGCGGTTGGAGCCCTTGCCGGGCGTGACGATGGAGGCCAGGTGCACCACGCTGTCGATGGAGTGCTCGGCCAGCGTTTGCGCCAGCGCCGGGTCGCGCACGTCCTGCACCACGTAGGTGACGCCGGGCAGGCGGCGCTCGGCGGGCACTTCGCGCACGTCGGCGGCGACGATGACGGGGGCGCCCTCGCGCGCCAGGGCCGCCACCACGCCGCGGCCCAGGAAACCGTCGGCCCCGGTCACGAGAATGCGCGCCATCATGCGCCGCCCTCCCGCACGGCATGGGGCACCACGGGCGGCCGGCGTCCCCACCATCCCGCCAGCGCCAGGCCCGCGATGATGTCCCAGAAGCCCCAGACGCCCGCCACCACGGCCATGCCGCCCAGGCCGCCGAAGAAGCTGAAGATCAGCACCAGGCCCAGCCCGGCATTGCGGATGCCGACTTCGATGCTCACGGCGCGCCGGTCGTAGTCGGACAGGCCGCTCAGCCGTGCACAGGCATACCCGGTGCCGAAGGCCAGCGCATCGTGCAGCGCCACCGCCAGCAGCACCAGCCCCACGTAGTCGAGAAAATAGCGCCAGTTGCCCGCCACCGCACCGATGATGAAGCCGATCAGGCAGACGAAGCTCAGGATGCGCACGGGCTTGTGCACCCGCCGCGTGAAGCGGGGCAGCTTCTCGGCACACAGGATGCCCAGCACGAACGGCAGCCCGATGATGGCCACGATGTGGCCCGCCATCTCCAGCGGGTCCAGCGCGATGCTGCGCAGCAGCGGCGCCGCCGTGGGGTGCATGCCGCCCCAGAAGGCGAAGTTCAGCGGCATGAGCACGATGGCCAGCGCGTTGGAGATCGCCGTCATCGACACCGACAGCGCCACGTTGCCCCCCGCGCGGTGCGTGAGGATGTTGCTCACGTTGCCCGGCGGGCAGCAGGCCACGAGGATCATGCCCAGCGCGATGCTGGGGCTGGGCGAAAGCAGCAGCGTGAGCACGAAGGTCACCGCCGGCAGCACGATGAACTGCGCGGCCACGCCCACCGCCATGGCGCCCGGCATGCGCAGCACGCGCTTGAAGTCGGCCACGCGCGTGTCCAGCGCGATGCCGAACATGAGGAAGCCCAGCACCACGTTGAGCACCACGAGCGATGCGGGATTGAAATTGAGCCGGATTTCGTCGACAGGCAGCATGGTGGGCCCTTCGGAATAGTGGGGAGGGAATTCAGGCCAGCGCGGCAGACGCCGCGCGCACCGCGCTGCGGTAGGTGTCCTTGTGCACGTAGTACGCCATGCGTTCGAGCTTGAGGTACTTGAAGCCGCCCGAGAGGTCGGGGGCCGGGCCGGCCTTGGCCTGGCGCAGCGCATCGGCGCGGGGCGATCCCTCTGCCTGCGCCCTGAAGAAGCGCGCCACCAGTTCGGCCTGCTCGTAGCGGCCCTGCCAGCCGATGCCGCTGGCCTCGATCATGCCCATCACGGCCAGGTTGTCGAAGCGCGGCGAAAGGATGTTCAAGTACAGCTGCGGCGCCATGCCCTGCCAGTTGAGCAGGCTGTGGTCGATGAAGGGGTAGTGCAGCTTGTAGCCCGTGGCGCAGAGCACCAGGTCATAGTCCTGCGCGCTGCCGTCCTTGAAAAACACGGTGTGCCCCTGCAGGCGCGCGATGTCGGGCCGTACGTGGATGTCGCCGTGGCCCAGGTGGTGCAGCACCAGCGAGTTCACCACGGGGTGCGACTCGTACATCTTGTAGTCGGGCCTGGGCAGGCCAAAACGCACCGGGTCGCCCGTGAACCACTGCAGCACCACGCTGTCGACCTTCTGCTTGAGCCAGGGCGGCATCTTGAACTTGCCACCGAGCGTGTCGGAGGGCTTGCCAAACACGTACTTGGGCACGAAGTAGTAGCCGCGCCGCACCGACAGATCCACACTGCGCGCGTAGTGCACCGCATCCACGGCGATGTCGCAGCCCGAATTGCCCGCGCCCACCACCAGCACGCGTTTTCCCTTGAACAGCTCGGCGCTCTTGTAGGCGCTGGTGTGCAGCAGCTCGCCGTCGAACCGGCCCTCGAAACGCGGCATGCTGGGTTCGGCCAGCGTGCCGTTGGCAATGACCACGCCCTTGAACTGCGCGGTCTGCGCGGGGCCCCCGTGCTGGCTCCAGGTGATGCGCCACAAGGGGGCCGCCCCTTCCCCCGCCGGCTCCACGTTCAATACGCGGCAGCCGAACCAGTAGTGCGGGCGCAGCGCGAAGTGCTCCGCGAAATCAAAGAAATACTGCCGCATCTCGCGGTGGCTGGGGTAGTCGGCCACGCCGGCGCGCATGGGGAATTCGGTGAACTCCGTGGTGGTCTTGCTGGAGATCAGGTGCGCGGATTCGTAGACGGTGCTGCGCGGGTTCTCGATGTTCCACAGCCCCCCCACGTCCGTGTGGGCCTCGAAGCCCTGGAATGGCACGCCCAGCTTCTGCAGGTTGCGCGCCGCCGCCAGTCCGCTGGGGCCGGCGCCGATGAGCGCGATCTGTGTGCGGGTGTCCACCACGGTGGGGGTTGTCTCCGGTGTCATGTCTTTTTTGCTTTCTGTCGGCATTTTTTTGGGGCCCATCCCGCCATGGGCAGGTCAGGCGCGGGGATCGGTGGGGGGCGCCAGGCCCGGTATCGGCGTGGCACCCGCCTCGCCCCTGCGCGGCTTGCGCGGCTGGCCCAGCAGCAGGCGGTCGTGCAGGGCGCCGGGCAAGAGGTTGAGCAGCCGCGCCAGCCAGCCAATGCGCGCGGGCAGAACGATGTGGGTGCGGCCCCGCGCGATGCCAGCCAGCATGGCGCGCGCGGCGGCATCGGGCTCCATGAGGCCGGGCATGGCAAACCGGTTGCCCGCCGTGAGGGCCGTGCGCAGGTAGCCCGGGCTCACCGTGACCACCGCCACGGGCCCGCCGCGCATTTCGGCGCGCAGGCTCTCCAGGTAGCGGATCAGGCCGCCCTTGCTGGCGCAATAGGCGCCGTTGCCCGGCATGCCGCGCCATCCCGCGATGCTGGCCACGCCCACCAGGGCCCCGCGCCGCTGCGAGCGCATCGCGGTCACGAACGGCTGGAAGGTGGTGGCGGCGCCCAGGAGGTTGATCTCCAGCATGCGGCGCAGCACGGCCAGGTCGTCCGCCTGCGCGGTGTCATAGCCGCCGGCCACGCCGGCGTTGGCGATCACCAGGTCGGGCGCGCCCGCGCGCGCCATCCAGTCGGCCGCCATGGCCTGCATGGCGGCACTGTCCGCCACGTCGGGCGTGTACACGGCGCAGCGCTCTGGCGCGAGCGCGGCCAGCGCCTGCAGCGTGGGCAGGTGCAGCCCCACCAGCGCCACCGCGGCGCCCCGTGCGATCAGTTCCCGCGCCAATGCCTGGCCCAGGCCGCCACAGGCGCCCGTCAGTACCGCGTTCTGGAATGAGGCTGTCATGGACATGTGTTGTTCAAGGGGATATGGGTTTGCAGCTTAGCCACAGTGCGGAATAATCTCGGAATGATTTATGAATTCGTCTCGAATTCCGGTATTTATGACAGAAACATCCCCCAGCCTGCGGCTCTTTGAGTTGCTCGAGATCCTGTGCGCCCAGGGCCGCCCGTTCACGCTGGCCAATGCGGTGGAGGCCTGCGGCTGGCCCAAGCCCAGCGTGCACCGCATGCTGGGCCAGCTGGAGGGCGGCGGGCTGCTCGCGCGCGAACCGGGCGGGCGCCGCTACGCTCCGGCGCCCCGCCTGCTGCGGCTGGCCGAAAGCGCGCTGAGCGCGGGCACGCAGCAAAGCGTGCGCCACGCGGTGCTGCGCCAGCTGGTGGCCGACATCGGCGAGAGCTGCAACCTGACCGCCCTGAGCGGCGCCGAAGTGATCTACCTGGACCGCGTGGAATCAGCGTTTCCGCTGCGCCTGGAGCTGCGGCCGGGCACCCGCGTGCCCATCCACTGCTCGGCCAGCGGCAAGCTTTTCCTGGCCTACCTGTCGGCGGCGCGGCGCGGCGCCATCCTGGACGGGTTGCCGCTCACGCGCCACACGGCCACCACCCTCACCGACCGCAAGGCCCTGGAGGCCGAACTGGAGCAGATCGCGCGCCAGGGCTATGCCACCGACGCCGAGGAGTTCGTGGATGGGCTGGTGTGCGTGGCGGTGCCCGTGCCGGCGGGGGGGCGGCGCAGCGTGCACAGCGCGGTGGCGCTGCAGGCCCCGGCGGTGCGCATGCCGCTGGCGCGGGCCCTGCAGCAGGTGCCCCGGCTCAGCGAGGCGGCGCAGGCCCTCGCCCGCACCTGGACATGAACCCGGACCGCAACCACGAGACACCACACCCCATGCCACTTCACTACCTGGACTTTGACTACAGCGAAGACACGGACGGCACCGGCACCTTCGATGCCATGGCCAGCGTGTCGCCCGCGCAGATGCCCGCCCTGCACGCCGAGATCGCGCAGGTGCTGCGCTGGGCCCACGCGCAGTACCCCGACGCCTGCGGCCCCTCGGAGGAAGGTGGCGAATGGCAATACGACCTGCAGGGCGTGCAGGAGGTGAGCACGCCGCTGACGCTGGACTTCGATGCAGCGAGCGGGCGCATCGCCACCGTGCCCGGCACCCCGGCCCCTCCCCGGACCACGGTCACGCTGTCGCTCAGCGGGCATGCGGGCTTCTGCGGCGCCCTGCGCGAAGCGTTCGCCATCGACTGACGCGGCGGCGCGGTGCGGGGCTGCCTCGCATGCCTGCGTGAGCGCGGGCCGTCCGCCTACACCGCCCCCGGGACCCGCGCCCTATCCTCGGATCACGCCGCCGTGTCGGATGCCCCGACGCGCAGCGCACGAAGGATATTTCCATGGAAAGCACCCCGTCCCGCGCCCCTGCCCGGTCCCAGCCTTTTCTTCGAGGCTGCGGCGGCAGCACGGCTTCACCCCTGGCCCTGCCCACTGGCGCGGGCCGTGAAAACACCCTGGCGCAGGGCGGTGAAGCCACTCTTCCCTCGCTGCCGCCCTCCACCCAGCCCGCTGCGGCCAGCCCGGTGGCGCGCGCGCCGGCGATCCACCAGGGCCACGGCCGGGTGCGCATGGAGTTGCAGATCGACCTGAGCTATGAGATCGACCAGTACGGCGCGGACTTCGTGTTCAACATCCATGCCGCACAGACGCCCAGCCAGGCGGTCAGCAGCGAACGGCTCGTCATCAACCAGGACATTCCCCACAACATCCATACCGACCCGGCCACCGGCAACCGCTATCTGCGCCTGCACGGCGAACCCGGCATCCTGGAAGTGTCGTATTCCGCCACGGTGGACATCACCCACTACCGCACCGACCCCTCCCAGCTGGCGGAGGTCCCCGTGCGGCGCCTGCCGCAGGAAGTCATGGGGTACATCTACCCCAGCCGGTACTGCCAGTCCGACCGCCTGCTGCGCCTTGCCCTCAACGAGTTTGGCGGGCTCTGGCAAGGCCACAGCCGCGTGCAGGCGATCCGGGACTGGGTCCAGCGGCATGTGGCGTTCACCTCGAACACGTCCAACTCCAACACCTCGGCGGTCGATACCCTGGTCGAGCAGGTGGGGGTGTGCCGCGATTTCGCGCACCTGATGATTGCCCTGTGCCGCGCCGTGAACATTCCCGCGCGCTTCACCACCGGCACCGACTACGGTGCCGACCCGGCCCTGGGCCCGCCGGACTTCCATGCCTATGTCGAGGCCTACCTGGGAGACCGGTGGTACATCTTCGACCCCTCGGGCACCGCCATACCCATGGGGTTGTTGCGCTTTGGCACCGGCCGCGATGCGGCGGACGTGGCGTTCGCCACCATCTTCGGCGGCGTGCGGGCACAGCCCCCGGTGATACGGACCCAGGCCGTGGAAGACGCCGCACGGGGTTTCGTGCTGCCCGGCCATTGCACCGATGCGCTCTCCACCGACCACGGTGCGGGCGTGGCGGCGGGTTTCATCGCGCCGTGAAGGGGTGCCGGTGCGCCCGCGCACCGTGCTTTTTCGCGCCCCATGGGCCGCCAAACCCCTGGGTCCGGGGGGCGGATGGCGGTGGCCGGGAAGCCCCCCCACCCCGGCTGTGGCCTAATATCACTCTTTTTTCCACTATCTCAGAGACCTACCATGGGCAACAAGATCGTCACCGAAGCAGACCGCAAGCGCACCCCCCGGCCCACGCCGGTGCCCGGCTACACCCTCGCCACCCCTGGCCGCGGCCAGCGCGTGAGCCTGGAGCGCGGTGTTGCCACCCGCAGCAAGAAGAACCCCGGCAAGCGCTCCAAGAAGGGCGGCTGATCGCCAGATCGCCACGGCCGGCTGCGCCGGCCCCCGCAAAAGCCCTCGCCAGAGGGCTTTTTGCTTTCTGGTCCCCGCCAGGGCCGGCGCGGGCAAGGCTCCCCAGGCTTGCGGGCGCGAACATCGTGCAGGCGACACCAACCCGGCCCCGAACCGCCGTGGACAGGTTCTAATCCGCCCATGATCACCGTTCACCACCTCGAAACCTCGCGCTCGCAGCGCGTCCTGTGGCTCCTGGAAGAACTGGGCGTGCCCTACGAGCTCAAGATCTACCAGCGCGACAAGGCCACCCGGCTGGCCCCGCCCGAGCTCAAGAAGATCCATCCACTGGGCAAGTCGCCCGTGATCACCGACGGCGGCGAGGTGATCGCCGAATCCGCCGCGATCATCGAATACCTGGTGGAAACCTACGGCGCCCGCGCCAGCGGGGACCTGGCCCACCTGCAGCCCGCCCCCGGCACGCCCGAGTACCGCCAGTGCCGGTTCTGGATGCACTACGCCGAGGGCTCGCTCATGAACTGGCTCGTGATGAAGCTGGTGTTCATGACCATTCCCACGCAGCCCATGCCCTTTTTCGTGAAGCCCATCGCCCGGGCGCTGTGCGGCAAGGTGCAGGACAAGGTGATCGACCCCAACGTGGCCACCGCGCTGGCCTTCATGGAAGAGCACCTGGGCCGGCACACCTGGTTCGCGGGCGAGCACCTCACCATGGCCGACTTCCAGATGAGCTTCGCGGTGGAAGCCGCGCTCTCGCGCGCCAGCACGGCCGGCAACTGCCCGCGCCTGCAGGCCTACCGCCAGCGCATGGAGGCACGCCCGGCGTACCAGCGCGGCATCGCCAAGGGCGGGCCGGTGGTGATGGGCGCCTGACGGCGCCACGGCGGGAAGGGGCGGGCCGCGCTAGCGCAGCCCGCACACCAGCGGCCCGGGGTCGTTCCGCGCCAGTTCCCGCTCGTTCTTGGCCTGCGCCACCTCCACGTCGCGCGGCAGGGCCACGCCGTTCTTCACGGCCAGGATTTCAGCCATCACGCTCACCGCGATCTCGGGCGGCGTCTTGCTGCCGATGTAGATGCCGATCGGGCCGCGCAGGCGGGCCAGGCTCTCGGCGGTCTGCCCGAAATGCTCCATCATCCGGGCACGGCGCGCTTCGTTGTTGCGGCGCGAGCCGATGCCGCCCACATAGAACGCCTCGGTGTCCAGCGCCTCCAGCAGCGCCAGGTCGTCGAGCTTGGGGTCGTGCGTGAGCGCCACCACGCAACTGCGCCGGTCGGGCCTGAAGGCCAGCACCACATCGTCGGGCATGCCGCTCACCAGCGTGGCCGCGGGCACGTTCCAGCTGCCGCGGTATTCCTCGCGCGGGTCGCACACCGTGACCGCGAAGCCGTTGAACAGCGCCATGGTGGCCAGGTATTCCGCCAGCTGGCCGGCGCCGATCAGCAGCATCCGGTACTCCGGGCCGAAGGTGTTGGTCAGCTGCCGGGTGTCCACCGCCAGCTCGGCGGGGGCAGCGGCGGGCTGCACGGTGGCCAGCCCGTCGGCCAGGCGCACGGTGCGCTGCATGAGCCGCCCGCCCTCCAGCGCAAGGATCAGCTCGCGGAGGCTGGCCGGGTCGGGGTCGTATTCCAGCAGCAGCTCCAGCGTGCCGCCGCAGGGCAGCCCGAACCGGTGCGCCTCGTCGGCCGTGACGCCGTATTTGACAAACGCGGGAGGTCCGCTCGGAATGCGCCTATCGCCGCCATCGCCCGTGCCGGCCTGCGCCGCCGCCTGCGCATAGGCCCGCGTGTGGCGGTCGATCAGGTCGTCCTCGATGCACCCGCCCGAGACCGATCCCACCACCGAGCCGTCTTCACACAGCGCCATGATCGAACCCACCGGCCGGGGCGAGGAGCCCCAGGTCCGCACCACCGTGGCCAGCAGCGCCCGCCGGCCCGCGGCCCGCCAGCCCTGCAGCGTGCGCAGCACCATCACATCCAGGTTTTCCATTTGCTTCGTTGCCCATTCATTTCTACGGCCCCTGCCTCCGGCCCCGCAGCCCACACAGGGTGCGCGCGGCGCCTCGGGCGGGGCTCAAAACCTGCAGGGGCTCAGTTCCACCACCACGCTAACAGCACCAGCGCCGCCGCGCCCACCACCCACACCCAGACCGGAATGCCGCTGGGGGGATTGTCCTCACCCGCGGATGCCGCCAGCGCGCCCGACGCCGCAACGGCGCCCCCGCCCCCCGCCCCGGGCTCGGGGTCGTCGGCCACGGGCGCGCGCGGATGGCGGCGTTGCATCTCGGTGTCAAAGCGCTTGAAGAAATCCTCGGCCATGCCCTTGGCCGCGCCATCGATGAGGCGCTGGCCGAGCTGGGCGATCTTGCCGCCCACGGTGGCGTGCACGGTGTAGTGCAGCTCACAGCTGTCCTGCCCGGCCGCATCGGCCGGCAGCGGCACCAGCTTGACCTGGGCGCTGCCCTTGCCAAACCCGGCCACGCCGCCCGATCCGTCGAAGGCGATGGTGTAGCTTTCGGGCGGCACGATCTCGGAGAGCGTGATCTTGCCCGCGAACTTGGCGGACACCGGGCCGATCTTGAGCGCCATCGCCACGCTGTACTGGTGCTCGCCCGTGGGCTCGACCTTGTCGCAGCCAGGGATGCACAGCTTGAGCACCTCGGGATCGTTGAGTGCGTCCCAGGCCTGCTGCTGGCTGACGGCGAGGGTTCGGCTGGCTTGCATTTCCATGGTGGAGTCCTCCGGGTTCCTGAACAATGGGGGGCTGTGCGCGTGCGGGCCACGCGCTCACTGGCGCAGCACTTCGGCCAGGCTGCCAGCCAGGTCCTGCAGGCGGCTGAGGTTGTGCACGGCGACCATGCCGTGGGCCTGGCGGTGCAGCACCGCGGCGCCACGCGCCGTGGGCGCATAGCCCTCGAAGCGCAGCAGGGGGTTGAGCCACAGCAGCCGGCCGCAGTGCCGGCGCAGCCAGCCCAGCTCCCTCTCCAGCACCTCGGGCGCGCCGGTATCGAGCCCGTCGCTGACCAGCAGCACCAGCGTGCGCCGCCCCACGAGCCGGCGCGCGTGCTGCACGCGCAACCGGGCCAGGCTGTCGCCCAGGCGCGTGCCGCCGGCAAAGTCAGGGATCGCCTGGCTGGCCGCCTCCAGCATCGCATCGGTATCGGCCAGGCGGAACGCGGGCGTGAGGTCGGTGAGGCCGGTGCCGAACGCGAACACGTCGCGGCGCAGGCCCGCGCCTGCGTGGCGGGGCGCGGTGGCGGCATGCAGAAACGCAAGCAAAAGCCGCGCGTAGCGCTCCATGGAGCCGGACACATCGACCAGCACGCACAGCGGCAATGGCTGCCGGCGCCGCTGCAGCAAAGGCACGCGCAGCACCTCGCCGCCCGTGCGCGCGGCCTGCTGCATGGCGCCCGGCCAGTGGGGACGCCCGCCGCGCGTGCCCGGGCGGGTGCGGCGGGCCGCATAGCGCGGCAGGGGCAAGGGAATTTCACGCGCCAGCCGCTCCACCAGCCTGTATTCGCTGGCCGAGAGCTGGTTGAAGTCGGCGTGCCGCAGGCGCTGCAGGTCGCTGGCGGTCATGGCGGCGTCGAGGTCGATCTTGTCGTCCTCGCGCGGCGCTGGCGCATCGCGCGCGGCGCGCACCGGGGCCAGCGCCTCGCTCACGCGCGGGCGGCGTTTGGCGGGCTCGGCCCTGGACTCGGCACTGGGCAGCATCTGGGCCAGCAGCTTCTGTGCGATGCCGGGGTTCTTGAAATAGGCGTCGAACAGCTCGCGGAACACCTGCCGGTCCTGCTCGCGGCTGATGAGCACGGACTCCAGCGCGGCGCCGAAGTCCTCCCGCCCCACGCCCACCAGCATCACGGCCTGTTGCGCCAGGGCCATGCGGGCCGCATCCACGGGCACGCCGGCACGGCGCAGCGTGCGGCCAAAACCCGTGAGGTTGTCGGCCAGCTTGCCGGTGCGGGCATCCCCCAGCTGCGAGATCGTCGTGCCCTCAGCCATGGCGCGAGCCTTCACGCATCCGTCTCGGCGGGTTGCAGCAGCTGCGCCGCCATGTCGCGCGTGAGCGCCGCCACGTCCTCGCGCTGCTTGAAGAGGATGCCGGCGGTGTCGGCCACCACCTCCGGGTCCACCACGATGGTGTCGAGCGCCACCAGCGCCTTGGCCCACTCCACGCTCTCGGCTATGCCCGGCGCGCGCTGAAAGGCGTTGGCGAACGGCTGGCTGCGCAGGCGGCCCACAAAATCCGCCACCTGGACGGCCAGCGCGTCGCTGGCGCCCGGCACCTGGGCGCGCACGATGGCCAGCTCGCGTTCGCGCTCGGGGTAGTCCAGCCAGTGGTACAGACAGCGGCGCTTGACGGCGTCGTGCAGGTCGCGCGTGCGGTTGCTGGTGAGCAGGGTGACCGGCGTGGCCGTGGCGCGCACGGTGCCGATCTCGGGAATGCTCACCTGGTACTCGCCCAGGTATTCGAGCAAGAAGGCTTCGAAGGGCTCGTCGGCGCGGTCCACTTCGTCGATGAGCAGCACGGCGCCAGGCGCCGGGGCCTGCAGCGCCTGCAACAGGGGGCGGCGGATGAGGTAGCGGTCCTGGTACACCTCGCGCTCCACCTGCGCCATGTCGGCACTGCCTTGGCCTTCCGCCGCACGCATGTGCAAGAGCTGGGCCGCGTAGTTCCATTCGTACAGCGCCTCGCGCTGCTCCAGCCCGTCGTAACACTGCAGGCGGATCAGGCTGCGCGAGAGCACCTTGGCAAGTGCCTGGGCCAGCGCCGTCTTGCCCACGCCGGGTTCCCCTTCCAGCAGCAGCGGGCGCTGCAGCTGGAGCGCCAGGAACACGGCCGTGGCCAGCCGCCGGTCGGCAAAGTACCCGACGCCCTGCAAGGCCAGCACCAGGGCATCGATGGAGGACAGCGCGGGCGCGGTCACGGGCGCAGCAGGGGAAACGTTCATCACTATATTTTTAATAGCTACCAGCGCTTGACAGACAAGCGCTGGAGGCCAATTTCATTCAAACACCCGCTCCTGGATGCCGGACAGCGGCAGCGGGCACTCTCCCGCCCGTCAGCCCAGCATCTGCGCCACCGCCCGCTGGGTCTGCACGCTGATGAGGTTGGCGCGGTAGGCCGCGCTCGCGTGGATGTCCGCGTTGAGATCGCCCGCGTCAATCCTGACCGCCGCCGCCGATGCGGGCGTGAAGCTCTGGTTCAGCGCGGCCTCGAGCCCCGCGTGCCGGAACACGCTGCTGGCCGCACCCGTCACCGCCACGCGCACGCCGCCATCGGTCTGCGCCACGAACACGCCCACCAGCGAGAAGCGCGATGCCGCCTGCTTGAACTTCAGGTAGGCCGCGCGCTTGGGGATGGGGAAGCGGATGGCGGTGATGATCTCGCCCTCTTCCAGCACCGTGGTGTACATGCCCACGAAGAAGTCGTCGGCCGCGATCTCGCACTGGTTGGTGACGATGGTGGCGCCCAGGCCCAGCACGGCGCTGGGGTAGCAGGCCGCGGGGTCGTT
The DNA here is from genome assembly GCF_059415205.1 of Acidovorax sp. GW821-FHT10E03. Taxonomy (NCBI): domain Bacteria; kingdom Pseudomonadati; phylum Pseudomonadota; class Betaproteobacteria; order Burkholderiales; family Comamonadaceae; genus Acidovorax; species Acidovorax sp. GW821-FHT10E03. The sequence continues at coordinate 116,598 of NZ_JBWKMU010000013.1, read as the reverse complement.
GTTGGCCACCGACCCGCCCAGCGTGCCCCGCGCGCGCACCTGCCGGTCGCCGATGTGCGCGGCCAGGTCGGCCAGCGCAGGGATGGCGCTTTGGACCTCTGCACTGTTGGCCACGTCCATGTGGCGCGTCATGGCGCCGATCACCAGCGCATTGCCCTCGCGGCGGATGCCCGCCAGCTCGGGAATACTGTTCAGGTCGACGATCTTCTCGGGATTGGCCAGGCGCAGCCGCATCGACGGCAGCAGGCTTTGCCCACCCGCCAGCAGCTTGCCGCCCTGGGCGATGAGCTGCGCGGCGGCTGCGGTGGACGATGGGTTTTCAAAGGTGAAGGCGTACATGGTGTGTCTCCTCAGGCCTTGGCTTGTTGGATGGCTTCCCACACGCGGTGCGGCGACGCGGGCATGTCGAACTCCTTCACGCCCAGCGGGTGCAGCGCGTCGAGCACGGCGTTGATCACCGCCGGTGGCGAGCCGATGGCCCCCGCCTCGCCGCAGCCCTTGGTGCCCAGCGGGTTGTGCGTGCAGGGCGTGCAGACATGGCCCAGCTTGAACTCGGGGAAGTCATCAGCGCGCGGCATGGCGTAGTCCATGAAGCTGCCCGTCAGCAGCTGGCCCGTCTCGCGGTCGTACACGCAGTTTTCCATCAGCGCTTGGCCGATGCCCTGCACTAGGCCGCCGTGCACCTGGCCTTCCACGATCATGGGGTTGATGATGGTGCCGAAGTCGTCCACGGCAGTGAACTTGTCCACGCGCGTGCTGCCGGTGGCGGGGTCCACCTCCACCTCGCAGATGTAGGTGCCTGCGGGGAAGGTAAAGTTGGTCGGGTCGTAGAACGCTGTTTCGTTCAACCCAGGTTCGAGCTTGTCGAGCGGGTAGTTGTGCGGCACGTAGGCCGTGAGCGCCACCTGGCCGAACGGGATCTTCTTGTCCGTGCCGCGCACGGTGAACTCGCCGCCGCTGAAGTCGATGTCGGCGTCGCTGGCCTCCATCAAATGCGCCGCGATCTTCTTGGCCTTGGCCTCGATCTTGTCCAGCGCCTTCATGATGGCCGCGCCGCCCACGCTGATGGAGCGCGACCCGTAGGTGCCCATGCCGAAGGGCACACGGCCCGTGTCGCCGTGCACGATGTCCACGTTCTCCACCGGAATGCCCAGGCGCGCGGCCACCACCTGCGCAAAGGTGGTCTCGTGCCCCTGGCCGTGGCTGTGCGAGCCGGTGAACACCGTCACGCTGCCCGTGGGGTGCACGCGCACCTCCCCGCATTCGAACAGACCCGCACGCGCACCCAGCGCCCCTGCGATGTTGGACGGCGCGATGCCGCAGGCCTCGATGTAGCTGCTGTAGCCGATGCCGCGCTTCAGGCCCTTGGCCTCGCTGGCCGCCTTGCGCGCCGCAAAGCCCGCCACGTCGGCCAGCTCTTGCGCCTGGTTCATGCAGGCGTGGTAGTCGCCCACGTCGTACTGCAGCGCCACCGGCGTCTGGTAGGGCCAGCTGGTGATGAAGTTGCGCTTGCGGATCTCGTCCTGCGACAGGTTCATCTCCCAGCCGCAGCGCGATACCAGGCGCTCGAGCAGGTAGGTGGCCTCGGGCCGGCCCGCGCCCCGGTAGGCATCGACCGGCGCGGTGTTGGTGAACCAGGCATCCACCTCCACATAGATCTGCGGCGTGGTGTACTGCCCCGCCAGCAGCGTGGCATAGAGGATGGTGGGCACGGCCGTGGCGAAGGTGGAGAGGTAGGCACCCAGGTTGGCGTCGGTGTGCACGCGCATGGCCAGGAACTTGCCATCCTTGTCCATCGCCATTTCGGCATGGCTCACATGGTCGCGGCCATGCGCGTCCGACAGGAAGGACTCGCTGCGGTCGGCCACCCACTTGATGTTGCGGTTGAGCTTCTTCGCCGCCCAGGTCAGGCACACGTCCTCGGCATACAAAAAGATTTTGGAGCCGAAGCCGCCCCCCACGTCGGGCGCGATCACGCGCACCTTGTGCTCGGGCAGGCCCATCACGAAGGCCGTCATGAGCAGGCGCTCGACGTGCGGGTTCTGGTTGCTCACGTACAGCGTGTATTCGTCGTTGGCCCGGCTGTACGAGCCGATGGCCGTGCGCGGCTCCATCGCGTTGGGGATGAGGCGGTTGTTGACCAGGTCGAGCTTCGTCACGTGCGCGGCACTGGCGAACACCGAGTCCACCGCGCCCTTGTCGCCGATGGCCCACTTGTAGCAGTGGTTGTCCTCGGCGATGTCATGCAGGCCCGCGCCCGCCACCTTGCCGGCGGCGGCATCTGCCACGCTGACCACGGCGGGCAGCACGTCGTAATCCACCTCCACCAGCTCGGCCGCGTCGCGCGCCTGCTGCTGCGTGAGCGCGACGACCATGGCCACGTGGTCGCCCACGTAGCGCACCTTGCCCTGCGCCAGGATGGGGTGCGGCGGCTCCTTCATGGGCTGGCCGTCGGTGCTGGTGATGAGCCAGCCGCAGGGCAGGCCGTTGATGTTGTCGGCCGCCACGTCGGCGCCCACGAACACGCCCAGCACGCCGGGCGCGGCCTTGGCGGCGTCCACGTTGATGCTGTTGATGCGCGCGTGCGCATGCGGCGAACGCACGAACACGGCATGGCTCTGCGCGGCCAGCACCACGTCGTCGGTGTACTGGCCGGCGCCGGTGAGGAAGCGGTAGTCTTCCTTGCGCTTGAGCGATTCGCCGATGTGCGGCAGCTTGGAAAAGTCGGATGCACCCATGGTCGTTCTCCTTTTTTATGCCGATGCCATGGCTTTTTGGCCGACCTGCACCGCGCGCACGATGTTCTGGTAGCCGGTGCAGCGGCAGATGTTGCCTTCGAGCAGCTCGCGGATCTCGCCTTCGTTCGCCTGGGGATGGTGCTTGCACAGGTCCACCGCGCTCATCACCATGCCCGGCGTGCAGAAGCCGCACTGCAGGCCATGGCATTCCTTGAACGCCGCCTGCATGGGGTGCATGGTGCCGTCCGCGGCGGCCAGGCCTTCGATGGTCTGCACCTCGGCGCCCTGGGCCTGCACGGCCAGCATGGCGCAGGACTTCACGGCGCGGCCGTTCACGTGCACGGTGCACGCGCCGCACTGGCTGGTGTCGCAGCCCACGTGCGTGCCGGTGAGCAGCAGGTGCTCTCGCAGCGCATGGACAAGCAGGGTGTTGGGCGGGACGTCAACGCTGGCAGCGCGCCCGTTGACCGTGAACTGGACTTGCATCTGGCTGTCTCCTGGAAGAGTTTTGGCTGGATAGGCCGTTGAATCTTCTGCCTGCCCCCCGGCCCCACCCCTAGGGAGAACCCTAGATTCACGGGAGCGCGCGCGGGATATTCTCAAAATGAAACATGTTGCGCCGCACACCGGCGCATCATGCGCACGGCGTTCCGCGCGCCGCTCCGCCTTCCACGTCCCAGGGGTCTGTCCGATGCTTTCCGCTGCACCGCCGTTGCCGGCCGCCGACCGCCACGCGCTGATCGCGCAGGCCCGCCATGCGCTGCTGGCCGATGGCGCGGCCCCCGCGCGCGCCGATGTGGAGCCCTGGATCACGCGATCGTGGCAGCGCTGCCTGGCCCAGGGCCTGCGCCCCGCGCAGCACGTGGCGTTCGACATGGTCAGCGCCCCCGCGCTGCGCCGCAGCCGGGAACAGAACCACCCCCTGCTGCAGGCCGCGCGGCCGGTGCTCGCACAGCTCACCCGTGCCATCGCGGGCATGCGCTACTTCGCCATCCTGACCGATGCGCGCGGCATCGTGGTGGATGTGCAGGGCACCTTCGACCGCCGCGACCCGCGCGCCCGCGCCATCGGCCGCGTGGGCATCGACCTCTCGGAGGCCGCGGTGGGCACCACGGCCATCGGCGCCGCGCTGGCCGAGCTGCAGCCCGTCTGGCTGCACCGGGGCGAACACTTCTTTGACGACAACGCCAGCTACAGCTGCGCGGGCGCGCCGCTGTTCGATCCGCACGGCCACTGCATGGGCATGCTCGACCTGACCGGCGTGGACGTGCCCGAGCGCCCCGAGCTGCGGCACCTGGTGGCGCGCTCGGCCCGCGCCATGGAAGACGCGCTGCTGCTGCACATGCCCCATGCGTTGCTGCTGCGCCTGAACTGGCCCGGCTGCCCGCTGGGCGCCGAAGGCGACGGCCTGCTGGCGCTGGATGGCGATGGCTATGTGATCGGCAGCAACAGCGTGGCCCGCCAGCTGCTGCCCCAGCCCCTGCGCGCGCCTGGCAGCCCGTTGCACTGCGGTGACCTCATCGCGCTGCCCTGGACCCTGCTGTTCGACGCCGCCCGCCAGCGCGGCGCGGCGCGGCCGCTGGATCTGCCCCTGTGGTCCGGCCTGCGGCTGCAGGGGCTGGCGCACCACGGCACGCGCGCGGCGGGTGTCCACGGCCTCGCGGCCGCGCCCCCGGGCGCGCAGGCCACCTTGCCCGCCAATGGGCCGCGCCTTGCCGGCGCAGCGGCCCCCGCGCCGCTGCGCGAGGCGGAAACCGCCCTCATCCGCCAGGCGGTGCAGGATGCCCGCGGCAACGTGGCGGAGGCGGCCCGCGCCCTGGGCATCAGCCGCGCCACCGTGTACCGCAAGCTGGGGGCGCACAGGGGGCACTGAGGGCGGGTCTTCGGGCCCGGCACGCAGGCAGCCAGGCGCAAGGACTGCGTCATGCACGAAAATGCCGCACCGCGCTTGTCACACAAGCGGCTGCAGCTATTCAAACAATAGCAATCCCGCCAGCACGCCTGTCGGCGGCCCCCAGCGGCCGCCCTGCACCCGCCTCAGACCTCCGCCAGGGCCAGCACCACCGCGCTGTCATCGACGACCAGCACCACCTTGCTGCCGGCGCGCAGTCCGCTGCCCGCGGGGGCAAAACCCACCATCCGCACCCCCGCGGCCAGTTCGGCGGACACCTCGTCGCCCGACGCGCCGCGCACCACGCGCACCGCCCTGGCCGGCAGGCGGCAGCGGGCGGGCTCCTCCGTCCCCTGCGTGCCGGTCTCGGTGCGCGGGCCCGCCAGGCGTTCCACCCGCACCGCCGTGGCCTTGCACAGTGCCTGCACCGCCAGCCCGGTCTGCAGGCCCAGCAGTTCGGCGCTCTCGCGCGTGATCCGCGAGATGAGCACGGCCGCCGCCGGGGCGCCGCCCCCGCCCTCCCCGGCCTCCAGCGCCAGGTGCACCCGCACGATCTGCCCCTGCACCTCCAGCCGCCGCACCACGCACGGCCACTGGTTGCGCATGCTGGTGCGCACGGCCAGCCGCGCCAGCGCGGGCCCGGCATGGGGCGTGGCCTGCCAGCGCGACAGCACCGCGCCGCGCGCCTGGGCCATGGCATCGGCGGCGGCGAGCAACTGCTGCCCCGCCTCGGTCAGCCGCGCCCCGCCGCCCCCCGCCCCACCCACGGCCCGCGCCACCAGCGCGCTGCCCGCGAGGTTGGTCAGGGTGTCCACCGCCTGCCAGGCCGCCTTGTAGCTCACCCCCACCACCCGGGCCGCCTGCGAGATCGAGCCCGTGGCGCCGATCTGCCGCAGGATGTCGATGCGCTTGTCGGTGAGGGCGTGGGTCAGCGCGGAAGAAATGGAAAGGGAGGAAGGCATGGTGAAGATCGGATTGGTGGCCAGGGCCGGCATGGGATTCTGACCGGACGGCGCACCGCCCCCGCCCCGCCTTCGCGCCCCGGCGCAACGCGGCAGTGGCAACGGACCCGTCTGTTGACCTGGCGCAGGGACATCTCTCGCCAGCGCATGTCCGGGGCGCGATTTTTTTCTGCCGCCAGGCGCCGGGCCGCCGTGGCTTCATATACTCTCGCTATTCCATTAATGAATAGCGCACCTGCGCCACGCCGCCATGCCGTTCCGCTTCATTCCTGTGCCCCGCTCCCTTGCCGCCACCGCCATCTGCCTTGCGATGTTTCAGGCCGCCCATGCCGACAGCGTGTCGGTCGCCGTGGCCGCCAACTTCACCGCCCCCATGCAGAAGATCGCCGCGGCATTTGAGGCCGACACCGGCCACAAGGCGGAGCTGTCCTTCGGCGCCACGGGCAAGTTCCATGCGCAGATCACCAACGGTGCGCCATTCCAGATCCTGCTGGCGGCCGATGACACCACCCCCGCCAGGCTGGAGAAGGAAGGCAAGGCCGTCGCCAACTCGCGCTTCACCTATGCCATCGGCACGCTGGTGCTGTGGAGCGCGCAGCCCGGCACCGTGGACGCGCAGGGCGCCGTGCTCAAGACCGGCGACTTCAAGCACCTGGCCATCGCCAACCCCAAGCTCGCCCCCTACGGACTGGCCGCGATGCAGGTGATGGACAAGCTGGGCGTCACCGCGCGGCTGCAGCCGCGCTTCGTGCAGGGCGAGAACATTGCCCAGACCTACCAGTTCGTCTCCACGGGCAATGCGCAGCTGGGCTTCGTGGCGCTCTCGCAGGTGATGGCCGATGGCAAGATCACGGGCGGGTCCGCATGGCAGGTGCCGGCCGAACTGCACGAACCCATCCGCCAGGACGCGGCCCTGCTCAGCCCCGGCAAGGACAGCGCCGCCGCCGCGGCACTGCTCCAGTACCTGCGCGGCGACAAGGCACGCGCCATCATCAGGTCCTACGGCTATAGTTTCTGAGCCGGCGGCCCGCACGCGCCGGCGCCGCGGCCCCGGCGATTTCCCTCCACCTCCCCATCCGCTTTTCAGCTATCCATGCCTTTTTCCAGCGCCGACCTTGCGGCCATCGGCCTCACGCTGCGCCTGGCGGGCACCACCATGGCACTGCTGCTGGTGCTGGGCACGCCGCTGGCCTGGTGGCTGGCGCACACGCCGTCGCGCTGGCGGGGCCCGGTGTCGGCCGTGGTGGCGCTGCCGCTGGTGCTGCCGCCCACGGTGATCGGCTTTTACCTGCTGGTCACGATGGGCCCCCACGGCCCGGTGGGCCAGTTCACGCAGTCGCTGGGGCTGGGCACGCTGCCCTTCACTTTCTGGGGGCTGGTGGCGGGCTCGCTCATCTACTCGCTGCCCTTCGCGGTGCAGCCGCTGCAGCACGCGTTCGAGGCCATCGGCCAGCGCCCGCTGGAAGCCGCCGCCACGCTGGGCGCCGGGCCCATGGACCGTTTTTTCACCGTGGCGCTGCCGCTCGCGCGCCCGGGCTTCGTGACCGCCGCCATCCTGAGCTTCGCCCACACGGTGGGCGAGTTTGGCGTGGTGCTGATGCTGGGCGGCAACATCCCCGGCGTGACGCGCGTGGTGTCGGTGCAAATTTACGACCATGTGGAGGCGCTGGAATACACGCAGGCCCACTGGCTGGCCGGCGGCATGGTGCTGTTCTCGTTCGTCGTGCTGCTGGGGCTGAACCTCACGCGGCACCGGCCGGCGTCCATGGTGCAATGAGGGCCGGCGCGATGGCACCCCAGTACGAGACGCTCCCCCCGCAGATCACCGCCCGGCTGAAGCTGGAGCGCCCCGGCTTCACGCTGGACGTGGACCTGCGCCTGCCGGGGCGTGGCGTGACGGCCCTGTTCGGGCCCTCGGGCTGCGGCAAGACCACCTGCCTGCGCGCCGTCGCCGGGCTGGCGCGGGCGCAGCCGGGCCGGGTGGAAGTCAACGGCGAGGTGTGGCAGGACGATGCGCTGCGGGTCTGGCGCGCCACGCACGAGCGCGCGCTGGGCTATGTGTTCCAGGAAGCCAGCCTGTTCGACCACCTGAGCGTGCGCGGCAACATCGGCTATGGCCTGCGGCGTACGCCCGCCGCGCGCCGCAAGGTGGCGCTGGAGCAGGCCGTGGAGCTGCTGGGCATCGGCCCGCTGATGGACCGCAAGCCCCATGCGCTGTCGGGCGGCGAACGCCAGCGCGTGGCGATGGCCCGCGCCCTGGCCACCAGTCCGCGCCTGCTGCTGATGGATGAACCCCTGGCCGCGCTGGACGCACAGCGCAAGGCCGAGGTGCTGCCTTACCTGGAGCGCCTGCACCGCACGCTGGACATCCCGGTGCTCTACGTCAGCCACTCCATCGACGAGGTGGCCCGGCTGGCGGGCCACATGGTGCTGATGCAGGCGGGCCGGGTGCAGGCCCAGGGCAGCACGCACGAGCTCATCGTCAGGCTGGACCTGCCCCTGGCCCATGGCGATGCGGCGGCCACGGTGATCGACGGCGAGGTGCTCGGGCACGACCCGGACGACCATGTCACCACGGTGGCGTTCGCGGGGCGGCGGCTGCTGCTGGTGAGCCCGGTGGCGCGCGCGGCCGGGGAGCCCATCCGCCTGCGCGTGCAGGCACGCGACGTGAGCCTGGCGCTCACCGAACCGGCACACACGAGCATCCTCAACGTCCTGCCCGCCACCGTGGCCCAGGTCGCCGAGGACAGCCCCGGGCAGCTCATGGTGGCGCTGGATCTGGGGCCCACGCGGCTGCTGGCGCGCATCACCCAGCGCTCGGCCCAGGCACTGGCGCTGGCGCCCGGCAAGGCGGTCTTCGCGCAGGTCAAGGGCATCGCCATCGTCAACTGAGTGTCGGACAGCCGACACTGTCCAGGGATGTGCCGCGAGGCGCCGGACCGGCCGCCCAACGGTCGTATGATGCCCCTCCACAACGAGGGCGGGACATGGTGGTTTCAATCTGGCACAACGCAGCGCAGGCGTTCGCGGTGGGGTTTCCGCCGCTGCTCCAGTGCCTGCTGTTCTGGCTGTTCGCGTCGCTGGTGGTGCATGTCTGCCAGCGGCTGGTGGAGCACACGGCATTTTCGGTCGATCCGTCCAGCCGGCGCATCAGCGCGTCGCACGCGGCCCTGTGCATCGGCTGCATCGTCTGGGCGCTCGATGTGGTCGGCCTGTTCATGTATGCGGAACTGGCGCACCACGCCGCGGCGCTGGACCTGGTGCCCGCCCTGAGCGGGCTGATCATCATGGTGGTCAGCGCGCGCCTGACGATTCCCACGCTCAGCACCGGTGCCAGCAAGGCGCGCATCGCGGTGGCGGGGCTGTGCCTGGCCGTCGGCATGCTGGTGGCGCATTTCACGATCACGCGGGACCAGGTGCAGGACTTCGCCTCGGTGAACTGGACGGCCATCGCGCTGGCCTTCGCCATCGCCATGGGCATCGCCACCGTCACGTCCATGCGCCACCGCTCGGCCAGGCTGAGCGTGCTCACCCCCCGCTACCGCCGCCAGTCGTGGGACGAGAAGGTGCTGTGCGGGGCCGCGATCCTGCTGCTGCACTGGCTGCTGGTCAACACCTTTGCCCTGCACGCCCGCACGCCACGCGGCGAACCCGAGAGCCATGCGCTGCTCGGCATCGTGCTGGTGTTCGGCATCGCCCTGGCCATGGAACAGCTGAGCAACATGCGGTTTGACACCGGCCGCCAGCAGTTGCTGCGCAGGGGCCTGTCGATGATGCGGGTATCCAACATGGCCCAGAACCCCGAGCGCGACATGCAGCTGTCGCTCATCGCCGACCACCTGCCCAGCCTGCTGCGGCCGCAACGGCTGGCGCTGCACTTCCAGCCCATCCTGGACTTCCGGCAGCAGGGCGTGCAGTTCGAGGCGCTGCTGCGCATCACCGACAAGACCCTGGGGCCCATCAACCCCGAGATGTTCCTGCTGGTGTGCGAACTGCAGGGCCGGACGGTCGAAGTGGACCGCACCATCCTGGCCAACGCGCTCGACTGCGTGAAGTCCTGGCAGGCCCAGGGCCTGCACGACGTCACCATCAGCGTGAACGTGGCGCCCCTCACGCTGCTGGAAGACAGCTTCGTGCCCTGGCTGCGCGGCGAACTGGCCCAGCGCGCCCTGCCGCCCCGCGCGCTCAAGCTCGAGCTGACGGAGCACGCCATCATCGCGCTGGGCGCGCAGATGGTGGCCGCGATGCAGCGCCTGCGCACCCTGGGCGTGGCGGTGGTGATGGACGACTTTGGCACGGGCTACTCGTCATTGGGCATGCTGGCCGACCTGCCGATCGCCGGCATCAAATGCGACCGCCTGTTCGTGCAGCAACTGCCGCAGGACCGGCGCCGCCAGTCGCTGCTGCGGCACATCGGCACGCTGGCGCAGGAGTTTGGACTGTCCGTGGTGGTGGAGGGCGTTGAAACCGCAGAGGAACTGCGCATCCTGCGGTCAGTGGGCCTGCACGGCATCCAGGGCTATGTGTACAGCCGCCCCATGCCCGCGGCGGACGTGCCCGCCTGGCACGAAACGCAGATGCTGCCCCGGCGTGCCGCGCTGCAGGAGCTGGTGCCCGCGAAGGGTACCGCGACGGCGGCGCGCGCGCCCACGGCCTCCGCGCGGGGCCCGGCGCCCTGGGTGCCCGGAACATGACCACCCCCAAGGCGGCCCCCCCCGCACCCCGCCGCAACCGCGCGGGAGCGCGCCAGCAGGGAATGCGAACGCACCGCGCGCCGCCGGAAACGCCGCCAGCCACCCAGCCTGGCGCCTGCCCTTCTCCTTTCACCCCTCCTTCTCCTGGACGTGCACCACCCGTGACGGCACTCACCACCCTGGTCCTCGGCGGCTACGGCAACTTCGGCGCGCGCATCTGCCGCGCGCTGGCCGGCGACCCCGCCACGGCGCGCCACATGGCGCTGCTGGTGGCGGGCCGTGACGCGGCACGCGCCCAGGCGCTGGCCGGCATGCTCGGGCATGGAGCCCGGGGCGTGGCGCTGGACCACCAGGCACCCGGCCTGGCCGCCACGCTGCGCCAGTGGGGCGTGGGCCTGGTCATTCACACGGCCGGGCCGTTCCAGGCACAGGGCTACGGCGTGGCCCGGGCCGCCGCCGAGGCGGGAGCGCACTACGTCGACCTGGCCGACGGCCGCCGATTCGTGTGCGATTTCCCTGCCGCCATGCACGGCCCGTTCACCGCCGCGCAGCGCACGGCCGTCACGGGCGCCAGCACGGTGCCGGCGCTGTCCTCGGCCGTCATCGACCACCTGTGCGCGGGCTGGCAGCGCATCGACAGCATCGACATCTGCATCGCCCCCGCGCAGCGCGCGCCGCGCGGGCAGGCCACGCTGGCCGCGGTGCTGAGCTACTGCGGCCAGCCCATTCCGGTGTGGGAGGGCGGGCGCTGGCAGCCCCGGCGCGGCTGGGCGCAACCCAGCCGCGTCCAGTTCCACCGCCTGCGGCCGCGCCTGGGCGCGGTATGCGACATCCCGGACCTCGAGATTTTTCCCGCGCACTACCAGGCTGCCGACCGCGTCACCTTCCGCGCCGCGCTGGAAGTCGGCCTGGCGCAGCGCACCTTCGCCGCCATCGCCGCGCTGCGCGGCTGGGGCATCCTGCCCCGCCCAGAGATGCTGGCGGGCCTGATGCACCACACCGGGGGCGTGCTGGATTTCCTGGGCACTCCGCTGGGGGGCATGGTGGTGCGCGCGGCGGGCACCGGTGCCCAGGGCCAGCCGTGCCGCCGGGCCTGGCACATCGCGGCAGACCACGACCACGGCCCCGAGATCCCCTGCATGGCCGCGATCCTGCTCGCCCGGCGGCTCGCCGCCGGGCATCCCCTGCCGACCGGCGCCCATACCAGCACCGGACTCCTCCCGCTGGAGACCTTCGCCCCCGAATTCGCACGATGGGGCATGCAGACGGATGTGGCCGAGGAGCCCGCGCCACCATGATGGCGCCGCCGCAACACCGTCTGCTGCGCTACAGCCTGGTCGCGGTCTGGCTGGCCACCGCCTTCGCCAGCGTGTGGGAGCTCCACGGCCAGAGCCGCGAGCTGCTGGCGGGCCTGCCCAGGGCGTGGACCGACGGTGGTGCACCGTGGCTGCCCACCGCCCTCATCCTGGCCGGGGCCGCTGCCGACCTCGTGCTGGGGCTGTGGCTGGCGTTGCGCCCCGGGCGTTGCGCATATGCGGCCGCACTGCTTCTGATGGCCGCCATGACGCTGCTGGCCACGCTCATCCACCCCGCATGGTGGCTGCACCCCTTGGGGCCGCTCACCAAGAACCTGCCCATCGCCGCCATCCTGTGGGTGCTGCTGCAGGACACAACCACCTCGCCGCCCCCGCCATGAGCCTGTACCTCATCCTCAAGTGGATTCACATCGTCTCCAGCGTGCTGCTGGTGGGCACCGGGCTGGGCTCGGCGTTCTACCTCTTCTTCACCAACCGCAGCGGCAACGTGCAGGCGCAGGCCGTGGTCAGCCACCTCGTGGTGCGCGCCGACTGGTGGTTCACCACCCCCACGGTCTTCATCCAGCCGGCCACGGGGCTGGCGATGGCCGCGATGGCGGGCCTGCCGTGGAGCACGCCGTGGCTGGCCGCATCGCTCGTGCTCTACGCGGTGGCCGGTGCGTGCTGGGTGCCGGTGGTGTGGCTGCAATTGCGCATGCGCGACATGGCGGCGGAGGCGGCGCGCAGCGGCAGCGCCCCGCCCGCGCGGTACTGGCGCTATGCACGCCGGTGGGAGGCGCTGGGCTACCCCGCCTTCGCGGCCATGGCGGTGGTGTTCTACCTGATGGTGAACAAGCCTGCGCTGGCGTTCTGACTATCATCGCCCCATGCTCATAGAGACCCTGGACACGGCGCGCGACCTGGGGCGCCTGAAGGAAATTCTGGGTGTGATGGTGCGCCATGGCTTTGGCGACACCGTGCGCCGCCTCGGCCTGGCCGACAGGCTCGAACGCGCCGGCCAGGCCCTGCACTGGGCGCATGCCGCCGACCTGGCCCGCGTCGAGCCACCCGCCCAGGTGCGGCTGGCACTGGAAGAACTGGGGCCTGCGTTCGTGAAGTTCGGGCAGATCCTGGCGGGCCGCGCGGACCTCTTCGGCCCCGAGTGGATCGCCGAGTTTGAAAAGCTGCACAGCCAGGTGCCCGCCGTGCCCCTCGATGTGCTGCGCCCGCAACTGCGGGAAGACCTGGGGGCCGAGCCGGAAGAGGTGTTCGCCTGGTTCGACGCCACGCCGCTGGCCGCGGCCTCCATCGCGCAGGTGCACCGCGCGCGGCTGCGCGATGGCACCGAGGTGATCGTCAAGATCCGCCGCCCCGGCATTGCCGACACCATCCACGCCGACCTGCGCCTGCTGCTGCGCCTGGCCGCGCTGGCGGAGGCCGAACTGCCTGCGCTGAAACCTTACCGGCCGCAGCAGCTGGTGCGCGAGTTCGCGCGCTCCCTGCGCCGCGAACTCGACCTGGCCGGCGAATGCCGGCAGGCCGAGCGCATCGCGCTGAACCTGGCGCAGCTGCCCCACATCGTGATCCCGCGCGTGTACTGGGAGCACACCCGCGAGCGCCTGAATGTGCAGGACTTCATCGACGGAACGCCAGGCGGCGCGCTGGGGGCGCTGGTACCCGAAGCCGGATTCGACCGCTCGGTGCTCGCCCGGCGCGGCGCGCAGGCCGTGCTCAAGATGATCGTGGAGGATGGACTCTTCCATGCCGACCCACATCCGGGCAACGTGTTCTACCTGCCGGGCAACCGCATTGCCTTCATCGACTTTGGCATGGTGGGCCGCCTGTCGCAGCGCCGGCGCGAAGAGCTGCTGCAGTTGCTGCTGGGCCTGGTGGAGCACCAGCCGCAGGCGGTGGCCGATGTGCTGCTGGACTGGACGGGCGATGAACACGGCGTCAACCTGGGCCAGCTGGAGACCGAGGTGGAGGCCTTCGTGGACCAGTACCACGGCGTGCCGCTGGCGCAGCTGAGCCTGGGCCAGATGCTGGCCGACGTGACCGCCATCCTGCGCGAACACCACCTGGGCCTGCCGGCGGACCTGGCGCTGCTGATCAAGGCCTTCATCTCCCTCGAAGGCATGGGCCGCAACCTGGACCCGGACTTCCACATGGCCACCGAGGCCCTGCCCCTGCTCCAGCAGGTGGCGCGCGACCGCTACCACCCCCGGGCGCTGGCGGGCCGCGCCTGGTGGACGCTGCGGCGCGCGCTATCGACCGTGGAGCAGTTGCCCGACGATGTCGCGCGGCTGCTGCGCAATGCGCGGCGCGGGCATTTTCAGGTGGGCATCGAGCTGGCCCACCTCAAGCGCGTGGGCGACCAGATCGACCGTTCGGCCAACCGGCTCGCGATGGCGCTGGTGATTGCCGCGCTGATCATCGGCTCGTCCATCGTGATGACCGTCAAGGGCGGACCCACGCTGTTCGGCCTGCCGGCTTTCGGGTTTCTCGGATTCTTCGGCGCGGTGGTCTGCGGCCTGTGGCTGGTGCGCGCCATCTGGCGCAGCAGCCACCACCGCGACGACGACTGAACACGGCGGCCCCCGGCGGCACCGGAAAAAAACACACGCCATGCCCACCCCACCAGGCGGGCGGGCGGGCATGGCGTGTGTACCCAGCAACCGCCGACCGACGCATTCGGATTCGGTTGTCAGGGCGGCCCGAACCCCAGCCGCCGCAGCACGGCCTGCGCCGCCGGTTGCCGCAGCGCGGTGGCAAACGCCTGCGCCGCAGCGGGGGCATCGGCGCGCACCGCCATGCCATAGGCGGCCCCCACCTGCAGCGCGGGGGGCAGTTGCACCACCCGCAAGCGCGGCACCTCGGCCTGCGCGGCCACCGCGTTCGTGCAATAGGTCAGAAACACATCGGCCTGGCGCTGGTCCATCACCCATGCGTAAGTGCCCCGGCCGGTGGGCGGCTTGGGCGAGTCCGCGCCCCCCGTGAGCTTCAGGGCCTTGGCATCCAGCTGGGCATAGGCGCCCGGCTGAATCTTGTCGGCCTGGCGGAACAGCGCCCAGGCGTAGTCGCCCGACGGGTCGGCCTTGGGCGTGGACGTGCCCACGCGCACGTCACTGCGCAGCAAGGTGGCCAGCAAGGTGCCGGGGGTGGCGCTGATCTGTTCGCTGGTCAGCGCACACAGCGCATTGCGCGTGAACACCACCGGCGCCCGCCAGCCGCCCCGGGCCGCTAGGCGCTCGGGATGGTCGGTGTCGGCCGAGGCAAAGACCTGGGCCGCCTCGCCCTTCTCGATGCGCTCGCGCAGCAGGCCCGAGGCCCCGAAGGTCAGCGCCACCTTCTGGCCGGTGCGGGCTTCATGGTCGCGCGCGATCTCGGTGAAGGCCTCGCGCAGGCTGCCGGCGGCATAGACCTGCACGGGTGCCTTTTCAGCGCCCAAGGCCTCGGCAGCCACCGTGGAACAGCCCGCCAGCGGCAGGGCCAGCACACAAACCACGGCCGCGGCCAAGGCCGCCGTCCTCACGCGGTGCTCCATGGCGCGTTCTCACGGGGCTGCGTTCGGGAAGAACAGCTGCTCGCCGCCAATCTTGTAGCTGGCGATGGCGGTTTGGCCCGCGGGCGACACCACCCAGTCCACGAACTTCTGCGCGTCCTGCGCCTTCACGTGCGGGTGTTTGGCGGGGTTCACCACCATCACGCCGTACTGGTTGAAGAGCTTGGTGTCGCCCTCGACCAGGATGGCCAGGTCGGCGCGGTTCTTGAAGTTGAGCCAGGTGCCCCGGTCGGCCAGCACGTAGGCGCCGCTCGATGCCGCGATGTTGAGCGCGGGCCCCATGCCGCAGCCGCATTCCTTGTAGCCGCTGCCCTTGGTGGCGTCGGCGCCCGCGAGCTTCCAGTAGCGCAGCTCGGCCGCGTGGGTGCCGCTCTTGTCGCCGCGCGAGATGAAGCCGCCGTTGGCCGCGGACAACTTCTGCAGGGCTTGCACGATGTCCTTGCCCTTGGTGCCCACCGGGTCGTTCCTGGGGCCGATCAGGATGAAGTCGTTGTACATCACGGGATAGCGCTTCACGCCCCAGCCATCGGCCACGAACTTTTCCTCGGCCGCCTGGTCGTGCACGAACAGCACGTCGGCATCGCCCCGGCGCGCCATGTCCAGCGCCTGCCCCGTGCCCAGCGCCACCACCTTGGTATCGAGCCCGGTGGCCTTCTTGAACTCGGGCAGCAGGTAGCCGAACAGGCCCGACTGCTCCGTGGAGGTGGTGGACGCCATGGTGATGCTCTGCGCAAACGCGGAACCAGACGCTACCAAAACAATAGCTACCAGCGCTTTGGGTACCAGCGCTGCAGCGCGAAAAGGCTTGAAACTCGTCATACCAGCTCTCCTTTGACAAACAGACGGGCGGCCTCCGGCAGGGGGCCGTTGAAGAAATCGTGCACCGGCAGGTCGGCCACCAGGCGGCCATGCTCCATGTAGATCACGCGGCTGGCCAGGCGCTTGACCTGGCCCAGGTTGTGGCTGCTGAACACCATGGTCACGGGGTGCGCCGGGCCTGCCGCGCTGTGGCTGGCGGCAAAGTCGGCCATCAGGGCCTCGACCTCGCGCTTGGCATGCGGGTCGAGGCTGGCGGTGGGTTCGTCCAGCAGCAGCACGTCGGGCCGCAGCGCCCAGGCGCGGGCCAGCGCCACGCGTTGCTGCTGCCCCCCCGACAGGGTGCGCGCGTTCTGCGCGGCGATGTCCCGCAGCCCCACGCGCTGCAGCGCCGTGAGCGCCGTGACTCGCGCATCGCGCCACCGCACGCCCCGCAGCCACAGGGCCAGCGCCACGTTGTTCCGTGCGCTGGTGCGCAGCATGTGCGGGCGCTGGAACAGCATGGCCTGGCGCAGCGCGGCATCGCACTGCAGGCCCCCCCCGCTGGCATCGGCCAGGCCGTTGAGCACGCGCAGCAGCGTGCTTTTGCCGCTGCCGTTGGCGCCCACCAGCGCCACGCGCTCGCCGGGGGTGATGCGCAGCGTGACACGGTCCAGCGCCTGCACGTGGCCGTAGCGCACGGTCACCTGGCGCAGATCGACCCAGGGGTTTGCCAAGGGCCCGCTCATGCCGCCACCCCCACGGGGGTGCTGGATGCAGAGCCGTCCACCCGTTCGCGCCAGCGGCGCACCAGGGCGATCAGCACATTGAGCGCCAGCACCACGGCCAGCAGGATGATGCCCAGCGCCAGCGCCAGGGGCAGGTCGCCCTTGCTGGTCTCCAGGGCGATGGCGGTGGTCATCACGCGCGTGAAGCCGTCGATGTTGCCGCCCACGATCATCACCGCGCCCACCTCCGAGATCGCGCGGCCAAACGATGCCAGCAGCACCGTCAGCAGGGCGTAGCGCTCGTCCCACGCCAGCAGCAGGGCGCGCAGCAGCGGGCCCGCGCCCATGGAGCGCAGCTGTTCGCCATGCGCGCGCTCGGCATCCTCCACCACCTGGCGCGTGAGCGCCGTGACCACCGGCAACACCAGGATGGCCTGCGCCAGCACCATGGCCTTGAAGCTGAACAGCCAGCCCAGCGAGCCCAGCGGCCCGCTGCGCGAGAGCACCAGGTACACCACCAGCCCCACCACCACCGACGGCACCGCCAGCAAGGTGTTGAGCACCGCCAGCGCGGCGCCGCGCCCGGCGAAGCGGGCCACGCCAAGCCAGGCGCCCAGCACCAGGCCCACGCCGCAGGCAAGAAGGCACGCCGTGGCGCTGACCGACAGGGAGCGGCCCACGATGGTCCACAGGACGGGGTCGGACGAGAGGGTGAGTTGCAGCGCTGTGCTCGCGCTTTCCGAGAGTGTGGACATGGGTTCGGCTATCGTAGGCACCCAACCAATATCCAGCGATATGAACTCCCGTGCATAGGGTCCAACTTCACTACACACTCAGCCGCGATGCCGGCAACGCGCTGATCCGCAACCCGCTGCCCGAACTGCTGCAGGCGGTGGCGGAGCACGGGTCCATCTCCGGCGCGGCGCGGGGGCTGGGCCTGTCCTACCGCCACGTCTGGGGGGCCCTCAAGCGCTGGGAGGACCAGCTGGGCGGCGAACTCATCATCTGGGGCAAGGGCCAGTCGGCGCAGCTCAGCGAGTTCGGCGCCAAGCTGCTGTGGGCGGAGCGGCAGGCCCAGGCACGGCTCGCGCCGCAGATCGCCGCGCTGCACGCCGACCTGGAACGCGCATTCGCCGTGGCCTTCGACCCCCACGCCCATGTGCTCACCCTGTACGCCAGCCATGACGACGCGCTGGCCGCGCTGCGCGCCCATGCCGCGGCGCACGGCGGAACGGGCGCGCTGCATCTGGACATCCGCTTCACCGGCAGCGTGGATGCCATCCGCGCGTTGAACGAAGGGCGCTGCACGCTGGCGGGCTTTCACACCGTGGACAACGCCAAGGCGGACTCCCTGACGGCACGCACCTACCAGCCCCTGCTGCAGCCCGGGCTGCACAAGATCATCGGCTTTGCCCAGCGCACCCAGGGCCTCATCGTCGCACCCGGCAACCCGCTGGCGCTGCACGGCCTGGACGACATCGCCCGCACCGGGGCCCGCTTCGTGAACCGGCCGCTGGGCACCGGCACGCGCGTGCTGCTCGACGACCTGCTCGCGCAAGCCGGGATCGGGGCCACCTCCATCGCGGGCTATGCGCTCAACGAACCCTCTCACACGGCGGTGGCGCAGGCCGTGGCCGCAGGTGCCGCGGACGTGGGCATGGGCATCGAGCTGGCCGCGCGGGCGCGCGGACTGGGCTTCGTGCCGCTGGTGCACGAGCGCTACCACCTGGCATGCCTCAAGGCCAGCCTGGACCAGCCCGCCACGCAGGCGCTGCGCGCGCTGCTGCAGACCCCCGAATGGCTGGAGCGGCTGGGGGCCCTGCCGGGCTACACCCCCCTGCACTGCGGCGAAGTCCTGGCCATGAGCACCGTGCTGCCCTGGTGGCGCTTTGCCCGCCCCAAGCGCCGGGCACGCGCCACGGCCTGAGGGACGGAAGGGGCCCAGGAGTCCGCTGAAGCGACTCCGAAGCCACAGGAGGCATGGGCAGCAGGCCGCCCGCCGGGAGACGGCGCGGTGGGCGGACACCGGAGAAAAAAGGCAGGAGAAAGAGGGGCAGACACCCGCCCCCCTGAGGAAAACCCCATGTCCGCGCGTCAGGCTTTCTTCAGCGGCGAAGGGGTAGGATGCGCGTTACTTTCGGACACCCGTTGGGATATTGCTGCGCGCCGTGCAGGCCGCAGCCATGCCCCTGGGCCCAGCAGCGCATTGGGCCCGCCCCTTTTTTATACTCTCAGGAGACACCAAGTGTCAGCACTACTCAAATTAGCCTTGGGCATGGACTGGATTTCCGGCAAGCTCAGCAAGGTGGCCACATGGACCGTCCTGGCCGCGGCGCTCATCTCGGCAGGCAACGCCTTCATCCGCTATGGCCTGGACCTCAGCTCCAACGCCTGGCTGGAGATCCAGTGGTACCTGTTCGCCGCCACCGTGATGCTGGGCGCCCCGTTCGTCCTCATGCTCAATGAGCACGTGCGCGTCGACATCATCTACGGCAAGCTGCGCGGCAACAAGCAGGTGTATGTCGACATCGCGGGCCTGGTGGTGTTTCTGCTGCCCGCCATGCTGCTGATCGCCTACCTGAGCTGGCCGCTGTTCACCCGTGCCTTCTTCTCGGGCGAAATGTCGGGCAATGCGGGGGGGTTGATCCGCTGGCCCGCCATCCTGCTCATGCCGATCGGTTTTTCACTGATGTTCCTGCAGGGCCTGGCCGAGATCATCAAGCGCGTGGCCTATCTGCGCGGCATCTACCAGATGAGCACCCACTACGAGAAACCGGTTCAGTAATCCGGCCCGCAAGCGCCGAACCATGAACCCGTGGTGCCGCTGAGCTGCGAAGCCCGCCGCGCCACGCTCTCAATTCCGGATTTTCAGGAACAACAAAATGCAAATGGAAAACTTTGCCCCGATCATGTTCGCGGGCTTGGTGGTGGTGATGCTGATCGGCTTCCCCGTCGCCTTCTCGCTGGCCGCGCTGGGACTGGCCTCGGGCTTCTTCGCCATCGAGATGGGCTGGTTCCCCGCCGTCTTCATGGCCAACCTGCCCATCAATATCTTCGGGATCCTGAGCAACGAGCTTTTGCTGGCCATTCCGTTCTTCACCTTCATGGGCGCCATCCTCGAGAAATGCGGCCTGGCCGAAGACATGCTCGACTCCATGGGCCAGCTCTTCGGCACCGTGCGCGGCGGCCTGGGCTACTCGGTGATCATCGTGGGCTTCATCCTGGGGGCCATCACCGGTACGGTGGCGGGCCAGGTGATCGCCATGGCGCTCATCTCGCTGCCCGTCATGATCCGCTATGGCTACAACATGCGCTACGCCACCGGCGTGCTGGCCGCCTCGGGCACCATCACGCAGCTGGTGCCGCCCTCGCTCGTGCTGATCGTGATGGCCGACCAGCTGGGACGCTCGGTGGGTGACATGTACCGCGGCGCCTGGGGTCCCTCCATCCTGCAGGTGCTGATCTTCGCGGGCTACACGTTCATGCTGGGCGTCTTCAAGCCCCACTACCTGCCGGGCATCCCGAAGGAAGCGCGCACCATGTCGGGCGCCAAGCTGTGGCTCAAGTGCCTGCGCGGCATCATCCCGTCGGCCCTGCTGATCTTCGCCGTGCTGGGCTCCATGGGCGGCCTGCCCGGCATCGACACCGCCATTGCGACGCCGACCGAGGCGGGCGCCATGGGCGTGGTGGGCGCCATGGTCCTGGCCGCGATCCACAAGCGCCTGACGCTGGCCCTGATGTGGGAAGCCATGCAGGGCACCATGCGCCTGACCGCCATGGTGGTGTTCATCCTGATCGGTGCACGCGTGTTCTCGATGGTGTTCCAGGGCGTGGACGGTGCCAAGTGGGTCGAACACATGCTCTCGGGCCTGCCCGGCGGCCAGATCGGCTTCCTGATCGCGGTGAACCTGTTCATCTTCTTCCTGGCGTTCTTCCTCGACTTCTTCGAGATCGCCTTCATCATCCTGCCCATGCTGGGCCCCGTGGCCGACAAGCTGGGCATCGACCTGATCTGGTTCGGCGTGCTGCTGTGCGTGAACATGCAGACGAGCTTCATGCACCCGCCCTTCGGTTTCGCGCTTTTCTACCTGCGGGGTATCGCCAACACGCTCTTCAAGGAAGGCCGCATTCCCAAGCCCGTGCTGTCCAGCGACATCTACATGGGCGCGATTCCCTGGGTGATCATGCAGCTGCTGCTGGTGACCATCGTGATCTTCGTGCCACAGACGGTGACCATGTTCCTGCCCAAACAGGAGATCATCGACACCGACAAGGTCCAGATCGAGGTGCCGACCGATGACCTGATGCGCTCGGAAGCCACGCCCGATGCGGGCGGAGAAACCGCCGGCGAGAACCCTTTCGGCAACGCCCCGGCTGAAGCAGCGTCGGAACCGGCAAAGTGATGCACAACAGGCCCATCCCCGCGCTCCCATTGCCATGCTGAACCTCACCCCGCTGCCCCTGCCCGAGCCCTTTCGATTTACACCCGAGGGCGGCACGGTCGTGGGCCCCGCGTTCTCGCGCTCGTTCCGGCTCATGGCCACCGTGATCGTGGGCGGTTGCGCCCTGTGGTTCGCCCAGCTGTGGACACGGGGAGCGCTGGGCAACTCGGTGGGCACGGGCACCGGATGGTTCATCGCGGGCCTGGCGCTGATGGCCTGGACCTGGTGGAGCATCATGGTGAGCACCACGCGCATGGACACGAAAGGCCTGCACCAGCGCTGGGTGTGGGACAAGGCCATGCCCTACGACGACCTGGCCTATGTGCGGCTGATCCGCGTGCGCGGGTTCAGCTGGCTCATCGCTCCCCGCCTGTACGTGCGCACGCTCGCCGGCAAGTTCACGGTGTTCTATGGCGCCACGCCCGCCCTGATCGGCGAGTTCGAGCGCATGGGAAAAGAGCTCAGCGCCTTCCGGCAATTCTGAGCCGCCACGGCTTCGTGGAGAGGCGGGCACCCCGAGAGGGGTGCCCGCCTTTTTCATGCGCTCCACACAATGGCGGGCCCGACTCGCCAACGCGCAGCGGCGATCACTCCTGGCGGACGCTCCCGGCGCCCGCGTGCAACCTCCCGCGCCTTGCCCCCAGGCCTCTTGGACACCCTCCGCACGGCCACCGGGGGCGCTGCATGCCACACGCAGGGCAAGGTGAGCCAGGGGTTGGCCGTGGGTGGAGCTGCGTGCCACGGGGATGAGGAGCCCGGCGGCGGCCCCGGCTCCCGCTGCGTGGGCCCATCCTCTGGCGAGCGGACCGCACAGCGAATAGAAAAACGACGCCCATGAAAAAACCGCGCCAGGGCGCGGTTTTCTTTTTGCACTGAGCGCGGTGGGGCGTCAGAGCTTGAGGGTCTGCATGTAGCTGTCGAAACGGCCTTCGGCCACGCGGAACCACGCCACCTGGTCGCGCTGGAAGTTGCGGAAGTCCGCATAGATCTTCTTCCACTCGGGGCTCTTGGCATCGTTCTCGGCGTACACCTCCTGGGAAGCCTTGAACGAAGCGTCCAGCACGTCCTTGGTGAAGGGCAGCAGCTTGATCTTCGCGCCGATCAGTTGCTTGAGGGCCACGGGGTTGCGGGCGTCGTACTTGGCCAGCATGTCCACGGCGGCGTGCGACGAAGCGGACTGGATGATGGCCTTGTTCTCGGCCGACAGGGCATCGAAGGCCTTCTGGTTGATGAAGAAGTCCACTTCAGGACCGCCTTCCCACCAGCCGGGGTAGTAGTAGTGAGGCGCCACCTTGTTGAAGCCCAGCTTCTGGTCGTCATAGGGGCCGACCCATTCCGCCGCATCGATGGTGCCTTTTTCCAGCGCCTGGTAGATTTCGCCGCCTGGCAGGCTTTGGGGAACAACACCCATCTTCTGCATCACTTCGCCGACGAGGCCGCCGCCCAGGCGCATCTTCAGGCCCTTGAGGTCAGCGACCGACTTGATTTCCTTGCGGTACCAGCCGCCCATCTGCGTGCCCGTGTTGCCGCCCGCGAAGCTCAGCATGCCGTAGCCTGCGTAGAACTCGTCCATCAGCTTGCGGCCGTTGCCGTGCATCATCCACGCGTTCATCTGGCGCGAATTCATGCCGAACGGGATCGCGGAGCCCAGCGCGAACGCGGGGTTCTTGCCGTAGAAGTAGTACGGCACGGTGTGGCACATTTCCACGGAGCCTTGCTGCACGCCGTCAGCCACGCCCATGGCGGGCATCAGTTCGCCGCCAGCGTGCACCGAAATCTCGAACTTGCCGCCCGACATGGCCTTCACCGCATTGGCAAACACCTCGGCACCGCCGTAGATGGTGTCAAGGGGCTTGGGGAAGCTCGACGCAAGGCGCCAGCGCACGGCAGCCTGTGCGTGAACGGCAGGCGCAACACCCGCGGCCAGCACGCCCGCGATGCCCGCATGCTTGATGATTGAACGACGATCCATGTGGTTATCTCCGAAAACTCGATTGCACAACTTGGCGCAACGGGCGGTAACCCACGGGCCAAGAACCTTTTTACCGGAGTCGATTGTAGGAACATGCCCAGTGCCGGATTTGCGGGTTTTCCCGTGAAATCCCAGACGCCCGATCAGGGCTTCAGGGTTCTGCAAGCATCGGCTGCGCCCCGCGCACGCAAGGCCGCAACGGGCCGCATCGCCTGGAAGCGGCGTCAGATCTTCTGCGCCGACATGAAGGTGTCGTAGCGCGCTTCGGCAAAGCGGAACCAGAGGATCTGGTCGCGCTGGAAGTTGCGCATGTCCCCGTAGATCTTCTTCCACTCGGGGCTTTTGGAATCGTTGTGCGCAAAGACCTCCATGGAAGCCTTGAAGGCCGCATCCATGACACTTTGCGAGAACGGCAGCACCTTGGTCTTGGCGGCCACCAGCTGCTTGAGCGCGGTGGGGTTCAGCGCGTCGTACTTGGCCAGCATGTCCGCGTGCGCAATGGCGGCGGCTGCCTCCACGATGAGCTTGTTGTCGGCCGAGAGGCCGTCGAACGCCTTCTTGTGGATGAAGAAATCCACCTCGGGCCCGCCCTCCCACCAGCCGGGGTAATAGTAAAAGGGCGCCACCTTGTTGAACCCCAGCTTCTGGTCGTCATACGGCCCCACCCATTCGGCGGCGTCGATGGTGCCCTTTTGCAGGGCCTGGTAGATCTCGCCCCCCGGAATGCTCTGCGGAATGGCGCCCAGCCGGGACATCACTTCACCCACCAGACCGCCGCCCAGGCGCATCTTCATGCCCTTGAAGTCGCTCGGGCTCTTGATCTCGCGCAAGTACCACCCGCCCATCTGCGTGCCGGTGTTTCCCCCCGCGAAACTGACCATGCTGAAGCCGGCGTAGAACTCGTCCATGAGCTTGCGTCCATTGCCATGGAGCATCCAGGCGCTCATCTGGCGCGCGTTGAAGCCGAAGGGGATGGCCGAGCCCAGCGCGAAGGCGGGGCTCTTGCCGTAGAAGTAATACGGCACGGTATGGCACATCTCGACCGCGCCGCCCTGCACGGCGTCCACCACGCCAAATGCCGGCACGAGTTCGCCCCCCGCGTGCACGGAGATCTCGAAGCGGCCGTTCGTCATCACTTTCACGGCCTTGGCGAACACCTCCGCGCCGCCATAGATGGTGTCCAGCGACTTGGGGAAACTGGAGGCCAGGCGCCACCGGATGGATGCCTGCGCAAACACCGCGGGCGCCACGCCGGTGGCCAGGACCCCTGCGATACCTGCGTGTCTGACGAGAGAGCGGCGATCCATAGAACTTGTCTCCAAGAGGGGTGTTGGCAGGCGCGGGCGCATGGCGCCATTGCGGCGCTGGCGGGGGACGGGCACTGTTGCCTTTTGTCGCAATTGTAGGAGGAGGGTCCGCGGCTGGCCCTCTAGGTTTTCCCGGGCACGCAAGGCCATGCGCGGCACCGGCTGGCGGCCCCGCCGTCAGCGCCCCACCCTGTCCCGGAAAAAGCAGAGGGCACTGCCTGCGCATCCACCCACGGCATGCGGCCGCCGGCGAGGCCAGTCCGCGCAGCGCGGCCGTTCGCCCTAGCCCGGGAACCGCTTCTCTATCGCGTTGCGGATTCCCGCCGCGTCGAGCCCCTGCAATGCCAGGAGCCTGGCCGGATCGCCGTGCTCGATGAACACGTCCGGCAGGCCCAGCTGCAGCACCGGGCGCACGATGCCCATGGCGTTGAGCGCTTCGGTCACGGCGCTGCCCGCGCCGCCCATGATCGCGCCTTCTTCCAGCGTGACCAGCGCATCGTGGCGCTCGGCCACTTCACGCAGCAGCGCCTCGTCGACGGGCTTGGCCCAGCGCATGTTGACCACCGTGGCGTCCAGCGCCTCGGCCGCTTCGAGCGCGGGGTACAGCAGCGTGCCAAACGACAGGATGGCGATGCGCGGGGCACCGGCACGGGTGCCCTGGCGCTCGCGGCGGATCTCGCCCTTGCCAAAGGGCAGGCTGTCCAGGCCCGCCAGCGGCGCCACGCCCGCGCCGCTGCCGCGCGGGTAGCGCACGGCCACGGGGTGGTCCTGCTCGAAGGCGCTGCTCAGCAACTGGCGGCATTCGCGCTCGTCGGCCGGGCAGGCCATGCTCATGTTCGGGATGCAGCGCACAAACGGGATGTCATACGCCCCGGCATGCGTGGCGCCGTCCGCGCCCACCAGCCCGGCACGGTCGAGCGCGAACACCACGGGCAGGTTCTGCAGCGCCACGTCGTGGATCAGCTGGTCGTAGCCGCGCTGCAGGAAGGTGGAGTAGATCGCCACCACGGGCTTGACGCCCTCGCAGGCCATGCCGGCGGCGAACGTCACGGCGTGCTGCTCGGCGATGCCCACGTCGTAGTAGCGGTCCGGAAAGCGCTTTTCAAACTCGACCATGCCCGAGCCTTCGCGCATGGCGGGCGTGATGCCCACCAGGCGCCCGTCGTGCGCGGCCATGTCGCACAGCCACTGGCCGAACACCTGGGTGAAGGTGGGCTTCGGCGCGGCGCTGCTCTTGACCAGGCCCACGGCCGGGTCGAACTTGCCGGGGCCGTGGTAGGCCACGGGGTCGGCCTCGGCCAGCTTGTAGCCCTGGCCCTTCTTGGTAACCACGTGCAGGAACTGCGGGCCCTTGAGGCTCTTGATGTTCTCGAGCGTGGGGATCAGCGAATCGAGGTCGTGGCCGTCGATGGGACCGATGTAGTTGAAGCCGAACTTCTCGAACAGCGTGGCGGGCACCACCATGCCCTTGGCCTGCTGCTCGAAGCGCTTGGCCAGCTCCAGCAGGGGCGGCACGGGGCGCAGCACGGTCTTGCCCACGTTCTTGGCGGCGGCGTAGAACTGGCCGCTCATGAGCTGGGCCAGGTAGCGGTTGAGCGCACCGACGGGCGGGCTGATGCTCATGTCGTTGTCGTTGAGCACGACAAGCAGGTTGGCGTCGGCCACGCCGCCGTTGTTGAGCGCCTCGAAGGCCATGCCGGCGCTCATCGCGCCGTCGCCGATGATGGCCACCGCATGCCGGTCTTCTCCCTTGCGCTTGGCGGCCAGCGCCATGCCCAGTGCCGCCGAGATGCTGGTGCTCGAGTGCGCCGTTCCGAAGGTGTCATACACGCTTTCCGCCCGCTGCGGAAACCCCGAGATGCCGCCCAGCTGGCGCAGCGTATGCATGCGGTCGCGCCGGCCGGTCAGGATCTTGTGGGGGTAAGTCTGGTGGCCCACGTCCCACACGAGGCGGTCTTCGGGGGTGTTGAAGACGTGGTGCAGCGCCACGGTCAGCTCCACCGTGCCCAGGTTGGAGCTGAGGTGGCCGCCGGTCTGGGAGACGCTCTGCAGCACGAACTCGCGCAGTTCGGTGGCCAGCGCCTTGAGGTCTGCGCGCGAGAGCTTGCGCAGGTCTGCCGGGTCATTGATGTTCTGCAGCAGGGGAAAGGACGTCGTGGACATTTACTATTCTTTTTATAGCTTCCAGCGCTTTACCGATAAGCGCCAGTGGCCAGTTTGGTATGTTTCTTCATCGCGACGCGGCACGGCCAGGGCCCTGCTCAGTGCGAGCGGCGCACCACCATGTCCGCCAGGGCCGCCAGTGCGCGGGTATCGGGCAGGCCGCTGCGGGCCAGCGCCGCATGCGCCTCGCCCAGGAGTTCGTCGGCATGGGCCCGCGCGGGCTCCAGCCCAAGCAGCGAGACATAGGTGGGCTTGTCGGCCGCCGCGTCCTTGCCCGCCGTCTTGCCCAGCGTGGCCGAATCGGCCACCACATCCAGGATGTCGTCGACCACCTGGAACGCAAGGCCCATGGCGGCGCCATAGTCGGACAGCGCCTGGTACGCCGCGCCCACCGCATGGCCGCACACCGCGCCCATGAGCACGCTGCCCTGCAGCAGCGCGCCCGTCTTGAGGCGGTGCATCTGCCGCAGCTGGTCCTGCGTGAGCGCAACCCCCACGCTGGCCAGGTCGATCGCCTGCCCACCCGCCATGCCGGCCGACCCCGCAGCGCAGGCCAGCAGCCGGCACAGCGCGGCCTGGGTGGCAGCAGGGATGAGGGTGTTGTCCGGCGTCAGCAATTCGAACGCAAAGGCCTGCAGGGCGTCGCCCGCCAGCAGCGCCTGGGCCTCGCCAAACTGCACGTGCACCGTGGGCTTGCCCCGGCGCAGCACGTCGTTGTCCATGCAGGGCATGTCATCGTGCACCAGCGAGTAGGCGTGGATCAGCTCCACCGCGCAGGCCGCGCGCAGCGCCGCGTCGTCGAATACCGCGGAGGCGGAGGCACCGCTGCACACCGCCTCATAGGCCGCCAGCACCAGCAGGGGCCGCAGGCGCTTGCCGCCGTCGAGCACGGCGTAGCGCATGGCATCGCCCAGCCCGGCGGGCGCGCCGTGGCCCACCCACTGCGAGAGGGCCTGCTCCACGCGTGCCAGGTGGTTCTGGCTCCAGAGATTCATGTCAAGGGGTCGGCTCGCACACGCCATCGGCACCGCGCTCATTCCTGGTTCCATGGTTGCAGCTGTCCTTCGTCCAGCACCTTGATCTGGTCCTGCACGGCATCGAGCCGCTGGCGGCAGAACGCCAGCAGCGCCGCACCGCGCTGGTAGCCGGCCAGCATCTGGTCCAGCGGCAGCTGGCCCGATTCAATGCGGACCACGAGTTGCTCCAGCTCTTCCAGCGCCGCTTCGTAGCTAGCGGGTTCGGCGGGGGGCGCGGGAGTTGCGGGGGCCTTGGGCATGGAGGGGGCGACGGTGCGCGGGTGAAAAACCGGTCATTTTAGGCGCACCACCGCGGCGCGGCGCGGGACGCCCCCCGGCGCGCTCCGCCCCCGGCGCCAGAAGCCTGTGTCCGGCCCGCCACGGGGCCGCGGCACGCCGTGAGCGGATGGCCGGAACAGGGGTTTCAATACACGTAAGTGGGATGCGGGAATAACCCCACCGCCTATAATCCCATTCCCGTCGAGCCGGCTCATCTCCTGAGCCGGTTTCTTTTTTCCAGATGCGCCCAGGCGCACCTCCCTGTGGGGAGTCTTTAGGTCAGGTCACCCATGTCTGATTTAAGTCTTCAACTGCAGCAGGCCGCAAGCCAACTACCAGTTTCAAGCTACTTTGACGATGCGCTGTTCCAGCGCGAGCTGGAGTCCATCTTCCAGCGCGGGCCCCGCTATGTGGGGCATCAACTGTCCGTGCCGAACGTCGGCGACTACTACGCACTGCCCCAGGAGGGCGAGGGCCGCGCCCTGGTGCGCAACGCCCAGGGCGGGGTCGAGCTCGTCTCCAACGTTTGCCGCCACCGCCAGGCCGTCATGCTCAAGGGCAAGGGCTCGCTGCACACCCAGCAAAAGGGCAGCGCGGGCGGCAACATCGTGTGCCCCCTGCACCGCTGGACCTACAGCCCCCAGGGCGAGCTGCTGGGCGCCCCGCACTTCGCGAACGACCCCTGCCTGAACCTGAACAACTACAAGCTGCGCGAGTGGAACGGCCTGCTGTTCGAGGACAACGGCTACGACGTGGCCGCCGACCTCGCCCAGATGGGCCCGCGCGCCGACCTGGACTTCGAGGGCTACGTGCTCGACCACGTGGAGCTGCACGAGTGCAACTACAACTGGAAGACCTTCATCGAGGTCTATCTGGAGGACTACCACGTGGGGCCCTTCCACCCGGGCCTGGGCAGCTTCGTGACCTGCGAGGACCTGCGCTGGGAGTTCGGCAAGAACTACTCGGTGCAGACCGTGGGCGTGGCCAACCGCCTGGGCAAGGCCGGCAGCCCCGTGTACGAGCGCTGGCATGAGGCCCTGCTCGCCTTCCGGGAGGGCAAGCCGCCCAAGCACGGAGCCATCTGGCTCACGCTGTACCCCCACATCATGGTGGAGTGGTACCCGCATGTGCTCACCGTGTCCACGCTGCACCCCGTCAGCCCCACCAAGACGCTGAACATGGTGGAGTTCTACTACCCCGAGGAGATCGCCGCCTTCGAGCGCGAATTCGTCGAGGCGCAGAAGGCCGCCTACATGGAGACCTGCATCGAGGACGACGAGATCGGCGAACGCATGGACGCCGGCCGCAAGGCCCTGCTGGCCCGTGGCGACAACGAAGTGGGCCCTTACCAAAGCCCCATGGAAGACGGCATGCAGCACTTCCACGAGTGGTACCGCGAGGCGATGGGCTCGGACACCATCGACCCGGCAACGCCAAAACGCTGAATACGGCGGCAAAACCCCGCCAATCCGCAGGCCCACCATGGTCTGCTCTCATTACAATAGCTGCCAGTGCTTAAAAAATAAGCGCTGGCAGCTATTTTCATTTCTGCGCCCCACGGCGCGCCTCGAGAGACCACAACCCGATGCAAGCCCTCTGGATGGTGTTGGCCGCGTTCCTGTTTGCCAGCATGGGCGTGTGCGTCAAGATCGCGTCGGACTTTTTCAACTCGGCCGAGCTGGTGTGCTACCGGGGCCTGATCGGCATGTTCATCCTGTGGCTGCTGGCGCGCTCGCAAAAGGTGACGCTGGCGACGCAATACCCCGGCATGCACGCCTGGCGCAGCCTGGTGGGCGTGACCTCGCTCGGAGCCTGGTTCTTCGCCATCGCCCACCTGCCCCTGGCCACGGCCATGACGCTCAACTACATGAGCAGCGTGTGGATCGCCGCCTTCCTGATCGGGGGCACGCTGCTGGCCTGGCGCCCCTCGCCAGCCACCCCGCGCCCGGCCCTGCAAGGCCCGCTGGTACTCACCGTGCTGGTCGGTTTCGTGGGCGTGGTGCTGATGCTGCGCCCCAGCCTGGACCAGAACCAGGCCTTTGCCGGCCTGATCGGGCTGATGTCGGGCCTGACGGCTGCGTTTGCCTATATGCAGGTGGTGGCGCTGTCGCGCCTGGGCGAGCCCGAGTCGCGCACCGTCTTCTACTTCGCCGTCGGCTCGGCGGTGGCGGGCGGCGTGGCCATGCTGTTCACCGGCACCTCGGCCTGGCCGGGCTGGCAGGCGCTGTGGCTGCTGCCCATCGGCGTGCTGGCCGCGGGCGGCCAGCTGTGCATGACCAAGGCCTACGCCAGCGCCAAGACCCAGCGCGGCACGCTGGTGGTGGCCAATCTGCAGTATTCAGGCATCGTGTTCGCCGCCGTCTACAGCGTGCTGCTGTTTGGCGACAAGATCCCGCCCATCGGCTGGTTGGGCATGGCCCTCATCGTGGGCAGCGGCATCGTTGCCACCATCCTGCGCGCGCGGGCTGCGCCCGGGGCACCTGCCGAAGAACACTGACGGATACAAAAACAGATACGGCCAGACGAGGACACGCTCCACCGGGATGGCCACAATGGAGCCCCTTTCGACGCACTCCGTTACTTTGCCCATTTTCTGCCGATGACCACCTACACCACGCTCATCTCTGCCCCCGACCTGCAATCCCTGATCGCCAGCGGTGCGCCGCTGATGGTGTTTGACTGCAGCTTCGAACTGATGCAACCCACAGCCGGTGCACAGCAGTACGCACAGGCGCACATCCCCGGCGCGGTGTACGCCAACCTTGACAACGACCTCAGCGCCAAACACGGTGCCCCCGGAGCTCACGGCACGCTGACCGCCCAGGAAGCCGACCAGCCGGCATCCGGTGGGCGCCACCCCCTGCCCAGCCGCGAGCGTTTTGCAATGTGGCTGTCCAGCGTAGGTTTTGCCAATGGCATGCAGGCCGTGGTGTACGACCGCCAGGGCGCCAACTACTGTGGCCGCCTGTGGTGGATGCTCAAGTGGGAGGGGCACGATGCTGTGGCCGTGCTCGACGGTGGGCTGCAAGCCTGGCAGGCCGCCGGGGGGGCGGTGAACAGCGGCGAAGAGCCCGCGCACTTCCAGACCAATTTCCAGCTGGGCGCCCCCTTGCGCCAGCTGGCCACGGCCAGCGAGGTGCTTGCGCGCCTGCAGCAGCCCGGCCAGACCGTGATCGACGCCCGTGCAGGTGCCCGCTACCGGGGCGAGGTGGAGCCGCTGGACCCCGTGGCCGGCCACATTCCAGGCGCGCTGAACCGCCCATTTGCCGAAAACATCGGCGCGGATGGCCGCTTCAAGCCTGCTGACGTGCTGCGCTCTGAATTTGAAGCGCTGCTAGGCGGCCGTGACCCCGCCACCGTGGTGCACCAGTGCGGCAGCGGCGTGAGCGCCGTGCCCAATCTGCTGGGCATGGAGATAGCCGGCCTCGGCCCGACAGCATTGTTTGCTGGCAGCTGGAGCGAGTGGTGTTCAGACCCCACGCGCCCGGTCGAAAAAGGCTGATCCAGCGTCCAGCACCGCAGCGCAGGTTGTAAAAGTGCAAAAAAGATGGTTTTGAGGGTGCTATCAAAACCATGAACAGAAGTGGGCAGCCTGGGCCCACTGCCACAGCAGCGACCACCGCCTGAAATGCCAGCCTGCACCTGATGTGCGTGTAGGGCAAATTCCTACGCAGCCCACCGCAGAACCAGACACGCGGCACAGCCAAACCCCGACTTAATTTTTGATTGGGGCGGTTTCACAATCCATTTCAACGGATCGCGAAAACCTGCAAACAGCAGGCCACCACGCAAGACCCGGAACTGGAACAAAGGAAGCCGCCATGACCAACGAACAACTCCTCGCTGAAATCCGCGAAGCCAACCTCACTTACCTGATGCTGGCCCAGACCCTGATTCGCCAGGACAAGGCAGAGGCCGTGTTCCGCTTGGGCATGAACGAGGAGTCTGCCGATATTCTCGCATCGCTGTCGGCGGCGCAAGTGATGAAACTGGCCTCCAGAAACACGCTTCTTTGCAGCTTCCGCGTGGACGACAACCTGGTGTGGAGCCTGCTCACCAACCACTCGGCCAAGAAGGTGGGCAACGAGGCCACCAACACGCTGCACGCCAACATCCTGATGGCCAGCCGCGTGTCCGAAGTGCTCTGAGCCCACCGCCAGACCTTTGCACCGAACGCCCTCCATCTCTCTCGCCGAAAGCCCGCCATGTCCTCCACCACCGCCGCCAAAGCCCCAGCCAAGAGCGTTCTGAACGAATCCAAGCAGATCGAACGCGCCGCCATGCTGATCCAGATGGGCGCCCGCATGCAGGTGCTGGAGTCGGAAACCACGCTGTCGTACGAGCGCCTGATCCGCCTGTACAAGGAAATCGCGGGCAAGTCGCCATCGAAGGGCCAGCTGCCCTTCTCCACCGACTGGTTCCTGACCTGGCAAGAGAACATCCACAGCTCGCTGTTTTTGAACATCTACGAATACCTGTCCAAGGGCGTGGACCTGGATTCGGTGGAGCTGCTGACCAAGGCCTACCGCCTGTACAACGAACAGGTGGCCACGGCCGAGATCGAACCCCTGCTGTCGTTCACCCGCGCCTGGCGTCTGGTGAAATTCGTGGATGCCGGCATGCTCACCCGCACCAAGTGCGCCCAGTGCAGCGGCCAGTTCGTGACCGAGCTGTACGAGAACCGCCATTTCACCTGCGGCCTGTGCAACCCACCCGCCCGCGCTGGCAAGAGCAAGACGGCCGGTGCACTGATGCTGCACTAAGTACATCCCCCCGAGCGGCTTTGCCGCTTCCCCCTTCTCTCGAACCGCTACGCGATTCGGGAAAGGGGGCGATGCCCTCGCTGCGGGGCGGCCCTTGCCTGGCATCCCTGGCAAGGGAGAAGGCAGCGCCAGTTCGCAAGGCTCGCCCGGTCGGGTCGAACGTTCAAGAATCCAAGTCAAATTGGCACTTTGCGCTTATAAAACAAGCGCAAGCAGCTATCAAATTAATATCAAATCCGGTTGAGGCCTGCGAGCGCCCTGCTACCTCCCGGCCAGCAGCGCCCGCACGTTTTCATCCATGGGCACCGCATAGTTGTGCGCCGCCACCACGGTGTTGCCCACGGGGTTCACCAGCTTGAGGCTGATGTACACCACCGACGTGGACACCGCGTACGTGCCCACCACCACCGCCTGCGCGTCCTGGGCCTGGCTCACCTCGCGCACCTCGCGCGACAGCAGCAGCTCGCCCTGGTCGCGCTGCAGCAGCAGGTTCTCGCGCAGTTTCACCTCGGTCACCTTCAGGCCCCGGTGCACCATGCGGCCCGCGATCTGCTCGGAGAAGATGCGGCCCAGCCGCGACGATTCGGTGAGCCGGTCCACGCTGACCAGCGTGGCCACCAGCACGGGCTGGTGGGCGTCCAGCGGTGCGGTCTGCAGCAGCGCATCGGTGGCGCGTTCATTCAGCTCGATGAGGTTGCTGCGCGATATTCCGCCCGCCCGGTCGCCGTAGTAGTAGCTGTGCATGGGGTTGGTGGTCTCGCAGCCTTGCAGGCCCGCCAGCGCAAAAGCGGCGGCCGCCCACCAGCTGGCGGCGCGTGCGCCCCGGGGAGCTTGTTGCGGCGTCCACAGCCCCTTCATGGCGCCACCACCCGCCAGGTCTTGACGGGCGTCATCGGTGCAGGCGCGGGCGGCCGCTCGGGCTGATACAGCACCGCGTCGGCCCCCTCGATGTAGTACAGATCGGCCGTGCCGGCCAGGTACCTGTCGCGCGATTTGAGCGTGGATGTGATCAGCACCTCGGTGCGCGTGGGTCCGCCCGCGGCGGCGCCCTGGGTATAGAGCTGGGCCATGTCCAGCGCCACCCCGGCCCCCACACCCAAGGCCGTGGCCACACCCGGCAAAAGGGTACGGTCGGAATAGTGCACCGCCCAGTCGCGCCACACGCCCACGCCAGTGCCGATGATGGTGCCGGCCATGGGCACGGGCAGGCCGCGCGGCGAGCCAGACCCGTGCTGCACCAGCTGCGTCTGCACCTCCAGCTCCACCGCCGTGGGCACCGTGGACACCGCCACGCCCCGGTTCAGCAGGTGCACCTTGAGCAGCTTGAGAAAGCTCTGGTTGAAACTGGAGTTGTCCGCCACCGTGACGTACAACGGGTATTCGCCCTCGGGCCAGGACGCGATCTTTTCGGCCACGCGCCCGGCCACATCGCCCGCCAGCACATCCCAGTGGTGCACGGCACGGGCTTTCTTCTGGCCGGTGGCGGGGTAGTTGTCGGCACGCGGCACGTCCAGCGTGCCGCAGCCGACCAGCAGCGCTGCGCACAGCAAGGCTGCTGCGGCGGCCGGAATGCGGTGAAGGAAGGATGGCATGTGGGCCATGGTACTGGCGCCCGCCTGCTGCAATCGGCGCAACAAGGCCGTTTTTCCCGGTCAAAGCGGCCGTTTCAGCCCTTGGAGCCGCCCGCACGAACCTTCACAATCAACCCATTCATACCAACACTCCGTCACGACCATGCTCACCACAACCCGCACCCACCGCCTCGCGTCCTTGATGGCCCTCACTGCGGCTCTGGCGGGCTGCGGCGGCGCCACGGACAAGGACAACAACACGGCCGCCCCGCCGCCGCCCGCGAGCGCGCCCGTCACGCTGCATTTCGTGCAGCCCGCCGAGAACGTGCTCGAACCCGGCGCATCCGAGCCGCTGGCGGCCGACGTTACCGTCAACGGCGGCGCAGCCCCCAACGGCACGGTGGTCACCTTTACTGTCAGCCCCTCCGCAGCCGCCACCTTCTCCCCCGTGGCGCCCACCACCGTGGCCAGCGTGGCCAGCACCACGCTCACCGTGAGCAGCCTGCCGCCCAGCGCCACCTTCCAGGTCAGCGCCACGGCCACCAGCAGCGCCAACACGGCGGGCGACAGCCTCACGTACTACGTGCGCCCCACCCACAAAAACCTGCAGGTGCTGGTGCCCGCGTATTTCAGCGCCAGCGGCACCTCGTCGCCCTGGGCCACCCTCACCAGCGGCGCAGCCAGCTACCCGGACGTGCAGATCACCGCCGTGGCCAGCGCCAGCGACGGCGTGCTGACTGCGGACTCCGAGGTTGACGACGACCTGCTTACGGCCATCAAAGACTTCAAGGCCGTGGCGGGCACTACCAACAAAGTCGTCGCCTACGTGGCCACCTCGGGCAGCGGCGGGTCGCGCTCGGTGGCCGACGTGAAGGCCACCATCGACAACTACATCCGCCTCTACCCCGACCAGCTCGACGGCTTCTTCCTGGACGGCATGGCCACCGACAGCGCACGGCTGGCGTACTTTCAGGACGTCTACAACTACGCCAAGGCCCGGGCCTCGGGCATGAGCAAAGGCGCCACGCCGCCCAACGCGCCCACCGTGATCGGCAACCCAGGCACCTACCCCGTAGCGGCCTATGCGGGTGTGGCCGACACGTTGGTCACCTACGCAGGCAATGCCGCCGCCTACCAGGCCACAGACCCCCAGCCCGCCAGCACCTGGGTCTACGCCAAGGACAACACCGCCCAGGCCATGCTGGTTCACACCGCCAGCACCTGCACCGACATGCAGGCCGCCGTGAAGCACGCCCACCGGCCCCGCCTGAACACCGGCATGGTCTATGCCACCAACCTGGCCATCGGCGCCTCGTGGTCGTCACTGCCCACCTACTGGCAGCAGCTGCTGGGCACGGTGGATGCACTCAACAAGAAGCGCCCGCTGCCGCTGTGCTGATGCCACCGGGCAGGGCGCCGAACCCTGCCACACAGGCACCGCTGGCGGGTCGCGGGGCAAACCACCTGCCAGAGCGTGCGAACCGCAGCATCCCGCCGCCGACACGCTGCATGTCAGCCCGACCTACAACCCAGCAGGCCCGAGTCCCATCACAATCCGCGCATGATGACCGAGCCCACCCCTGCATCCCCGCCCGCACCCGCTGCCGAGCCGCCACAGCCAGACAGCCCCGCCGCTGACGCAGCCCCGACCTTGCCCCCCCACGCGCCTGTGGCGGACGGCCCCGCACCAGTGGCCCAAGCGGCCGAAGCGGCCCCACCCGCCAAAGCCAGGTCAACCCAAGACAGCCCCCCACCGCCTGCGCAGCTGCCAAGCGGCGCGCCCGCAGCCACCGCACCCCTCACCGGCCCGCTCATGCTCCACATGCCCGTGGACGTGCGCAACCTTTCGCTCGCGCTGCTGGCCCTGTTTGCCGGCGTGGCGCTGCTGCACTGGGCCAGCGCCGTGTTCATCCCCATCATGCTCAGCCTGCTGCTCACCACGGCGCTGCGGCCCGCCGTCGAGCTCCTGCGGCGCTGCCACGTGCCGCGCTGGCTGGGCGCGGGCGTGCTGCTCATCGCCATCGTCTTCGGGCTGGCGAGCGCCGCCTGGTCGCTGAGCGACGGGGCCGCGCAGCTCGTCGACTCGCTGCCCGTGGCCGCCAAGAAGGTGCGCGACAGCATCAAGGCGCGCGCAGGCACCAGCAGCCCGCTCGACACCGTGCAGAAGGCCGCCACGCAGATCGAGCAGGCCGCCAACGAAAACAGCGCCGCCAGCCCCACCCGGCGGGGCGTGCAGCGCGTGGTGGTGGAGCGCCCTCCGTTCAACATCCGCGACTACCTGTGGAGCGGCACCATGGGGCTGATGTCGGCCCTGGGCCAGCTCACCGTGGTGGTCTTCCTCACCTTCTTCGCGCTGGCCTCCGGCAACCTGTTTCGCAACAAGCTGCTGCGCATCGCGGGCACCAGCCTGGAACGGCGCAAGGTCACCATCCACGTGCTGGAAGACATCACCAACCAGATCCAGCGCTACCTGCTGGTGCAGGTGCTCACCAGCGCCCTGGTGGGCGTGGCCACGGGCCTGGCCTACTGGGCCCTGGGCCTGGAGAACGCGGCCGTGTGGGGCGTGGTGGCCGGGGTGCTCAACCTCGCGCCCTACATCGGCTCGGCCCTGGTCACCGGCGCATCGGCCCTGGTGGCCTTCCTGCAGTTCGGCACCCTGGACATGGCGCTGGCCATCGGCGGCGCGTCGCTGGTCATCCATACCCTGGTGGGCAACCTGCTCACTCCCTGGCTCACCAGCCGCACCAGCAGCATGAGCCCCGTGGCCGTGTTCGTCAGCGTGCTGGCCTGGGGCTGGCTGTGGGGCCTGTGGGGCCTGCTACTGGGCATCCCGGTGATGATGGCCGTCAAGGCGGTGTGCGACCGGGTGGAGGATCTGAAGGCGGTGGGGGAGTTGCTGGGGGACTGAGGTCCAGGCGCTGCTGCACGAACGCGGGAAGCTCGTCTGCAGGCACCGCCCGGCCGAAATACCAGCCCTGCACCTCCAGGTCCATGGTCCGGGGCAGCCGTTGCAGCTGCTCGGCGGTCTCGACCCCTTCCACCACGATGCCGCAGCCCAGCCCCTGGCAGAAGTTGAGCAGGCCTTCCAGCACCCGCCCTCCCTGCGCCTGCGCGCTGGCGAGCACGAAGCTGCGGTCGATCTTGATCGTATCGACCTCGAAGGCATGCAGGTAGCTCAGGGATGAGTAGCCGGTGCCAAAGTCGTCGATGGAGACCTTCGCGCCCACAGCGTGCACACGGGCGATGGCGTTGCGCATTCCGAAGACATCCGCGGCCAGGGCATCCTCGGTCAGCTCGATGCTGATGCAGCCGGCCGCTGGCGCGATCAGGTCCACCAGACGGATGCAGTGCTCCTGCGACATGAGCGTGGGGCCCGTGATGTTGATGGAAATGGGCAGCTCGAAGCCCGCGTTGCGCCAGCGCCGGTACTGCCGCAGCGCCGCAGCCGCCACCCACAGGTCCACATCCTTCATCAGGCCCGCCTCGGACAGCCAGGCCAGGAACGCCCCGGGGGGCTGGACGCGGCCCCGGGAATCGCGGGCCCGCAGCAAGGCCTCGCAGCCCGTGCACCGGCCGGTGCGCAGCGACACCTGGGGCTGGTACTCCAGGAAGAATTCGTAGTCCCCCATGCGGCGCACCTGGGCCAGCAGTTCCTCGCGGCGTGCCTGGCCTTGTTGTGCGACCACCACGGGATCGCGCGCATAGAGGCTTCCCTCCTCCTGCAGGCGGGTGAAGGTGGTGTCCAGCCCGGGCAGGTGCACGGTGGTTTCGTTGTGGCGCTCCAGCGAGCGCACCGCAGGCCCATACAGGCAGGCGCCGAGCAGCACCAGCGCCAGCTGCAGGGCCACCGCGCCCCAGTCGCCCTGGGTGCTGACATAGGCATTGAAGACGACCGGCGCATTGAGCGGCATGGGCATGCTGGCCACGGACACCCAGCCCGCCTGCACGGCCGCCAGCGCCAGACAGGCATTGAGGGCGGGCACGGCCAGGAACGGCAGCAGCATCCGCAGGTTCAGGATCAGCGGGA
Organism: Acidovorax sp. GW821-FHT10E03; assembly: GCF_059415205.1. Taxonomy (NCBI): domain Bacteria; kingdom Pseudomonadati; phylum Pseudomonadota; class Betaproteobacteria; order Burkholderiales; family Comamonadaceae; genus Acidovorax; species Acidovorax sp. GW821-FHT10E03. The sequence goes on along the minus strand of NZ_JBWKMU010000013.1, from coordinate 78,393 downwards.
TGCCGAAGAGCAGCAGCTCGTTCACGTTCAGCAGCGCCATCGGCAGACTCGCCAGCGCGAGCAGGCGCAGGCCGGGGCTGCGGGCGCGCCACAGCACGGCCAGCACCAGCGACAAGGTTCCGCCCGAGCCGCCGATGAAGGCAAATGCCCCCAGCAGGCCCGCGTTCAGGGGATGCTGCGGCACCTGATCGGCCAGCAGGGCCAGGGCGTTCCAGCCCACGGCCTGGTCCAGGGACTGGAACAGCGGCTGCAGCGCGTGGTAGCCGTGGATGCCAAAAAACCACAGCAGCGAATTCAGGCCCGTGAGCAATACGGCGTTGAGATAGGACTGATCGGGGTTGGCCACATCGATGGGCAGGCGCCAGTGCACCAGCCCCTCCCACTGCTGCAGCAAGGCCAGAACGACCACCAGCAGCGCGGTGGTGGCGATGCCGGGAACCACCATGTTCATGGCGTCCTCCACGTTCTCGCTGACCTGGGCCATGCGCGCGACCCGCAGCCCGCGCACCCGCATCAGCCAGGCCATCAGCGGCACGGTGACAAGCGGGGCGGCAATCGCGATGAACAGCACCAGCGTGGCCGCCGCCCGCGGATGGCCGCGCAGCAGGTAGGCGGCGAGCGCGGCATGGACGAAGCACAGAAAGGCCACCGGCAAGCGTGGCAACCGGTGGCGGATGGCCAGCATGTAGCCGATGGAGGCGGTGATCAGCAGCGGCAGGATGCGGCTGATCTCCCCGTGCAGGTCCGCCAGCAAGTCGGCCACGGAGGCCGGCAGGCCCAGCATGCGCGCCAGCACCGACAGCACCAGCAGGACGGCCGACACCATCAGGCACGGCAGGACCCAGAGCAGCCCTTCGCGAATGGCACGCATCGCGTCGGCCCTCGCCACGGCCTCCAGCCGCCGGGACAGCAACAGCCGCCAGAACGCAAGATCAATGCCCAAGCCATGCCTCCCACCCTGAAGCGACCGCGAGGATGCCGCCTGGAGCCTGCCCGGCAGCCTCCAGATTCCCCGCACCCGTCCGAAGAGGCGGCCGGCGATCTGCCCGCGTGTCCTCTCCCCCCTGGGCCCATGCTATCGGGCCTGCCCGCATCTTGCAAAGGGCGCCACCGCCCCCCAGGGAAGCCGACGACCTCAGCCCGTGTTGCGCAGCCCCGCAGCGATCCCGTTGATCGAGATGTGAATCCCCGTCTGCACCCGCTCATCCCCCTGCCCCGCGCGCCAGCGGCGCACCAGTTCCACCTGCAGGTGGTGCAGCGGGTCGATGTACGGAAAGCGGTGCTTGATGGAGCGGGCCAGCGCCGCGTTGTGCGTGAGGCGCTGCTTGTCGCCCGTGATGCGCGTGAGCGCCTCGGCCGTGCGGTGCCATTCGGCCTCGATGCTGGTGAACACCTTCTTGCGCAGGCGCGCGTCTGTCACGAGTTCGCTGTAGCGCGAGGCCAGCGCCAGGTCGCTCTTGGCCAGCACCATGTCCATGTTGGACAGCAGCGTGCGGAAAAACGGCCACTGGCGGTACATCTTTTGCAGCAGGGCCAGCTGGGTCTTGGGGTCCTTGCCTTCCAGGTTCACGAACGCATCGACCGCCGAGCCAAAGCCGTACCAGCCGGGCAGCGTCAAACGGCACTGGCCCCAGCTGAAGCCCCAGGGGATGGCGCGCAGGTCTTCGATCTTCTGGCTGGCCTTGCGGCTGGCGGGGCGCGAGCCGATGTTCAGTTCGGCGATCTCGCGGATCGGCGTGGAGTTGAAGAAGTATTCGGTGAAGCCCGGGGTGTCGTACACCAGCGCGCGGTAGCTGCCCATGCTGGCCAGCGAGAGCTGCGCGGCGGCGTCCAAGAACGCCTTGGTGGCGGGCTTGGTGGGCTGCAGCAGCGTGGCTTCGAGCGTGGCAGCCACCAGGGTTTCCAGGTTGCGTCGGCCGATCTCGGGGTTGGCATATTTGGAGGCGATGACTTCGCCCTGCTCGGTAAGGCGGATCTGGCCGCGCACGGTGCCGGGGGGTTGCGCCAGGATGGCCTGGTAGCTCGGGCCGCCGCCCCGGCCCACGGTGCCGCCCCGGCCGTGGAACATGCGCAGCTGGATGCCATGGCTGGTGGCGAGTTCGTCGAAGAGTTCGACGAGGGCGATCTCGGCGCGGTACAGCTCCCAGTTGCTGGTGAAGATGCCGCCGTCCTTGTTGCTGTCGCTGTAGCCCAGCATGATGTCCTGCTCGCCGCCACTGCGCTGCACCAGGGCGGCCACGCCGGGCAGCGCATAGAACTCGCGCATGATGGGCGCGGCATTGCGCAGGTCTTCGATGGTTTCGAACAGGGGCACCACGATGAGGTGGTTGCGCGACTCGGCATCGAGCGTGCCGTTCATCAGGCCCACTTCCTTCTGCAAGAGCAGCACTTCGAGCAAATCGCTCACCGTTTCGGTGTGGCTGATGATGTAGTGGCGGATGGCCTCGTGGCCGAAGCGCTCGCGCATCACGCGGGCGGTTTCGAAGATGGCCAGTTCGCCCTTTGCGTGTGCGGAATACTCAGCGCCCACCACGCGCAGCGGGCGCGCGTCGTTCAGCAGCTTGATGAGCAGCGCGCGCTTGGCGGCTTCCTGCAAGCCCGCGTAGTGGGGCTCGATGCGCGCCTTGGCCAGCAGTTCGGCCACCACCTCCTCGTGCTTGTCGGAGCTTTGGCGCAGGTCCACCGTGGCCAGGTGGAAGCCGAACACCTGTACGGCGCGGATCAGGGGGTGCAGGCGTTCGCCCGCCAGGGCCTCGCCATGGTGCGATTGCAGCGAGGCTTCGATCACCCGCAGGTCGGCCAGGAACTCCTCGGCGCTGCCGTAGGGGTTCTGCGGCACCACCGCATGGCGCGCGGCTTCGCCGCCGGTCAGTTCCTTGAGCGAGGCCGCCAGGCGGGCGTAGATGCCCGTGAGCGCGCGGCGGTAGGGCTCGTCCTGGCGGTGTTCGTTGGTGTCGGGCGAGCGCAGGGCCAGGGCCTCCATCTCGGCGGACACCTGCACCAGGCGCGCCGACAGCGACAGCTCGCCGCCCAGGTAGTGCACCTCGGTCAGGTAGTGGCGCAGGGCCACCTCGGCCTGCCGGCCCAGTGCGTATTGCAGGGTCTGCGCGGTGACGTTGGGATTGCCGTCGCGGTCGCCGCCGATCCACTGGCCCATGCGCAGAAAGCTGTGCACGGGGTACTGGCCCAGCTCGTTCTCCAGGTCGGCGTAGATCTTGGGGATCTCGCGCAGGAAGGTGGCCTCGTAATAAGAGAGCGCGTTTTCGATCTCGTCGGCCACGGTGAGCTTGCTGTAACGCAAGAGGCGCGTCTGCCACAGTTGGGCCACACGGGCGCGCAGCAGGGCTTCGTTGGCAGCCAGTTCGCGCGGGGTGAGCGCGTCCTTGGCGCTGTTGTACAGTTGGGCACGCACCTGGATGTCGTCGCGCACGGCCAGCAGCTGGGCAATGTCGCGCTCGGCATCCAGAATGCTCTTGCGCTGCACTTCGGTGGGGTGGGCCGTGAGCACCGGGGCCACGTAGCTGCCCGCCAGCGTCTGCGAAATCGTCTTGGGAGCGATACCCGCCCAGCGCAGGCGCGACAGGGCCACCTCGATGCTGCCCTCCTGCGTGTCCCCCGCGCGCTCGTGCACGGCGCGGCGGCGGATGTGGTGGCGGTCTTCGGCCAGGTTGGCCAGGTGGCTGAAGTAGGTGAAGGCGCGGATCACGCTCACCGTCTGGTCGCCCGACAGGGACTTGAGCAGCTTCTTGAGCGCGCGGTCGGCCTCCTGATCGGCATCGCGGCGGAACGCCACCGACAGCTTGCGCACCTGCTCCACCAGCTCATACGCGGCCACGCCCTCCTGCTCCCGGATCACGTCGCCCAGAATGCGGCCGAGCAGGCGGATGTCGTCAATCAGGGGCTGGTCCTTGTCGGATCGTTTCATGCGGTGGTCTCCGGAATGGGATGGGGGGGATCGCCGGCGCCGTCCGCCCGGCATGCCCCCGGGCCGCACCAGCCCCAGTGCGGGCGCATGCTAGCATCGCCCGCCCCTGAATGATTACAAACAGGTTACGAACTTGAGCATGCCCCAGACACCCCTCACCATCGTCATTGCCACGCGCGAAAGCCGTCTCGCCCTGTGGCAGGCCGAGCATGTACAGGCCCTTTTGCGCGCACGGGGCCACACGGTGGAGCTGCTGGGCATGACGACCAAGGGCGACCAGATCCTGGACCGGTCGCTGAGCAAGGTGGGCGGCAAGGGTCTGTTCGTGAAAGAGCTGGAGGTGGCGCTGGAAGAAGGCCGCGCGCACATCGCCGTGCACTCGCTCAAGGATGTGCCCATGGAGCTGCCCGAGGGTTTTGCCCTGGCCTGCGTGATGGAGCGCGAAGACCCGCGCGATGCGTTTGTCTCGCCCCGTTATGAAAACCTCGACGCCCTGCCCCAGGGCGCGGTGGTGGGCACCTCCAGCCTGCGCCGCCAGGTGCTGCTGCAGGCCCTGCGGCCCGACCTGAGGATCGAGCCGCTGCGCGGCAACCTGGACACACGCCTGCGCAAGCTGGACGAAGGCCAGTACGACGCCATCGTGCTGGCGGCGGCGGGCCTGAAACGCCTGGGGCTCGCCTCCCGCATCCGCGCCACGTTCGAGCCCACGGCCATGCTGCCCGCGGCGGGCCAGGGCGCGCTGGGCATCGAGGTGCGCAGCGACCGGCAAGACCTGATCGACGCGCTGGCGCCGCTGGCCCACCAGCCCACCTGGCTGACCGTGGCCGCCGAGCGCGCCGTGAGCCGCGCCATGGGCGGCAGCTGCTCGATGCCGCTGGCGGCGCACGGCACGCTGGCCGCCGGCGTGCTGCAGCTCGATGCCGCCTGGGGCGACCCGGACGGCCAGGCCCCGCTGGTGCGCGCGCAGGCCAGCGCCCCCGTCGGCACACTGGCGCAGGCCGAAGCGCTGGGCGACGCGATTGCCCAGCGCCTGCGCGCGGGCGGCGCACGGGGCGCGGACCCCGCCAGCCTTCCACAACCCTGAGGCGCCCATGCCCTCGCCCCGGGTGATCGTCACGCGGCCCGCCCGCGAGGCCGCGCACTGGGTGGAGATGCTGGGCGCGCACGGCATCGGCGCCGTGGCGCTGCCGCTCATCGCCATCGGCCCCTGCCGCGACCCCGCTGCGCGGCAGGCGCTCGCCCGGGCCAGGGCCCACCTTGCGCAGTACCGCGCCCTGATGTTTGTCAGTGGCAATGCCGTGGCCCATTTTTTTGGATCCAGTAGGCCTCCAGCGCTGGATGGAAAAGCGCTGGCAGCTATCAAAACAAGAGCATGGTCACCTGGCCCCGGCACGGCGCGCGCACTGGAGCAGGCCGGCGTGCCCTCGGCCTGCATCGACGGTCCGGCGCCCGATGCGCCGCAGTTCGACTCGGAAGCGCTGTGGCAGCAGGTGGCCGCGCAGGTACGGCCCGGCGACCGTGTGCTGATCGTGCGCGGAAGATCCGGCAGCGTGCCTGAGTCCGCCCAGGGCAGCGGCCGCGACTGGCTGGCCCGCCAGATCGAGGCAGCGGGCGGCACGGTGGAGTTTGTGGTGGCCTACCAACGCGGCGCGCCCCGCTTTTCAGCGCACGAGGTGGCGCTGGCGCAACAGGCGGCGCACGATGGTTCCCTCTGGCTGCTGAGCAGTTCCGAAGCCGTGGGCCACCTGGCCGAGGCCCTGCCCGGCCAGCCCTGGGGCGCCGCGCAGGCGCTGGCCACGCACCCGCGCATCGCCGAGGCGGCCCGTGCGGCGGGCTTTGGCGCCGTGCGGGAATGCCGTCCGGCCCTGGAAGACGTGGTGGCCTCGATAGAATCGGCGGCATGAGTTCCGTGCCCCCCAACGATCTGCCCCCTGCACCCGCCGCAGCCCCCGTGGCGGCGCCCGTGGGCGCACCCGCAGCGGGCCCCGCGCCTTCGCACGCCGCGCCGACACCCGCTCCCGGCCGGGGCGGCGCCGTGACGCTGCTGCTGGGCACCGTGGCGGCGGCGGCACTGGTCAGCAGCGGCCTGCTGTGGCAAAAACTCAGCTCCATCCAGGAGCAGCTCGCCCGGCAGTCTGCGGACTCGGGTGCGCAGGCGATCGAGGCCCGCACCATGGCCCGCCAGGCCGAAGAGCTGGTGCGCGAGACGGCCGCCCGCCTGTCGGTGGCCGAGGCGCGGGTGAGCGAGGTGGCGCTGCAACGCAGCCAGCTCGAGGAACTCATGCAGAGCCTGTCGCGCTCGCGCGACGAGAACCTGGTGGTGGACATCGAATCCGCTATCCGCCTGGCCCAGCAGCAGGCACAGCTCACCGGCAGCCTGGAGCCCCTGGTGGCCGCGCTCAAAAGCGCCAACCTGCGCATCGAGCGCGCCGCCCAGCCCCGGCTGGCGCCCGTGCAGCGCGCCATCGGCCGCGACCTGGACCGCCTGACCCGCGCCACCGTCACCGACACCGCCGGCCTGCTGGCCCGCCTGGACGACCTGGTGCGCCAGGTGGACGAGCTGCCCGTGCTCAATGCGGTGGCCCAGGCCGCCGCCACGCGGCGCCTGTCGGCCGCGCCCCCGGCGCCGGGCGGCATGCCGGCCTCCACCGGCGGCATGGCCTGGTGGCAGGCTGCGCTGCAGCGCAGCTGGGAAGTGGTGCGCGACGAGGCCCGGGGGCTGGTGCGGGTGAGCCGCATCGACCAGCCCGAGGCGATCCTTCTGGCGCCCGAACAGACCTTCTTCCTGCGCGAGAACCTCAAGCTCAAGCTGCTCAACGCCCGCCTGGGCGTTCTCGCGCGCCAGTTCGACTCGGCCCGGGCCGACCTGGCCGCCGCCACCGTGGCGCTGAACAAGTACTTCGACCCGGCCTCGCGGCGCACGCAGAACGCGGCCAGCACGCTGCAGACGGCCCAGGCCAGCATGAAGGCGGCCGAGCAGCCGCGCCTGGACGAAACCCTGTCCGCGCTGGCCACTGCCGCAGCGGGAAGGTAAATGAATCACCCCCTGAGTCGCTTCGCGCCTTCCCCCTCTCCTGCGGGAGGGGGACGCCACCGGTGGCCTGGCACAGCCAGTTCCACGGTGGCGCTCGCCTGGACCGCGCCCGTGCCACGGGCTGCGGGCGCCGCCTTGCGCGGTGGAATAACGGACTGACGACATGCGCGCAGCACTTTGGCTTTTGGCATTGTTTGGCGTGGCCGTGGCCGCCGCGCTGTTCGCGGGCAACAACCAGGGCACCGTCACCCTGTACTGGCCGCCCTACCGCATCGACCTGTCGCTGAACATGGTGGTGCTGTTGCTGGTGGGCGGTTTCGTCACCGTGTACGCGGCGCTGCGCGCGCTGGCCGCCCTGCTGGAACTGCCCCACCAGGCCCGCCGCTGGCGCGTGCAGCAAAAGGAGCGCGCCATGCACGCGGCCTTGCTCGATGCGCTGACCCACATGCTCGGCGGGCGCTTCATCCGCTCGCGCAAGGCGGCGGTGGCCGCGCTGTCGCAGGAACATGCGCTGGGCGCCGCCGGCGAGGCCGTGCCCCACGGCCGCCAGCTGCGCGCCCTGGCCCACATGATCGCGGCCGAGGCCTCGCACGCATTGCAGGACAGCGCCACGCGCGAGAGCCACCTGCAGGACGCGCTTCAGGAAGCCCCCGCGCGCGGCACCGTGAGCGAGCAGGAAATGCGCGAAGGCACGCAGATGCGCGCGGCCCGCTGGTCGCTGGACGACCGCGATGCGGGCGCGGCGCTCGACCGCCTGGCCGCCCTGCCCCAGGGCGCGGCGCGGCGCACGCTGTCGCTGCGCATCAAGCTCAAGGCGACCCGGCTGGCACGGCAGACGCAGGAGGCGCTCGATACCGCGCGCCTGCTGGGCAAGCACCGCGCGTTCTCGCCCGCCGCGGCCCAGAGCATCGTGCGCGGCCTGGCCACCGAGCTCATCAACAGCGCGCACGACACCGCGCAGCTGCAGCAGATCTGGATGTCGCTGGAGTCCTCCGAGCGCAACATGCCCGAACTCGCCATCCATGCCGCCCAGCGGCTGGCCGCCCTGGGCGGCGATGCCACCCAGGTGCGCGCCTGGCTGCTTCCGGTGTGGGAACGCATGGTGGACCTGCCCGACGCACTGGCCGAGCACCATGCGCTGAAGCTGGTACGCGCGCTCGAAGCCGGGCTGGACGCACTGGACGCGCCCTGGCTGGCCCGCATCGAATCCGCGCACCAGGCCAACCCGCGCGATGCGCGCCTGCAGTACCTGGCGGGCATGGCCTGCCTCAAGCGCCAGCTGTGGGGCAAGTCCCAGCAGCTGCTCACCCAGGCGGCGCAGCAGCTCGCCGACACCAGCCTGCGGGCGAGCGCCTGGCGCCATCTGGCGGAACTGGCCGAAAAGCGCGGGGACGAGGCCGCTGCCGCCGAGGCCTGGAAGAAGGCCGCGCTCGGCCAGTAAGCACCCCGGCCTCTCCCTTTTCTCAAGGCAGGCCGCCGCACCGCGCCGTGCGCGCTTGCGGTAACCGCCACCACGCGCCCCGCCGCGGTTTCAGTCCCTCGGCATGCACCCTGATGGGGCATTCCCCATGCCCAGCGCCTCCCCCGTCCCCGGGCCATGCACAAGCCGCACAGCATTGGGGAACTTTGAGCGCTCAGGCCCTCTCAATTCATTTTTTTTGAATTGAAGCATCAATCTGCCTGAAACCGAATGCGGTGACGGCTTTCTACACTGCCCCATTGCTTGACGAATGTCAGCCTTGGCCGAGAGGCGCTGGCCCGGCGCCTCCACCTGACCACCCGCTTTGCTTTTTGCTCCCAGATGACTGCCCCTGCCACCACCGCCTTCCCGGCCGCCGCAACGCCCCGCCGCTACACGCGCACCGCCATGCTTTTGCACTGGGTGCTGGGCCTGGCGCTGATCGGCCTGTTTGGCGTGGGCATCTACATGACGGGCCTGCCGTTCTCGCCGCAGCGGCTCAAGCTCTACAACTGGCACAAGTGGGCGGGTGTCACCCTCCTCGTGCTGTCGGTGCTGCGCCTGCTGTGGCGCGCCACGCACCGCCCCCCCGCACTGCCGCCAGCGATCGAGCAGGCCATGCCCGGCTGGCAGAAGCTGGCGCACCACGCCACGCACGGGCTGCTCTATGCGCTGTTCTTCGCCGTGCCGCTGATCGGCTGGGCCTACAGCTCGGCCGCCGGTTTCCCCATCGTGTTCTTGGGCCTGTGGCAGCTGCCCGACTTCGTGCCCGTGAGCAAGGAGCTGGCCGAGGCCATCAAGCCCTGGCACCAGTACACCGCATTTGCAATGGCGGGCCTCGTGGTGCTGCACATCGCGGGCGCGCTCAAGCACCAGATCGTGGACCGCGACGGCCTGCTCGCCCGCATGCTGCCTGGTGGATGAGGCGGGCCCCGAGCCGCTTCGCGCCGTCTCCCTGTTCGGCGGGAGGGGACCGCACCCGCAGGCCCGGCAGAGCCGGCTCCACGGGCGCACTGGCGGATGCGCGCCCCTGTCTTACACCAGCCGACCGCCCCACCTTCTCTTTTCTGTCTTTTGAACGGAGTTTTCGAATGAATCTGTCTTCTTCCACCCTGTCCCACATCGTGCTGGGCGCCGCCCTGGCCGTGGGCGCCCAGGCCGCCCTGGCCCAGCAACAACTGGTGCCCGCCCAAAGCGAAGTGCAGTTCACCGCCCGCCAGATGGGCGTGCCGCTGGACGGCCACTTCAAGAAGTTCAGCGCCCAGGTGGCGTTCGACCCGGCCAAGCCGGCCACCAGCAAGATCGCGTTCACGGTCGATACCGGCAGCGCCACGCTCGGATCGCGCGAGACCGATGCCGAGCTGCCCAAGCCCACGTGGTTCAACGTGGGGAAGTTCCCGCAGGCGCAGTTCGAATCCACCGCCATCAAGGCGCTGGGTGGCGGCAAGTTCGAGGTGGCGGGCAAGCTCACCATCAAGGGCACGGCGCAGAACGTGGTGGTGCCCGTCACGCTGACCCAAAGCGGGGCCAGCACCACCGCCACAGGCACGCTGCCCATCAAGCGCCTGGCGTTCAAGATCGGTGAGAACGAGTGGGCCGACACCTCGATGGTGGCCGACGACGTGACCGTGAAATTCAAGCTCGCGCTCACCGGCGTGGGCAAGATTTGAATGAAGCTCCCCCGGAGTCGCTTCGCGCCTTCCCCTCTCTCGCATTGCTACGCAACGCGGGAGGGGGACGCTGCCAGCGCAGCGGGGCGGCCCTTGTGCGGGAGCGCTGGCTTGAACGTGCCCGATCCCCGCGTCGCACGGCATTGAATCGCTGATTTCTTTCCTTTTTTCCTTCCTTTTCTTTCCACCACTGCTCCAGGAGTATTTACCCATGCGCAAGTCCCTGTTCTCCCTGCTCGCCGTGGCCGCTGCCACCGCAATGACCGCCGGCGCCGCGCAGGCCGCCAACTACGCCATCGACCCCACGCACACCTTCGTGACGTTCGAGATCGGCCACTTCGGCACGACCACGAACCGCGCCCGCTTCGACAAGAAGCAAGGCACCGTGGAGTTCGACCGCGCGGCCAAGTCCGGCAAGGTGGACATCACCATCGACACCACCTCGGTGAACTCGGGCACGCCCCCGTTCGACAAGCACCTGCAAAGCGCCGACCTGTTCGATGCCGCCAAGCACCCCACCATCAAGTTCGTGTCCGACAAGTTCAGCTTCAACGGCGACAAGGTCAGCGAAGTGGCCGGCCAGCTCACGCTGCTGGGCAAGACCGCGCCCGTCACGCTCAAGGCCACGCAGTTCAACTGCTATGACAGCCCCATGCTCAAGCGCGAAGTGTGCGGTGGCGACTTCGAGGCCACGATCGACCGCACCCAGTGGGGCATGAACTACGGCGTGGAGTGGGGCTTCCCCAAGAACGTGCGCCTGGTGGTGCAGATCGAAGCCGTGAAGCAGTAATCACGGTCGTCACTGCCCGCAGGGCGCCGCTGGCGCCTTGCCCGAAAGCCACCCGCAGCCTCAGCGCAGCGGGTGGCTTTTTTCTTCATTGCGCACACCCCATCCAGCGGGGTGCAAGCTGCCCGAGGGTGTATTCAGGCGGCGTCCAGCGAGGCGTCCAGGTCCCAGCCCTGCGGCCGCCAGGCCCACACCACGTCCGGCCGCAGCGCGCGCAGGAAGGCGGTGTCGTGCGACACCACGGCCAACGCGCCCGTGAAGGCCCCCAGCGCGGCCTGCAAGGCGTCCACGGCATCCACATCCAGGTGGTTCGTGGGCTCGTCGAGCAGCAGCATCTGCGCGGGCTCGCACGACCACAGGGCGCAGGCCAGCGCGGCCTTGATGCGCTCGCCGCCACTGAGCACACCGGCCGGGCGATGCACCTTGTCCGCATCCAGCCCGAGTTGTGCCAGGTGCGTGCGCAGCGCGGCTTCGGGCAGCGGCGAGCCCAGTGCCCGCAGCCGATCCAGCACGCTGCATTGCGGGGGCAGCGCGGCGGTGTTGTGCTGATCCAGCCAGGCGGCCCGCACGCCGCGCCGCACACCGCCTTCAGGCACGCCATCCGGCGCCGCGACCAGCCGCAGCAGGCTGCTCTTGCCACACCCATTGGGCCCGGTGATCGCTATGCGCACGGGGCCACTCCACACGCCGTTCAGCGCAGGCAAGCCCGGTGGGGCATGCGGCACCTGCACCTGCTCGAACGCCAGCACCTGCCTGCCCGCCGGCACGGCGCTTTGCGGCAGCACCAGCGCCGCGGCTGCCTGCGCGGGCACGCGCAGGGCAGCCTCGCGCACGGCCTCGTTCAGCCGCTGGCGCTCTTGCTGCTGCCGCTCGTGCTCGCGGCCGGCGTGGGCCTGTGCGCTGTTCTTCCGGCGGTCGAGCAGGATGGACGCCTGGTTGGTGGTGCGCCCCTCCGCGCGCCCGCGTGCCGCGCGGCGCTGCTGGGCGTCATGCTCGCGCTGCAGCGCCCGCAGGCCCTGCTCGCGCTCGGTGCGCGCGTGGTCCAGCGCGGCCTGGGCGGCGGCGGCCTCGGCCTGGCGCTGGGCCTGGTACAGCCCCCAGTGGCCGCCATAGCGCTGCAGCCCGGCGGGCGACAGCTCCACGATGCTGCCCACCGCGCCCAGCAATTCGCGGTCGTGGCTGGCCACCAGCACGCCGCCCCGCCACTGCGCCAGCGATTCCATCAGCCATCGCCGGCCCGCGCGGTCAAGGTGGTTGGTGGGCTCATCGAGCACCAGCAGCTCGGCATCGGACAGGAAAGCCCCCGCCAGCGCCACGCGCATGCGCTCGCCCCCGCTGAGCCGCTGCGCGGCGTGTGCCGGCGGCAGGTGGCCCAGCCCCAGCGCGTGCAGCGCCTGCCGCCAGCGCGCGGGCAGGTCCCACCGCCCATCGGCCACGAGCAGGTCATCGGGCGTGCCCTCGCCCGCCTCCAGCCGCGCCAGGGCGCCCAGCGCCGGCCCCAGCCCTGCGACGTCGGCCACCGTGGCACGGGGCGCAGCAGCCACCTCCTGCGCCACCACATGCAGCGAAGGATCGCCCAGAACGGCGCCGCTGGCGGGCTGCAGCGCGCGCGCCGCGAGCCGCAGGAAGACGCTCTTGCCGCAACCGTTGGCACCCACGATGCCCGTCACGCCCGGGCCCAGGGACACCGTCAGCGGACGGCCCCACAGGGCCTGGCCGCCAGGCGGGCTCCAGCCAACCTCGGCGAACTGCAGCACGGCCTGACCCGCGCCGGGCGCCGCATTGCCCTGCCCGGCAGGGGCCTGCGATGAAGGAGCAGAAGAAGATGATGATGATGGGAAATCAGCAGCCGAGGCTGCGGCAGCGCTGCGGCTGCCATGGGCGGATTCGCCCCGTGAAGGTGTCGCCATGCAAAAGCACTCCAGGCAAGACATGCAACCACCTGGCCCGCAAAGGGCGGCAGGGGAACGGCTTGAAGAGGCTCAAAGGCGCATGGGAGTAATACCTCGGCACGAATGGGTGTGACTGCGGAATGTACCGCAAATCACCCACATAAAAATTAACTTAACGTAAATCAATTACGAATAGTAGAATTGCAGCCATCCATTTGAGGAGACACCGCATGAATGCCGCCCCGACGCCCGATCTGGCCACCCTGCCCGCGCCTGCCGCCATCCAGCAGCTGCACCACTACGCCTACAAGGCCCGCGACGCGGAAGAGACGCGCCACTTCTACGAAGACATCCTGGGCCTGCCGCTCTACCACATCATCCAGAGCGACTACGTGCCCAGCACGGGCGAGTACTGCCCCTACACGCACTTCTTCTTCCGCCTGCGGGACGGCTCGTTCATCGCCTTCTTCGACCTGGGCGACGACGTGAAGGCCGAGCCCTCGCCCAACACGCCGCTGTGGGTCAACCACATCGCCTTCCGCGTGAACACGGTCGAGGAACTGGAGAACACCAAGAAGCGCCTGGAAGCCCATGGCATCGAGGTGCTGGGCGTGACCGACCACCACATCTTCCACAGCATCTACTTCTTCGATCCCAACGGCATCCGCCTGGAGCTGTCGGCCCAGCTGGCCAACGAGGAGCAGATGGCCAAGGACAGCACCGTGGCCCATGCGCGGCTCAACGAGTGGACGGCCCGCAAGGAGCAGTGGCGCAAGGAGCGCGCCGAGGGCAAGGTGGCCGCTCCGCTCAAGCCCCAGCAGAACGACCGGCCCGAGTACGTGCGCGGCTGAAGCGCAGGCCCAGGCCGCAGCGTGGCGCCGTGCGGCGCCCATATCAATAAAAAACGGCCGCAGCGCTTGATATTCAAGCGCTGATAGCTATACAAACTATAGCAAGCACTTTGCCTTCGCTAAGCGCGGAGCGCCACGGCGCGCCGCCGTCAGCCGCCCTGCTGCTGCGCCCGCATCACCTGGTGGCGTTGCCAGTAGTGGCCCACCGTGGCGTTGAACGGGTCTTTCTCCTTCTTCAGGCCGGCCAATTTGATCTTGCTGGTCTTGGCACCCAGGCCCAGGGCGTTCTTCTCGGGGTGGGTCACGATCAACGCGTTCCCAAAGCTGCTCTCCTTGTATTCGAGCGCCTTCACCGCATCCCAGAACACGGTGGTCCCGTCCGCACTCGTGCGGATGCCCTCGATGCTGACCTCCACCGTGTGGCCCCCCTTGAGCGCAAACACCACGGGGGGGAAGTACCGCAGCACCAGTGCGCGCTCTTCATCGGTGGCGGGTTCGTAGCGGTAGGCCAGGCTGCGTTCGTGGTCTTGTGCGAACTGCTGCTCGTAGTCGCTCCACAGGCGCTGCTCGATCGCATCGGCCGTCACGATCTCCTGCACCCAGGTCGCCGAGGGCGTACGCACGGCGATGGCGGCGTAGTCCCGCTCCTTGAGCGCCATGCCCACGTTGCGCAGGCGCTCGGGCATGGCCGGGTGCGAGTCGAAGGGGTGCGGCACGTTGGCCGTCTTCATGGCGTCCAGAAAATCGCCGGAGGCTGCATAGGGTGCCAGCCCCTGGGCCACGAAGCGGGCAATGCCCAGCGTGGTGTCGTCGTGCCGCTCATTGCGGCCAAAGAGTTCGGCCTCGATCTTGTAGCGGTACTGGGCATAGGCCGCGATCTTGACCAGCGACTGCGCGATCGCCGCTGGCGACGTGAGCTTGGCGGCCACGCGGTCGGCCTTGAACTCGCGCTCGCGGCTGTCGCGCGCCAGAGCGATCTCGAAGATGGTGCGGTACAGGTCCAGCAGGGGCGAAGCCATCGCCGTGAGCCCTCCGGTGCGCATGGCGTGCCGGTAGTGGTCGTACTGCACGAGCTTGGGGCCCAGCCGGGCGCTGCTGTGGGTGTCGCCGCCGCGCAGGTGGGCCAGTTCGTGGCCGAACACGGCATCGGCCTCGGCCTGGTCCAGGATGCGCAGCAGCGGCAGGCTCACGAACAGCGTGCGGCCCGTGAGCGTCTGTCGGCCCACCGTGAGCGGGGCCTCGGTCACGAAAAAATTGGCGTCGATGCCCGCCACGATGTGCCGGGGCGGATCGGTCTTGAGGCGCTGCGCCATGTGGCGGATGCGCTTCCACAGCAGGGGCGCATCGTCTTCGGACACCAGCTCGCCCACCGCATGGTTGCTGGACTGCGCGCGCTTGAAGATGCCCCTCACCGCCACCAGCACGCCCGCCAGCACCACAAAACCCACGAACAGCACCAGCTTGGGCGAATACTTGTGGAAGAAGAATGCAGTGACCCAGAACGACAGCCACACCGCCATCGCGCCCTGCACCAGCAGTGCCGCGGCGCTGGCAACGGTGGTCAGGCGCCAGCCCGTGACGAAACTCGTGTACTGCAGCGTGCGGTCGGCGAAAGCCAGGGCCCCCAGCCCCAGCACCGCCACCATCAGCACCGCGCCGGCCACCAGGGTCCAGAACGCCACCTTGCGGGCCATGTCGAACTGCCAGACATCCGAGAAGCGTTCGCACAGGGCTTCGCGGTAGTCCTGCGCCTCGGGGTCGGCGCTGCCGCAGATGGTGGATGGCGGGTTGCTGCGGTAGTAGTCCTTGCGGGCCTGCTTTTCGGCGGGCGCCATGCCCTTTTCAGCGTCGATGCGCTGGCCGATACCGGCCACGAAGCGGGCGTCCTGGTCGCGCTGTACATGACCGGCGAAGACATAGGTCACCGCCGGGATGAGAAAAAGCGCCAGCAGCGCATAGGCGAAGACCTTGGCAAGGCCCACGCGGAGTGCGGATTGAAGATTCATGGAGGGGACCGATTGGTTGTATGTTTTTGACCCAGGCGAACACAGGGAGCCGCTCCCCCCGCAGGGGCCCTCTCGCTCCACCGGCGGGATTATCAGGACGCAACCGCCAGCAGGCCCACCCACAAGGTAACAATTGGCGAGAAAAGCCCGATGGACGGGATCCCGGTGGTGGGGCCCGCCCGGCGGGAGCCCGCCAGCACTCCCGTAAAATGCCCGGTCCACTTCTTGTCCGTGGAGGCGCGCCCCGTGCCCGCCTCTTCCTTCTGCCAAATCCCATGAGCTCGCCCCAACCACAACCCGGCCTCGACAGCCTGTCCAAGTCTTTTGAACCCGCCGCCCTGGAAGCCCACTGGGGGCCCGAATGGGAACGCCGCGGCTATGGCGTCGCGGGATTCAGAGGCACGGGCGCGGCGCAAGCCGGCGAGCCGGCCTTCTCCATCCAGCTGCCGCCCCCCAACGTGACGGGCACGCTGCACATGGGCCATGCGTTCAACCAGACCATCATGGACAGCCTCACGCGCTACCACCGCATGAAGGGCTTCAACACCGTGTGGGTCCCCGGCACCGACCACGCGGGCATCGCCACGCAGATCGTGGTCGAGCGCCAGCTGCAGGAGCAGGGCATCAGCCGCTACGACATGGGCCCCACCCCGCCCGAGGCGCGCAAGAACTTTGTGAGCAAGGTGTGGGAGTGGAAGGAAAAGAGCGGCAACACCATCACCACGCAGATGCGCCGCATGGGCGACAGCGTGGACTGGAGCCGCGAGTACTTCACCATGGACGACAAGCTCTCCACCGTGGTCACCGACACCTTCGTGAAGCTGTACGAGCAGGGCCTGATCTACCGCGGCAAGCGCCTGGTGAACTGGGACCCGAAGCTGCAGTCCGCCGTGTCCGACCTGGAAGTGGAGAGCGAGGAAAAAGACGGCTCGCTGTGGCACATCGCCTACCCGCTGGCCGATGGCTCGGGCAGCCTCACGGTGGCCACCACCCGCCCCGAGACCATGCTGGGCGACGTGGCCCTGATGGTGCACCCTGAAGACGCACGCTACACGCACCTGATCGGCAAGATGGTCAACCTGCCGCTGTGTGACCGCCAGATCCCGGTGATTGCCGACGACTACGTGGACAAGGAGTTCGGCACGGGCGTGGTGAAGGTCACCCCCGCGCACGACCAGAACGACTACGCCGTGGGCCAGCGCCACAAGCTGCCCATGATCGTGGTGCTGACGCTGCAGGCCACCATCAACGACAACGCACCCGCCAAGTACCGGGGCATGGACCGCTTCGTGGCCCGCAAGGCCGTGGTGGCCGACCTGGAAGCCACCGGCGCGCTGGTCGAGGTGAAGAAACACAAGCTCATGGTGCCCATCTGCACCCGCACCGGCCAGGTGATCGAGCCCATGCTGACCGACCAGTGGTTCGTGGCCATGAGCAAGGTGAGCGACCAGGACCCCACGGGCAAGAGCATCGCGCAAAAGGCCATCGACGCGGTGGCCACGGGCGAGGTGACGTTCGTGCCCGAGAACTGGGTGAACACCTACAACCAGTGGATGAACAACATCCAGGACTGGTGCATCAGCCGCCAGCTGTGGTGGGGCCACCAGATCCCGGCCTGGTACGACGAAGACGGCAACGTGATCGTGGCCCGCAGCGAAGCCGAGGCCCAGGCCAAGGCCCCGGGCAAGCTGCTGCGCCGCGACGAGGACGTGCTGGACACCTGGTACTCGTCCGCGCTCGTGCCCTTCAGCACCATGGGCTGGCCTGAACAGGGCGACAGCGCCACCGACGACTTCAACCTGTACCTGCCCAGCACCGTACTGGTGACGGGCTACGACATCATCTTCTTCTGGGTCGCCCGGATGATCATGATGACCACGCACTTCACGGGCCGCGTGCCGTTCAGGCACGTGTACATCCACGGCCTGGTGCGCGACGCGCAGGGCAAGAAGATGTCCAAGTCCGAAGGCAACGTGCTCGACCCGGTGGATCTGATCGACGGCATTGCCCTCGACCCGTTGCTGGACAAGCGCACCACCGGCCTGCGCAAGCCCGAGACCGCGCCCACGGTGCGCAAGAACACGCAAAAGGAATTCCCCGAAGGCATCCCCGCCTACGGTGCCGACGCGCTGCGCTTCACTTTCGCGGCGCTGGCCAGCCTGGGGCGCAGCATCAACTTCGACAGCAAGCGCTGCGAGGGCTACCGCAACTTCTGCAACAAGCTCTGGAACGCCAGCCGCTTCGTGCTGATGAACTGCGAGGGCCAGGACTGCGGCCTGAAAGAGCACACCAAGGAAGAATGCCAGCCCGGCGGCCCCGCCCACGGCTACATGGCCTTCAGCCAGGCCGACCGCTGGATAGCGTCGCTGCTGCAAAAGACCGAGGCGGAAGTCGCCAAGGGATTTGCCGAGTACCGGCTGGACAACGTGGCCAACACGATCTATGACTTCGTCTGGAACGAGTTCTGCGACTGGTACCTGGAGATCGCCAAGGTGCAGATCCAGACCGGCACCGAGGCCGAGCAGCGCGCCACGCGCCGCACCCTGATCCGCACGCTGGAAGCCATCCTGCGCCTGGCCCACCCCATCATCCCGTTCATCACCGAAGCCCTGTGGCAAACCGTGGCGCCCGTGGCGGGGCTCCAAGGCGAATCGGTCAGCATCGCCCGCTACCCCGAGGCGCAGCCGAGCAAGATCGACGAGGCCGCCATTGCGCACATGGAGCGCGTCAAGGGCCTGGTGGATGCCTGCCGCACGCTGCGCGGCGAGATGAACGTCTCGCCCTCGACCCGCCTGCCGCTGTACACCGTGGGCGACACGGACTTCATGCGCGGCGTGGCGCCGGTGCTGCAGGCCCTCGCCAAGCTCAGCGAGGTCAAGGTGTTCGACGACGAGGCCGCCTGGGCCGCCGCCGCGCAGGCCGCGCCCGTGGCCATGGTGGGCGAGGCGCGCATGTGCCTGCACATGGAAATCGACGTGGCCGCCGAGAAGGCCCGCCTGTCCAAGGAAATCAGCCGCATCGAGGGTGAGATCACCAAGGCCAACGGCAAGCTGTCCAACGAAGCCTTCGTGTCCAAGGCGCCACCCGCCGTGATCGACCAGGAGAAAAAGCGGGTGGCGGACTTCGGCACCACGCTGGGCAGATTGCGCGATCAACTGACACGCCTGGGCTGAAAACAGCCGCCATACTGCGTGGCGCAACGGACCCCGCCCTGGCGGCGGGGCTCCATCCGACCCGATTACCTATCCCCAAAAGGAATTCCATGACTGTTGCCACCACCGTCCGCAAAGCCGTATTCCCCGTCGCGGGCCTGGGCACCCGGTTCCTGCCCGCCACCAAGGCCAGCCCCAAGGAAATGCTGCCCGTGGTGGACAAGCCGCTCATCCAGTACGCCGTCGAAGAGGCCTACGCCGCCGGCATCCGCCACATGATCTTCGTGACCGGCCGCAGCAAGCGCGCCATCGAAGACCATTTCGACACCGCCTACGAGCTGGAGGCCGAGCTGGAAGCCGCCGGCAAGAAGGAACTGCTGGCGCTGGTGCGTTCCATCCAGCCCGACGACATGGACTGCGCGTTTGTGCGCCAACCCCGCTCGCTGGGCCTGGGCCATGCCGTGCTGTGCGCCGAGCCGCTGGTGGGCAAGGAGCCGTTTGCCGTGCTGCTGGCCGACGACCTGATGGTCGGCCCCCAGGGCGGCCCACCCGTGCTGGCCCAGATGGCCACCGCCTTCCGCCAGCAGGGCCGCTCGGTCATCGCCGTGCAGGAAGTACCGGAAGACCAGGTGCACAAATACGGCATCGTGGCCGGCGAGCCCGCAGGCGGTCCGCTGATCCGCATCGACCGCATCGTCGAGAAGCCCAAGGCCGACGTCGCACCTTCCCGCATGGGCGTGGCCGGCCGCTACATCCTCACCCCCGGCGTGTTCGACGAGATCCGCAACCAGCCGCGCGGCGTGGGTGGCGAGATCCAGCTCACCGACGGCATCGCGCGCCTGATGCAGAGCGAGGCCGTGTACGCCTTCCAGTACCAGGGCAAGCGGTATGACTGCGGCAGCAAGGAAGGCTTTCTGGAAGCCACGGTGGAACTGGCCCTGCAGCACCCTCAGGTGGGCGCGTCGTTCCGGGAATACCTGAAGGGCCTGAGCCTGTAGGCAGCGCCTGCACCGCGATCTGCGCGGCCGCATGACCAGAAAAAAAATCCTCCGGCAGCCCACCAGGGCTGTGGAGGATTTTTTGCCTTGAGGCACTGCTGCGGCCTGCGCCAGGCGCCAGCAGAAACCAGGCGAATTCCGGCGCCGCATCGCCTGCCGAGCCCGGGGGCCCGGTTTGCCCAGGCTGCGCACGCGCCCCTCGCACAGTGGCGGCAGAGGGCAAGGCGCACCACCTCGTCAGGGTTTCGCTTCTATTTAACTACCTTCTGCGCAGGACGTGGATGTACTCCTCGCCCATCGTCTGCTGCTCCACCAGCTCGTTGCCCGTCTGTTTGGCAAAGGCCTGAAAGTCGCGCAGCGAGCCGCCATCGGTGGACACCACCTTGAGCAGCTGGCCACTGGCCATGTCCGCCAGTGCCTTCTTGGCCTTGAGGATGGGCAGGGGGCAGTTCAAGCCCCGGGTATCGATTTCTTTGTGGATGTCCATGGTCTTCATCAATCCTTTGGCGGCAGGTTGAGCCCCCGGCGGCGCTCTTCGTTTTCCTCTGCCGTGAAAAACACCGGTTCATGCCCTCGCGTGCGCAGCCAGTCCGCCAGCGCATAGCCCGTGCCGGCGGGCCAGCACCTGAGTTCGTGCAGGTCGTAGAACCGGTGGTCCACCAGCTCGGGCGACAGCCGCACCTCACCCTCGGCCACCACATGGTAGGCAATGATGATCTGGTTCATGCGCAGAAACTCGTAGGCCCCCACCAGCGTGGTGGAGCGCACGTCGAGGTTGGTTTCCTCCTTGACCTCGCGCGCGATGCCTTCCTGCGGCGACTCCCCGGCCTCCATGAAGCCCGTGATCAGCGCAAACATCTTCGCGGGCCAGGCCGCGTTGCGGGCCAGCAGCACCTTGCCATTCACCTCCACGATCGCGGCCAGCACGGGCGTGGGATTGTTCCAGTGCGTCCAGCCGCAGGCGGGGCAGCGCAGGCGCTCCTTGTCGCCACCGTCCTCGGCCAGCGTGATCGGCTGCAGCGCGGTGCCGCAGTGGGTGCAGTAGCGGGTTTCGTAGTGCATATGCTCTTATTTTGATAGCTATCGACGCTTTCCTATCCAGCGCAGACGGCCCATTTTCATTGCAAGGAAGGTGAAGGGGTAGCCTTCGCTGCCTTTCGTCCTCAGGCGGGGAACACCCCCGTCGACAGGTAGCGGTCGCCCCGGTCGCACACCACGAAGACGATGGTGGCATGGCTGTCGCGCGCCGCGATCTGCTGCGCCACCCAGCAGGCCCCCGCCGCCGAGATGCCCGCGAAGATGCCCTCTTCTCGCGCCAGACGGCGGCACATGTCCTCGGCATTGTCCTGGCTCACATACACCAGCTCATCCACCGTGCTCGCGTCATAGATCTTGGGCAGGTACTCCTGCGGCCACTTACGGATGCCGGGAATGCGCGAGCCTTCCTCGGGCTGCGCGCCGATGATCTGGATGGCCGGGTTCTTCTCCTTGAGGAAGCGCGACACCCCGGTGATGGTGCCCGTGGTGCCCATGGCGCTCACGAAGTGCGTGATGCGCCCGCCGGTCTGCTCCCAGATCTCGGGGCCCGTGGTTTCGTAGTGGATGCGCGGGTTGTCCTGGTTGGCGAACTGGTCCAGCACCTTTCCCTCGCCGCGCTTTTGCATGGCCTCGGCGAGGTCGCGCGCATGCTCCATGCCACCGCTCTTGGGCGTGAGCACAAGCTCCGCGCCAAAGGCCTTCATGGTCTGCGCGCGCTCGATGGAGAGGTCTTCCGGCATCACCAGCACCATGCGGTAGCCCTTGATGGCGGCGGCCATGGCCAGGGCGATGCCGGTGTTGCCCGACGTGGCCTCGATCAGCGTGTCCCCAGGCCGGATGTCGCCCCGCTCCTCCGCGCGCCGGATCATCGACAGGGCGGGCCTGTCCTTCACCGACCCTGCGGGGTTGTTGCCCTCCAGCTTGCCCAGCACCACATTGCCCCGCGCCGCGTTGTCCTGGGCCCCAATGCGCTGCAGCGCCACCAGCGGCGTGTTGCCCACCGCGTCTTCAATCGTCGGATATTTCATGCGCCCTACTGTGCCATAATTTGCGGCTTCACGAATTCCAGCCCGGGTGGTGAAATTGGTAGACGCAGGGGACTCAAAATCCCCCGCCGCAAGGCGTGCCGGTTCGATTCCGGCCCCGGGCACCATCGACTAGTCCGGAAGAGTCCATACTCTTCCGGACTTTTTTATTTCTCCTTTGAAATCAGCATCTTAGCTGTCCGTACCCGTCCAGACCAGTCCACCCCCATCCGAGAAAATTGGGGGCACATTGGGGGGCACATTCTAAAAAAGATGGGGGCACCGATGCACCTCAGGGCCGCAGCCCTGGCGGAGTTCGAAAAGCGCTCACGCAGGCCGTGGCGCTGAGGGGGCACGGGCCGGAACCCTCGGGCAGTGGCGGGCACGCAAAGGATGGACGGGCCCGCGACGCAGGAAGTTCATCTGAAAGCGTCTCAAGGCCATTGGCGCTGGAGCTGGGGTGCAGTTGCGGCGAGTGGAGGCGGCTGCGACGACCTGAGCGTCACGTGAACAGGGGCCAGGCACAGGTCTGGCGCCAAAAAGAAAAAAAACCCCGGCAGTGATGTCGGGGCTTTTCTTTTTGCGCCATGAGATCATCGTCCAGCGCTTCGCCAACCCCTTCGGCTCAGGCCCGCCAATGCTGCGGCCATCAGCGCCGTCAACGCCACACCAAACGGGGACAGTCCCGGAACTGGTGTAGGGCCGGGGCCCGCCATAGCCGTGGGCGTCACCGCAGCCGAGGTCAACGACACGGGACCCAGGCCATTTGGGTGCTGCGCTCGCACCGTGAATGTGTAGGGAGTGCCATTCACCAATCCAGTGACAGTACAGCTCGTCGCGGGTGCTGCCACGGAGCAACCCGGTCCGGCGTTCGATGTCACGGTGTAGCTGTCTGGCGGGTTGCCTCCGGTGTCCACAGGAGGCGCCCAGCTCACAGTGACCTGCGCGTTGCCGGGGACACCGGCTGGCGTTCCCACAGGGTCTGTGAAACGAACCAATCGCCCCTCGGACGGAACACCGTCAACGACAAGCCGCGCCATGTAGAGCCCGGCGGGTAAGGTGCCCAGCGGGGGCGAGGTGAAACTGGTAGCGGTATGGCTGGCGGGAGCCCATAAGCTGATCGCGCCGTTCTCCGCGCGTTGCAGCTGAAGCTGAGGCGTACTGGTACCTGTGCCGCCCGTAAAACCCGTTCCGTTGAGAATCAACGCCGCGCCTGCACGCTGAAGCAGCGGCAATGCATTCGTCACCGCAGCAGGCCCAGGCGGCACGGCTGGGACATAACGGTCCACCGCGCTATAGAAAGTGAGGCTAGGATTGCTCGAGAACCCGCCCGTCAACAGTACATCGCCATTGGGCAACAGATTGGCCGTCCCGTTCTCGCGCGCTGTTCCCATGGAACCTGCTGGCGACCAGTTTCCCGTTGCTGGGTCATACAACTCCGCTATGGGCTGCGTATTTCTTGCGATATCCGAGCCCCCCGCCATCAGCACCAAGCCAGAGGAAAGTACTGTCGCATGGGCCAGCGGCGAGCCCATTGCACCGTTGCGGGGAAAGTTCAGGGCCCCGGTGGCGGTCCACGTATTGGCCACAGGATCGTAGATCTCTGCATGCGTTGTAACGCCGCCGGCTGTAAAGCCACCTGCGAGCAATACTCTGCCGTCCGCTAGCAGCGTCAGGCTCGCATAGTGACGCGGCACGAGGGGCGCCGCCGCCAATGACCATGTGCCTGCAACAGGGTCGTAGAGTTCCGCGACGGGGACTTCGCCCCCTGCGTTGAACCCTGAAGCCACCAGAACACGGCCATCCCGCAGCAACACGGCGCCATGGGCTCGATGAACCACCGACATGCTCCCGGTCGCCGTCCAGGTGCGCGTTTCGGGGTCATACAGTTCGGCCGTATTGAGATTGCTTCCTCCTGCCACCAGAACTTTGCCATTGGCGAGCAACGTCATCGACGGCAGCGAGCGAGATGCAGACTGTGTGCCAGCCGGGAGCCAGGTGTTGGCCACAGGGTCGTACAGCCGGGCATTCAGGCTGCCATCAGAGCGCACAAGCACATGGCCCGTGCCCAGCGTGACGGCTTCGGTCACATTGCCGGCAATCCCAGTGCCGCCTATTGATGACCAGGAGCCGCCCGAATATCGCTCACCGGTGGCGACGAATCCCAGGCGGTTAACGCCGTTGAAAACAGCCACGGAGCCGTCATCCAGCAGCGCCCCCGCGTGTTGCGCCCGGGGATCCGCCATGGGAGCGTCGACATTCCAGCCGACCGCGGCAAGTGCATGAAACTGCCACAGCAGGGTCACCAGACCAAGGGTTGCCGGGCGTGCCAATTGCCGAATGGGGGTTGCTTGGGCAGTGCGTCGAATCAACTTCATAGGTCCTTCTGTCGGGCTTGTGAAACAAAGGTGCATGGCGGTCCCACCGGCGCTCAAAAATCACGATCGCCCTCGGGCAGCCGCGGAAGACTACACGGTTTTTTCGCGGGGGGTTAGTCGCCTTCTGGGGCCACATACACGCCAGACAAAGAGCGCGGCCACCACTCAGAGAGCTGACATAAGGTAGCGAATCGGCCAAAAAATGTCTACTTTCAGCCGGGTTCGGCCGCATTGTCGCTACAGGAACGCAACGTACCGGCCACGTGTTGTGCGCTGGGGCGCCCCCGCAAAAAGCCTTCAGATCCCATCCTCTCCCAGCAGCGTCAATCCACCCGCCAAGCTTTGGCAGGCCTCGCGGCCATGGGCCTGGCCCCAGGGACTACAGCTGAAAGCCCGCGTCCCCCAGGCCCGGGCGTTCCATCAAGAAAAGCAGGTAGAGGATGCGTGATGGATCACAGAGGGCCCCAGCGCAGGCCCTGCACCACCCCATGCCCCCAGCTACACCAGCCGCCTGATCGGCCGCTTCTTCCAGATGGCGTGGAAATAGATGGCCTGCAGTGCCAGCGCACACAGGTACGTGAGCGGGTAGCTGGCCCAGATGCCTTGCAGGCCCAGCAGGTGCTGCAGCGCGTAGGCCAGCGGCACAAGCAGCAAGGTGAGGCAGGACAGGGAAATCACCGTGGGCACGCGCACGGTTCCTGCCGATCGCATGACGCCGGTGAACACGCTGGCCAGCCCAAACGCGAGGCTGCCCCACACCGTGACGCGCAGAACGGTGGCGGCCAGGTCCACCACGGCGGGATCGCGGGTAAACAGGCTGGCGACCTGCGGTGACACCACCGCCACCAGCAGGGCCAGGCTGCCGGTCAGCGCCAGATTCATCCACAGGCCGACCCGCGTGACATGCGCAACATCCTCCGGCTTGCCGGCACCAATGGCTTGCGCGGCGAACACGGAAGCCGCGACGGCGATGGACATGGCGGGCAGCTGCACAAAGGCCATGGCCTGATTGACGGTGCCCCACGCCGCCGTGGCCTGCCAGCCGTAGCCATTGACCAAGCGCAGCAGCAGCACGTCGGCGAGTGAGCTGGTGACGAAGAACAGGCCGGTGGGCACGCCCAGCCTCGCCACGGTGGCAAGCAAGGGGGTGTTCCAGCGCAGGTGGGGCCTGAGGTGCGAGAAGGCCAGCACATGGCCCCTGGCATGCAGGTGCCACGCGAGCCATGCCAGGGCCACGGCATTGCCGATGAGGCTGGCCCAGCCCGCACTGGCTGTGCCCAGCGGGGGAAGGCCCAGCCATCCGAGCATGAAGGCAGGAGTGAGCAGCATCCACAGGCCCGAGGCCAGGATGAGCGCGCGCAGCGGCGTTGCCGTGTCGCCCAGGCCGCGCAGGAGGGCGGCACTGAGCTGGTGCAGGAACAGCACGGGCATGGCCAGGAACAGCACGCGCGCGTAGGCGATGGCCTGCGGCAGCACCTCGCCACTGACACCCAGCACACGCAGCAGGCTGCCGATGGCTGTGGCGCCCACGGCCGCTACCACGCAGCCGAGCAGGAACCCACCGAGCAGCACGGCCCCAGCCACGCGGCTCACTTTGTCCGCGTCGCGTGCACCCCAGGCCTGGCCCACCAGCACCGAGGCCCCGGCACCGAGCCCGATCACGAAGGCAATGCAACACATGAACAACGGGAAGAAGCTGACCGCTGCGGCCAGCGCCTGCGCGCCCAGCAGTTGGCCCAGGCAGATGGTGACGACCGTGCCGCTCAGCGCCTGAAGCAGGTTCGTGGCCACGAGCGGACCGAGAAACCGCAGAAACCTTCGGGGCAGCGGCGTGGTCGGGTCGTTCGTGTCCATGGTGAACACATCGTATGCGACCCGCGTGCGCCGGGACATGGCCTGGCGCGGGGAAACGACACCCGCAATGGAGCCCCCGCACGACGGCGGGCGGCGGCCTGGTGAATGCGCCGCGCTGTCATACCCTACCCAACCTCAGGCGCGCTTGCCGTCCATATGGCGTCATTGAGAACGTCGTCACCGACCTTGCGCACCGTGGTCAAGGCTGGGGTCGGGCTGTCCTTTCACATGCTCTGAGCGAAGCTTGGCGTCTGAACTGCTACAAGGTGATGTTGCTGACAGGTCGAAAAGACGAAGCAACTTTGCGGTTTTACGAGCACGTGGAGTTTGATCGCCAGGGCAAGCAAGCACTGGTGGCAAAGCCTCCAGCCTGGCCTGTGTCGCCGCCTGAACGCTGATCACCCTGCAAGGCCCGCACGCAGTCAGGCCTGCAGTTTCGCCCCCGCCGGCTGCATGCTCTGCAGCACGTTGGCGGCCGCCTTGCGCACATGCTCCTCGCACAGGCGCGCCGCCGTCTCCCCGTCGCCCTGCTCAATGGCCGCCACGATGGCGTCGAGCTCCACCAGCGTGTGCGGAAACCGCCCAGGCTGGGCCATGGAGATGCGGCGCAGCACCGTCACGCGGTTGTTGAGCTGCTGCAGCAGTTGCCCGGCCACCAGGTTGCCGCAGCCCGCGATGAGGATGTCGTAGAACTGATTCTTGACGTTGAGCATCAAGGCGCGGTCCTGCGTGATCTCGGGCTGTGACAGCTCGGTGAGCTTGGCGCGCAGCGCCCGCACCTGGTCCTTGGAGGCATTGAGCGCAAAGCCCCGGCCCGCCAGGCTTTCGAGGTGCGCGCGCACTTCGTAGATGTCGCGCACCTCCTTGGGTGAAATGGTGGTGACCTCGGGGCCCCGGTGCGGAATGATGGTGATCAGCCCCTCGGCCTGCAGGTGCTGCAGCGACTCGCGCACGCAGGATCGGCTCACGTCCAGGCTTTCGCAGAGCTCGCGCTCCGACAACTTTTGTCCCGGCGTGAAGTGGCCGTCGAGGATGGCCTGGCGCAGCGTCTGGGTAGCACGCTGGCGCAGGGAGGTCTCTTCGCGGGGGACTCGCAGCAGCATCTGGTTCATGGCGCCATCCTAGTGGGTTTCATACACGCTGATTGTCATACAAACATATGAATCATTCGTCAATCCACATTTTCCATATGTATGATTGTCTGACAATCCTAATAAAGTTCATCCACTGCAACGCCGCGTTGCCGGCCTTCTCTCCCCCCTCTCTATCTATCTATTGATCCCTTGCCACCCCAGGAGCCTTCCATGACCCGCCCTTACG
The DNA here is from genome assembly GCF_059415205.1 of Acidovorax sp. GW821-FHT10E03. Classification (NCBI taxonomy): domain Bacteria; kingdom Pseudomonadati; phylum Pseudomonadota; class Betaproteobacteria; order Burkholderiales; family Comamonadaceae; genus Acidovorax; species Acidovorax sp. GW821-FHT10E03. The sequence goes on along the minus strand of NZ_JBWKMU010000013.1, from coordinate 51,004 downwards.
CCCCCAAGAACCCCGCCCTCTTCGACCAGGGCCTGTCCACCCGCCGCGAGGTGCTGGGCGCAGAGTACGTCGATGCCTCGATCAAGAACGCGACCGATTTCAACATCGACATGCAGGAACTCGTCACCCAGTACTGCTGGGGCGATGTGTGGAACCGCCCGGGCCTCGACCGCAAGACCCGCTCTTTCCTCAACCTGGCGATGATCACGGCGCTCAACCGCCCGCACGAGCTCAAGCTGCACGTGCGCGGCGCCATCCACAACGGCCTGACCAAGGACGAGGTGAAGGAAGTCTTCCTGCAGACGGCCATCTACTGCGGCGTGCCGGCGGCTATCGACTCGTTCCGCGTGGCCTCGGAAGTGTTCAAAGAGATGGACCTCTGAGCAGGGGCGCGACGATGAGCCGCATCGCATTCATCGGCCTGGGCATGATGGGCCAGCCCATGGCCCACCTGCTGCACGCCGCAGGCCACCCGCTCGTGGTGAAGGACGCCCATCCTGAAGCCGAGGCGCAGTTCGCCGCGTCGCATGCCGGTGCCGTGGTGGCCACCGACAATGCCGCGTACGCAGGGTGCGACGTGGTCATCACCATGCTGCCCAATTCCGACATCGTGGACGCGGTGGTGGCCGACCTGGCACCCCACCTGCGGGCCGGGGCCTGCGTCGTCGAGATGAGCTCCGCCGACCCGATCCGCACGCGGGCCCTCGCAGCCTCGCTGCGCGGCACGGGGATCGCGCTGATCGACGCACCCGTCTCCGGCGGCGTGAAGAAGGCCGTCAATGGCACGCTGGCCATCATGGTGGGCGGCGACCCCGAAGATTTCGCCCGGCAACGGCCGGTGCTTGAAGTGATGGGCAAGGCCATCAGCTACGTGGGCCCCGTGGGCGCGGGCCACGCGCTCAAGGCGCTGAACAACTACGTGTCCGCCGCCGCGCTGATCGCCACGGCCGAGGCCATCCACGTGGGCGCGGCCTTCGGCATCGATGCGGCCACCATCGTGGATGTGATCAACGCATCGACCGGCAAGAACAACACGACCGAAAACAAGGCCCACCAGTTCATGCTGAACCAGGCTTTCAACTCGGGCTTCTCGCTGGCGCTGCAGGCCAAGGACGTGGGCATCGCAGCCGGACTGGGCCGCTCCCTGCAGGTGCCGATGGACCTGGCCCAGAAGGTGTACGCCATGACGGCCGATGCCAGCGCCGCGCTGGGCCCCAGGGCCGACCACACCGAGCTGTACCGGTTCGTCGGCAAGCCCTGACAGTCCCCCCGGGCGCCCGGCAGGGCGCCCGCCGCAAGCCAGCAAACAAACAAGCAAGTGCCACCGCCTGGCAGGCCGGGCCTTGGCTGCTCTCACCCTTTCCGGAGACAAGACAATGCGCAACCAGACAAAGACCCTGCTCGCGGCCGCGCTGGCCCTGGCCTCGACGGCGGTGGCCGCCTTTCCCACCAAGCCCGTGACCATCGTGGTGCCCTATGCGGCCGGGGGCTCCACCGACGTGCTGGCCCGCGTGCTGGCCGAGGCCATGGCGCGCGACCTGGGCCAGCCGGTGATCGTGGACAGCGCGGGCGGAGCCGGCGGCACCATCGGCACCGCCAAGGTGGTGCGCGCGCCCAATGACGGGCACACCGTCCTGCTGCACAACATGGGCATCGCCACGGCCCCGGCGCTGTACAGCAAGCTGGCCTTCGACGTGAACAGGGACCTGGAGCCCATCGCCCTGGCCGGCGAGGTGCCCATGATCCTGGTGCGCTACAAGAATTTCGCGCCCGCGACCGTGGCCGAGCTGATCCAGCACATGAAGGCCAGGCCGGGCGAGGTGAAGTTCTCGCACGCGGGCGTCGGCGCCACATCGCACCTGTGCGCGATGCTGTTCAACCAGACGGCCGGCACCACCGTGACGATGGTGCCCTACCGCGGCACCGGCCCGGCGCTGCAGGACCTGGTGGCGGGCAACGTGGACCTGATCTGCGACCAGCCCGTGGCCACCGGGCCGCACCTGCAGTCCGGCGCCCTCAAGGCCTACGCCATGGCGACCAGGGAGCGCATCCCGACGATGCCGGAGGTGCCGACCTTTGCCGAGTCCGGGCTGCCGGGCTTCGAGCTGGCCGTATGGCACGGCGTGTACGCGCCCAAGGGCACACCGCCCGCCGTCGTCGAACGCCTGAACAAGGCGGTGCGCGGGGCCCTGGCCGATGCCGGCCTGGTCAAGCGCTTCACCGACATGGGGGTCATCATCCCGCAGGGCGACCGGCTCAAGCCCGAGGCGCTGCGCCAGCAGACCGCTGCCGAGATCAGGCGCTGGGATCCCGTCATCAAGGCGGCCGGCGCCAAGGCGGAGTAAGCGCGCAGCCGCCAAAGCCCCCGCGCAGGGCGGCCGCACGGGCCCATGAGGACGGTTGCGCTGGCGAACGCGGCCCCGCGCCACGCCTTGGCCGGGCCCGGCCACCACCGGCAGGCCCAGGCCGCCGGGAAAGCGACCCGGGAAAATCGGCTCAGTTGTTCTGCCTGCGCACCAGGTGGCGGCCGGTGTCGGTGATGGTCAGCTGGCCCGACGCATTCTTGGTGATGAAGCCGTGTTCGTACAACCGTCCGGACATATGCTCCTTCAGCGCTGAAACCACGCTGATGTTCTCCATCTCCAGGTGCTTCAGCGTGGCGAGTTCGTCCACCGTGGGCTCGAAATGGGGGGCATGGTAGGTTGCGTTCAATGACATAACGGCTCCTTGATGAAATAGTAAAGGTATGAGGTGCCTGGTACGGCCCGCCGGGCCGCCCGCTGGGTGTGACCCTTGCACACCACATACGTTCCGTCCATCTTCTTCCCGCCGCCTGCAGCGAGTGCCACCAGCGTAGCCCTGTCCGCCGCGGGGCGCAAGCCGGCAAGCGCCCTACTCTGCCGCAGCCCGCGCGGCGTCTTGAAGCCACTTAGAGAACACCGCCAGCACGGGCGGCTGCGCCTGCGCGGGGCTGACGAGGTAATAGCCCCGCTCCCCCCGCAGGGGCCGCGCGCAGGCCACCACCAGTTCGCCGCTGGCCAGCTCGGCCTCGATCAGCAAGGGCGGAATCAGCGCCACACCCAGCCCATGCGTGGCCGCCACGGCGAGCATGGAGAACAGCTCGTAGCGCGGCCCGTCCAGCGCATGGGGTGCGTCCACCCCCATGGCGTCGAACCACTGGCGCCAGCCGTAGGGGCGCGTGCTCTGCTGCAGCAGGGGCAGCCCGGCCAGCGCATCGGCGGCCACGGGCTGGTGGGCGCGCCCGCGCGCGCGCGGCGCGGCGGATTCGAGCAGGCGCGGGCAACACACGGGCAGCACATCCTCGTGCATCAGCAGTTGCGCCTGCACGCCGGGCCAGTTGGCCACCTGCTCCGGGGTGCCGGCGTACAGGGCCGCGTCAAAGGTGGTGTCGGCGAACAGAAAAGGGCGCGTCTGCGTCTCGATGTGCACCACGATGTCGGGGTGCAGCTGGGCCAGCTGCGGCAGGCGCGGAATGAGCCAGCGCGTGGCGAACGTGGGCACCGCCGCCAGCGACAGCGTGCCGCCCTCGCCCTGGTGGGCCATCACGTCAAGCGTGTCGCGCTCCAGGCCCTGCAGCCAGCGCGCCACCTGGCGGCCATAGTGCGCGCCGGCGGGCGTGAGCACCACACCGTGGCGCGTGCGGCGAAACAGCTGCACGCCCAGAAACTCCTCCAGCGCCTGGATCTGGCGCGAGACGGCGCTTTGCGTGAGCGAGAGTTCCTGCGCGGCGCGGGTGTAGCTCTCGTGCCGGGCGGCGACTTCAAAACAGGCCAGTGCCTGGGTCGATGGGATATTGCGGCGCATGATGAAAATGAACTTTTAAGGGTCCGGCTAAGCATCTGATCTCTAGTTCAAAGTATTTCATACATTCCAGTTATGCATATCTGGATGAAAAGAACTCGCTTGCGGCGCGCTGGCACGAGGCCTACGATCTGCCCCAGAACACCTTTGTTGCCACTCTTTTTTTTCACCTGGAGACACGCACATGGCCCACGCCGCCTTTCAATGGGATGACCCTTTCCTCCTGAGCCAGCAACTGACCGACGACGAGCGCGCCATCCGCGACGCGGCCGCCGCCTACTGCCAGGACAAGCTGGCCCCGCGCGTGCTGGATGCCTTCCGCCACGAGAAGATGGACGTGAGCATCTTTCGCGAGATGGGCGAAGTGGGCCTCCTGGGCCCCACCATCCCCGAACAATACGGCGGCCCCGGCCTGTCGTACGTGGCCTATGGCCTGATCGCCCGCGAGGTGGAGCGCGTGGATTCGGGCTACCGCTCGATGGCCAGCGTGCAGTCGTCGCTGGTGATGGTGCCCATCCATGAGTTCGGCACCGAAGCGCAGAAGCAGAAGTACCTGCCCAAGCTCGCCACCGGCGAGTGGATCGGCTGCTTCGGCCTGACCGAGCCCGACCACGGCTCCGACCCCGGCAGCATGGCCACGCGCGCCTATAAGGTCGATGGCGGCTACAAGCTCAAGGGCAGCAAGATGTGGATCACCAACAGCCCCGTGGCCGACGTGTTCGTGGTCTGGGCCAAGGAAGTCATCAAAGGCGGCGATGGCAAGGATGTTGTAGGCCCCATCCGCGGCTTCGTGCTGGAAAAGGGCATGAAGGGCCTGACGGCCCCCGCCATCCACGGCAAGGTGGGCCTGCGCGCCTCCATCACCGGCGAGATCGTGATGGACGACGTGTTCGTGCCGGAAGAGAACGCGTTTCCTGAAGTGCAGGGCCTGAAGGGCCCCTTCACCTGCCTGAACAGCGCGCGCTACGGCATCGCCTGGGGCGCGCTGGGCGCGGCCGAGTTCTGCTGGCACACCGCCCGCCAGTACACGCTGGACCGCAAGCAGTTCGGCCGCCCCCTGGCCGCCAACCAGCTCATCCAGAAGAAGCTGGCCGACATGCAGACCGAGATCGCCATCGGCCTGCAGGCCTGCCTGCAGTTTGGCCGCATGAAGGACGCGGGCACCGCCAGCGTGGAAGGCACCTCCATCATCAAGCGCAACAGCTGCGGCAAGGCGCTGGACATTGCCCGCCTGGCGCGCGACATGATGGGCGGCAACGGCATCAGCGACGAGTTCGGCGTAGCCCGCCACCTGGTGAACCTGGAGGTGGTGAACACCTACGAAGGTACGCACGATGTGCATGCGCTCATCCTGGGCCGTGCGCAGACCGGCATCGCGGCGTTCAGCTGACATCCCCCTGAGGCGCTGCGCGCCTTCCCCCTTTTCTCGGCTTCGCGGGGAAGGGGGACGACGCCGGTGGCCTGGAGACACGCCCGCCGCGCCTCCCACGCCCATTCAATACGATTTTGGCCTCTAGCGCTTACTGAACAAGCGCAAGCAGCTATTCAAGTTATAGCAATCACTACCATGACCACATCCAACGCAGGCGCCCTCGCAGGCATCAAGGTGCTCGACCTCTCCCGCGTGCTCGCGGGCCCCTGGTGCACGCAGGTGCTGGCCGACCTGGGGGCGGACGTGGTGAAGGTGGAGCGCCCCGGCGTGGGCGACGATACGCGCCAGTGGGGCCCACCCTTCCTGAAGGACGCCGAGGGCAATGACACGAACCAGGCCAGCTACTACACCGCCTGCAACCGCAACAAGCGCTCGGTGACCATCGACATGGCCTCGCCCGAGGGCCAGGCGCTCATCAAGCAAATGGCACAAGAGGCGGACATCGTCGTGGAGAACTTCAAGGTCGGCGGCCTGAAGCAATACGGCCTGGACCACGAGAGCCTGCGCGCGCTGAACCCGCGCCTCATCTACTGCTCCGTCACCGGCTTCGGGCAAGACGGGCCCTACGCCGAGCGCGCGGGCTACGACCTGATGGTGCAGGCCATGACGGGCCTGATGAGCATCACCGGCCAGGCCGACAGCCAGCCCGGCGGCGGCCCGATGCGCGTGGGCGTGGCGGTGATCGACCTGTTCACCGGCCTGTACGCCAGCAACGCCATCCTGGCCGCGCTGCATGTGCGCGACAACGCGGCCACTGGCACGGGCCAGGGCCAGCACATCGACATGGCCCTGCTCGACGTGGGCATGGCCGTTCTGGCCAACCAGGCCTCGGGCTTCCTCGCCACCGGCAAGGCGCCCGGCCGCATGGGCAACAGCCACCCGAGCCTGGCGCCCTACCAGGACTTCGCGACGGCCGACGGCAACATGCTGCTGGCCATCGGCAACGACGGGCAGTTCCAGCGCTTTTGCGCCGCCGCCAACCAGCCCCAGTGGGCAACCGACCCGCGCTACGCCACCAACACCCTGCGCGTGCAGCACCGCACCGACCTGATCCCTGCGATGGAGGCCGTGACGCGCACGCGCACCACGGCCGACTGGATCACGCTGCTGGAAGACAAGGCCGTGCCCTGCGGCCCCATCAACACCATCGCCCAGGCCTTCGGCGACGCGCAGGTGCAGGCGCGCGGCCTGGCCGTGACGCTGCCGCGCTGGAAGGACGGCGAGGCCGCCACCGACAACGTGCGGCAGATCACCGGCGTGGCCAGCCCGCTGCGCCTGTCGGCCACGCCGCCCGTGCTGCGCAACGCGCCGCCGGCACTGGGCCAGCACACGGACGAGGTGCTCGCCGAAATGGGGCTGGACGCGGTGCGCATCGCGGCGCTGCGGGCCTCGGGCGTGGTGTAGCCGCTCACTGATTTACCCGCTCTTGCGCAACGCCCCGCGACATCCCGCCGCGGGGCGTTGGTCTTTTCGCGGCCACGCTACTTCGGTGCTTGCGGCAGCGGTGCGGCGGCGCCCAGCAGGCAGTCCGCCACCTCGTCAGAAAACCGCATGGGGCGGCCGTCCAGCCACACGGCCTCGGAGCCCTGGGGGTCCGGCGCGGCGGGTGGCAATCCATGGTCCAGCAGCGCCTGCGCGCAGCCCGCCCAGTCGCCATCGGGCTCGGGCGTGTTGATGGAGCCCCACGACAACGCGCCGCAGGCGTTGTCCTCAAAGCCATGCCGGGCCTGCCAGCGCGCGCCGTGCTCCAGCAGGAAGCGGGTGAGCGCCGCGTCGCCCCGAAAGATGGCCAGGTGCAGCGCCGTACCGTCCCAGTCGCCCCCTGTGGTGTCGATGGGCCAGCCCAGGCGCACCATGAGCCGCACGGCATGGCCGCAGTCCGCCTGGGCGGCCAGCTCGGGCAGCAGGCGCTGCTGGGGCAGCGACAGCGCGTCCAACAACCCGGGCCGCGCGGCCAGCAGCGTGCGTGCTTGCGCCTCGTCGGCCTGGGCACACGCGGCCACGAAGCGCTCGTCGACAGGCACGTCGCCCTCGCCCACCGCCGCGCGCAGAAAGGCCGCCACCCCGGGCAGTCCGCAGCGCAGCGCCTGGATGTGCGCGGGCGTGCCATCGGCGGCACAGGCAGCCGGGTCGGCGCCCGCCGCCACCAGGGCCTGCACATGGGCCAGCGACCGCCGCCGCCGGATGGCCCAGAGCAGCGGCGCCGCACCGCCCGGCGCCGCGCCATCGGCAAGCTGCTCGTTCGCGTCCGCACCATGCGCCAGCAGCAGTTGCAGCGCGGGCAGGTCGTCCATGTCGAGCACGCGGCACAGCGCGTTCGTGCCCGGCACCCGCGCGCCCGCCTCCAGCAGCAGCCGCGTGCAGTCCAGGCTTCCGAGCGCGTGGTACAGCGATTCGCCATCGTTGGGGTCCGCGCCCGCGTCCAGCAGCAGGCGCGCCATGCCCGCGTGCTGGTTCTGCCCGGCCGCGCCATACAGCGCAGACAGCGGGTGCGATGCATCAGGCTCGGCCAGCGAGGCGGGCGGCCAGCGGTTGGCCACGCACTGGTTCGCATCGGCCCCGGCCTCCAGCAGCAGCGCCACGCAGGCCTGCAGGCGGTCGGCAAAGGCCGGCAGCCGCGCCAGGCTCGAATGCGCCACGGCCACCAGCGGCGGCAGCTGCAAGGGCCCGCCAGGGCGGTGCACCCAGCCCGGGTCTTGCGCGATGGCCTCGCGCAGCCGGGCCTCATCGCCCACGGCGCAGGCCAGCCACGGGTCTTCGTCCCGGGGGATGGCGCCATCGGCCCACAGGCGCTCGGCCAGCCCCGGCCGGGCGCTGTGGTTGCCGCCCGCGATGTCGCCCGCATAGACCAGGCGCAGCCATTGCAGGGTGGCGCGCACCGGGTCGTCCACCAGCGCGCGCCGCGCCAGCACAAAGCCCTGGAAGTCGGCCCAGGACGCAAAGCCATGCTCGCGCGCCAGGCAGGACTGCGCGTCGTGCAGCCGAAGGCCCAGGGCGGCGATGGCGGCATCGCCCTGGCCCGCAGCCGCCGGCAGCGCGGCGCGAAAGCGCGCCAGCGCCTCGGGCTCGCCGCTGCGGCAGCCAGCGAGCAGGTCCTTGGCTTGTTTCTTGAGATGGCCCAGGTCGGGCCGTGGGGGAATGCGTTTCACGAGAACCTCCGTGCATGGATCGCCGACGGCCCGCAAATCCGGCAGCACAAAGGATGGAAAGTCAGCTCTGCAAGGAGCACGAACGTGCTCCAGGAGTCGGCAAGTGGGTTCAACCCTTCCCGCGGGCCCGGGCGCGGCTTGCACCGCGGGAAGGCATCTTACCGCCGTGCGGCGCCCCCCTTGCGGCATGGCGCGAATTCCGTGTACAAAAAATTACATCCGTCGCCATAATGGCAGCGGGAGTCTCCCCCCCGCCACGCCCGATGGCAGGCCCGCAGAGACTTTGCAGCTTTCATTTTCGCGCCATGGGTGCATGCCGTGGCGCCGTTCCGTGGAACCTCAGGAGTCCGCCATGAAGCTCAGCCTCAAACTCCCCCTGGCCTTTACCGTGGCGCTGCTGCTGCTGTTCGCGGCGGCGCTGTTCGGCATCAGCCGCCTGAACCAGGCCCTGGGCACCTACCAGACCACCGTGGCACAAAGCTTCGAGCACGAGCGATTGGCCTCCTCCATGCTCAATGACTTCAAGGTGCAGGTGCAGGAGTGGAAGAACGTACTGCTGCGCGGCAAGGACCCGGCCCAGCTCACACGCTACTGGGCAGCGTTTGAAAAGCAGGAGCAGGCCATCGGCCTGCAGGCGAAGAAACTGCTGGCTGGCCTGCCGCCGGGCGAGGGCCGCGACCGCGTGGCGCAGTTCGCCCAGGCGCACGAACGCATGGGCGCCGCCTACCGCAAGGGCTTCGAGGCCTTCAAGGCGTCCGGGCACGATGCCGAGGCGGGCGACAAGGCGGTGCAGGGCATGGACCGCGAGCCCTCGCAGCTGATCGACCAGGCGGGCGAACTGATCGCCCGGGCCAGCAGCGAAGTGGCCGAACACGCCGCCGCCACCGCGCAGCGCGCGACCACCATCAGCCTGGCCGTGATGCTGGTGGTGTGCGCGCTCGGCATCGCCGGCGCCATCGCCTTCAGCCGCACCGTGGTGAACCCGCTGGACAACGCGGTGCGGGTGTCGCAGGCCGTGGCCAGCGGCGACCTGACCGTGGCGCAGCCCGTGCGCGGCAAGGACGAGATCGCGCTGCTGCTCAATGCGCTGCACGGCATGCAGCTGAGCCTGTCGAGCGTGGTGAGCCACGTGCGCCACAACGCCGACAACGTGGCCGCCGCGAGCACCGAGATCGCGCTGGGCAACAACGACCTCTCGGCGCGCACCGAGCAGCAGGCCAGCGCGCTGGAGGAAACCTCGGCGTCGATGGAAGAGCTCAGCTCCACCGTGCAGGCCAATGCCGACAACGCGCGCCAGGCCAACCAGCTGGCCGTCAATGCGTCCACCGTGGCCGTGCAGGGCGGCGACGTGGTGGCCGAGGTGGTGACCACCATGAAGGGCATCAACGACAGCAGCAAGAAGATCGCCGACATCATCAGCGTGATCGACGGCATTGCCTTCCAGACCAACATCCTTGCGCTCAACGCCGCCGTCGAGGCAGCCCGCGCGGGCGAGCAGGGCCGGGGCTTCGCGGTGGTGGCCAGCGAGGTGCGCAGCCTGGCCGGCCGCAGCGCCGAGGCGGCCCGGGAGATCAAGAGCCTGATCCACACCAGCGTGGAGCGCGTGGAGCAAGGCACGGCCCTGGTCGACAGGGCCGGCGCCACGATGAAGGAAGTGGTGGCCTCGATCCGCCGCGTGACCGACATCGTGGGCGAGATCAGCGCCGCCAGCAGCGAGCAGAGCGCGGGCGTGGCCCAGGTGGGCGAGGCCGTGATGCAGATGGACCAGGCCACGCAGCAGAACGCGGCGCTGGTGGAGCAAAGCGCGGCGGCGGCCGACAGCCTGAAGGTACAGGCGCAGCAGCTGGTGGACGCGGTCTCGGTGTTCCGCCTGTCGCCCGGCGAACACCCGGCGGCGGGGGCGCGCGTGCCCCGGCTGGCGGCGGCCTGACAGGACGGGCGGGCCGGGGGGCGAAGAAAATTGAATCAAAACGACCTCTAACGCCCAACCATCCAGCGCAAACAGCTATGTTTTTAATAGCGACCTGAGCCTGTTCCGGTGCCATGGCGCGCGGCCCCGCCAGCGCGCCAGCCCCCCCATGGGGGCTGGTCAGTCGCCGTGCGCCGCTTCCAGCGCCTTGAACTGCGCCATGGTGCGCAGGCACGCGTCGGCCACCTCCGTGCCCTTCTTCACGAAATGCTCGCGGAAGAACTTCAGATGGTCTTCATGCTCGTGGAAGTCACGCGGCGTGAGCACGGCGGACATCACGGGCACCTCGGTGTCCAGCTGCACGCGCATCAGGCCGTCGATGACGGCGGTGGTCACGAACTCGTGGCGGTAGATGCCGCCGTTGACCACCAGCGCACAGGCCACGATGGCGTCGTAGCGGCCGCTTTGCGCCAGGCGCTTGGCCAGCAGCGGGATCTCGAAGGCGCCAGGCACCTCGAACTGCTCGATCTGGCTCGCAGCCAGGCCGTTGCGGGCGAACTCCGCCACGGCGGCGTCGCGGGCCTGGTGGACGATGTCCCGGTGCCAGCCGGCGCAGATGACCGCAACGCGTTCGCTGCGGCGCGCGGAGTCTGCACGGCCTTGTTCGGCATTGGCAGCGGCGGCATGGTGGGAATGGAAGGACTGATTCATGGATTTTCTCGTAGCAAAGAAAAGGATTACCAGAATCAGGGCGCGCGCGAACAGGGCACGCCACAACGGCAAGCAGGCACCCGCGCGCCGGGCCCGGGCGGCCGCACGGCGGCGCGCACGGCAAACCGCGCCCGCCCGCCCGCACCAGCGAACACCCGCACCACTGCACACGTGCACCCATCCCGATGGGCGGCCATGGCTTCGCGATCTCTTTCATCCGGACTGTGACCGTCGGCTCTGGCATCGCACCAGATCTGCTGACCCCGGGCCGCCGCCATGCCTGGCGCGGCCCGGGCGCTCGCGGGCTGCTGCGGTGCGGCTGTAGCAACAGCCACCCGCAGATACCGCCGGTGGGGAATTCCGCCCCGCCCTGAGAACGCTGCCGGCCCCCACAAGCTGTTGGAGGCCAGCGGCGCGATTCTAGGGGTTACCCGCGGGGCGGGCCGTCGCCCAGGCGATTGCCTGCACCGTCAGCGGGGCCGTTCGAACCCGGCTTCGGCCCAGGCGGTGGCACTGGCGGGCGTGAGCTTGAACGTGGGCGGCACGGGCACGCGCGCCAGTTCCTCGCCCAGTTCATCCTGGGCGCTCAGGGTGGCCGTGGCGCCCTCTTCGTCGGGCACGATGGCCAGTTGCACGCGCAGGCGCTGGCCATTGACCGTGACCGCGACGTTCTTGTGGAGTTGTGCATGCAACTGCTGCTCGTGGCGGCGCAACACCTCGCTGGCGGTCTTGACCAGGGTGTGGAAGGCCGAGACATCGAGCGGCTTGGGGTTCTTCTTGTCGCGTCCCATCGTCCAGGGGCCGACCAGCGCGGGCTCCGTCTCGCCCTTGAGCGTCATGGACACGGCCCAGCCGTCGTCGTCTTCGTTCTTGATGACCTGCGCGGTCCATTGGCCGTCGCTCCAACGGCGAGGCTCCTGGATGGTGTCGGGCGTGTCGGGGGTGTCTTGCATGGGAAAAGGGTCGCAGAAGATTCAGGGAAAGGGCGCAGAGCATAACGGCCCCGGCACGGAGGCGGGAGCATGCATTTTCAATAACCGCTGGTTATTGACGGCGGCCGGCACCAGCCCCCCGTCACGGCGCATCGGTTACCGGGTTCGCCACCTCGCGCAGCACGTCGGCGAAGGCCTGCATGGCGGGCGTGGGCGGCTCCCCCAGCCGGGTGATGAGGCCGTAGTCGGGCATGCGGTCCGGCAGGTCCACGGGGATGCGGGCCAGCAGGCCCTTGGCGATGTAGCGCTCCACCAGCGCCTGGGGCTGCAGCGACAGCATGTCGGTGGCCTGCATCATCTCCAGCGCGAACAGGAACGACGGGGTCTCCACCACGCCCGAGCCGAGTGCCAGGCCGCTCCGCCCGAAGATGTCGTCCGACACCTTGCGCACCGCGGTGGACGCGGGGTACAGGATCCACGGCCAGTGCGACAGCTCGGCCATGTCCAGGTCGCGCGCGCCGCGCAGGGGGTGGTGCAGGCCGCCCACCACCAGCAGCGGCTCGCTGGACAGGCGTTCGTAGTGGAATTGCGTGCGGTGCGCGTCGTCGGTGAAGCGGCCGATCATCAGGTCGATCTTGCGCTCTGCCAGCCACACGATCAGCTGGTCGCTGCTTTGCTCCAGCACCTTGAGCACCAGCAGCGGGCGCAGGCGCTGGATCTCGGCCACCGACGCCGTCAGCACGTGCGCGGCCGATCCCGTGATGGCGCCGATCGCCAGGTGGCCGTGGCCGCCCTCCTTGAGCGCATTGAACTCATCGACGAACTTGCGGTGGCCGGCGAGCGCGCTGGCGGCGTAGCGCAGCGTGAACAGGCCCAGTTCGTTGGGCCGCATGCCGCGCGACAGGCGCTCGAAGAGCCGCGCCTCCAGGATGTCCTCGATGTCCATCAGGATCTTGGTGGCCGCCGGCTGCGTGATGTGCATCTGCTCGGCCGTCAGGCGCAGGTTGCGCGTCTGGCCGAGGATGTCCAGGAACTGCAGGTGCCGAAAGCGCAGCCGCGCGCAGGCCTGCGCCATCGACAAGGGTTTACCCGACACAGGGGTGGAGGTCACGGCAACTCATCAGCATTTGGAATGGATGCTAGCAAAAAAGTGAGTGGACCCCGCGCCCTGCGAAACCTAATCTCTCGCCTGCGTCGGGAGGGTCCAGCAGAGACCCGATGGCGCCGGTGGACCGTTTTTTGGCCGTGCCCCACCGTGCCCCAGCCATTCCATATCCGGAGACAAACACCATGCAATTCAAAGCCCTGGCCCTGGCGGCCACGATCCTGGCCGCCGTGGCCGCACCTGTGTCGGCGCAGATCAAGGACCACGTGTTCAAGGTCGGCATCGGCCTGAACGACGACCACCCCCAGGCGCAGGCCGTCAAGCACTTTGCCGAGCAGCTCTCTGCCAAAAGCGGCGGCAAGCTGGTGGCCAAGCTGTACGCCAGCGGCTCCCTGGGCAACGACGTGAGCATGACCTCGGCACTGCGCGGCGGCACGCTGGAGATGACGGTGCCCGACAGCTCCACGCTGATGGCGCTGATCAAGCCCTTCGGCGTGCTGAACCTGCCGCTCACTTTCAACAACGAGCAGGAGGCCGACGCGGTGCTCGACGGCCCGTTCGGCCAGAAGCTGCTGGCCAAGCTGCCCGAAAAGGGCCTGGTGGGCCTGGGCTTCTGGGAAAACGGCTTTCGCCACGTGACCAACTCGCGCCGCGCCATCACCAAGGCGGAAGACCTGGCGGGCCTGAAGCTGCGCGTGATCCAGAGCCCGCTGTTCCTGGACACCTTCAACGCCCTGGGTGCCAACGCCACGCCCATGCCCTTCACCGAGCTGTACTCGGCCATGGAGCAGGCGGCGGTGGACGGGCAGGAGAACCCGCCCGCCACCATCCTGTCGAGCAAGTTCTATGAAGTGCAAAAGCACCTGGTGCTGTCGCGCCACATGTACAGCGCCTGGGTGCTGCTCATGTCCAAGAAGACCTGGGACGGCCTGTCGGCGCAGGAGCAGAAGATCGTGCAGGACGCCGCGCGCGAAGCCACGCTGTTCGAGCGCAAGACCATCCGCGCGTTCAGCGAGACCGCACTGGGCGAGTTGAAGAAGGCAGGCATGCAGGTGACCGAACTCGCACCCGCCGAGCAGGCCAAGATGCGCGCCAAGCTGCAGCCGGTGCTGACCAAGTACGCCAAGGAATTCGGCGAGGAAACCACCGGCGAGATGAACGCCGAACTTGCCAAGGTGCGGGGCGGCAAGTAACTTTTCTGCTCCGCCACAACCGTTCACCGAGCGCGGCCGAAGCGCCGCGCGAGGCTTCGACGGGCTCAGCCCGAACGGTTTGTGGTTCGAGTCAAACATGCCAACCCCTGTTGCAGCGCCCTTCCCGCCTGCTGACACATCGCGATCCATGACCAAAACACCCCGCCGCCCCTTCCGCTCCCGCGAGTGGTTTGCCGACCCCGCACGCTCGGACATGACCGCGCTCTACCTCGAACGCTTCATGAACTACGGGCTCACGCCCGAGGAGCTGCGCTCGGGCCGCCCCATCATCGGCATCGCGCAGACCGGCAGCGACCTGTCGCCCTGCAACCGCATCCATGTGGACCTGGCGCGGCGCGTGCGCGAGGGCATCCGCGACGCCGGGGGCATCCCGATGGAGTTTCCGGTGCACCCCATCTTCGAGAACTGCCGCCGCCCCACCGCCGCGCTGGACCGCAACCTGGCCTACCTGGGGCTGGTGGAGATCCTGTACGGCTACCCCATCGACGCGGTGGTGCTGACCACCGGCTGCGACAAGACGACCCCGGCCGGCATCATGGCGGCGTCCACGGTGGACATCCCGGCCATCGTGCTCTCGGGCGGCCCCATGCTGGACGGCTGGCATGACGGCGAACTGGTGGGCTCGGGCACCGTGATCTGGCGCAGCCGCCGCCAGCTGGCCGCGGGCGACATCGACGAGGAAGAATTCCTGCAGCGCGCCTGCAGTAGCGCGCCGTCGGCCGGCCACTGCAACACCATGGGCACGGCGTCCACAATGAACGCGGTGGCCGAGGCGCTGGGCCTCTCGCTGCCGGGCTGCGCCGCCATTCCGGCGCCCTACCGCGAACGCGGGCAGATGGCGTACGAGACCGGGCGGCGCATCGTGGAGATGGCCTACGAGGACCTGCGCCCCTCGCGCATCCTCACCCGCGAGAGTTTTCTCAACGCGCTGGCCGTGGTCAGCGTGGCCGGGGGCAGCAGCAACGCGCAGGTGCACATCATGGCCATGGCGCGCCACGCGGGCGTGGACCTGCGCGCCGAGGACTGGACGCAGCATGCCTACGACCTGCCCCTGCTGCTGAACATGCAGCCCGCCGGCAAATACCTGGGCGAGAGGTTCTTCCGCGCCGGGGGCGTGCCCGCGCTGATGTGGGAGCTGCAGCAGGCCGGCCGCCTGCATGCCGATGCCTTGAGCGTCACCGGCAAGGCCCTGGCCGACAACCTGCAGGGCCGCGAGACGCGCGACCGCGAGGTGATCTTCCCCTTCGACGCACCGCTGATGGAAAAAGCCGGCTTCCTGGTGCTGCACGGCAACCTCTTCGACTTCGGCATCATGAAGACATCGGTGATCTCCGAGTCCTTCCGCCAGCGCTACCTGAGCCAACCGGGCGCAGAGGGCATCTTCGAAGCACGCGCCGTGGTGTTCGAAGGCGCGGACGACTACCACGCACGCATCAACGACCCGTCGCTCGGCATCGACGAAGGCTGCATCCTGGTGATGCGCGGCGCGGGCCCCATCGGCTGGCCGGGCTCGGCCGAGGTGGTCAACATGCAGCCGCCCGACGCGCTGATCCGCCGCGGCACCAACACCCTGCCCACGCTGGGCGACGGGCGCCAGTCGGGCACGGCCGACAGCCCGTCGATTTTGAACGTCTCGCCCGAAAGCGCGGTGGGCGGGGGCCTCTCCTGGCTGCACAGCGGCGACATGGTCCGCATCGACCTGAACGCCGGCCGGTGCGACGCGCTGGTGGCCCCCGAGGAGATCGAGCGCCGCCGCCGCGAACTGCCGGCGCCGCCCATCCCCAGGAGCCAGTCGCCCTGGGAAGCGCTGTACCGAGAGAAGACCGGGCAGCTGGTGGATGGCGCGACGCTCGACTTTGCGCTGGACTACCGGCGGATTTCCGAACACACGCCGCGCCACAACCATTGAGACGCTGCGCCTGGGCGGGCGCGGCACCGATTCAGAACCCTTTTCCAAGGAACTCCCATGAGTGAAACGACAGCGGCCACAGCGGCCGGTGGGGCGGCGCGCGCCCACATTCTTCCCGACGACGGCCTGGCCGGCACCCTGGTCGGCCGCGCCTGGGTGCACGGCGCCGTGCCCGGCCCGGCGGTGGTGGCCCTGCGCACCGACGGCGTGTTCGACCTGAGCCGGCACTACCCCACCATGAGCACGCTGCTGGACACGCCCGCGCCCGCCGAGGCAGTGCGAGCCGCCGAGGGCCAGTACCTGTGCAGCGTGGACGAACTGCTGGCCAACAGCCAAACCGGCCAGCATGGCGTGCGCGACACGTCCCGCCCCTGGCTGCTGGCCCCCTGCGACCTGCAGGTGGTCAAGGCGGCTGGCGTGACCTTCGCGGCCAGCCTGATCGAGCGCGTGATCGAAGAGCAGGCGCGCGGCGACGCGGCCCGGGCCCAGGGCCTGCGCAGCCAGGTGGTGGGGCTCATCGGCGAGAGCCTGGCCGACATCCGTCCCGGTTCCGAGCAGGCGATGGCCTTGAAGGCACTGCTGCAGGACAAGGGCCTGTGGTCGCAGTACCTTGAAGTGGGCATCGGCCCCGACGCCGAGGTCTTCACCAAGGCGCCGGTGCTCGCATCGGTGGGCACGGGCGAGGAGATCGGCATCCGCGCCGATTCGGCCTGGAACAACCCGGAGCCCGAGGTGGTGCTGGCCGTCAACAGCCACGGTGCCATCGTGGGTGCCACGCTGGGCAACGACGTGAACCTGCGCGACATCGAGGGCCGCAGCGCGCTGCTGCTGGGCAAGGCCAAGGACAACAACGCCTCGTGCGCCATCGGCCCGTTCATCCGGCTGTTCGACGCCGGCTTCGGGCTGGACCAGGTGCGCAACGAGACCGTGCACCTGCGCGTGGCGGGCACCGACGGCTTCACGCTGCGGGGCATCAACACCATGGCCAGCATCAGCCGCGACCCGGCCGACCTGGTGGCCCAGACGCTGGCGGCGCACCAGTACCCGGACGGCTTCATGCTGTTTTTGGGCACGCTGTTCGCGCCCATCGAAGACCGCGACCAGCCCGGCGGCGGCTTCACCCACAAGCTGGGCGACGTGGTCACGATCCAGAGCGCCTGGCTGGGCGCGCTGCACAACACCGTGACGCACAGCGAGACGGCGCCGCCCTGGCGCTTTGGCCTGCGGGCCTTCATCGCCAACCTGGCCGCGCGCGGGCTGCTGCAGGGCGCGGCGCTCTGAGCCTTTGAAACAACGCGAGACCGGCCGACCCCGCCATCCACGGAGACAACCTCATGCTCAACACTGTCATCGACCGCTACGTCCGGGCCATCAACCTTCTCATCGCGCTGGCGCTGGCCGCCATGGTGGTGCTGGTGTTCGGCAACGTGGTGCTGCGCTACGTCTTCAACTCCGGCATCGCCGTCAGCGAGGAGCTGTCGCGCTGGCTCTTCGTGTGGATCACCTTCCTGGGCGCGGTGGCGGCCATCAAGGAGAACGCGCACCTGGGCACCGACATGCTGGTGTCGCGCCTGTCGGTGCGCGGCAAGAAAGCCTGCATGGCGCTGGGCCATGTGCTGATGCTCTACATCACCTGGCTGTTCTTCGACGGCAGCTGGCAGCAGATGAAGATCAACTGGGATGTGGAGGCCCCGGTCACCGGCGCATCGATGGCCATCTTCTATGCCTCGGGCGTGGTGTTCTCGGTGTGCGCCGGCTTCCTGCTGACGCTGCAACTGCTGCGCGTGCTGACCGGCAAGGCCAGCGAGGACGAACTGGTGATGGTCAAGGAATCCGAAGAACAGGCGGAGCTCGAAGCCCTGCAGGCTGAACTGGCGCGCGAAGATGCGGCCGCACGAGCCCTGGGCCAGGCGCCGAAGCAGCGCGGCGAGTGAGCAAGTAAGCATGCACGCACGCACAGATGGCACATCAAAAATAACGGAGACAACACATGACCGTGCTGATTTTTCTGGGGGCCCTCATCGGCACCATGGCGCTGGGCATTCCCATCGCGTATGCACTGCTGGCCGCCGGCGTCGCGCTGATGTGGCAACTCGATCTGTTCGACGCGCAGATCCTGGCGCAGAACTTCATCAATGGCGCCGACAGCTTTCCGCTGCTGGCCGTGCCCTTCTTCATGCTGGCCGGCGAGATCATGAACGTGGGCGGGCTGTCGCAGCGCATCGTGAACTTCGCGCTGGCGCTGGTGGGGCATGTGAAGGGAGGCCTGGGCTATGTGGTGATCCTGGCCGCCTGCCTGCTGTCGTCGCTGTCGGGCTCGGCCGTGGCCGATGCGGCGGCGCTCACGGCGCTGCTGCTGCCGATGATGGTCAAGGCCGGGCACAAGAAGGAGGTGTCGGGCGGGCTGATCGCGGCCTCGGGCGTCATCGGGCCCATCATTCCGCCGAGCATCGGTTTCGTGATCTTCGGCGTGGCGGCCAACGTGTCGATCAGCAAGCTGTTCATCGCGGGCATCGTGCCGGGCATCATGATCGGCGTGGGCCTGGCGGTGACCTGGTGGTGGGTGGGCCGCAAGGAGGTGCTGGCCATGCCGGAGAAGAAGACTGCAGCCGAAGTCTGGCGCACCGCGCGGGAGTCGGTGTGGGCGCTGACCTTGCCGGTGTTCATCCTGGTGGGCCTGCGCATGGGCGTGTTCACGCCGACCGAGGCCGCCGTTGTCGCAGCCGTGTACTCGCTCTTTGTCGCCAGCGTGATCTACCGCGAGCTGCCGCTGCGCGCGCTGCTGCCCATCTTCACCACCGCGGCCAAGACCACGGCCGTGGTGATGTTCCTCGTGGCGGCGGCCATGGTGTCGTCGTGGCTCATCACCGTGGCCAACCTGCCCGCGCAGATGGTGGAGCTGCTCAAGCCCTTCATGGGCAACCAGACGCTGCTGCTCATCGCGATCATGGTGCTGGTGATGCTGGTGGGCACGGCGATGGACATGACGCCCACCATCCTGATCCTGACCCCCGTGCTGATGCCCGTGATCAAGGCCGCGGGCATCGACCCGGTGTACTTCGGCGTGCTGTTCATCATCAACAATTCCATCGGCCTGGTCACGCCGCCGGTGGGCACCATCCTGAACGTGGTGGCCGGTGTGGGGCGCATGAAGATGGACGAGGTGACGCGCGGCGTGCTGCCCTTCATGGCGGCCGAGTTCGCGGTGATGTTCATCATGGTGATCTTTCCGCAGACGGTGCTGGCGCCGCTGCGATGGTTCACGGGCTGACGGCGCCCACCCCTGCCGCACAGCACTCCCACCCACTCTTCACGCCCCGCATTCCATGACACTCCGACTTGCAGGCAAGACCGCCTTCCTCACCGCCGCCGGCCAGGGCATCGGCCGCGCTACGGCGGTCGCCTTCGCGGCCCAGGGCGCGCGGGTGATCGCCACCGACATCAATGCCGCCGCGCTGGCCACCCTGCAGCACGACACCGGCTGCGAGACCCGCGTGCTGGACGTGACCCAGGCCCAGGCCGTGCGCGATGCCGCAGCGTCCGTGGGGCCGGTGGACGTGCTGTTCAACGGCGCGGGCTTTGTGCACGCGGGCAGTGTGCTCGACTGCACGGACGACGAGTGGGACTTCGCGTTCGATCTGAACGTGCGCGCGCAATTTCGCACCATCCGCGCGTTCCTGCCCGGCATGCTGGCGCGCGGCGCCGGGTCCATCATCAACGTCGCCTCGGTGGCGGGCAGTATCAAAGGGGCGCCCCGGCGGTTCGTCTACGGCACCACCAAGGCGGCGGTCGTGGGCCTGACCAAGTCGGTGGCCGCCGACTTCGTGGCCCAGGGCATCCGCTGCAATGCCATCTGCCCCGGCACCGTGATGTCGCCGTCGCTGCAGGACCGCATCACCGCGCAGGCCGCGGCCACGAGCCAGAGCCTGGCCGCCGTGGAGGCGGGCTTTGTCGAACGCCAACCCATGGGCCGCCTGGGCCGGGCCGAGGAGATCGCCGCGCTGGCGGTGTACCTGGCGAGCGACGAGTCATCGTTCACCACGGGCACCGCCCAGGTCATCGACGGCGGCTGGTCCAACTGATTTCATCTACGCTCTGCGTTTCGCGCCACCCACCATCCAACCCCTCACCACTACGAACCATGAAGCTGCTTCGCCACGGCCCCAAGGGCCAGGAAAAACCTGCACTCCTGCACACCGACGGCACGGTGCGCGACCTGAGCGGCGTGCTGCCCGACATCAGCCCCGCCAACCTGTCACCCTCTGGCCTGGCCGCGCTGGCCGCCATCGATGCCGCCACCCTGCCCGTCGTGCCCCAGGGCCGCCTGGCGGTGCCGTGGACGGGCATGCGCAAGTTCATCGCCATCGGCCTGAACTACGCCGACCACGCGGCCGAAGCCGGCATGGCCATCCCCCAGGAGCCCATCATCTTCACCAAGACCGTCGATTGCGCCGTGGGCTGCAACCACCCCGTGGTGCTGCCGCAGGGCTCGGTCAAATCCGACTGGGAGGTGGAGCTGGGCGTGGTGATCGGCACCCGCGCGCGCTATGTGAGCGAGGCGGACGCGCTGCAGCACGTGGCCGGCTACTGCACCATCAACGACATCTCCGAGCGCGAATACCAGCTCGAGCGCGGCGGCACCTGGGACAAGGGCAAGGGCTGCGACACCTTCGGCCCCATCGGCCCCTGGCTGGTGAGCGCCGACGAGGTGGGCGACCCGCAGAATCTGTCGATGTGGCTGGACGTGAACGGCGAGCGCCAGCAGACCGGCAGCACCCGCACGATGATCTTCACCGTGGCGCAGCTGGTGAGCTACCTGAGCCGCTTCATGACGCTGGAGCCCGGCGACCTGATCACCACCGGCACCCCGCCCGGCGTGGGCATGGGCAAGAAGCCCCAGGCGCAGTTCCTCAAGCCCGGCGACGTGATGCGCCTGGGCATCGAGAAGCTGGGCGAGCAGGAGCAGACCGTGTTTGCGTGGGACCCGAAGCTGATCGACGGCTAACGGGACGCGCCCCGGCGCGGAGCACGCACGGCTGCCGACAGGAGCCCACGCGCCACCGCCCCGGGGCCTTGAGACGAAAACAGCCTCCTGCGCCCGCCACCCAAGCCCTGGCAGCTATGAATTGAGGAGCATCGACACCGCCTACACCAAGGCACCGGCTCAAAATGCCAGTCCATAGCGCACCTGGACAAAATCTTCTCCGGGATTGGGCTTGCGGATGCCGCCGTTGGAGACATGGCGCACCATCAGCATCAGCTCATGCTGGCGGCGCGCGCCAAAGTTGAAGCCGATCCCCTGGTGGTCGGTGAAATTGAAGCGTGTGCTGAAGGCCTTGTGCCGCATCGCGTAGTGCCCGTCCAGCACCGAAACGCCGATGCCGCCTTCCATGAACCACGCCGAACGCCCGCCATCGAAGCGCAGCCGCAGCGTGGGCACCAGGGCCAGCTGCGTCCAGTGCCTGCGATCGGACGCCGCCGAGCCCGCAGGGACGCGCCAGTGGGCGATGTGGGCGTCCCAGTGCCCCGTCAATTCGCCGCCCAGGAAGGAACGGCGCCATTCCCATGGCAGCTGCACCCCCACCGACACCAGGCCCACATCGCTCGCGGCGCGTGCGCCGTCGATGAACATGCGCCGGGGTTCGGGGGCGGTCTGCAGCGCCGCATCCTGGGCACCCGCCGCCGTGGCGAGTGCCCCCAACACTCCCAGCAGTGCCAGGGTACGCGGCCAGGGAACGGGAGAGGGAGGACGTTGCGCCCCGCGGCATGCTGCGGTGGCGGGGGCGGGGACGGGTGGCAAGGCGGTAGAGATCGAATGCACGAAGGTACTCCGACAGGCAGCAGTGGGGCGGGATAACACGCCCTGCTCTGGCGCCGCACCCGGGTGGGCGGCAAGGGCAGCAGCGTGGCCGGCCGGCCTGCCTGCGCTTGCAGGCGTCGCCGGCACCACCAATCTACACATCAATCCCGCCGCCTGCAGGTGCTGCGGCCCCATGCGCCTGTAGGCGAACCGGCTGAGATGCCGTCGGCCGGGATGCAGCCCCCGCCCGCACCCCCGGTGGCCGGCCGGGATGCCCAGGCTCAGTGCGCCACCGTGAACCGCTGCTGCAGGTGCCGCGGCGTTTCCAGCTCATCGGCAATGGCCACGGCCAGATCGGCCACGCTGATGCCGCCGGGCTGGTCGCCGTTCATCAGCGGGGCTTCGGTGCCCAGGCGGTACTGGCCCGTGCGTTCGCCGGGAGCCAGCAGGATGGGAGGCGAGAGGAAGGTCCAGTCCAGGGTGCTTTCGGTGCGGATCCAGTGGAGTGCCTCGCGCGCGGCCAGGGCCCCCTGCTTCCATTCCGCCGGGAACTGGGGCGTGTCCACCAGTTGCACGCCGGGCGCCACGAACAGGCTGCCGGCGCCGCCCACCACGAGCAGGCGCCGCACACCCGCCTGCTTGGTGCCGTCGATGATGGCGCGGGTGCCCTTGAGGAATTGGTCATGGATGTCCGGCACGGTCCAGCCGGGGTTGTAGGCGCTCACCACCGCATCGTGGCCGGCGGCGGCCTTGGCGACCTGGGCGGCATCCTGCGCGTCGGCGGCGACGACGGTCAGGCCTTCACGCGCGGGCAGCTTGCCGGGGTTGCGGGCCAGCACGGTCACGCGGTGGCCGCGCTGCAGCAGTTCATCGAGCACGGCCGAGCCGACGAAGCCGGTGGCACCAATCAGGGCGATGTTCATGGGGAGTTCCTCGGTTCAAAGTTGCGATAGGGTGAGAATATGGGCTTGTCAAAGACCGCACTAGAGGGCTAAAAATGCCTTCACTTTGAAGACCAGCTTCACGATCAAGCAAATTCACCGATGGAAGACCTCAAACGCATGGCCGTGTTCGCCGCCGTGGTGCAGCACGGCTCGATGAGCGGCGCGGCCCGCGCACTTGGCATGAGCACCTCGGCCGTGAGCCAGCAGGTGCGCAGGCTGGAGAGCGACGGCGGCGTGACGCTGCTGCACCGCTCCACCCGCAAGCTGGCCCTCACCGAGGCGGGCCAGCGCTACCACGCGCGCTGCGCCGCCATGTGGGCCGCGGCCGAGCAGGCACGCGCCGAGCTGGCGGCGTCGCGCGATGCGCCCAGCGGCGAGCTGCGCCTTTCGGCCACCGTGGGCTTTGCCCGGCACATCGCGCCCGCGCTGGGTGAGCTGCTGGCCGCCCACCCTGCCTTGCGCCTGAGGCTGCTGGTGGACGATTCGCCCATCGACCTGATCAACGCCCGCATCGACCTGGCGGTGCGCTACGGGCGGCTGGCCGACTCCAGCTGGGCTGCCCGGCGCCTGGGCGGGATGCGGTGGTACCTGTGCGCCTCGCCCGGGTGGGTGGCCAACCATGGCGTGCCGCAGGACCCCGACGCCCTGCTGTCGCACAGCTGGCTGGGCTTTGCGCGCGAGAGCGGCGGCCTGCTGATCGATCTGCGCAGCCCCACGGGCAAACCGCGCGCGCTGCGGGTGGAGCCGCGCATCGCCAGCAACAACCAGCTGTCGATCCAGCAGATGTGCGAGGCCGGCCTGGGCCTTGCGCTCGTGGGCAGCATGGACGCACACGAGGCCTTGCAGACCGGGCAGCTGGTGCGGCTGCTGCCCGACTGGTCCTTCGGCACGCTCGACATCTGGGCCGTCACGCCCCAGCGCGACGCACAACCCGCCAAGGTGCGCCAGGCCATCGCGGCGCTGCACGGCTATCTGAGCCAGGTGCCGGGCGTCACGGATTGAGGGGCGGCCCTCGGGGCCGCCTTCGGACCCGTTCCCTGTCCTGCGGCGTGGGAGGAGGGAAAAGGAAAAAAGAAAAAGAAGACGCGGCGGCCTGGCCGCGCTGGTTTCACCGGCCCTGGCCGGCGCGCAGCACAGTGGCGGATGGCAGTGGCGTGAACGCAGCGCCCGGCATCCTTCCATCCATCATTTTTTTATCGCATCGCCCCACAAATTCCATCGTTGTGCGTGCCGCGCGGGCTGCCTACAGTCGCCTTCCGGTACCTGCTTCCACGACCTTTCTTCAACCCGACCGGAGAACGCACATGACGACCAACCCCACCACCCACTTCCCCATCGACCGCGTACTGGCCGCGTTTGAAAAGGGTGACGTGCCCACATTGCTGGACAGCATCGCCGACGACGTGGATTTCCGCATCGACCACTACCGCGACGAGGCGGACACCAGCTGGCAGGTCGCCCGCCACAAGGCCGACGTGCTGGCCGTGGTGCTGCGCCTGGGCACCGAGGTCTTTCCGCAGGGCACGAAGATCGTGCACACCCACAGCCAGCCCCTGGGCGACGACTGGGTGATCACGAAATTCCACCAGCGCTTCTTTTATGCGGTACAACAGCGCGAAGTGGAATCGCTGACCTGGATCGTGAGCCACTCGCGCAACGGCCAGCTCGACTACTTCCGCGAAACCGTCACCACCATCACCCCGACCTGACCGCGGCCCTCCGTGGCCCCCGCACCATGCTGTTTGACCTGCGCGCCCTGGGCTACTTCGTGGCGGCCTACGAAGAACGCTCCGTGACCACGGCCGCGCGCCGCTGCTTCGTGGCGCAGCCCTCGATCAGCATGGCCATCAAGGGGCTGGAGGATGCGCTCGACACCGTGCTCTTCGAGCGCAGCCGCCAGGGCCTGGCGCCCACGCCCGCCGCCCACCGCCTGTACCCGCGCGCCTGCAGCCTGCTGGCGCAGTCGAGCGCCATGGTGCGCGACTTCCGCGATGCGCCGCGCGAAACGCTGGGCGTGTTCCTGCAGGACGATCTGATGGTGGGCCCGGCCGCGCCGCTGTTCGCGCAGATTGGCGAGCTCATGCCCAACGCCCTGGTGCGGCTCACGGCCAGCGCGCAGGAGGCGCGCCTGCGCCTGGTGGCCGAGCATTGCAAGCCGTCTGGCGACACCTTCATGTCCTTGTGGCGCGAGCCCTATGTGATGCTCCTGCCCGAACAGCACCCGCTGCGTTTCAAGAAGAAATTCGGCCTGGCCGACCTGCAGGGCGTTCCACTCATCGAATGGCCGTACTGCCCCTTGCACCAGTCGTTCATCCGCCTGCTGGCCGAGCGCGGGATCGCGCTGGAGGTGCAGGCCAGCGCCGCGCGCGAAGAGCTGTTGCTGCACATGGTGGACAGCGGCCTGGGCGTGGCCGTCGTGCCGCAGTCCTACGCGGCCCACGCACGCCATTCGGTCGTGCGGCCCCTGGACGGTCCGCTGGCTTTCTCGCGCCATCTGGGCCTGGCCTGCGACGCATCGGACGCGCCCCTGCTCGCGCTGCTGGGCCGCCTCGCCTCCAGCCTCAAGACGCCACCGGACCTCTCCCGCAGCAGCGCGGCCTGAGGTGGGGCCCGCCGCTGGCACGGCAGGCAAGGTGCGGTACAAAGGGGGTTGTCCCCAGCCCACACCTGCCACCATGGTCCTTGAAATCGCCCACCTCACCGTCCGCGCCGGCCAGAATGCCGCGTTCGAGCAAGCCTTTGCCCAGGCGCAGCGGATCATCGCCTCGATGCCCGGCTACCTGTCGCACGAACTGGCCCATTGCGTGGAACGCCCGCAGGACTACGCATTGCTGGTGCGCTGGGCCACGCTCGAGGACCACGAAATCGGCTTTCGCCAGTCGGCGCCCTACCAGGAATGGAAACGGCTGCTGCACCATTTCTACGACCCGTTCCCCACGGTGGTGCATTTCACCCCGGTGGCGCTGCCGCCCTCGGCATGACCCGCGCCGCCAGCGTGTGACGGCGCCGCGACGCCTGGATGCTGCAGCGCACTATTCGGGTATTGCCTGAACATTTAGCGCACTGCACATGCCGTTCTGATCCTAGAATTTGTAAACGCGCGTTTCTTCTTTTCTGCGCGAAGGACCCATCATGAAAGCAGTGCAGCAGGACATCGACGAGCGGACCAACCTCACCAGCACCAACAAGTTCGAACTGCTGCTGTTTCGTCTGGGCACCGACAGTGCCCTGGGCAAATCCGAACTGTTCGGCATCAACGTGTTCAAGATCCGCGAGATCGTGGCCATGCCCAGCATCACGCCGATCGCGGGCACCACGCCGCATTCGCTGGGGGTCGTGAACCTGCGCGGCCAGGTGATTCCGGTGCTGGACCTGCCTTCCATCGTGGGCTGCAAGCCCCAGACGGGACTGAACATCATGCTGGTGACCGAATACGCGCGCACCACGCAGGCTTTTGCGGTGGAGTCGGTGGAAGACATCGTGCGGCTGGACTGGAAGCAGGTGCTTTCCGCCGAAACCAGCGGCGCCGCCGGCAAGCTGGTGACCAGCATTGCCCGCCTGGATGGCAACACCGACGAATCCCGCCTGGCCCAGGTGCTGGACGTGGAAGCCATCCTCCAGATGGTGTCGCCTTCGGACGGCCACGAGGTCACCGAAGAGAAGGTCGGCGCCAAGCTCAAGCTCAAGCCCGGCACCATCATCCTGGCGGCCGACGATTCGTTCGTGGCGCGCTCGCTCATCGAGCAGGAACTCAAGGTGCTGCATGCGCCCTATGAAATGGTGAAATCCGGCAAGGAAGCCTGGGACCGGCTCAACGCCATCGCCAGGAGCGCCGAAGCCGAGGGCAAGAGCGTGCTGGACCGCGTGGCCATGGTGCTGACCGACCTCGAAATGCCGGAAATGGACGGTTTCACCCTCACGCGCAACATCAAGCAGGATGCGCGCTTCCACGGGCTGCCGGTGGTCATCCACTCCTCGCTGTCCGGCTCGGCCAACGAAGACCACGTGCGCAGCGTCGGCGCCGACGGCTATGTCGCCAAGTTCGTGGCGGAAGATCTGGCGGAAACCATCCGCCGGGTGCTGCCCAAATAAACGGGAAGCAGGCCAGCTTCCCGCGCGCCCTTCGCCACGGCGTACACGCCGCGCATAAAAAGGGCGGCTCGCGCATTGCCAGCCACGCGCTTTCGCTATCAATTTTGATTTCAAAAGCCGGTGCGCCAAGGCACCAGCCCGGCACGGCATGGGATTTCGTCCTACCCGTTGCATCGGCATGCAGGTCAACCAAATGGGCCCCCCGGGCGCTACAGTGGGAGGCATTGAAAAACGCCACTCCGAAACTTGTAACACCCCGCCGGGGTGCTTTTCGGGGGCTTTACGTACAGCGCGGAACGCCCACGCCCTGTAGGGGGTCTGAACAGCATGACATACACACTCGCCCGCATCATTTCTGCCACGGTCCTGGGCGCCGTGGTGACGGGTTGCGCCACCGTACCGGGCGACCCCTATTACGAACCGACGCCGTACAGGGTCTACGAGCAGCCGGGGTACATCTACAACACCCCGTCGGTGTACTCCAGCCCGCCCCCCGTCTACCCTGCGTATTCGGCCCCGCCCTCCGTCATCTACTACGGCGGACGTGATCGCGACGACCGCTGGGAACGCGACCGCAACCGCAACGACTGGCGCGAGCGCGAGCGTGACAGAGAACGGGCCGAGCGCGACCGCGTAGCCCGGGAGCGTGAACGCGACCGCCGCGACCAGCAGGCGCGCGAGGCCGATCGCCGCAACCGGGACCGGGAGCAGGTCTTGCGAGACCAGGCGGAACGCGACCGCCGCGCCGCGGAAGACCGCCGCAACCGTGAAGCCCGCCCTGGCCGCATGGCGCCAGACAGCTACACGCCGCACCCGCTCGACTGGCGTTCACGCCAGCAGTCGAACAGCCCCGAAAAACCCTGAATGCGGCGCCGTCCCGCGCCGTCGTTCCCCCTGCCTGGCAGCCGACCGTGACGATCCGCCCCTGCCTCTTCATTCTCTGCCTGGGTGCCGCCGTGCTTGCCACGGGCGCCAGCGCCCAAGTGGTTCGCTGCACCGATGCCCGCACGGGACAGGTGACCTATACCGACGGCGCATGCACCGGTGGCGCCACCGCGCGCGAGGTCGAAGCGCGGAAAACCCCCGAGGAGATCCAGCAGGAACGGGAGCTGGCAGCGCAAGCACTGGAGCGCAAGCAACAGCGGCTGCAGGCAGAGGCCACCGCGGCGGAAACCGATGCCCGCCGCAACGCCGAACGCGACCGTGCCCGCGCCGCACAGGCCGCGGCGGCCACGCCCCAGCCCCAGGACTACGCCCGATCCCCCGAATGCGCGCGCTCGCGGCGCAACCTGGATATGGTGGCTGCGGGCCTGGCCCGCTCGACCTATGAACAGGAGTTGCGCCTGGAGGCCGCGCAGCGGCAAGTGGACCTGGATTGCCTGGGTCCACAAGGGTATGCGGAAGTCGAAAAAGCGCGTGCCCACCAGCCCCGGGTGGTGGTCGTGCCGCCATCGCGGCATCGCCCCCTTTTTCCTGACCCCTTCCCGCAGACAGGCACACCGCAACCTCCACCTCGCCTGACGCAATGCGGTGACTTTCGCTGCACCGACAACCAGGGCAATACCTATCCCCGCGCCGGTCCCGGGCGGTTCCCCGGTCCCGGCGGTGTGTGCCGCTCCAATGGAGGCCAGGCGCCCTGCTGAACCCGGCGGACGCGCCCGCCCTAAGGCGACGGGCGCGCCGCCCGCAACCCCTCGGCCACGGTCGGGTAGCGCAGCTTCACACCCAGCTCCCGCAGCATGCGCTGGTTGTCCAGCCGCCGCGATTCGCTCATGAAGCTCAGCAGCATCAGCGACAGCTGCTCCTGCGCGGCACTGCGGCGCACGCGCGGGGGACGCGGCAGGCCGTACAGGTCGGCCGCCAGGTCGAAGTAGTCGCCCATCCTCAGTTCCGTGGCATCGCTCACGTTGTAGACGCGTTGCGGCCGCGCACGCCACAGCGCGGCCAGGCAGATGCGCGCCAGGTCGTCGGCGTGGATGTGGTTAGTGAACACATCGTCCTCGCGCTCCAGTACCGGCGTGCCTCGGCGCAGGCGCGCTTCGGGCGTGCCACCGTCCCGGTCGGGGGCGTAGATGCCCGGAATGCGAAGCACGCTGGCCCGCACCCCCCCGCGGCCCAGGTGCCGCACCGCCCGCTCGGCATTCACGCGCCGCTGCGCGCGCGGCGTGGCGGGGGCCACGGGCCGTGTCTCGGACACCATCGCCCCCTGGCAGTCGCCATACACGCCGCTCGTGGAGGCGTAGACGAGGGAGGCGGGCAGGCTTCGCAGGCGCAGCGCGCGGGCCAGGGCCACCGTGCGCGGATCGCGCCACCAGCCATCCCCTCCGGCGCCTTCGCCGGGTGGCGGGGCCAGGTGCAGCACGCGCGTGGCCAGGCCCGACAGGCGGCGCAGCGTGGCCACATCGTCCAGGTTTCCGCACAGGGGGCGGATGCCCAGGGCGCGCAGCGCCGGCTTGCGCTCGGGGCTGGAGGTGAGCGCCAGCACCTGGACGCGCCCGGCGCCCGGGCCGCCCTGGAGCTGGCGCGCCACGCGCTGGCCCACGTCACCACACCCCACGATCAGCAGGCGTTCGCGGCGAAAGCGCGCCGGCAAGGCGCCAAGGGGGTTTTGGTTTGAAGGCAAAATCGGGTCCGTTTGTAAAGAACCAGCCGGCATCTCCTGGCAGGGGCCCACGGCGGCACCAACCGGTTCTTGAAGATCTACGTCCCGAGGATACCCACAAGATGACCAGCGCCGAGGCTGTGAGCACCGCAGCATTCCAGATCACCGTGCAGCCCAGCGGCCGCGCTTTCCAGGCCAACGCTGGCGAGGCCATCCTGGCCGCCGCCATCCGCAGCGGCGTCGGCCTGCCCTATGGCTGCAAGGACGGCGCCTGCGGTTCGTGCAAGTGCAGGAAGCTCAGCGGCACCGTGCACCATGGCGAGCACCAGTCCAAGGCGCTCACGGCCGACGAAGAGGCCGCCGGCCTCGTGCTGACCTGCTGCGCCCAGCCCCTGACGGACGTGGTGCTCGAATCGCGCCAGGTCACCGACGAAAGCGCCTACCCCGTCAAGAAGATGCCCGTGCGGGTGGCCACCCTCGAAAAGAAATCGCACGACGTGATGCGGGTGCGCCTGCAGCTGCCGGCGGCGGACACCTTCCGCTACCACGCGGGCCAGTACATCGAATTCATCCTGCGCGACGGAGCACGCCGGGCGTATTCGATGGCCAATGCACCCCACACGCAGGCCGAGGCACCCGGCGTGGAGCTGCACATCCGCCACATGGCGGGCGGCAAGTTCACCGACCACGTGTTCGGCGCGATGAAGGAAAAGGAGATCCTGCGCGTGGAAGGCCCGTTCGGCAGTTTCTTCCTGCGCGAGGACTCGGACAAGCCCATCGTGCTGCTGGCCTCGGGCACGGGCTTTGCTCCCATCAAGGCGCTCATCGAGCACATGCAGTTCAAGGCCATCACACGCCCCACGGTGCTCTACTGGGGCGGCCGCCGCCCCGGCGACCTGTACATGCACGACTGGGTGCTGGCCCGGGCGGCCGACATGCCCCACCTGACCTACGTGCCCGTCGTCTCCGACGCCTTGCCGGAGGACTGCTGGACCGGTCGCACCGGGTTTGTGCACCAGGCCGTGATGGACGACCACGCCGATCTGTCGGGCCACCAGGTGTACGCCTGCGGCGCCCCCATCGTGGTCGATTCCGCCCGCGTGGCCTACAGCGCGCAGCGGGGCCTGCCAGCGGAAGAGTTCTATGCGGACTCCTTCACCTCCGAGGCGGACAAGCACGGCGGATGAGCGGGAGGGTGTGGGTTTGCCGCCCGCGCCACCACCGGCCACAGCCACACCCGTGACAGCACCGTTGCCTCCCCCCAGGCCCCTGGGACGCCTGCGCGATGGGCTGCGCGGAGCCGGCCCCATGGCCGCCGTGTTCGGCCTGGCCGTGCTGCTGATCCTGGGCGCCGGCGAATGGGCCACCCGCAACGAGCTGGAAACCCAATGGGACAACCTGCGCCGCTCCAGCGAGGTCCAGGCCCTGGCCCTGCGCGGCGTGGCCACGCGCTACAGCTACCTGCCCTTCACGGCGGCGCAGCAACCCCTGGTCGCGGACCTGCTGCGCCATCCCGCATCGCAGAGCGTGCGGGAGGCGGCCAACGCGTACCTCCAGGCCGTCAATGCGCACGCCGGCTCCGACACGCTGTACCTCATGGACGACAAGGGCCTCACGCTGGCCTCCAGCAACTGGGACACGCCCAGCAGCTTCGTCGACCAGAACTACAGCAACCGTCCCTACTTCCGCGACGCACTGCACGGGCAGGCGGGGCGCTTCTACGGCGTGGGCAAGACCACGGGCGAGCCCGGGCTGTTCGCCTCGGCCCCCGTGCAGCGCGATGGCAAGGTGATCGGCGTGGTGGCCGTGAAGGTGCGCATGCAGCCCATCGTGGACACCTGGGCGCAACTGCTCGACCCGGTGTTCGTCACGGATGAGCGCGGCATTCTGTTTCTGGGCTCCGTGTCGTCCTGGCTCTACAAGACCAGCAAGCCCCTGCCCGTCGAGGCCGTGCGGCAGGTGCAGCACGATGAGCAGTACGGCGCGCAGTGGCAGCCCGCGCCGGTGCCCTGGAAGCTCCTGCAGCGCCCGGACCAGCCGGGTGCCGAGCTTCGGCTGCCCGGCAGCGGCAAGCACTATCTCGCCTTCGCGGAACACCTGCCCGACCTGGGCTGGACCCTCACCCTCACGGCCGACAGCAAGGTGGTGGCCCTGGCGCGCCAGCAGGCCTGGGCGCTGGCCAGCCTCGCGTCGGGCCTGCTGGTGCTGGGCGCGCTCTACTGGCAGCTGCGCGAGCGGCGTCTGCAGGAAAACCGCCAGGCCCGCATCGAACTCGAACAGCGCGTGCACGAGCGCACCCACGCGCTGCAGCAGGCGCAGGCCTTTCGCCAGTCCATGGAAGACTCCCTGCTCGTCGGCATGCGTGCGCGCGACCTGCAGGGCCGCATCGTGTACGTGAACGCCGCCATGTGCGACATGGTGGGCTACGCCGCCTCCGAACTCATCGGCTGCTTGCCCCCCTACCCCTACTGGCATCCCGACGACCTCGACCGCCACTGGAACGACAGCGACACCTCGCTGGCGGGCAAGGCCACGCCCCAGGGCAACGAGAACCGGCTGCGGCACCGCAACGGCTCGGACGTCTACACCATGTTCTACACGGCGCGGCTCATCGACGGTGATGGCCGGCACATCGGCTGGATGAGCTCGGTGGTGGACATCACCGCCCAGAAGCGCGCCGAGGAACAGCAGCAGCAGCGCGAGGCGCAGCTGCAGCGCGTGCAGCGCGTGATCACCGTGGGCGAGATGGCCTCCACCCTCGCGCACGAGCTCAACCAGCCGCTGGCGGCCCTGGTCAACTACGCGGCCGCGGCGCGCGCGCTCGCCGCGCAGGGCCGGACCGAACTGCTCAACGAAAGCCTCGCCGCGCTGTCCACTCAGGCGCTGCGCGCGGCCGACATCGTGGGGCGCATCCGCCGCTGGGTGCGCCAGCATCCCGAGGCCCGCGAACCCTGCGACCTCAATGCCGCCGTGGACCAGTCCCTGGGCCTGCTGCTGCGCGCCGAGGCACGGCGGCATGGGGTGGCGGTGCGCCTGGACCTCGCGCCCGAACCGTTGCGGGTGCGCGCCGACCGCGTGCTCCTGGAGCAGGTGGTCCTGAACCTTGGCCTCAACGCGCTGCAGGCCATGCAGGTGCACGCCACGCCCCCGATGGACCACGAACTGCTGCTGCGCACCCGGGCCGATGCCGGGCACGCCTGCCTCGAAGTGCAGGACCGGGGCCCGGGCCTGCCCCCCGAGATCGCCGAGCGCCTGTTCGAGCCGTTCTTCACCACGCGCTCCGACGGCCTGGGGCTGGGCCTGAACATCTGCCGCTCCATCGTAGAGAGCATGGGCGGCGAACTGCTGGCGCGCAACCGCGAGGGCGGCGGCGCGGTCTTCGAGATCCGGCTTCCCCTGCACGCAACGCCGCCCGTGGCCTCCCCATGACCGATCACCCCACCGCCCCCGGCCCCACCCTTGCCCCGCTGCGCGTCTACATCGTGGACGACGACGAAGGCGTGCGCCATTCCCTCGCCGCGCTGCTGCTGGCCGGCGGCCACGCGGCCCAGTCGTTCGCAAGCGGGCCGGATTTCCTGGCCGGCGCCGACCTGGCCCGGCCCGGCTGCGTGCTGCTCGACCTGCGCATGGACGGCATGAGCGGCCTGCAGGTCTTCGAGGCCATGCGCCAGCGGGGCACTGTGCTCAAGACCGTGTTCCTCTCCGCCCACGGCGAGCTGGCCTCGGCCGTGGCGGCCGTCAAGCAAGGCGCGGTGGACTGGCTGGAAAAACCCTGCGACGAGGCCACCCTGCTGGCCGCCGTGCACCGCGCGGCCACCCTGTCGCACGGCGTGGCCGCGCGCGCGCAGCGGCACGCCCTGCTGCGGGAGCGCTGGAACGCGCTGAGCCCGCGCCAGCAGGAGGTGGCGCGCCTGCTGGCCACCGGCATCAGCAGCAAGGAAGCGGCCCGTGCGCTGGCCCAGCGCGACCCCGGGCGCCCCATCGACCCGCGCACCGTGGACACGCACCGCTCGGCCATCTTCCTGAAACTGGACATCCGCTCGTCGCACGAGCTGGGCATGCTGGTGGAGGACCTGGGCCTCTCGGAAAACCCCTCCCGCACGCCCTGAACACCCCACTTCAAGGTTTTCGTAAGCCTTCTTACGATTTTTTTGCACAATGGCACCCATGAACCGCAGAAACATCCTCCTCGCCAGCGCCGCTATCGCAGCGGCTTTCTCCTCCCAAACCGCGCTCGCGCAGGACTCGGGCCAGCCCATCCGGCTGATCGTGCCGTATGCGGCCGGCGGCCCCATCGACGTGACCGCCCGGGCCCTGGCCGAGCGCGTGCGCGACTCGCTGGGCACGGTGATCATCGACAACAAGGGCGGCGCGGGCGGCAACATCGGTGCCGACGCCATCGCCAAGGCGGCGCCCGACGGCCTGACCATCGGCATCTCCGCCACCGCCACGCACGCGGTCAACCCGTGGCTCTATTCCAAGATGCCCTACGACGCCGCCAAGGACTTCGCGGGCATCACGCAGATGGTGCGCGTGCCCAACGTACTGGTCATCAACGCGGCCAAGGCCGAGCAGCTCAAGATCCACACCGTGGCCGATCTGATCGCCTACGCCAAGGCCAACCCGGCCAAGCTCAACTACGGCAGCGGCGGCAACGGCAGCGCGGGCCACCTGGCGGGCGAAATGTTCAAGCAGCGCGCCGGCATCTTCGCGCTGCACATCCCCTACCGGGGCGCCAACCCTGCGCAGCTGGCACTGCTGGCGGGCGAGGTGGACTTCAACATCGACAACCTGGCCGCCGCCGCGCCCAACATCCGCGCGGGCAAGCTCAAGGCGCTGGCCGTGACCTCGCTGGACGCATCGGCCTCGCTGCCGGGCGTGCCGCCCCTGTCTGCTACTTTCAAGGGCTTTTCCATCGACACCTGGTGGGGCCTCGTAGCGCCCGCGGCCACGCCCAAGCCCATCATCGACAAGCTGAACAAGGCTTTCGTGGCGGCCCTGAACGCGCCGGAGACCAAGACCCGCTTCGGCGCCCTGCTCGCCGAACCCGTGGCCACCACGCCCGCGCAGTTCGACAGCTTCATGGCCGCCGAGCGCGCCAAGTACCAGCAGGTGGTGAAGGCCTCGGGCGCGAAGGTGGATTGAGAACTTCGAGCTCCATCGGCCTCTGGCGCTTTTCCAGAAAGCGCTTTTTGCTACCTTTTATATAGCAATCGTCAGGCGGGCACGAACCGCCTGCACCGGCTGCCCGGTATCCATGTGCGTTCGGCGCGCGCTGGCTTTGCGCCCGTGGCAGCAGGCTATTCTGGGGCAACCAGCCAAGCGCCGTCTTGGCCGGGCGTTGTCCACAACGTACGGCGGCAATACCTGCGCAGCAGGTCGATCACCGTGTCGACCTGATCGAGGGGCAGTTGCAAGTGCAAGGCGCCGCCTCCAGGTCCCTGGGTGAGCAAATTCAGGGTGTACGCGCCGTTGTATTCGTAGTAGTGCACTTGCGCGACTTCCGACCCGCAGTCCAGCAGCGGCGCATGGCACATGGCGATGCCGTACAAGTTGCCTGCTTCGGAAAAGCGCATGGATGCCAGGTCCGCCTCCAGCGCATCGACGATGCGCATGTATTCGGGGAGATAGCTGTGCCAGAGCCGCTGACTCCACTTCTCGCGGATCTCGGCATAGCCCAGGGTGGCTTTGGCCTCGCCGCCGTACTCGCCTCTCAGGTCCACCCCCCGCAGGCGCTGCGCCAGTTCCAGGGGCGATTCGCCATGGCGACTGGGCAGTGCGGGAGCTTCGAGCAGCTCATAGGCACTCAGGCATCTGTCCGTGTCCGCCTCGGACTTGAGCAGCGCGGTCAGCAGGCTGTCGCCGTCGCGGGTATAGCCCGCCTTCAACTGCCAACGCAGGCTCTCCCCTGCTTTGATCAGGTCGCTCTGGGATGCGCCCTCCACCACGAACTGCACCAGCGCCTCGACGCTATCAAAGGTGCGCGTCTTCTTCTGAATCTGCGCAACCACCTTGTGCGGTAAATAGACCTCGGTGGCCAGATCGCTGCCCACGCTGAGGTAACTGCCGCTGAGGTGCTTCTTGCAGAACTTGCGCAGTTGCTCGTAAAAGTCGTCGGCCACCCAGCGGCCTTCCTGCGTGAACTTGAAGCGGATGGCCTGCCCTGCATGCAGGAACTCCAGCACCACCTTGCCGCCGACGCTCCCTTCGGCTCGCGCGCTTTCGGGGGCGAACTCTCCCTGGGTGGCCTGTGCGAATTCCTGGAGCACCCCCACGTAGTCGGCCGCCTCGGCGATGCACTTCGGGTCCAGCTCGCAGATCCGCTCGGGAACCATGTGGTGGAAGATCTGGCCCAGGTGGGAGCCGTCCCAGTCCTTGGGCAGGGGCTGGAAGGCGATGCCTGCTTTTTTGAGGATGGCGGCAATAATTTGGGACGTTTTGGTCATCAAATCAGTCTCTCTGCTTACTCTGGAAAGCGCTTTGGGCTACGTTTTGTATAGCGTTTCGTCAATGGCCCAGGTGATTGCCAGCGGCGCCAGCCGTGCCCTGCTGCCTTCCGGCGAGAGGTCGCCGATGTCGCGGTAATAGGCCAGATAGGCCGGCAGGAAGGCCTGCTCGAACGCAGTGGGCGCGCTGGCAGTGGCGATGTCGATGGTGAAGCACCCGTCGAACTTGCGGTCCGGCACGTCATCGCCCTGTTGGTACGCGCCTTTGCAGGTGTCGCCCAACAACCGGCCAAGCTCCAGCGCGGCACAGCGGATCGCACGGTTGGGGCAAGCATCCTGGATGCGCAGGCGGTAACCGTGTTTGCCCTTGACGGTGGAGCGCGTCTGGCTGACTTCGACGACCGGGCTCGCATCCGTCTGGAGCAAAGCGGGGCTCAGCACATCGCCGGGCTGCCACAGCACCACCGCGTTGTCCGCCAGCAGCGTCTTGCGCTTGAGCTGCAGATAGTTCTGCCCGGCCAGGAAACCGCCTTGAAAAGCGATGATCCAGGTGTCGGACCAATGCAGCTCCTGCGCTGCGGCGTTGACACCTTCGAGCGGCAGGGCGATCAGGCTCTGGCGCTCCCGGTCATGGTCGATCGCCGCATAGACGCGTTGCGTGTCGTGCCACAGCAGCAGCTTGGCCTGCTCCACGTCCAGGGGATCGGCAAAGCGGTGCAGCGTCTGCGGCGGCTGGTCCTGGCCTTGCGGCGCCAGCCGGTGCATGCCCTCGGCATCCACCCACAGGTTGCTGCCATCCGGCAATGCGCAGACCCCCAGGATCGCGCCTGCCACGGGCAGGACGCTGCAGGCTTGCAAGCTGTGCAGGTCGAAGAGCTGGTACGTGGAGGGGGCGTTGCCCGTGCGCAGAAAAGCCCGTGCGTCCGTGAAGTGCGCCAGCTCCTGGCGCCCCGCCCCGCGGCTTTGCAAGGTGTAGCGGGTGAGGAACTCGCCATCCGGGCGATAGATCTCCGTGTATTCGCTTTGGGGATAGGTATAGGTGTCGGTCAGCACGATGGCGGCACGGCCGAAATGCTTGGGGCCCAACCGTTTGGGTAGCGAAGCCAGGCGATCGCCGCTCCAATCGTGGACGATGAAGATGCGCTCGTTGCCCGGGGATGCCACGCCATACGCGTCCGAGCCGCCCAGCAGCACGTCGTGGAGGTGCCATTCCTTGTCGCCGTGCCGCACGATGGTCGGCGGGCCGTCGGCGTAGGGCACGCGGGCCGTGACGCCCGGCGCGCTGAAGCGCAGGAAGGTTGGCTCCGGGGGCACCAGCCGTGCGTGGTCGTTGCAGATCAGCGCCGCCGATTCTTCGGTGCCGATGAGCATCGCATCGCCGCGCTGCTCGAAAGTGAAGTTGCCGACGATGTTGATCAACATGGTTTTCCGTGCCGGGCACGCCCACCAAAGCAATCTTCTCCCTCCAAGCAGCTCCGCAGGGGCTTTCGCGTCAGGGTTCGCGTCAAGATTCGCGTCAAGAAAAACTCCTCCTCGTGCCATCCTGGCTGCAAGGGACACTTTTGCAGTCGGCTCATGCCCCAGGAAATATACGGAGAAATGCGCCCGTTCCAGGCTTTTCGCGGTGGACAAGTTGTCAGCCGCCAAACTGCCTTGCGCTTGCAAAATGGCGGCTCTTGCAACGCCGCGACCCTGGCCCTTCCATGAACCTGTTGGAAGGGGCCACACACATCACCATGAATAGAAACGAACGACTGGCCCTGCTCACCTCCCAACGCGCGCTGCAGGCCGCAGTGCTGGCCCAGGACCACGGCGCCGCACGCACCTGGCTGGTAGACGGTGGCGACGCCAGGGCCCTGTGGCAGGGCGAAAACTTCGACGACACCTACCCCATGGTCCTGGCCATCGAAGGCAATGACGTGGACATGGTGCACCTGCTGGCCAAGGGCGGCATGCCGCTGTACCACAACGCCCTCGTGGCGCAGAAGACCTACGGAGCGGTCGAACCACTGACATTGGCCGCCCTGTGGCGGCCCGGGTGCCATGCGGCGGTGATGGCCGCGCTGGACCTGGGTGCAGCCTGCCACTCCGCCACGCGGGACCACATGCCGGTGCTGCGCCTCACCGATCTGCATGACCGCGAACTGGATGCGCGCTCCGACGCCCTGTTCCAGCGCATCCTGGACGCGGGCGTGCTCGACGTGGACGCACCTTGGGACGACAGCTCCCGGGTGCTGCACCGCATCTGCCAGGGCAACAACCGCTATGTGCCCGAGCTGATCCGCCTGTCGCGCGACGTGCATGCCCCCGAAGCCGGCGACCCGCTCCGCACGCCGCTGTGGATGGCCGTCGTCTCCTGCAGCGACCTTGCCGTGGGTGCACTGCTGGCCTGCGGCGCCGACCCGTCCACACCGGCCTCGCACGGCCAGTCCCTCCTGGACCTGGCACGGAACGCACAGAAGATGAAGAAGCACAAGAACCTGCGCGGCCAGGTCGACCGCATCGTCACCATGCTGGAGACGGGGCGTGCCTGGCCGCAGGCCGCGTGTTCCGCATGAGCGGTGGCGGGGTCGCCCACCCCCTTGCAACGAATGCGGGGCGCCGAGGGCCGCGCCTTCTCAGCAAGAACCTGCAACTGAGCGATCTTTTGAACCCGGCCCGACTCCATCCCGTCGATAGCATCCGCCGCTAGCCAGTGCTGCGGAACTGCTGCCTGTACGCCGACGGCGCAATGCCCAGCGTGGCGGCGAAGTGCTGCCGCAGCGATACGGCCGAGCCGAAGCCGGCCTCGATGGCCACGGCCTCGACGGACAGGTCTCCACCCTCCAGCAGCTGCTGCGCGAGCGCGACGCGCTGGTTCTGCAGCCACTGGCCCACCGTCGTGCCGGTGACCTGGCGAAAGCGGCGCGTGAAGGTACGCGGGCTCATCACCGCGCGCTCGGCCAGGGCCTCCAGGGTGTGGGTTTCGTGCAGGTGCTCGCCCAGCCACTGCAGCAGCGGGGCCAGGCGGTCGCCGCGCACCGATGGGGCCACGGGCTGCTGGATGTACTGCGCCTGGCCGCCCTGGCGGTGGGGCGCCACCACCATGCGGCGCGCGGCACGGTTGGCGGCCTCGGCGCCGTGCTGCTGGCGCAGCAGGTGCAGGCAGCAGTCGATGCCCGCCGCCGTGCCGGCCGAGGTGAGCACCAGCCCGTCCTCCACGTACAGCACCTCGGGCTTGAGCTGCACGCGCGGATAGCGCTGGGCGAACTGGGCCGCCAGCGCCCAGTGCGTGGTGGCGGTGCGGCCATCCAGCAGCCCCGCCTCGGCCAGCACAAAAGCGCCCAGGCACAGGCCCACGATGCGCGCACCCCGGCGGTGCGCGGCCCGCAGCGCGGCCAGCAATGCCGGGGGCACGGGCGCCAGATCGTCGCGCCAGGAAGGCACGACGATGGTCTGTGCACGCCGCAGCACCTTGAGGCCATGGCCCACCTCGATGCCGAACCCGGCGGAGGTGCGCAGCGGGCCCGGCGCCATGCCACACACCACCAATTTGTAGCGGTTGATGCCCTCGGCCGTGCGGTCCTCGCCAAACACGAGGCAGGGCACCGAGAGGTGGAAGGGGCTGATACCGTCGAAGGCCACCACCGCCACGGTGTCCGGGGCAGAGGAGGAAACCAGGCGGATGGAGGATTGGGCAGGATGGGGCACGATGGCCCGATTCTATCGATGAGTGTCAATCAAGCCACTTTCAAGGACGGGCGGCCACGCGAACAATCACTCCATTCCTTCCCCGCAACCTACTTCTTTCACCCCATCAAAGGACTGTGACCATGACCTCCTCTTCCACCACCGCTCCGCGCCGCGCCCTGATCGTCATCGACGTGCAGAACGAGTATTTCGCGGGCGGCAACCTGCCCATCGAGTACCCGCCCGTGGCCGA
This sequence comes from Acidovorax sp. GW821-FHT10E03, assembly GCF_059415205.1. NCBI lineage: Bacteria > Pseudomonadati > Pseudomonadota > Betaproteobacteria > Burkholderiales > Comamonadaceae > Acidovorax > Acidovorax sp. GW821-FHT10E03. Next base: position 11,015 of record NZ_JBWKMU010000013.1, on the reverse strand, counting down.
CACGCTGCCCAACATCGCCCGCGCGATGGATGCCGCCCACGCGGCCGGTGTGCCGGTGGTCGTGGTACAGCACACCGCCCCGTCCGGTGCGCCCGTGTTCGACAAGGCCACCGAGCGCTGGCAGCTGCACCCCGAAGTGGCGCGCCGCCCTGCCGACCACCACATCGAAAAAGGCATGGCGAGCGCCTTCACGAACACCGGCCTGGCCGAGTGGCTGGCCGGGCGTGGCATCGACACCCTGACCGTGGTGGGCTACATGACGCACAACTGCGATGCCAGCACCATCTACGAGGCCTCGCACCGGGGGCTGGCCGTGGAGTTCCTGAGCGACGCGAGCGGCGCCCTGCCCTATGCCAATGCGGCGGGCAGCGCCAGCGCCGAGGAAATCCACCGTGTGTTCAGCGTGGTGTTCCACAGCAACTTTGCCGCCGCCGCTTCGACCCGCGACTGGGTGGCGGCCGTGCAGGCGGGCCAGGCCTTGCCCAAGGACAACGTGTTTGCCTCGAACCAGCGCGCCAGGCAAGGGTGAGCCCCTGAGGCGCCCCTGCGCCTGCCCACGCGTGCGCTTCACATCCGGGACGTGGCGGCGCGGGGCCCGTGCCACGCCAGCTACCGCTTTGCGGAAAGCGGAGCGGAAAGGCTACACGGCCTCGCACCATGCGGCTGGCAGCCGCTCGATGTGCTGGTCCTGCACCGCCGCCAGCCATGCGGGGTGGACCTGCTCTGGCGCTATCTCGGCCAGGGGCAGCAGCACGAAGGCCCGCTCACGCAGGCGCGGGTGGGGCACGGTGAGTGCGGGGGTGTCGAGCACCTGCCCGCCAAAGAGCAGGATGTCCAGGTCCAGCGTGCGGGGCGCGTTGCGGTAGGGGCGCTCGCGGCCGGCCGCGGCCTCGATGGCCTGAAGCGCGGCCAGCAAGCCGTGGGGTGTCAGCGCGGTCTGCACGGCCACCACGGCGTTGTGATAGTCCGGGCCGGCGGCATCCACGGGTGCGCTGCGGTACAGCGCCGACCACCGCAGGACCCGGGTGGCCGGCAAGGCGGCAATGGCCTGCACGGCGGCGCGCAGCGCGGCGGGGGCGTCGCCCAGGTTCGCGCCCAGGCCGATGTAGGCCGTGCTGCCGGTACTTGCCGGGGGTGACTGGCGAGCGGCCGTGGGCTGGATCGGTGTCATCGGTTCTTCCGGTGGCCCTTCATGGGCACCAGGGCCTGCGCGGTGCCGGGGCGCACGGCATCGGACCGCAGCGGGTCAGGCATCCACCGCGAAACCGGACCCGCCGGGGCCCGCCCCACCGTCGCCCCCGCCGGGCTTGCGGCGGCGGCGGCGGCGCTTCTTGGGAGCGCCGCCCTCGGAAGGAAAGTCGGCCGCGCCCTGGGCGGCATCCCCATCCCCCTCCGCGTCCGCTCCCCCCGCAGCCCTTGGCCCGGCGGCAGGGGCCTGGCGCGGCACACGCTTGACCACCGGCTGGGCTTTCTGGCGGGCTTTCTGCTCTTCCTTGGCCTGGTCCATCAGGTCGTCACGGCGTTCGTCGTCGGCCGCCTGGAAGTCCTGCCACCATTCGGCCAGCGCCTCCTCCACCTCGCCCACATCGGCGCGCAGGCGCATGAAGTCGAACCCGGCGCGAAAGCGCGGCTGCATCACCATGCCGAACGGGGTGTTGCCCACGCGCTTTTCAAAGCGCGGCTGCATGACCCAGATCTCGCGCATGTCGGCCGCCAGCTTGCCGCGGCCCGACACGTCGCCGATGCGCTTGTCGAACACCTCGTCGATGGCCTCCTGCAGCGCGGGCAGCGGATGCTGGCGCTGGTTCAGGCGCTCCTGCCAGCCATTGCGCACGTCTTCCCACAGCACGCAGGCCAGCAGGAAGCTCGGGGCCACGGGCTTGCCTTCGTTCACGCGGCGGTCGGTGTCCACCAGGGCAGCCTTCACAAACGGCGTGTCGGCGCGCTCCACGGCCACGTCCAGCAGCGGGTAGATGCCCTTGGCCATGCCCAGCTTGCGCAGCTGTTCGATGGTGGCAATGGCGTGCCCCGTCTGCAGCAGCTTGAGCATTTCGTCGAACATGCGGCTTTGCGGCACCTCGGCCAGCAGGGCCTGCGACTGCACCAGCGGCGCGGCCGACTTGGCGTCGATGCTGAACCCCAGGGGGCTGAGCTTGGCCGCGAAGCGCACGGCGCGGATGATGCGCACCGGGTCTTCGCGGTAGCGCGTGGCCGGATCGCCGATCATGCGCAGCGTCTTCTTCTTGGCGTCCTGCAGGCCCTTGTGGTAGTCCACCACGATCTGGCTCACCGGGTCGTAGTACATGGCGTTCACGGTGAAGTCGCGGCGCGTGGCGTCTTCGTCCTGCGGGCCCCAGACGTTGTCGCGCAGCACGCGGCCGCTGGCGTCCACGGCATGCTGCATGCCCGACAGCTGGGCCTTGCTGGTCTTTTCGTTGCCCGCCACCTGGCCGGCGGCGGCGTTGTCGAGGTAGGCGCGGAAGGTGGACACCTCGATCACCTCGTGCTCGCGGCCCCGTCCGTGCACCACGTGCACGATGCGAAAGCGCTTGCCGATGATGAAGGCGCGGCGGAACAGCCCCTTGACCTGCTCGGGCGTGGCGTTGGTGGCCACGTCGAAGTCCTTGGGGCGCAGGCCCAGCAGCAGGTCGCGCACGGCGCCGCCCACGATGTAGGCCTCGAAGCCCGCCTGCTTGAGCGTGGCCACCACCTCGGCGGCCCGGCGGTCCACCAGCTCGGGGTTGATGCCGTGCACCGAGGCGGGCACCTCTTCGCGCTTGCCGAAATGCGGCTTGCCGCCCGAGGTGCCGGGCGTCGATTTGCCCAGCAATTTGTCGATGAACTTCTTGATCATGGGTAGGGAGTAATCAGGGGGGTCTGGCGCGGGGCGCAGGTGTCAGGCGGCATCCTGGCCGGCTGGGGCCGTGAACAGATCCAGTATGCGCCAGCCGCGCTCCTGGGCCAGGGCCCGCAGGCGCGGGTCGGGATTGGTGGCCACCGGGTGGTTCACCTTCTCCAGCAGGGGCACGTCGTTCATGGAATCGCTGTAGAACGTGCTGTCGACATCGCCCCAGCCGAGTTGCCGCTCGGCCAGCCATTGTTCCATGCGCCGCACCTTGCCTTCGCGCATGGTGGGAATGCCGTCGATCTCGCCGGTGTACCAGCCGCTGGCGTCGCGCGCCAGCTGCACGGCCAGCAGTTGCTGCACCCCCAGCGCCTGGGCGATGGGGGTGGTCACGAACTCATTGGTGGCGGTGACGATCAGCACCTCGTCGCCCGCCGCCTGGTGCTGGCGGATGAGGCTGATCGCCTGGGGCTGGATGGCCGGGCCGATCACGTCCCGCATGAACTGCAGGTGCGCGGCCGCCGCCGCCTCGGGGCCGCGCAGGCGCACGGCCTCGGTCGCGAAGCGCACGTAGTCGTGCACGTCGAGCGTGCCCGCCTGGTAGTGGGCATAGAACTCGTCGTTGCGGCGCGCGAACTCCACGGGGTCGTTCCAGCCGATGCGGATGGTGAACTCGCCCCACTCGTAGTCGGAGTCGAGCGGCAGCAGCGTGTGGTCCAGGTCAAACAGCGCAAGCCGCAGGCGGCGGGGTTCAGAAGTCATTCAGTTTCACAGACAAAAAGGGGCGCATGGGTCGGCATCATTCCGATTCCAGCATCGTCTTGAGCAAGGGAATCGTGATGGCGCGCTGGGTGCGCAAGGCAAACGCGTCGAGCTGGTCCAACAGCTGCATGAGGCTGCCCAGGTCGCGCGAGAACCGGTTGAGCATGTAGTCCATCACCTCGTCACCCAGGAACACGCCGCGCGCGTCGGCTTCCTGGCGCAGCACGGAGCGGCGCTCGGCTTCGCCCAGCAGCTGCAGCTGGAACACATGGCCCCAGCCCAGGCGGCTGCGCAGGTCGTCGCGCAGGGGCAGGTCGGCCGGCGGCAGGTCGCCCGCGGCCAGCACCCAGCGCTGGCTGCCGCTGGCCGGGCTGATGGCATTCACGAACCAGTTGAAGGCCGTGGCCTGCTGGGCGGTGCTGTACAGGTGCACGTCGTCCATGACGATGGCGGCCCAGCGCTCATCGAAATCCGGCGGCTCGGCCACCGACGGGTCGAGCCAGCCCACGCTGGCACCCTGCTCGCGCAGGGCGTGGCGCACGGCCGTGAGCAGGTGCGTCTTGCCGCTGCCGGGCTCGCCCCAGAGGTAGGTGGGCACCGGCGAGCGGGTGGCCTGGCTGCTGCCCTCGCCCACCGCCAGGCGCAGGTGCTGCAGGGCCGCCTCGTTGGGGCCCGCGAAAAAACGGGCCAGGGTGGGGCCGGTGGCCAGGCCGATGTCCAGCGCCAGCTGCTTCATGCGCGGCACCCGGGCAGCATGGCCAGGCCCGTGGCATTCAGTGCGGGAGCGGCAGACAAGGAAGGGATCAGCAGCAGCATCACGGATGAAGTTGGAAGCGCCCGGCCGTAGGTGACTGCGGCGGGTGCGGCGAAAGTGGTGGCCGACGGCCCGTTGCCAGGGCAGGAACTCCTTGCGAAGAGGCCCGGCAACGACAATGGAGCCGATTTTAGTCTGCCGCCGGCCCCCTTCGGCCGCCGGCTTCCCCACGCTCTGCCTCGTCAGCACCCATGGCCCTTCCACCCTCCCCCTCCAAGCGCCTGCCGGCCAGCATCTGGGCCCTGGGCCTGGTGAGCCTGCTCATGGACATTTCGTCCGAAATGATCCACAGCCTGCTGCCCGTCTTCATGGTCGCGGCGCTGGGGGTCAGCATGCTCACCGTGGGCCTCATCGAGGGCGCGGCCGAGGCCACGGCCCTCATCCTGAAGGTGTTCTCGGGCGTCCTGAGCGACTGGTGGGGCCGGCGCAAGCCGCTGGCCATCCTGGGCTACGGGCTCGGCGCCCTGTCCAAGCCGCTGTTCGCGCTGGCCACCACCGTCGGCCTGGTGGTGGCGGCGCGGCTGCTGGACCGCGTGGGCAAGGGCATCCGGGGCGCGCCCCGCGATGCGCTGGTGGCCGACCTGGCCCCGCCCGGCATGCGCGGCGCGGCCTTCGGACTGCGGCAGTCGCTCGACACCGTGGGCGCCTTTCTGGGCCCGCTGCTCGCCATGGGGCTGATGCTGCTCTGGGCCAACGATTTCCGTGCGGTCTTCTGGGTGGCGGTGCTCCCGGCCGCGCTGTGCGTGGTGCTGCTCGTCGTGGGCGTGCGCGAGCCGGAGCGCCCCGCCGGCGCCGCCCGCGCCAACCCCATCCGCCGCGAGAGCCTGCGGCGGCTGGGCCCCGCCTACTGGGGGGTGGTGGCCCTGGGCGCGGTGTTCACCCTGGCCCGCTTCAGCGAAGCCTTCCTGGTGCTGCGCATGCAGCAAGGCGGCCTGCCCCTCGCCTTGACGCCCCTGGTGCTGGTGCTGATGAACGTGGTCTTCGCGCTGGGCGCGTACCCGCTCGGCAAGCTCTCCGACACGGCCCGGCACACCACGCTGCTCGCCGGGGGGCTGGTGGTGCTGATCGCCGCCGATGCGCTGCTGGCCTTCACCGGGCAGGGCATCGCCGCCTGGCTGGGCATCGCCCTGTGGGGGCTGCACATGGCCATGACGCAGGGCCTGCTGGCCACGATGGTGGCCGATACCGCCCCCGCCGACCTGCGCGGCACGGCCTTCGGCATGTTCAACCTGGTCAGCGGCCTGGCCCTGCTGGTGGCCAGCGCGCTGGCCGGCCTGCTGTGGGACCAGTGGGGCGCAAGTGCCACCTTCGGCGCCGGAATGTGCTTTGCCGCCCTGGCGCTGGCGGGCGTCTTGCTGCAGGCCGCGGCGGCCCGCCGCGCCACCCCAAAGCCCCCGCCGGCACAGGGCTGAGGGGGCACGGCGGGGCATGCCCCTTAAAATCCCCGGATTCCAGCCCGCCGCGCGGGCCTATCTGCACCACACCACCCATGAGCTCTTCTGCCCCCTCCACCCCCATTTCGTACAAAGACGCCGGCGTTGACATCGACGCGGGCGACGCCCTGGTCGAGCGCATCAAGCCGCTGGCCAAGAAGACCATGCGCGAAGGCGTGCTGGCGGGCATCGGCGGCTTTGGCGCCCTGTTCGAGGTGCCCAAGCGCTACAAGGAGCCCGTGCTGGTCTCCGGCACGGACGGCGTGGGCACCAAGCTCAAGCTGGCGTTCGAGTGGAACATGCACGACACCGTGGGCATCGATCTGGTGGCCATGAGCGTGAACGACGTGCTGGTGCAGGGCGCCGAGCCCCTGTTCTTCCTCGACTACTTCGCCTGCGGCAAGCTCGACGTGGACACGGCCGCGGCCGTGGTCGGCGGCATCGCCCGGGGCTGCGAGCTGTCGGGCTGCGCCCTGATCGGCGGTGAAACGGCCGAAATGCCGGGCATGTACCCCGCCGGCGAATACGACCTGGCCGGTTTCGCGGTCGGTGCGGTCGAAAAGTCGAAGATCCTGACCGGCAGGGACGTGGCCCCCGGCGACGTGGTGCTGGGCCTCGCCTCGGCGGGCGTGCATTCCAACGGCTTCTCGCTGGTGCGCAAGTGCATCGACCGCGCAGGGGCCGCCGCCCCCGCCACGCTGGACGGCAAGCCCTTCAAGCAGGCCGTCATGGAACCCACGCGCCTGTACGTGAAGAACGTGCTGGCCGCGCTGGCCGCCCACCCCATCAAGGCCCTGGCCCACATCACCGGCGGTGGGCTGCTGGAGAACATCCCGCGCGTGCTGCCCGACGGCACGGCCGCCCATCTCACCAAGGGCAGCTGGCCCCAGACCGAGCTGTTCGCCTGGCTGCAGAAGACCGCCGGCATCGACGACATCGAGATGAACCGCACCTTCAATAACGGCATCGGCATGGTCGTGGTGGTGGACGCCGCCAACGCCGCCGCCACGGCCGCCACGCTGGCCGCCGCGGGCGAGAAGGTGTACACCATCGGTGCGATCGCGCCGCGCGGCGATGGCGCCGCCGTGGTCGTGGCCTGACCGATCGACTTTCGCCCCACCACCCCAGCCCGCTTCCGCGCATGGCGCAGCGTCCCCCTTCGGCCCCCCTCTCCTCTGCGCCGCCAGAACCCACGCCCGCCACGCTGCCGCCGCGCACCCTGACCCGGGGCATCGTGGTGGCCAGCTACCTGCTGGTGGCGGCCGTGCTGCTGCTGGTGATGTGGCGCGGCCTGCTCCCGGGCCTGCTGTGCGTGTGCCTGGGCTTCCTGCTCACCCGCGCCCTCACGCGCTGGTTCGCCCACGGCCTGGGCCGGGCACAGCGCCAGGCCACGCCCTCCGCCGGCAGCGTGCGGGCGGCCCAGGTCGTGGCCGCCGGCCTGGTCATGCTGCTGCCCCTGGCCCTGCTGGCGGCGGGGCTCACCCATTCGCGGGGCTACCTGGTCGATGCGCCCCAGCAGTACCGCGAGCTGCTGGACTACATGGCGCGCACCGTGCTGGAACTGCGCCTGAAGCTGCCCGCCGACGTCGCGGCCCACCTGCCGGAAGGCGCGGCGGAAATCCAGCGCATCATCGCCGGCTACCTGGGCGCCAAGGCGGGTGCGCTGGCCATGGCGGGGCGCGCCTGGCTGGCCGGCCTGCTGTTTGCCTATGTGGGCCTGCTGATCGGCGCGCTGGCCGCCGTGCGCCCGCCTGCCCTGGCGCGGGGGCCGCTGGCCCAGCAGCTGAAGCTGCGCATCACGCTGTTCGGCGAGGCGTTCCGCCAGATCGTGGCGGCGCAGTTCTGGATCGCGGCATTCAACACGCTGCTCACGGCGCTGTTCCTGCTGTTCGTGCTGCCGCTGTGGGGCCTGGCGCTGCCCTACACGACCGTGCTCATCACCTTCACCTTCGTGGCCGGGCTCGTGCCCATCGTGGGCAACCTGGTGTGCAACGTGGTGATCACCATCGTGGGCCTGTCGGTATCGCCGCTGGCCGCTGCCGCCTGCCTGGGCTTTCTGATCCTCATCCACAAGGCCGAATACGTCATCAACGCCAAGGTGGTGGGCCGCCGCACGCAGATGGGGGTGTGGGAGCTGCTCAGCGTGATGTTCGTGGCCGAGGCCGTCTTCGGCCCCGCGGGGCTGGTCGCGGCGCCGCTGTTCTACGCCTACCTCAAGAAGGAACTGGTGGCGGCGCGGCTCGTGTAGACGCCGCGCCCCCCGCGCAGGGGGTGCCGGGGCCGGACAACGCCGGCGCCATATCCCGCCCCGGGCCCCGCCTGGGCCGCCTTCTTTTGCCGGCCGTGCCCTGCTCATGCGGGTTTTCGCCAAGGCTTGCGCAAAGGCTGCGGCAGTACTCTGCCTGACAGTGCCGTGCAGCCCGCAGGACCACCGCGTCCAGACCTTCCCGTTGTAAAGGCTTCCCATGACCATCGCAAGAAAACTGGCCCTTCTGGTGCTGAGCGCGATCCTCGGCATCGTGGTGATGACAGCATGGTTCCTGGTGTCGGAGCGCCAGCTGATCCTGGAAGAACGCCAGACCGGCGTGCGCCAGGTCGTGGAGGCGGCGCACGGCATCGCCACGCATTTCCACGACCTGAGCACCAAGGGCGGCATGCCCGATGACGAGGCCCGCAAGCGCGCGGCGGCGGCCATCCAGGCGCTGCGCTACAGCGGCAACGAGTATGTCTGGATCAACGACATGCACCCGCGCATGGTGATGCACCCCATCCGCCCCGAGCTGAACGGCCAGGACCTCACCGCCAACAAGGACCCCAACGGCAAACAGCTGTTCGTCGAGTTCGTGCGCACCGTGCAGGCCGGCGGCGCGGGCTTCGTGCCCTACCTGTGGCCCAAGGCCGGCAGCGACACGCCGGTGGAGAAGACCTCGTACGTGAAGGGATTCGCGCCCTGGGGCTGGGTCATCGGCTCGGGGGTGTACATCGACACGGTCAATTCCGCCATCTGGCAGCGCGCGCTGGGCTTTGGTGCCGTGGCGCTGCTGCTGGGCGCGGCGCTGCTGGTCGTGGGCACGCTGATCTCGCGCAACCTGCTGCGCCAGCTGGGCGGCGAGCCCGGCTACGCGCGCACCATCGCCCGCAGCATTTCCGAGGGCAACCTGTCGGTGTCGGTGGAGACCCGGGAGGGCGATCGCTCCAGCCTGCTGCTGGACATGCAGGGCATGCAGGGCAGCCTGCACCGCATCGTGCAGCGCGTGCGCGACGGCACCGAGCACATCGCGAGCGCCTCGCAGCAGATCGCGTCCGGCAACCAGGACCTCTCCGCGCGCACCGAATCGCAGGCCAGCGCGCTCGAGCAGACGGCGGCGTCGATGGAGGAAATGACCTCCAACGTCAAGCAGAACGCCGACAACGCCCACCAGGCCAGCGTGCTGGCGCAGTCCGCCTCCGACGTGGCGCGCAAGGGCGGCGCGGTGGTGGAGAAGGTGGTGCAGACCATGGGGTCCATCGACGCCTCGTCGCGCAAGGTGTCCGACATCACCGGTGTGATCGAAGGCATCGCGTTCCAGACCAACATCCTGGCCCTCAATGCCGCCGTGGAAGCGGCGCGCGCCGGGGAACAGGGCCGGGGCTTCGCGGTGGTGGCGACCGAGGTGCGCAGCCTGGCGCAGCGCTCGTCCGAAGCCGCCAAGGAAATCAAGGCCCTGATCGGGAACTCCGCCGAGCAGGTGAAAGCCGGCGCCCAGCTCGCCCAGGAGGCCGGTGCCACCATGCAGGACGTGGTGGACAGCGTGCTGCGCGTGTCGGCCGTGATCGAGGAGATCAGCCAGGCCAGCCGCGAGCAGACCGACGGCATCGAGCAGATCAACGAGGCCATCGCGCAGATGGACCAGGGCACGCAGCAGAACGCGGCGCTGGTCGAGCAGGCCACCGCCGCCGCCGCCGCGCTGCAGCAGCAGGCGCACGAGCTCAAGCAGGTGGTCGCGGCCTTTCACCTGAACGGCGCGCATGGCGCCGGCCACGCGGCGCCCTCCCTGCCCGCGGCCGCGGCGCCGCGCCAGCTGCGCTGACGGCGGGGCTTCCCACCGCGCGCGTCCTTCTCGCGCGCACCGCCCGGCCATGGCACGCCGCGCGGCTCTTTTGCTACTTGATCAATAGCATTCAGCGCTTACCCAGCAAGCACCTGGACGCCATTTCATTCAAAATCGCCTGCGATCGAACTGCCGCGCCACGAAGGCCCAGACCAGGGCCGAGGCATCAGGCCCCGCCGGATCGCTGTACGGCTGGTGGGCCGCGCCGCCGCTCCACGCATGGGCCAGGCCCACCACCTCGCGCAGCGCCACCACCGTGCGGCCCCGGGCCTTGTATTCCGTGACCTGCATGGCATGCCGCTGGCCACGCTGCAGGGTGCGCACCGCTCCGGCGCGCGCGCCCAGCGCCTGGGCCCACAGCACCGCCGTGGCCGCGGCGTTGCGCACCGACACCACGCCGTCCGCGTCCCCATGCAGCACCAGCAGCGGAGGCAGTACGGGCTGCAGTGCGGGGATGGGCGCCGCACCACCGGCCACGATGGCCGGCGCCTTGGCCACGCGCCGCAGCAGGGGCTCGGGCAGCTGCGCCTCGCGCCGCCCGTGCATCGCCGCGATGGCGGTGGCCGCGGACTCGGCCGTGCCCGGCGCCACGCCCGAGTGCATGGCCACGGCGCAGAACCGGTGGGGATACAGCGCGGCCATCAGCACCGCCATGCTCGCGCCGGCCGAGAGGCCCGCCACCGCCACGCGGGCAAGGTCCACGGGCTGGCGGCGCGCGACCTTGTCCACGGCGGCCAGCAGCGTGGCGGCTTCGGCCTGTGCCTTGCCGCTGCGGCGCTCGAACCAGTTCCAGCAGCCGTGCGCGTTGGCCACGCGCTCCTGCTCGGGGTACAGCACCAGAAACCGCTCGCGCGCGGCCAGCCGGTTCATGCGCGATGCGATGGCCAGATCGCGCCCCGTCTGGCCGCAGCCGTGCAGCATGACCAGCAGCGGAAAACGCTCGCCCGGCCTGGGCGCCAGCCCCGGCGGGATGTAGAGGTGGTAACGCCGCGCCCCCGCGGGCCCCGGCGCCACCCCCGCCAGCCATTCGCCCCGCACGGCGGCGCTGCGCGGCGCGCGCGCGCCGGGTC
>NZ_JBWKMU010000012.1:0-250186 GCF_059415205.1 Acidovorax sp. GW821-FHT10E03 | reverse complement strand
GAGATACTTCACCGGTAGAGTTCGAAAGACGCCATTTCCAACGGCTCAAAAGTGTCTAGGGAATCCGGGGCGATTCATGGTGATTGCCGCCGAAGGCCAGATCGTGTGCGAGCATCAGCGCCTGATCGAGCGTAACCACCATGGTGCGGGACAGACCGTGTACGACTGGCGCCACTACTTGGCGGTGCTGCAGCGCAAACCAGGAGCTTTGCGCAACGGCGCCCCATTCCTGGAGCTGCCAGCGGCCTTCAAGCGACTGCAAGCCACCTTGCTCAAGCAAACCGGCGGCGACCGGGAGATGGTGGAGGTACTGGCACTGGTGCTGCACCACGATGAACAGGCTGTGCTCGCTGCAGTGGAGTTGGCACTGGAGTCAGGGGCTGCCAGCAAGACGCACATCCTGAACGTGCTGCACCGCCTGCTGGACGGCAAGCCCGCTCCAGCACCGGTCACGTCGCCGCAGGCCCTCAAGCTGGCGGTGGAACCCCAGGCCAATGTGCTTCGCTACGACCAATTGAGGGAGGTGCGCTATGCGTCCTGACCCTGCCATCGCTTCCATCGTGATCATGCTGCGCGAGCTCAAGATGCACGGCATGGCCCAGGCGGTTGCGGAACTGGCTGAGCAAGGTGCACCGGCCTTCGATGCGGCGCAGCCCATCCTGTCCCAACTGCTCAAAGCCGAGACCGCCGAGCGGGAGGTGCGCTCTGTGGCCTACCAGCTCAAGGTGGCCAGGTTCCCTGCGTACCGGGACCTGGCTGGGTTTGACTTCAGCCACAGCGAGGTGAACGAGGCCCTGGTGCGACAGCTGCACCGCTGCGAATTCTTGGAGAACGCCAACAACGTGGTGCTGGTGGGTGGACCGGGTACGGGCAAGACCCACATTGCCACGGCCCTCGGGGTGCAAGCCATCGAGCACCATCACCGCAGGGTGCGGTTCTTCTCCACGGTGGAGCTGGTCAATGCACTGGAAGAGGAGAAGGCCCAGGGCAAGCCGGGGCAGATCGCGCACCGCCTGGCCTATGCTGACCTGGTGATCCTGGATGAGCTGGGCTACCTGCCGTTCAGTACGTCAGGAGGAGCCTTGCTGTTCCACCTGCTGTCCAAGCTGTACGAGCGCACGAGCGTCGTGATCACCACCAACCTGAGCTTTAGCGAGTGGGCCAACGTGTTCGGCGATGCCAAGATGACCACGGCGCTGCTGGACCGACTCACGCATCACTGCCATATTCTGGAAACCGGCAACGACAGCTACCGGTTCAAGAACAGCTCCGCACAGCAACCACCACAGACCACCAAGAAGGAGAAGATAGCCAAGAACTTATCCACAACGTGAGCGTGAAGTTCACGAACAAGGGTGGGTCAGATCGAGATGGAAATGGTGGGTTACGGTTGCATGGAAATCAACAATGGCCGACGCATACGGCTCAACGATGTTCTTCATGCCATGGCGCTCGACCGGTGATGCTGCCTTGAAGCGCTCCCTCGCCGCAGAGTAGGCGATGGCTCCATGCGTAGCATCGCGACTCCAGCGTACGCTGCACTGTTCAGGAGATGGCGACATGTATCGACGCCATATTGCAAACTAAAAGTCCCTATCCCTTCGTCTGAACTTGGGCTTGGGCTTGGGCTTGAACAGTTGCACGGACGTCGCTGGTCAAGATATTCCGGGAAGTCAACCCGATCTTCATGTCCTGGTAGACAGGCTTGTCTGCTTTCGGATCCTGAATTGTCAGCACGGCTGCAAAAGGAATGCCTGCCTCAGGAAACTGCTCCGATGCGCGAGTGAGATATTTGATGCAAACGCGCCATTCGGAAGAAACGCCAGTGCCATTTGGAGATGCGAAGCGCACCTGCTTGACTGTGCCCCACTTTAGTCCTTCCTCTATGAGATGCTTTTCCATGGCTGAGGCCGCTTTATTTGGTTCCGCCGCGAACGTGTCTTCGCTTTGCTTCGTCCACTTGCCATGCTTGTTGCGTTGATGCAGAACCGCTTCCAGATTAATCCGAACGAGTTCATCGTCATGAGAGTCTTCGATTGGCGGCGTGTAGATCAGGGTCAGTAAGGCTTCCCCGCGGCATTTGCCGTCTTCCACCAGCGACTGCGGCCAGTCAAAGTTGAAGAACAGATCCTTCTTGTCTTGCATGTCGTCGTAGAAGAGGATCGTCGCCTGATGAGGTGTCCCGCCCAGAAGTTGCTCGCTCGCCGCAGGTAGGCCGAAGCCAACAAGCTGTCGAGTAACTCGCTTGTCGTAGCTGCTCAAGCAAGCAGGCTGGCGAGCGCCATGAATAAGCAATGCTGTTAGGGCTTCGCGGGGCAGTCGCGATCCAGTGAGCATGTCTAGCCGCGCAAGCGTTTTGGCCGCCAGGGGTCCAGAGTAACTGGTGCCGTTGATGAAGCAGTGCTTTCCCGCAGGGCTGGTCGATGTAAGCCCAGTGGCGGTCGATGTGGTCTTGCAAAGCCCGCCATAGTGAACAACATCAGGTTTGACGAAGTGCTTTGGGAACGAGCCGCGGCGCGAGTAGCGAGCGGGCGCATGGGGCACATGGGATCCGGTCGAGGGCGGGTTCAAGGCCCCCACCGATACTGCAAACAGGGCGTCAGCAGGGGCGGTGATGCCGTCGCCATTCACGGATGCGAGGTCCGATAGAACAACCATCGGGTTGATGTGCCACTCCTGGCGACCAGTGCCATCTTCCGTGTTGCCCGCACTGACAACGAAGATGACATCCTGTTCCCGCGCAATTCGGTCCAGCCCGGCAGAGAGGTCGGGATATTGCGGACCTCCGTATCCCGGAGGATTTTCAAAGTTGTGGCTGAAGCAGAAAACACGCGCATTGACGGCGGCCTTTGCTGATTTCACTTCCTGCTCGATTGCAAGCACGAAGTCGAGATCGGAGCGATAGTTCTGATCGTAGAAGGTGTCGTGCGGGACCATCGCCAGATCGGCAAGTAGGCAGCCGTCCGGCTCCGGACTGACAGCAGCGCCATTGAGAGCCTGACCTGCGACCAAGAGCCCGGCGATCTCGCAGCCGTGGTTGACGATTGCGTGATTGGTCGGGACGCCCTGCGCGGCATACGGCACCCACGCAGAATGTACCGTACCGATGCCGCCATCAATGATTCCCACTACCGGATACTCGGCACCCGCTTGGGGCATCATGCGCACATATTCCTTAGCGCCTGTGCTGGTTGCTACCCTGTCCTGGGCACTGCTTCGCAGAGCGGGAGGCAAAGAGATCCGGCGCACGGCTGGATGCTTGCCCAAAATATCCAGAAGAAACTGGTGGTTCTCAGGCTGTAGCGAGGGCGTGGGCAGTTCTTTGAACGCCTGCTGCAGCTTGGACGCGCGTACGAAGAAACGTTGTTGAGGGTCAGGCAATAACCACATGTACAGTCGCAACATCGAGCCGTTATCAGGTCGAAACAATGCGCCGATGTAGCCGCAGGGAAGGTTCTCATCAAGCGTCGTCATGAGGTTGGCGGTGAGATCGCCGGCAGCCTCCACTTCTTGGCGAACTGACTTTGAAGCCGGCTCGATGGTGTCGAAGAGGTCAACACGATAGGCTTTGGGCACGCCTTCCATTCGCAACCAATTGAGAGCTTCATCTGCGCTAAAGGCTCGGCGGTCGCGCGCGTCCCAAAACTGGATGCTCTGGATAGCGCCAACTTCCGAGCGCTCGCGTGAAGGGGCTGGTTCTTGCTCTTCAGGCTTGTCTCGCTTGGGGCGGTACCTGAGAGTTTCTTCTGCCCTGGCCACGTGCTGCAGAGCCTGCTTGATACTCTGCGGTGAGACTTGAACAATCAATTCACCCTCGCCGGATGATCCAGCCAGGGGGGCGTTGTTGGGGTGAAATATTTTCTGCACGGGCCGATGACTCTTGGCCAATGCTTCCTCGCGCATCCGCACCTTTATGAACCCCACCTGGCCGGCAGAACTGGAAAGCAGCCTTGAACGTACCTTCTCCAGTTGGTCGGCAACATGATGCTTATGCTCAGCAAAGGCATCGTTGCGATGCTCAAAAAACTCCTTCGCAGAGCCTCCAGCAGTACGCTTTCGATCAGCTTGGAATTGGCGTGCGTCTAACACCACCTGAATTGGACTGAAGGTCTCCATCTTGTGCTCCCCCTAGTTAGCGACGGGCTCATCTACCCAGCGGGCGACGGCCGATTTGCTCTTGTCAAATATTGCACCCAACTCTACGAGCGTGAACCGCGAATGCCGATGGCGGGCCCACTTGGCAACGTCAGCATCTTCTCTGAGCAAAAGCGTACGAACATCAGCAGACAGCCTGCCACTATTGAGATAAGCGATATCGCGTAGGCATTCAATGGGCGATGTCGGCATGGGCCTGAGAACCGATCGCTTCTTGTACAGGTTGACGATAGTCTCGATCTCTGCGCCCGAAGCGCCTTCCGTGAGCAGCACGAGAAAACGTTTGACAGCCGGCTTGATTTCGATGGGATGCTCGTAGCGAGAGATGATCGCCTCACGAGCCTCTGCATTGGGGAGGGGCACCTCGATCTGGGCAGTGAAACGCCGCCATACCGCGGGGTCAAGCAGCTTGGGATGGTTTGTGACACCAATCGTGATGCCCGTCGAGGAGCGGACGTCAAGGTTCTGAAGAAGCGCATTGACGACACGTTTGATCTCGCCAACCTCATTGGGATCGTCCCGTAGCTTGGCGAGCGAGTCAAATTCATCGAGCAGCAAGATGCAGCGAAATCGATTGGCAAACTGAAAAACCTGCGCGATGTTGCGGGAGGTGGTTCCCAAGAACGACGACATCATTGCGTCGACGCGTGCAGTAAGCACCGGCAATCCCAACTGAGCGCCCAGCCACAACGCAAGAGTGGTCTTGCCGGTACCAGGGGCACCAGTTAGCAAGCACGACATGGCAGGCGTGGAACCAACCATAGCGAGATCGGCAGCGTGCTCCCATTCAGACGTGAGCATCTTCAGCGCGCGTTCCATCGGCGCTGGCATGTGAGGTTGCACTATCGCGGGATTTGGGAAGGTCACGTCCAAAAGCCGGACACCGGTCTCACGATCTGCAGGCAACTGCGTGGTCGGAAGCAACTGCTCACCGGGCAACGACGGTGAGGCCTTCGAAGGTACAAGTCGCCGCGGTGCTAGCGCCTGATGTCGATCAGCCGAGGCTAGCAGCGTGCGGAGTGCTTTCGCGTTGTCGACGTCTCCGGACCGCTCCAATGCCTCGGTAAGTCGAACGACCTGATGCTTGATGCTCTCCGTCGTGGAGTCGAGCGCAAGCCGACAGATGCTGTGAATGATCGAAAAATTGTCCATGACACCAATTTTCCATCCATTCTGGGAAAAAAGCTTCTTTTAAAGGAAATTTACCGCGAGCCTGGGAAATTGGCCAAAAAAAATGGCGCCTAAGCGCCATGGATGTCGTCTAAGCTAGCGTTTTCGGATGCGAAGTCTCGAATCGGGAACAGGAACGGTCGCGCTTTGCTCCGAGACGATCCAGCCCGAAAGACGGCTCGCCAAGTTGCTGATCTGGCTACTAGGAATGTCTACCAACACGTTGTTGCCACTGGAGCTAAGGACACGCCCACGCGTGGTCACGTCCGTTACGAACGTAATCGCATCAGCCGCAGACACTGCGGCGTCTTTGGTTTTCCTGAGGATCACTTGGCTCATAGACAAGACTCTAGCGGAAGACGTCATTTGGGCAAGCCCATTCCCTCAAATTCCTTAGGAAAGCCCGCTGCAGTGCACATTGTGAAAAATAGTCGCTGAATTTCAATGGCTCGATCCCTATCGCGAGCCATGCTGAGGATCGCTGGCTTACGGGAAAGCGCTGCCGCTAGGAGCCCACACGCTACCGGGCTTGACATCGAAGTACCGCTCATCACCCCGTAGCCGCCACCAGGCAATGTAGAAATGATGCCAACACCCGGCGCGGTAGCGACCACCTCTGGCCCCTTGTTTGTGAACCGTGCGGCATAGCGATGCTTGTTCAGCCCGTTCGCCGTGAATGTGGTGTACGGTGAAACTTCGTCAAGCGTCTCTGTTGAGTCCTTGGGATAGGTGTTCTTTTCACCGATGGCCGTGATCGAGATAACTTCCGACCAACGTGCAGGAAATAGCAGGTCCATACGTCCATCGTTGCCAGCGGCGGCGACGCACACAGTGCCCCTGTCAAACGCCTCCTTGATGGCATCTCTCACCGCTTCATCCGGAACGGGGGTGCCAAGGCTTAGGTTGATGAGGTCACAACCATCTTCAACAGCCGCTTCGATCGCGCGAAGAATGTCGTAATTTGTAGCACCACCACCTGATTCTGGGAAAACTCGGTAGGAGTTGAGCGTCACACCCGGAGCCCTGCCTGCGTGGAGATGCGCAGGTCCATGCCCACTACCCGAGATCAGACCGGCAACGTGGGTGCCATGCTCCCCATCGTCGATTCGCGGAGACCCGTCGCCACTGTCACCTTCAGCAGAAACGAAAGCGCGCGAATGCAGTACCTTCAGGTCCGGGTGACGTCCATCCACGCCGGTATCCACAACCCCTACCACCACGCCCTCACCGTCATTCGCTTTGGAGCTACCGTAGAGGTGGGTTACAAAGTCGTTCGCAGCCAGGTCCACCGCAGTTAGCTGCACGGAATAGTTATCGACGAGCTTTATGCCGTGTTGTACTAGTCCCCAATGCCCCGTGACATCGGCGTAAATTGCGAGCACCTGGACTTGTGGGCCGCCAACAAGCCTTAACCGTACCTCGCCCCTTGAATTAGTCGTCCCGTCGTCACCGATCCCATTGGCGAAATTAGTGAACGCCACCACCACTGCTCCGCGAATTGGCTTGCCGGCAGCATCGACGACCTTGACGCGCAAGGGATTGGCTTGCGCCAGCTTGGCTGCCCTTGCCGAGCTAGGGGATGCGAGAGGCTTAGGTTGCTTGGTCACTCTAAGCCGAGGGCTGCGGGTGGTTTCATAGATGACCAGGGGCACTGCACGCACGCCCGGCTTTTCAACGCGCAGTGCAGCGAGTTCTTGCGGTGTAGCAACAGCCAGTTTCGCCCCGGTAGGAGAGGTTGAGTGAATGATGTTGACAGTGGCCCTCGGGGGGACCACTGCGTCACGGCCGCTAGCGCTACTGGCCTTGAGTCGGGCCCGCAGCGTCTTGCTGAAGCTTGGAGTGGCCACCCCCAGCTTTTTCATATCGTCGGAATGCGTACCTCGAACAGGAAGCAGCACGTACTCAGTCGTTCCCTGATGGGTTGGAATTCTCGCCATGTCGACACTTCTCCCTGAGTGATAAATTGTTGTACGTCAATTCTGCCGTGACTCTAGCGGCAGCACTACATCAAAATTGCAGCCTTGCCAAAGCTCCAATTTTCGGCAGCCTTTTCAAGCGCAGACACCAACTCCTACGCCTAGCTACGAGGGGACGACTTCTCGATAGTCTGCAGCACCAACAACATAGCCCCATCGTGCCCACTCTGTACAGTTCGCACCGAGGCACCCAACCATTCCTCAGGAGTTGCTCTAACAGGCTGTTGAAAAACGATTTTCAGAGCATCAAAACGGCTAATTGGAGGGTCATCGAACCCTTGGCGGGCCTGAAAAAATCGTTTGTGGAGTGTTTTAAGAGGCCGGTTGCGGCTCCTGGTGGGAGCTGCAACCGAATTTCAACAGCCTGCTAACGGGAAATTTCGATTCAATCATCCGAAACACTGATGACCAGCAAATCACTGGACCAAGACCCGCATGTTGATTTCCAGTCAAACGTGACCCCCTCCTGGGGGTCAGTGGGTTACTTCTGAATGGAAATCAACAGCCAGAGCAACTGATGCGAATCGTGCAGCGTGCCAGTCGAATGATTACCTGGCCTCCCGCTGGGCGTCCGAAGAGATCGGCGACCAGCGCCTATTCGGCCTCAGTCAAGTCGGTGCTGTAGCGCAGGCCTGCCTCGCGCCGATGGGCAACGGTGTTCCCGTAGCGTTTGTGAACTGCCCGGCTGGATGCAGACGCTTCGAGCGCTCTGCGCTCGGACATCAGAGATGTAAAAACTGCATTGCTCTTATGAACTTACACAACCCTATACAGCAGAAACTTATGCCAGTCGAGCAGCGCACGCGAGAGAGGTTCCAGCGAGTTGGGATAGCGTGTGCCGTCAGTTTCCCGTCGCCCCTGCCAATCGGGCAAGAGCGACGGCAGCTCTTCCAGATCTGTCGGGTGTAACCGGTCAGCCAACGCAAGCAATTGGCCATGTATGGCAGCCTGCACAGGTTGCAAATCCTTTGATCCTTTGAATCCTGCCCTTTTCAAGATACCCCCCACTCGAACGGAAGAAGGCCCCTCTAAGCTCCTGTCGAGAGCGTTCAAAAACGGGACAAGCCAGTCCGTATGGTCAAACACCATCACGTGTCGCATAGCGATGGCCAGCTCCAAACTACCCCCGATCTCCTTGCCAATTGCTTCTCTACGCTTCTCCCACAAGCTCTGAACATCACGAACTGGCCCCCTGCTCCGAACGCCCAAAGCCGCGCGCAGAGACGACCCCAGAAGTTCATCCCTCTGCTGGGTTTCTTCGCCGAACCAAGACATGTCTTCTGTCAGGCTCACCCAGCGAGCGATGAGCTTCGGGTCTGGTTCATCCATCGCAAGGATGGCCAGACGGAGCTTGGTACGGCTCCAGCTTTCCGGCGGCACATCGCGGATCGCAAATCGCAGTCTTGCCCTGTATTCTTGGCCCACACGCTCTCCAAGCGAGAACTCCGTCGCAAGAATCAGATTGGCGTGGACCTCCACTCTCGCGACTGGGTCGAGTGAATCGACCGACTGCGCGATCTGGTCAAAAGTGGGCGGGCGCTGGCCGGCCTTGGCCGATATATGTACCGCCAGTCGAATGAGCGATGCACGGGCTTCGTCGCTGATGGAGTTAGGCTGGGCCAACCCACGGTGCGCGATGGTCCAGATCAGGTCGCGACAGTCCCGCCAGGCTCCCGCTCGATACAGAAGGCGTGCGGCAATGGCCTCAAGGGAGCCGCCGGTAGCGCTTCCGTCCAGTTGTGATCCTGTCGCCGCGCGAATGAGCTCAAAGTCCTGTGCTGGCTTCTCCGTATGGAGAAAGCGTTCCCCGAAGCGGCCCGCCCAAGCCCCCGCGACGCCAAGCGGGAGTTGCCTAACCTCGTGCGCGTCCAGCCTCTCGTCGTTGCGTGACTTTAGGTAAACCGTGGGCAGGGAATCGGAGCGGAACTCTTCGGGGTCTATGCGTGCATCCAGCGAGGCCCTGGAATTCCAGATTCGGTCGATTTCCTCCAACGGTGCGCCACTCCACAGGCCGTGATAGACCGCCTCAGCGGCCAATGCATTGCTGCGATCTGCCCGCCCGCGGAAGTAGCCGTAGGCGATGCTGTGCAGGTGCGCGAATCGACGTGGCGTCTTTGCTCGGATGAGGGGAACCATTTCGGCTCTGACGTCCTGCCGATGCCGCAGTGCCTGGCCTTCCCGCTCGACTAGCGAGACTTCGCGCGAGAACGAAGTCCAGATCTCCTCTGCCTCCTCCTGCCCCATCTCCCACGGAGAGAAATCGATGGAGTCTCCCGGATCAACTTGCTCGGGCACGGGCCGAGGGGTACCGCGCGCCATAACCAACCGAATGACCTCGGGTGTGATCCGGCGTACCACAAGTCCCGGGTCCGCCAGTGCACGAACGCGCGTGTCCCTCACATGGTCAACTATGCGTCTCACCAGAATGCCTTCGATCATCGGCTCCATCGGCGCGCCGTTGCGAAGTTCAGCGATCAGCGAAGCCGCCAGCTTTTCGCCGTTGGCCGTAGGGCTGCCCGCGAAGATCTGCCCCACCATGCGGATGCGCAGGGGATGCACCCGCGCGTACGACCAAACGCCTCCCTTGACGGACAAGGATTCCGCAAGGCCTCGCGCAGTCTCGAACGAGATCGGCATCGAGGCCTTTTCTGCAAGCCTCCTGATCAACGCATCTGCACCCGAGATGGTAAGTCCGGGCAATTCCAATTCCTCCGTCGCTATCCCAAGCTGCTTCACGTGCTTTCTTCCGGAGACGATCAGCCGTAGCCGGTCCCAGCCGCGCGTCAGGAAACCGTTGACGAAGCGTTCCAAGTGCAAAACCTGGCTGGGGTCGTACTGAACGATCTCGAAGGTGTCCAGCACGATCAGCACGGGGCGAGCCCACTCGAACCGCGACTCAAGGCGAGCTAGAAAAGTGTCAATGCCCCGGCAAAAGTCATCGACCATCTTCGGCGGAAACTCCATGAGCATGCCCTGCGAGGGGCTGCCGAGCTGCCTCCTTAGCGCCTCATCGCGAAGTTCCCCCAAAACGCTTGCAAGCCCATCGAACTGAGCGATGAACTGTTCGCAAATCTCCGCGAACAAGCCAAAATGGTCACGTGGGCTCAGGCTGGGGCGATCGAAGTCCAGATAGGCAAACGGATAGCTATGCGTAGCAGAATCAATGTGCTCCAGCATGAACCGCGAGAGCAGCGTCGTCTTGCCGACGCCGCCTGTGCCCCATATGGCAAGCGGTTTCCTTCTGGTGAACGCTCGCCGCACGGATGTAGCAACACGCGTCAATCTATGCAGCGTCGTGCTGGCGTCGATCACGCCAACGTATGCGTTCAGGGTCTCTAGTTCCTCTTCGCGGCCCACAACTTCACGCCTGAAATCGCTCCCGCAGATGCGCTCGAACTGCTCGACTAGCCGACGTTTGCGGATCATGCGATCAAGCTCGGCGACTGCCAATGCGGGTCGCAAACGATCAAAACCGCTGAGTGCCGCGCCAGCGGCGCGCAGCGCTTCGAGGCTAGGAAGATCCATCTCTTCAGGATCCGTCTTTAATCGGAGCAGGGTCCCACGCAAGGCGTGGCTGACAGCATCGCCGAACCGTGCCTTGGTGCGAGCCAGCGCGGCGGCTAGCTCAGGTGTTTCCCACGCCAGCCCGAGCACATCGGCCCGTACTTCTCGCCGCAGTTGCCATGCCGGCCCTTCCACAGTGTGTGTGGCCTCCGCATAGTCCAGCAATCGGCCCTCTGCCTCTGTGCGGTGCAAGCCCCCCCCCTTTTCCGGCGCCAAGTCCCTGGGCAGGAAGGTGGATACAACCGCAGCTTCCAACAGCAGCGGCCAGACCAAGCTTACGCGAAGCTCTTCCACGGAATCCGCGGCACGCTGCTGTGCACCAGCGTCCTGTGCCTCGTGCAGCGCCTTGCGTGCCCAGTCGGGAACTTCGATGTCATTCGATGGAGGTTGAGATATCGTCATCGCCTAGCGCCTAGGGGCGTTCACGATAAGGCTGGCACCGGCCAGCGCGAGAGCTTTGCGCACAGGAAACTTCTGGCCAGTCGCATTCTGCGCAAGCGTCATACTGGCGAACGCGTGGAAGAGCGCGTCCGCACCCGCTTGCAGATCCTCGACCGCATGCCAAGCGAATCGCATGCACTCCACGAACTCCTCAGTCACCAGAGCGTCGTTCAGATTTTCTTCCAGACGCTCTGCTCCACCGAGGGGTAGGGGTTTCGTCGTGAGGAACAGCCAACGCAGCTGCGGAATCTCAACCGTCTCTCCGGCATCTCGCACACCGATCAATGAAGTCACCAGGTCTCGTAGACCCGCAGCCCAAACGAGGTTTTCCTCCGGCGGAACGGTCACGTTGACGACGACCCAGGCCGGAAGGGAACCGGGACGCTTGGCTTCGTGCCGCGATAGCTGACGCGCGACCCACTTTGGGAGATCGAGTGCCAGCCAGCGCGCCGCCGTCTCGGTAGACAGCTGCGTCGGCCTCGGATCAGCTGGATCGGAGTCAACGCCAATCTGCTCAAGAAGCACGCGGACGAACTCCTGCGGCGGCAGCGTCTGCATGTTAGCGGCGTCGAACCGTGCGGTGAACATCTGGGTGCCGAGCATCCGCTGAAGCAGTGCAGTCGTGAAGCGAGCAAAAGTTCCGTATTCGCCGATGACCGTCAGTACACGCTTCCTGCTATCGGCACGCATGGCGGTTACGTGATCTCTGAAACTCCTGCGCCCGATGATCGGACGCGGCCTTTGAATATCCTCGGTCAGCGACCAGATCGCCGCGTGGTGATCCGTGGGGGCTGTTGGGATATGCCATTGAGCGTTTGCGCGCAGGTCTTCAGCGATCCGGTCAATGCGCACCCCCTGGTTGGTGCGCTCGCCAGGCGTGGACGCTTTGGGCGCCGGCGGGCTGTCCACGCTCGCGTTGTGCAAGGCGAAGAGGGCGCCGCTGGAGTCAACGGCCGCGCCTCCCGAAGATCCGTGCGCGGCGCTGACGCGATACCAAGTTCGAGTGCTTGACGAGTCGAGTTGCAGGAAGTGTCCGACGTCAAACTGTTGTGCGAGCCCCTGCGGATGCTGGAAAATCAGCACACGCCGGGTGTTGAAATAGTCGCACTGTCCTGCCGCAGGCAAAGGCAGCCACCCTCGCATCGCGCCACCGCTTGCTCGCGACGGCCTTTCTCCGACTGCCTTCGCCAGGCGCACAACTACATAGTCAAGAGCATGGTCGGCATCCTTCTCGGCAGTCGCTTTGCCATCGTCGCCGCGTGATCTCCTGGCATGAATCAGCCACTGGACGGCAGCCGGGACGACAATGCAGGGATACTGCTTGCTCGCTGCCGCGTCGAGCGCGGGTGCAGGCTCCGATTGATAGTCGAAGATGAACGATGGTGCCGGTGTGCTCTCCACCTGCCTGTAA
Organism: Acidovorax sp. GW821-FHT10E03; assembly: GCF_059415205.1. NCBI lineage: Bacteria > Pseudomonadati > Pseudomonadota > Betaproteobacteria > Burkholderiales > Comamonadaceae > Acidovorax > Acidovorax sp. GW821-FHT10E03. The sequence continues at coordinate 237,469 of NZ_JBWKMU010000012.1, read as the reverse complement.
GCCTCGTCTGCCGACTTCTCGAGCAGCCCGCCGCTGTCCAGGACATGGAAGTTGGTAAGCACGGTGTCGGGCCCGACAAGAAAGCCCGAGCCCTTGATCTGCCCCCGAACGACCACAGCGCACACCACGCCGCGGACCCGAGGCAACATCCTCTGAAATTCCGCGGAGTTGAAGAAAGGTTCGTAAAGATTCAGCAGCTTTTGCAGGTTCACCGAGTCCAGCCGGCGTCCCTCAAGGATCTGGTTGAGCCCCACGGAGATATATGCACCTTGGGCGGCTTCGCTGCGCAGCAGCGCCATTGCGGTGCCGATCTTGCCTTCGGCCTGCAGTTGCTTGACTAGCTCGGCGGCCAACTCCGCGTTACTGTTGATGTTGTTTCCATCGGCGCGCAGCAGGTCGATGCCAAGTACCGAGGTCGCGAGCCACGATAGATTCCAGCGGCCCAAGCCAGTCGCCAGCAGGTGAGTCAAGTCCTCGATCTGAACATCGGAGAAGTTCATGTTGTGGCTACAGCCCCCAGGGTAAGAATGGTACGAAGAGGATGCTCGGGCAACATCGCCAGGGCGACGGCTGCATTGAATGGTCCCAGCGTCTCCAGGGGATCCGTTGCCTTCCCGCCGAAATGAATCCCGATCACTTCATGGCTATCCATTCCAATGACCGCTGAGCCAGAGTTGCCGCGCAACGTCGAGCAGTCGTGCAGCAGCCATGGCACGCCGGCAGACAGCGCCGTCACATAGCCCGGGGCGCAGCGCTTGCTACCGTCCGCATCGACGAACACCTCGGTCATCTCGAATGTCGGCAACCTCATGAAAGGATGGCCCACGACGTACACCTCCTTCCCCGCAAACCCCGGTGGCTCCGGATTGGTAGCACCAAGCCGTTCACCGTCAAAAGAAACCTTGAGTGTCGGTGGCAACGCCGCCGTGCCAGGCTTCAGTCGCAGTACCGCCACGTCAATGGCTGATTCCGGGGCGCAATATGCGAGTTCGGCGAAAGCAAAGCTGGCCGTAGCCGATGGTCCGCTCGCATCGCTGAAGTCGGCGGTGCAGTTACGGGCCGGATCGAGCATCCACTGCGAAGGCTCCAGCGACCGATTCGCGACTAGCTCACACACCACATGCCTGTTGGTGATCAACAAATCGTCGCCCAACCGCCAGCCGCTGCCCAACAACGCCTCTCGTCCTGTATTCATACGCAGTACCACTTTTGCCACCGACTTTGCGCTAGCGACGATCCCCTCGCGAACACGGATCTGGTTGCGTATCGTGTTGAAGGCGACGACCCAGTGTTCGTTAGCGCGGGCCCCGTTGAAAGGCTCGATGCCGCAATCGGAAAACAGGCGCAGGGCAGGTCGTCCCAGCACCTGAACGATGACCTCTAGGTTGTCGAGCTCGGCAGTGCTAAGAGGCGCACCGTCCGCAGCGGAAAGCGTGGAGTCCAGCGAGTTGAGCATCTGTGATGCCAAGGCTTCGAGCACGTCTTGAGTGGATGGCTGGATCCTGCGTAGGTGCTCCACCAGTGCCTGCTGCGCGTCAGCACGCTGCAGCGTTTCTTCTCCATCGATGGATTGGAGATTCCCCGCTGAAGTTAGCATATGGCGCGCCGTAGCGACGAGCGCGCTGTAGCGAGTGTCCGCGTTCATCTATCGATCCAGGTACTCGGATAGCGTCATGCGGATGTATCCCGCAGGCGGCTTCGGGCCTGCTGCCACCCTGGGAACCATCTCCGGGACCACCTCCTCCATCCGGAGTTCCGGCGATCGGTTCCAGTCCTCATCAAAAACGCCTAGGAAATACGCGGAGATCTCGCGATCATCGAAGATAAGGCTTGCGTCACGGTTGAGCGACACGCCGTCTGAGCTCCAATTGTGGCTTCCCACCAGCACGCGCTTGCCGTCGACGACAATGCCTTTGGTGTGCGTGGCCGCGATCCGGCGTACACATCTATGGACGTCCATCCCGCCTCGCTGAAGGGCGCGCATGTCGTCCCAGAAGCCATCACCACCGCTTCGTAGCAGAACGCGAAAGTCGTCCAGGACTTTCGACTTCTGGCACAGGGCGTTCACCAGCTTCTTGAGGTTTCCCTGAGCCGATGCGGCTTTGATGTATTGGTTCTGAAAGACGAGCTGGTACTCTGCCGATTCGATGAGCGATAGCACTGCGTCTGTAAACACCTTGCCCTTGAGGTCCGGGGTAAGTAAAGGCTTAACTCGGAACCTGCGCGGCCCAGTGGTCAACGGATCGAATACTTGACCCGCAGGGCCTTCGAGCTCCACCGCCTCCAGTGTGGCCAGGGGCACGTCGATCAGCGTTTCTCCACCGGTAGCCTCTTCAGTGCCACCGAGCTCCACGGACCGGCGCAAATCGGCCAGGATGTGACTACGGAAGCGGTCGGCGAGGGTCTTATTCTTGAGGACCACATGCCACTCTCGGTTTCCGGCTTTGCTTGTCTTGCGAGGGTCGTTCAGATCTGCGTCTGGTATTAAGGGCTGGCTCGCGCGCTTCCAATTTCCACTGGACAGCCAGACGTCTTCCGCGTCCCGCACCGTGACCTTGATGTGGTACGAATTGGCCACCAGCCCTCCGGTTCCCGTGGGCACATAGACGTTCTCGAATGTAGAAGAATGCGACGTGCGCCACCGCGAGAACAATGCCTCGCGGTCAAAGTCCCCCTTCAGGATCTCGCCCGTGGGATTTCGGGACTGCCGCGCCAACACGAGCTTCATGTCCACGCCGCTATCTAGCCGTTCACCAATGCCCTTGGCGATGTGCTCTGCATGGAACTCATAGATGGAGGACACCAGATGGGTCTGCGTTTCCGCCAGAAAGGTCTTGAGAACAGGCCAGCTGCGTTCTGGACCGACATGTACATTGACGTCCATGGTCTCGGTCACCCAATTGAAACTGTAGCCCGGACCGGTACGCTGATCGTCGTCATAGGCGATTGAGCTAGCACCCTCCGTCACGACACCCTCGGCCATGCCTAGCTGGTCCAGGATTGACGCGGGCTGGACTGCCACTCTATGTCCCTGGTAGCTCGCCGGCACGCGGGACAAAGCCTCGGGGAGGCGCTCAGGATGCACTGACACGATCAGGCCAAGAGCGCCAGTCAGACGGCCGGATTCCGCGATGCCGCCTGCGCGCACCGCGACAACGCCCTCAACGTTAGCCAGTTCGCGCGCAAGCTCCTTCGCCGCTGCGTCGACGCTGCCACTTGCAGACGCGAATCCTGGGCTAGCTCCATCGCGCCCGCGCAGTTCGGGCGGGCCGACGGTAAGCTGGATTTGCAGTGGAACATTGAAAGCTAGCGTCATGCTTGCGCCGCCCTCAACCAACGTCACCCCAAGGTTTGCGGACTCGCGTGGAGGCGCGGTAAGGGCCACTGGCGCTGGGTTAGGGTGCCACGGCCGCTTGTCAAGATACCCGCGGATTGTCGAGGCGGGGACAGCATAGTTCTCCACCATGTACAAGCCGGCGAAGTGCAGCGCTACGGCCTTGCCGGTTTCTGTGCTGACAACCACAGATCCAGAGTTGCCGCCGAGGGTCGTGCAATCGTGCGTGGCCCAGCCCCGGCTGGAGCTACCCATGAGACCCGGGGCGACACGCTTGATCTCGTACGTGCTGCCATAGATGCGGTCCATCCAGTCCTGGTCCGGGATGATGTGCTCAGGCGCGCGGGCTGGATAGCCGATGACCGCCACTTCCTCGGCGTCTTGGGCATCGGTAACGGCAAGGTTGACCCAGCCTCGTTCCAACCCGTCGTCGGCAGCGTCAACTTCGATGAAGGCAATGTCGGCCTTCTTTGAATCAGGTTCGATCCATAGTACGCGTTTGACAATAGCCACCGCCGAATGGCTGAACCCATGTTCCCGTCGGTAGTCCAACGAGACCTGAAGCTTCTCCCCGAAACGGCCTGGCTTGAACACGAAGGAGCGGCCATCGTGACGAGCCATGATCTCCGCGACGTGGCGGTTGGTGACCACAATGTTCCGATCGACCAGCCAGCCGGTACCTAGGAAAGGCAGGTTGCCGGCATTGTTTGGCGAGTCGATCCGTCCCACCAGAGGTAGCAGCGGCTCGACCTTGTCTTTAGCTGCGCGCAGCCGGGCTATCACTCTGCCAGAAGCCCGGTCGTTCTCGGTACCTGAAAACTGGATCTCGTCTCTCTGCACGAGGAGTGCGGGGCGCCCCTCGCGCACGATGGTTTCATAAACCATCTCTTGGAGCTTGTCATCGGAGGGAGATTCGCGCGTGAGCCCATCGGCCGCTGCTTCTAGGCTCATCCGGCTCCTGACATCCTCGCTAACCTTGGCAATGCGTGCCGCGAGCTCACCATATAGAGCGGGGTCTCGCGACCTCAGGGCGACAAGCCAGCGCCGATAGATTTCAACAGGTGCATCTGACGTGGCATCTTTTGACATTCGGCCCCTCCCTTAGTGCGCGGCTTCCAGACTGCTGCTGGGAAATCGGTTGAGCGATTACATCAGAGGAGCATCTCAGTTACAACACTGTACATACGTGTCTACCTCAAGACGAAGGAAATCGCTCTATGGCGACGCGAGGATGAGGTGGGAACTTCGATCATCCAGGGTGTGAGAGCGACCAGACGCGCCAAAACCGCAAAGCTGAGGCCAAGCCTCGGTCGTCGAACTCTACTGGCCGCTGTTATCCCGTGATGAGGCTTACTTGCGTTCACCGCGTGAGAATGATCATCTTTTAATGGTAGAAAATCTCTTGCCTATGTACACCCCACTGCGATAACGTCTTGTCACGGATTCTCATCCGATGAATTCCGGCATCTCAGCGGAGGGACTATGACAGTGACGATCGACGGCAAGGAGTGCCGTATTGGCCTAGCTTTGTCCGGAGGAGGATTTCGGGCCGCGGCCTTTCATTTGGGCATGCTACGCACGCTCCATAGGCTCCGTTTGCTTCAAGGAATTGATCTGCTGACTTGCGTGAGTGGCGGTAGTATTGCGGGAGCCACTCTTGCCGCGAACTGGTCAGGCGGAATCGATGCCGCACTAGAAAAGCTCGACAAATACCTCAGGACGAAGTCAATCGCAGTGGGCTCCGTTATCGGAGGCATTCTGGATCCGTTTGAGTCTCGTTTGGGCAAGTTGGCGGAGACCTATGACCGAGATCTCTTCGATGAAAAAGCACTGTCCACCTTACAACACGGACCACGGATTTACTTGAATGCGACCAATCTCGCCACCGGCAACATGTTCTTTTTTGTCGCGGGTGGAGGAAGTGCCTCAAAAGCCGAGATGGGTGAGCATGAACTTGGAACTGCCGATGCGGGAAGCTTTCTAATCAGCAACGCTGTAGCGGCCTCTTCCGCATTTCCACCTGTATTTGGCCCCTTGCGCTTGGATCCGGATGTCTATCCACCTGCGGAGAAGGTAGGCTACGTTACGCTCACTGATGGTGGTGTCTACGACAACCTTGGCATCAATCCTGGTCTGCGCGTAGAGCGAAACAAGCTCGACTACCTGATCACCAGTGACGGAGGAAAGCCATTCACTAATACCTCTGAGCCAACAGAGGCGGGAGCTATGGTCCTCAAAGCAGCTCTGGACATTCTGATGGAGCAAGTGAGAGGACTTCAGTTCGATCGCATGCAGCACCGACATCTTGCGGGCAAGGGGCCAAAGCCACTTTGGTTCTCAATCGACAGCGTCGAGGGTCAAGCGGTCGCTGGGGATGCCACATTTGCATCCTCAATCAGTACCAATCTGAAGCGGCTGAATAACGACGAAATGACAGTGCTCCAACGCCACGGTGGAGCTCTTGTAGAAGCGCGCCTTCGTTCATACGCACCCGAACTCCTCTCCGCTGTTTGATCCGATCTCTTCGGGGTCTAGCTGCGACCTCATGAGGCTGTGCGCTACCTTTTAACGACTATCCAACTTAAAGCTGCCGCTTGCTGGCGTAATACTATAGGAAGAGACAGCCTGCAGGAGAACGAGTTTCCGAGGTCTCGCCGCCGGCTTCGGAACCCACCCGCCCCAGCAGATGCTGCTCAAGCTTCGTCAGCGCCTCCAACAACTGCTCCTGCGTTGGCGGCGCGTAGGAAAGCGTCATCGAACTGTTTGTCGAGTGCTTCATCAGATGTGCGATCGTGAAGGCGTGCACATTGAGCAGGGTCATCGCCGTTGTGAAGGTCCGCCTCAGGTCGTGCATCGACCATTGCTCACCGCATTCGGCACGCACGAGCTTGATGTGATACTGCGGAGGGCAAACCACATGGCCCTTGTCCGAGTCGGCGTAGCCGAACACGAAGTCGTTGATCTTGGCCTTGAGCCGGCGTTCCAGGATGGTCCGCGCCAGCGGTGCGATTGGGAACGTGTAGTCCTGCCCGTTCTTGGTGTTGCGGAACACCATGTGCCCCTTCTTTAGATCGACGTCCGACCAGCGCAGTGTTGCCGATTCGATCGAACGGCTGGCCGTGATCAAGGAAAACAGTATGTAGTCGCCAATCATCGGCTCCAGCGATTCGCACGCCTGCCACCACACGACGAAGTACGGCTTGTTGGTGTCCAGGAAACCGCTTCGGCGGTTCATCCGGCTCCAGCGCCTCGCCGTTTTGAGGATACCCACCGGATTGGTGAAGCCTGAGCGCGACAGCTGGTACTTGCTGATGGCGTAGTTATAGGCCGCCTGCAGGTACTTGAAGTGCTGGTTGGACGTCCGCGTGATCGGCTGAGGATGCTTCGAAAGCCTGCGCTTCGGCACCATTCGGGAGACGATATCAAAACGGTCCAGTACGTCGTCCTGATCAATCTCCCGGTACGGATGCTGAAGCCAGTCCGGTAGCTTAACCTTGACCAGTTCGACCTTCTCGGTCGAACGGGCATCTGGCTTGGTCTTGAAGGCCTGTCCTTCCAGCGCTCCGAAGTGCCTCTTGGCCGATTCGATGCTCTTGACGGTATTCGGACGGTGCTGGACCTCCCTGACGTACTCGTCGAACAGCTCTTCCAAGGTGGCGTCGCGGGCGCCCTGGTGACGCTCAGCGTAGGGATCCTTCCCGTCCAGCAGTTGCGCCTTCATTTGCAAGGCGCCTTTTCGAGCTTGGTCAACGGTCATCGGCCCATATTCACCGACTTTGCGCTTGAGCACTTTTCGACCGACCCGCATCTGCAGGTAAAAGACCTTCTTGGTCAGAGACACGCGCAGACCGAAACCGGTCAACTCGTTGTCCATGTAGAAAGTTTGGGATTCGCCCGCCAGAGGGGCGAGAGATTTGACGAAGGACTGCGTCAGCTTAGGCATCTTGGGTCTCCTAGGCTACACATAGCCGCTTCTAGGCTACACGTAGGCTACAAACTAGCGACAAATTGGTCGCAGCCTGTCGAAGTTCAGCACACTGCAGCGTACTGAAAAGTCTTTTTAAATCAAAGACTTATGCCAAGAATAGTGAAATTTCCAAGCATCTACAAGGGCTTGCGAAATGTCACTTTAAGATTTTATGAGTCCTCTGCTCTAACCAACTGAGCTAACGCCCCAAGCCATGCTCCTGCGCCATACAACGGGGCAAGCGCCGTATTGTAGGGGCTTTACTTGCGATGGCTGAGTGCGTTGGACACGAGCTTGGACGTGATGTCCACGATCTGGATCATCCGGTCATAGGGCATGCGCGTAGGGCCGATCACACCCAGCGTGCCCACGACCTTGCCGTCCACTTCGTACGGCGAACTGACAATGGACAGCTCTTCAAATGGCACCACATGGCTTTCGCCGCCGATGTAGATGCGCACACCTTCCGCTTGGCTGGAGATATCCAGCAACCGCAGTATCTGGGTCTTTTGCTCGAACAGATCGAAGGCCCGCCGCAGGTTTCCCATGTCGCTGGAAAAATCGCTGACAGCCAGCAGGTTGCGCTCGCCCGAAATAACAACCTCGTCCTGCGCCTCCGACAGGGCCTCGGAACCCACGTTGACGGCCGCCTGCATGAGGGAGGCGATCTCGCCGCGCAGCACATCCACTTCGGACTTCAGGCGCTCGCGCACCTGCTCCATCGCGAGACCCGCATAGTGCGCGTTGAGGAAGTTGGAGGCTTCAATGAGCTGCGATTGCGAGTAGTCCGCCTCGGTGAAGATGACGCGGTTCTGAACGTCCCCCTCGGGAGAAACGATGATGACCAGAAACCGGCGCTCGGAAAGCCGCAGGAATTCGATGTGGCGAAATACCGAAGTGCGCCGTGGCGCCATGACCACCCCGACGAACTGCGAGAGGTTTGACAACAACTGCGCCGCGTTCGCAATCACCTTCTGGGGCTGCTCCGGCGCAAGCTGTGGAGGTGTCAGCGGATCCCTTTGCACCGTCAGCATGGTGTCTACAAAGAGCCGGTAGCCACGTGCCGTGGGAATGCGGCCTGCCGAAGTGTGGGGGCTTGCAATCAGCCCCAGTTCCTCCAGATCCGCCATGACATTGCGGATGGTGGCTGGCGAGAGATCGAGCCCCGACGCGCGCGACAAGGTCCTCGATCCAACGGGCTGGCCATCGGCGATATAGCGCTCGACCAGCGCTTTGAGCAACAACTTGGCACGGTCATCGAGCATGGAATGATTTTAATGATGTAATTTCGCGATGACGTCCAATTTCCGCCATGTTGCGCTCATCGGCAAGTACCAGGCTTCATCGGCAGGCTCCATGGGCGACAGCTCTCGCCAAGCCTTGGAAGACATCGCCCATTTTCTGGAGCGCCAAGGCTGTGAAGTGATGCTGGAGGCTGAAACCGCCAGCAACACCGGGCTGACACACTACCCAGCCTTGAATGTAGACCAGATAGGCAGCCAGTGCGACCTGGGCCTCGTGGTCGGAGGCGATGGCACCATGCTCGGCATAGGCCGCAGGCTCGCCCGGTTTGGCACCCCCCTGATCGGCATCAACCAGGGGCGCCTGGGCTTCATCACGGACATTCCGTTTGACACGTACCAAGCCACCCTGCTGCCCATGCTGCAGGGCGAGTACGAGGAAGACCTGCGGCCGCTCATGCACGCCACGGTGGTGCGGGATGAGCGGATTGTCTTTGAGGCCCTCGCGATGAACGATGTGGTGGTGAACCGAGGCGCCACGTCGGGCATGGTGGAGCTGCGTGTCGAGGTGGGCGGCCGCCTGGTGGCGAACCAGCGCGCAGACGGCCTCATCATTGCTTCGCCGACGGGGTCCACGGCCTACTCGCTTTCCGCCGGCGGGCCGATGCTGCACCCCTCCATTCCAGGATGGGTGCTCGTGCCCATTGCCCCCCACACGCTGTCCAACCGCCCCATCGTCCTGTCGGATGCCACCGAAGTGGCGGTCGAGGTGGTCAGCGGAAGGGATGTCAGCGCCAATTTCGACATGCAGTCCCTGGCCTCTCTGCTGCACGGGGACCGCATCCTGGTCAAACGGTCGGAGCACTGCGTGCGGTTCCTTCACCCCCTGGGCTGGAACTACTTTGCCACGCTGCGCAAGAAACTACGTTGGAACGAAGGAGGTTCCTGACCATGGCGCTCAGGCGGATCACCCTGCGTGATTTTGTGATCGTTCAGGCGCTGGAGCTTGAACTGGGCTCCGGCTTCACCGTGCTGACCGGAGAAACCGGCGCCGGCAAGTCGATCCTGATTGATGCCCTGCAATTGGTGTTGGGCTCCCGTTCGGATGCGGGCGTGGTTCGCGAGGGCGCAAGCAAGGCCGACCTGTGTGCGGAATTCGATTGCCCGGCCCATGTTCACCCCTGGCTGGAGGAAGCGGGCTTCGACATCGATGACCTGCTGCTCTTGCGCCGCACCGTGGACGCGCAGGGTAAAAGCCGGGCATGGATCAATGGAACGCCCGCCACTGCGGCGCAACTGCGGACGCTGGGCGACAGCCTCCTGGACATTCATGGCCAGCATGCGTGGCAGAGCCTCACGCGGCCTGACTCCGTGCGCGGGCTGCTCGACGCATTTGCAGGAGTGCGCACCGCAGAGACCACCGCACGCTGGGCCCAATGGCGTGCGGACCAGAAGGCCCTGCAACAGGCGCGCCAGGCGCAGGCCACGCTGCAGCAGGAACGTGAGCGCCTGCAGTGGCAGATCAGCGAGGTGGACAAGCTGGCCCCCGCCAATGGCGAATGGGAAGAGCTCGACGCCCAGCACAAGCGCCTCTCGCACGCGCAGGCCCTGCTGGAAGGCGCGGAGGGCGCGATCCAGACCCTGCAGGACGACGAGGCCGGGGCGCTCGCCGGGCTCGCGCGCGCGCACGCCCTCCTGCAAAGCCAGGAACATATTGAGCCCGAGTTCGCCAATCTTGCGGACATCCTCTCCTCCAGCCTCGCGCAGGCGAGCGATGTCGTGCACTCGCTGCAGCTGTACCTGAGGCATGCGGAGATCGACCCACAGCGCCTGGCAGAACTCGACGCGCGCATATCGCTCTGGATGACTCTGGCGCGCAGGTACAAGCGCACTCCCGCAGAGCTGCCTGCCCTGCTCGCAGGCTGGAAGGAAGACATGCGCCGCCTGGATGCGGCCACCGATCTGGAGCAGCTGCAGGTCGCGGAAGCCTCCAGCGCCAAGGCCTACCAGGCATCGGCGCGGTCTCTGTCACTGGGCCGCGCAAAGGCGGCTCCCCGGCTGTCCCAGGCCATCACGCTGGCCATGCAGGGCCTTGGCATGGAAGGAGGGAAATTCGAGGTGTCCGTCACCAAAGCGCAGGAGCCTTCAGCCCATGGCATCGACGACGTCGTCTTCCTCGTGGCCGGCCATCCCGGCATGACCCCCAAACCCATCGGCAAAGTGGCGTCGGGGGGCGAGCTGTCGCGCATCTCCCTTGCCATCTCGGTGACGACCAGCGAATTGGGCATGGCGCCCACGCTCATCTTTGACGAAGTGGACTCCGGTGTCGGCGGTGCGGTGGCCGAAACCGTGGGACGCCTCATGCAGCAACTGGGCAGCAACCGGCAGGTGCTCGCAGTCACCCATCTGCCCCAGGTGGCAGCCTGCGCCCACCATCACCTGAAGGTTTCCAAGCGCAAGAGCCCACAAGGCACCACCAGCACCGTCCTGGCGGTTCAGGAGGAGCAACGTGTCGCGGAGATCGCCCGCATGCTGGGAGGGGAACGCTCCACGGGCACGACACTCGCCCACGCACGGGAAATGCTGGATATCGCTGCCGCAACTTCGGAAGGAAACGGCTGATGGCGCTCGAAATCGTCCTCATCACCGGCATGTCGGGCTCCGGAAAATCCGTGGCACTGCATGCCCTGGAAGACGCTGGGTACTACTGCGTGGACAACCTGCCGCCCGAACTGTTGCCGGCCTTCGTGGCACTGGAGCACCGCCACCACGGGAACCGCGTTGCCATCGCAATGGACGTCCGCAGCGCCACATCCTTGCACCAGGTGCCGCAGGAGCTCCATAGGCTCAGGAGCCAGGGTGTGCTGGTGCAATCCATTTTTCTGGATGCAACGATCGACACCCTGGTGCGGCGCTTTTCGGAAACACGGCGACGCCACCCACTGTCGCACGACGACCTCCAGCAGGGGCGCAAGGCGCTGGTGCAGATCATCGAACTGGAGCGTGAGCTGCTGGCCGAGCTGCGAGAGCAGTCGCATGTGATCGACACGAGCACGATACGGGCCTCGCAACTGCAAAGCTACGTCAAGAGCTTGATCGTCACGACCCGGGGGCAGATGACCCTGGTGTTTCAATCCTTTGCGTTCAAGCGCGGCATACCGATGGACGCGGACTACGTCTTTGATGTTCGGATGCTGCCCAATCCGCACTATGAGCCCTCATTGCGTGATCTGACCGGGCTGGACGAGCCTGTTGCCCACTTCCTGCGCCAGCAGCCCGACGTCTCTTTGATGCAGGCGCACATCGAGCAGTTCCTTGCGCACTGGCTGGAAATGCTTGACCGCAACCACCGCAGCTACGTTACCGTGGCCATAGGCTGCACCGGTGGCCAGCACCGCTCGGTCTATCTGGTGGAGCGCCTCGCCGAGGTTCTGAACAGCCGCTGGACCGCACTGAAGAGGCACCGGGAACTGGATGGGCGGTAAGGCGCGGTACCGCGCACACCCCCACCCCCATCACCAAAGCTGCGCCTGCGTCGAATCAAGCAGCTTGCGGATAGGCGCCGGCAGGCCGATGGAGTGCCATTCGTCGGCACCAAACCACCCGCCGTCTTCCGTGGGACGCTCTGCAATGTCCCCCGCGACCAGAACGGGATGAAGATGCAGATCCCTGTGCGTCAGCACGTGAAGAAACGGCTGCAGCTCATTGCAGGAAATGCGGGACGCATCGCCCAAAGACGCGACACAGCCCATGAGAGAGGCACCGTCGGCAAATACCGGAACGCAATGCATTCCCGCCCAGATGCCAGCCGCCGGACGACGCTGCAACCAAACCCGGCCCCCGGGATTTCGAAGCACGAGCAGTTGCCAGGATTCTGAACGGCGCACCAGCCTGCGCGTCTTGACGGGATAACGCTCCGCGTCGCCGGCCCTGGACGCTGCGCAGCCGCTTGCCAGGGGGCACTGCCCGCAGCGCGGCATTTTTGGAGTACAGACCGAGGCGCCCAGATCCATGAGCCCCTGCGTGTAGCGGGGCATGGCAGCATGCAGATTTTTCCTGGGGAGCAGTGCCTGCGCCTCCTCCCACAACAGACGTTCATTTCCTGCCGACGCCAGGTCCTTGTCGAACCCCAGCAGGCGCGTGAGCACCCTGCGGACATTGGCATCCAGAATGGGGACTCGCTCAGAAAAACAGAAGGCTGCGATCGCTCCCGCCGTGGACCGGCCAATCCCCGGCAAAGTCGCCAGCACCGCGGCAGTGTCGGGAAATACGCCCCCATGTTCGGCGACCACCTGCTGGGCGCAGCGATGCAGGTTGCGGGCACGGGTGTAGTAGCCCAGCCCGCTCCACAGCCCCATCACTTCGTCCTGCCCAGCCTGCGCCAGCGCCCTCACATCGGGGAAACGCGCAAGAAAGCGCGCGTAGTAGTCGAGAACCGTGGCAACCTGGGTTTGCTGCAGCATGATTTCCGACAGCCAGACCCTATACGGATCACGTGTTTGCTGCCAGGGCAGATGGTTGCGCCCGTGCGTCGACTGCCATGCGACCACGCGCTCCGCCACGCTCCCGTGCTCCGTGGCGCTCATGCCGAGACAGGATGGCTGCTGTCGGTGGTCGCGGATTCCAGTCCCGGCAGGGCAATGAGCTTCGCGGTCAGTTCCTGCAGCCTGTGCTCCAGCTGAACCAGCTCGTCCTCGCTCGACTCTATTTCCGCGATGCGCTCCACCAAGCCACTGGCCGCATGCTGTATGCGATCGACGGCTTCGATGCGGCGCGCAAAACTGCGGCGACGTTCACGCAATTGGGCATCCAGCTGGGCGGTGGCGGATTTGCTCCACAGTTCCAGATCGTTCGCTGCGGACTCGTACACGGTGCGCAACCGCATGGCCAAGGCCCGCACCAGGCGTTCCGCGAACTCGGGCTGTGCCAGCTTCAGCGCATTGCCCATGCCGAGGTACTGCAGATGGCTTTGTTCGATCTGGTTCAGATCGTGCGTGAAATGCTCCAGCTGAGGGGCTGAAGGCACCTGAAGGGAGAACCCGAACTCGGCATTGAGTTGCCTGAACGTTCCACCCAGCATGGCCTGGATCTCGGTGCCCGATGCCTGTGCCTTGTCCAGCGTGCCGCGCAGTTTGTCGAAGGTCTGGACATAAATTTTCTTGACCCCCAGCTTGAGCCCCTTCTGTTGCAGCGTCTGCGCCAGTTCAGAGAGTTCCGCCTTGAGCGCCTTGGCGCCCAGTTGCTGGAACACGTCACGGAGAAGCTTGAGGTGAACAGCGCGCACCGCCTGTATCTTGGTCGTGCTCAGGTCGAATTCGCGCTGCTCCTGCTCGACGCGGTGGCGCATCGATTCGATCACCGATGCGTTCTTGCCACGGAGGCTGCGCAACTCGGCCATCTGGTCGTCGAGATCGCGGCGCCGGATATTGATGACGCGGGAGGTTTCAGTGCGCAGGCTGGCGACGCCATTGGCCACCGCCGCCCGCAGAATCGACTGACGCCGGCCCATGATGCCCTTGGCCAGAGCCTCTTCCAGCACCGGCAGTCCGCTGGTTTCCAGCAGCAGATCGTCGGCGGTGATCTTGGCGACCAGGCCTTTCTGCGCGGACACCGGGACCACCCTCTCCAGGGGAACCCCCAGCATTTCCGCGGAAGTGCTGCACTGGCGCTCCATCTGCGCCTGCACCTGTTCGGCCGAGTTGAGCGTGTCCCACAGCGTATCGATCTTGTTCAACACCACCAGCCGGGCATCCATGCTGTCCGCTGAAATGGCCAGATGCTCGCGCCAGATGGACAGGTCGGAACGGGTCACGCCGGTGTCGGCACTCAGGATGAAAACGACCGCATGTGCCTGCGGGATGAGATTGACCGTGAGTTCGGGCTCCGCGCCCACGGCGTTCAGCCCTGGGGTATCGAGGATCACCAGCCCCTGCTTGAGCAAGGGGTGCGGAATATTGATGATGGCGTGGCGCCACATGGGCACTTCCACGAGCCCCTGGGCGTCGGGCACGGGGTTCTCATCGGTCAGGTCATCGTGCCAGAAGCCCAGTGCGCGCGCGTTGTCCAGGCTGACCTTGCGCACTTCGGCGACTTTCTCGAGCGCCTTGGCAATCTGGTCTGCGTTGCCGACGTCCAGAGGAATCTCCTGCCAGCGATCCGTTTTGACCCTCCACTCGGCCAGGCTCTGCATCTGCAGGCGGGTTTCAATCGGCAGCAACCGAAGGCTGGGCGCCACGCTGGCGTCGTAGCCGAGTTCCGTGGGGCACATGGTGGTGCGCCCCGCACTCGCAGGCATGATGCGGCGTCCATAGTCGGCAAAGAAGATTGCGTTGATCAACTCGGATTTGCCGCGCGAGAACTCGGCAACGAACGCCACCATGACCTTGTCGCTGCGAACCTGCTCCTCCAGACGGTGCAGCCGTTCCTGCACGGCAGCGTCCATGAGCTCGTGCGAAGACATCCACTCGGCCAGCCGCTTGAGTTGCTGGGCGAACTCACGCCGCCAGACGCCGTGCTGGTCGAACTGCTCGTTGAATGAAGGTCCCACTGTGCTCCCAGAGATCTATGTATGGCCTACAAGGCAGGCATATACACAAAATATAGCATCGACGGCCCACGGGCTGTCATTTGGGCCGAGCCGCGCCCCCGCTCGCCTCAGGGCCGCTGGCATGCCGGGCAAAAATAGCTGCTCCGCTGTCCTTGGCGCAGAACGCGTATCGGAGTGGCGCACACGTGGCACGGCGCTCCATCGCGCCCATAGACATTTGCCTGGGTCTGAAAGTGCCCCGCGGTGCCATCCGCATTGGAAAAGTCGCGCAATGTACTGCCCCCCAGCTCCACCGCCCGCGCAAGCACCACGCGAATGGCTTCATGCAGTTTCCGCACCCGTGCGGGCCCAATGCGCGAAGCACTCGTGGTCGGCCGGATGCCGGCCAGGAAAAGCACTTCCGAGGCATAGATGTTGCCGACCCCCACCACAAGCCGGCCGGCCAGGAGCAACTGCTTGATGGGCATCTGGCTCTTTTTCAGCCCCGACTGGAAGGCCGCGAGAGAAAACGCATCGGACAGAGGCTCCATGCCCAATCCCCCGAGCAACTTGGCAGCGACCGGGTCCTCCTCCCCCGTGGCGTAAACCACCGCACCGAACCGGCGGGGGTCATGCAGCCGCAGCGTTCCCTGGCTGGTCACCATGTCGAAGTGATCATGGACGCCCGCCGCAGGCAACCCTCGGGTGAACCGAAGGCTTCCGGACATCCCGAGATGCAGGAGCAGGACCCCGCTGCTGGTATCGGCCAGCAGGTACTTGCCGCGACGGCGCAGGTCCACCACGTGCTGGCCTATCAGGGTCTGAGGGGGGCAACCCAGGGGCCAGCGCAGGGGTTTTCCCAGTGTGACGGCCTCGATGCGGGCGCCAGTGATGGCATCGGCCAAACTGCGGCGCGTCACTTCCACCTCGGGCAACTCAGGCATACGAAGACCCCGGCAATGGGTTAACAGGCATGGATTATTATGACCCGATGGTGCCATTTCACAGTTTTCGGATCGCCGCATTGACTACCGTTATCGCGGTAGCTGCCCACTCAGCATGGGCGCAACAGCCGGGGGGCGACGCCCCTCCCGCCACCGGCGAAGCCCCCGTGGCATCCAATCCGGCGCTGGATGCGGAATTGTTTTACGAGATTTTTCTGGGCGAGATCAGTGCGCGGACCGGTGACCCGGGTGCCGGCTACGCGTTCATGCTCGAGGCGGCACGCCGCAGCGCGGATGGACAGCTTTACCAGAGGGCAGCGGACATCGCACTGCAGTCGCGCTCGGGCGAGTACGCGCTGGCAGCCGCCAAGGCGTGGAAGGAAGCACTGCCGCAGTCACGGGAAGCCAACCGCTATGTACTCCAGATTCTGGTTGCGCTGAACCGGATTGGCGAAACCCCCGATCTGCTGCGCCAGGAGCTTGCCCAGTCCCCGCCCCGCGCCAAGGCGTCCACGCTTTCCGCACTGCCCCAGATGTACGGACGCGCGAGTGACAAGGCACTGGCGGCCAAGGTGGTGGAAGCGGCCCTTGTCGACGAACTCGCGCACCCCGCCACCGGACCGGTGGCCTGGGTGTCCCTGGGGCGCCTGCGCATGGCGGCTGGCGACAAGCCGGGAGCGCTGGACGCTGCGCGCAGGGCACAGGCCCTGGACAACGCCAACGAGGCTGCCGCCGTGCTGGCGCTCGAGCTGATGGAAGACAACACCCCCGAGGCCGAGCCCTTGGTGACACAGGCACTCGCCAAGCAGCCGGTCCCCGAGCTCAGGATGGCGTATGCCCGGGTGCTTCTGGGCTTGCAGCGCTATCCGGACGCCAGCCATCAGCTGGAATTTGTCACCAGGGACAAGCCGGAACTGGTGGAAGCATGGCTGGTGCTCGCCACCTTGCAATTCCAGGACAACCGCCTGCCCGCGTCGGAGAGTTCGCTGCAGCGCTTCATGGAACTTGTGTCGGCCTCTCCGGATGCGGACGTACGCCAGAAGGGGTTGACGCAAGCCTACTTGCTGTACGCGCAAATCGCAGAGAAGAAGCAGGATTTCGCGGCCGCCGAGGCATGGCTGGGACGCATCGACAACGTCGATGAAGTCTTCAGCGCGCAAAGCCGCCGCGCATCCCTGCTGGCGCGCCAGGGCAAGGTGGCCCAGGCGCGCGCGCTGCTGCGCAACCTGCCCGGTACGTCGGCCGAAGACAAGCGGATGAAGCTGCTGGCCGAAGTGCAATTGCTGCGCGACCTGCGACTGTACCGGGAGGCCTACGCGGTCCAGAGCGATCTCGTGGCGCTGGCGCCCGATGACGCGGAGCTGGTCTACGACCAGGCCATGCTGGCGGAGAAAGCGGGCCAACCCGAGACGATGGAACGGCTGCTGAGACAGGTCATCGCGCAAAAGCCCCAATACCATCATGCGTACAACGCGCTCGGCTACTCCCTGGCGGAGCGAGGCTTGCGCCTGGACGAAGCCAAGCAGCTGATTCTCAAGGCCATGGAGTTCGCTCCGTCGGACCCCTTCATCACGGACAGCCTGGGCTGGGTGGAATTCCGGATGGGGAACAAGGCGGAAGCGCGGCGGCACCTGGAAACCGCGTACAAGGCGCGTCCGGACGTGGAAATCGCCGCGCACCTTGGCGAGGTGCTCTGGAGCCTGGGAGACAGGGAAGCGGCCGTCAGGGTCTGGAAGGAAGGCCAGCGCGCGAGCCCCGACAACGAGACCCTCAAGGAAACACTGGCGCGCCTCGGAGTCAGCCTTTGATGCGGGGCTGGCAAACGACACCGCTGCACCCCATGGTCGGCCTTGCAGGTCTGCGGCGTTTCGCCGTGTTGCTCGCATGGCTTGCCTGCGCGTTGTGGCTGGCCGGTTGTGCGCAGCCGATGCAAAAAACCGCTCCTGAAGAAGACGCATGGAGCGGTCGCCTGGCCCTGCAAGTCGATGGGCAGGCATCGCAGTCGTTTTCCGCCATGTTCGAGCTGCGCGGCAATGCCCAGTGCGGGGGGCTTGCATTGATAAGCCCCCTGGGCAGCCGCATCGCGCAGCTGGACTGGAAGGATGGGCACGCGCAGCTCGTCAGCGCGCAGGAGACCCGCACCTCCGATTCGCTGGATGCACTGCTGCAGGATGTGACCGGCACGCGCATCCCCGTCGCGGCCCTGTTTGGCTGGCTCAAGGGCGTGCAAGCCACGGTGCCAGGCTGGAGAGCGGACCTCTCCGCCCTGGAGCAGGGGCGGCTGGTCGCGCACCGGGACGACCCCGTGCCACAGGCCACCTTGCGCATCGCCCTGACCCGCTAGCCCGCATCCCCTCCTCGCGCACCGTTTGTTGCCATGCAAGCCCTGTATGACGTGCCGGCCCCGGCCAAGCTCAACCTTTTTCTGCACGTCACAGGCCGACGCCCGGACGGCTACCACCTGCTGCAGTCGGTCTTCATGCTGGTCGACTGGTGCGACACGCTCCATTTCGAGCGCTGCGCGTCAGGCGAGATCACGCGTGAAGACATCGGTCCCGCATTGCCGGAGATAGACCTCACCATCAAGGCGGCGCGTGCCCTGCAGCAGGCCACGGGCTGCCGCCAGGGCGCGCGCATCGGCGTCTTGAAGAGCGTGCCTTCGCAAGCGGGCATGGGCGGCGGCTCGTCGGATGCCGCAACCACCTTGCTGGCCCTCAATCGGGTGTGGGGCCTGGACCTGCCGCGCACGGCACTCGAAAAGATCGGATTGACGCTGGGTGCCGACATTCCATTTTTTTTACGCGGCCACAACGCCTGGGTCGAAGGAATTGGTGAGACAATCACGCCGCTTGAGAAAGCACACCAACTGCCGCCGGCGCGCTTTGCCATCGTGAAGCCCGCAGCAGGCTTGGAGACAAAATCAATTTTTTCGTCACCAAGTTTGAAACGCGATTCAGATAGTGCTACAATCTTAGGCTTTGCTGCAGCACACTTTGACTTCGGTCGAAACGACTTGCAGCCCGTTGCCCAAGCGCTCTGTCCCGAAGTCACCGAAGCCATTGAATGGCTCAGGTCGCGAGGGTTGCAAGGCCGGATGACAGGCTCAGGCAGTGCGGTGTTTGCACAAATGTCACACGCAGTTGATTTGGACCGCGCCCCCGAGGGCTGGCAGGTCAAGGCATGTGAAAATCTGATGATCCATCCTCTGGCAGGCTGGGCATCAGACGAGAATTAAGGTTCGCTGCCTTCGGCAGTTGACCTGTGTAGGGGAGTCGCCAAGCTGGTTAAGGCACCGGATTTTGATTCCGGCATGCGAAGGTTCGAATCCTTCTTCCCCTGCCAAATTTCTTTTCGCGTACGGGCTTTTTTTTCAGACTGCTGGGACGCTCATGCAAGCCAACCACCCCGACTTCATGGTTTTCACCGGCAATGCCAATCCTGGCATGGCAGCTGAAATCGCCCAACACCTCGGCACCACCCTCGGTGCAGCCGACGTGGGTCGCTTCTCCGACGGCGAAGTCACCGTAGAAATCAAACAGAACGTGCGTGCACGGGATGTTTTCGTGGTGCAGTCCACCTGCGCGCCGACCAACGAAAACCTGATGGAACTGCTGATCATGGTCGATGCGCTCAAGCGCGCGTCGGCAGAGCGGATCAGCGCCGTGATCCCCTACTTCGGCTATGCCCGCCAGGATCGCCGCCCGCGTTCCACGCGCGTGCCGATCACCGCCAAGGTGGTGGCCAACATGCTGCAGGCCGTGGGCGTTGCCCGGGTTCTGACCATGGACCTGCATGCCGACCAGATCCAGGGTTTCTTCGATATCCCCGTGGACAACATCTACGCATCGCCCGTGCTGCTGGGTGACCTGCGCCAGAAGAACTACGAAGACCTGATCGTGGTTTCGCCCGACGTGGGTGGCGTCGTGCGGGCGCGTGCGCTCGCCAAGCAGCTCAACTGCGACCTGGCCATCATCGACAAGCGCCGCCCCAAGGCCAACGTGTCGGAAGTCATGCACGTGATCGGCGAGATCGAAGGCCGCAACTGCGTGATCATGGACGACATGATCGATACCGCCGGCACGCTGGTGAAGGCGGCCGAAGTGCTCAAGGAGCGTGGCGCCAAGAAGGTGTACGCCTACTGCACGCACCCCATTTTTTCGGGTCCTGCCATCGAACGCATCGCCAAGGGTTCCGCCCTCGACGAAGTGGTGGTGACCAACACCATCCCCTTGAGCGACAACGCCCGGGGATGCACCAAGATTCGCCAGCTCTCCGTGGCACCGCTGATCGCAGAGACGATACAGCGCATTGCCAAGGGTGAGTCGGTGATGAGTCTGTTCTCGGACCAGGACAACCTGTTCTGACGCGCTTCCCACGGGAGCGTTGCGGACCGGATTGCGTGCAGGCCTCCTTCGGGAGGCTTGCCTGTTCGAGGGCATTGCATGGGCCTGCCGCCAGGAATGGCACCGCAGGCTTTTTTCAACAGGGCAAGACTGGTCGCGGTCTGTCCTTTTCAGGAGCTAGTTATGAACTTCGTCGCTTTTGAGCGCGCCAAGCAAGGTACGGGTGCGAGCCGCCGTCTGCGCAATTCGGGCAAGACGCCTGGCATCGTCTACGGTGGCACCACCGAACCCCAACTCATCGAGGTGGACCACAACGCACTGTGGCACGCCCTCAAGAAGGAAGCTTTCCACTCCAGCGTGCTGGACATGGAAGTGGCCGGCACGACCTCCAAGGTCCTGCTGCGCGACGTGCAATACCACCCCTACAAGCAGCTCGTCCTGCACATCGACTTCCAGCGCGTGGACGAAAAGACCAAGCTGCACATGAAGGTGCCACTGCACTACAGCGGCGCTGAAGAGTCCAACGCCGTCAAGGTCGACAAGTGCATGGTCAACCCGATCGTGAACGAACTGGACGTGACCTGCATGCCTTCGGACCTGCCAGAGTTCATCGCTGTGGACCTGTCCAAGCTGGAAAAGGGCGCATCCCTGCACCTGAAGGACATCAAGCTGCCCAAGGGCGTGGTGGCCAAGGTCCGTGGTGGCCAGAACAACAACCCCGTTCTGGTGTCCGTGGTGCCTCCAGTCGTGGTCGTCGAGACCCCTGCCGAAGCAGCCCCCGCGGCCGACGCCAAGGGCAAGGGCAAGGGCAAGAAGTAATCAGCCGTCCTTCACGGACGACCCTTTGCTTCTTCCCCAAGGCCAGCGCGCTCCGGCGACGCTGGCCACCGAAACGGCCCACCCTGCGTGGGCCGTTTTCATTGGAAGACGCGGCCCGGCGGGCCCCGTCCCGCTGCCGGGCAAACCCCTCTTCCCCGGCGGAGCCGCTCCGCACCCCTTGCAGTTCGCACCACCGCCGCACACGGATAATCCTGCCCATGATCAAGCTGTTTGTAGGCCTTGGAAACCCCGGGCCAGACTACGAGGCCACCCGCCACAACGCCGGTTTCTGGTGGATCGATGCCCTGGCGCGCGAGCTCAAGGCCACGCTGGTGCCCGAGCGCAGCTACCACGGGCTGGTCGCGCGCACCACGGTGCATGGACAGAGCGTGTGGCTGCTGGAGCCGCAGACCTTCATGAACCTCTCGGGCAAGTCCGTCGCTTCGCTGGCGCGCTTCTTCAAGATCCAGCCCGAAGAAATCCTGGTGGTGCATGACGAACTGGACATTCCGCCCGGCCAGGTCAAGCTCAAGCGCGGCGGAAGCCATGCCGGGCACAACGGGCTGCGCGACATCCACGGCCAGCTGGGCTCGCCCGACTACTGGCGCCTGCGCGTGGGCATCGGCCATCCGGGCGTGAAAAGTGAAGTCGCCAACTGGGTGCTCAAGAAACCCTCGCCCGACCAGCGCACGCTGATCGAGGACAGCATCGCCCATTCCCTGAAGGCCTACCCGGCCATGCTGGCGGGGGAGATGGACAAGGCCACCTTGCTCATCCACACCACCAAGCCGCCACGCCCCAAGCCACCCCGCCCCGCGGAAGACTGACCCCCTGGCGGCGTGGCCCTGCCCACAGGGCATGGCAGTCATTGCTATTTATTTCATAGCAATCTACGCCTAATACACAAGCGCTTACCGCCTCCAAGGCTTGAAATCAGGCCGGCGGCGCAGCCTGCAGCCGCTGGAATTTCTGCCACAGGGTTTCCCGGTTCTCCACGTGCTGCGGGTTCACGGGGATGCACGCGACGGGGCAGACCTGCACACACTGGGGCTCATCGAAGTGCCCCACGCATTCGGTGCATTTGCTCGGGTCGATCTCGTAGATCTCCTGCCCCAGGTAGATCGCCTGGTTGGGGCATTCGGGCTCGCAGACATCGCAGTTGATGCACTCGTCGGTGATCATCAGCGCCATACGGCCTCCCTGGGCATGGAGCCGGAAGCAGGGGCCAGAAGGTACGCAGCGCAGTTCATGCTCCGTATTATCCCGCGATGGTGGCATGTGCCTTGCATGCGACACTGCAACCCACCACCGCCGACGGGGATGTTTTTACCGTTATGCTGTGTATACACATTAATTTGACGCACTCGCGCCTTCCTCCTTTTTCCTGACGCCACCCTCCCATGGGCCTGTTTTTCCTCAAGCGATTCATCACCCTCCTGGCCACGCTGATCGGTGCTTCGGTCGTGGTGTTCCTGGTGCTAGAGATCCTGCCGGGCAACGCCGCCCAGATCCTGATGGGCCCCGACGCCTCTCCCGATGCCGTGGCCGCGCTGGCGGCCAAGCTGGGGCTGGATCAGCCCGCCGGCCTGCGCTACTGGAACTGGGTCAGCGGCCTGGTGGTGGGCAACATGGGCGACAGCTATGCCTACAGCTCCCCGGTTCTTAATCTGGTGCTGGAGCGCCTGGCCCTGACCGTGCCGCTGGCCCTCATGGCCATGGTCATCACCACGGTGCTGGCGCTCGCGGCGGGTGTCTACGCCGCCGCGCGCCACAACAAGCTCGGCGACGTGGGCGTGATGGGGCTGGCGCAGATCGGCATCGCCATTCCCAACTTCTGGTTCGCCATCCTGCTGATCCTGCTGTTCTCCGTGAAGCTGCAATGGTTTTCCGCCGGCGGCTTCCCCGGCTGGACGGAGGACGCCGGCGGCGGCCCGCTGGAAGCTCTCAAGGCGCTGCTGCTGCCGGCCATCGCGCTGGCCGTGGTGCAGGCGGCCATCCTCGCGCGCATCACGCGCTCGGCCGTGCTGGAGGTGCTGCGCGAGGACTTCGTGCGCACCGCGCGCGCCAAGGGCCTGTCGCAGCGCGCCGCGCTCTGGGGCCACGTGCTGCGCAACGCCATGATCCCCGTGGTCACCGTCATGGGCCTGCAGTTCGCCAACCTGCTGGCCGGCACCATCGTGGTGGAGAACGTGTTCTACCTGCCAGGCCTGGGGCGCCTGATCTTCCAGTCGATTTCCAACCGCGACCTGATCGTGGTGCGCAACTGCGTGATGCTGCTCGCGGCCATGGTGGTGATCGTGAACTTCGTGGTGGACATCCTCTACGCCGTGATCGACCCCCGCGTGAAGGCTTCCGACATCTGATTCCCATGAGCGCCGCCGTGTCCACCCCCTCCTCTTCCACGCCCTCCGCCCCCGGCTGGCTGCACCGCGCCCTGCGCCACCGCAGTTTTGTCATTGGTGCTGTGTTGTCAGCGCTGCTGATCCTTGCTGCGCTGCTCTCCTTCGTCTGGACGCCCTGGTCGCCCTACGAGATGGACTTGGCCAACAAGCTGGCGAGTCCATCCGGCACCCACTGGCTGGGCACCGACGCCTTCGGGCGCGATGTCGCGTCGCTGCTGCTGGTGGGCGCGCGCAACTCCATCCTGGTGGGCGTGATCGCCGTGGGCATCGGCCTGACCATCGGCACGGCCCTGGGCCTGCTGGCCGCCGCCAAGCGCGGCTGGGTGGAAGAACTGATCATGCGGCTGGCGGACTTCACGTTCGCGTTCCCCGCCATCCTCTCGGCCATCATGATGACGGCGGTGTTCGGGGCGGGCATCGTCAATTCCATCATCGCCATCGGCATCTTCAACATCCCCACCTTCGCGCGCGTCACGCGCGCCTCGGCCAACGCCGTGTGGTCGCGCGAATACATCATGGCCTCGCGCGCCTGCGGCAAGGGCGGCTGGCGCATCACCCTCGAGCACGTGCTGCCCAACATCCTGTCGGTGCTCATCGTGCAGGCCACCATCCAGTTCGCCATCGCCATCCTGGCGGAAGCCGCCCTCTCCTACCTGGGCCTGGGCACGCAGCCACCCCAGCCTTCGTGGGGCCGCATGCTCAGCGAGGCACAGACCCTGATGTTCCAGGCGCCGCTGCTGGCCGTGTGGCCCGGCGTTGCCATCGCGCTGGCCGTGCTGGGCCTGAACCTGCTGGGCGACGGCCTGCGCGACCTGCTGGACCCCCGCCTTTCACGCAAGCGCTGATCCCGCCAAGCAGACCACCAGAATCCCACGATGTCTCTGTTAGAAGTCTCCAACCTCCGCATCCGCCTGCAGACCCACCGAGGCCCCGCCGACGCCGTGCGCGGCGTAAGCTTTTCGCTGGCGCGCGGAGAAACCCTGGGCCTGATCGGCGAGTCGGGCTGCGGCAAGTCCATCACCGCCATGTCGCTCATGGGCCTGCTGCCCGACAGCGCGCAGGTCACGGGCAGCATCCGCTTTGATGGCCAGGAGCTGGTGGGCCGCACCGATGCGCAGATGTGCAAGATGCGCGGCAACCGCATCGGCATGGTGTTCCAGGAGCCCATGACAGCCCTGAACCCCGTGCACACCATTGGCCGCCAGGTGGCCGAGCCCTTGCGTCTGCACCGTGGCATGAGCGCTTCGGCCGCGCGCGCGGAGGCCCTGGCGCTGCTCGACCGCGTGGGCATCCCCCACGCCGCGCAGCGCTTCGATGCCTACCCCCACCAGTTCTCGGGCGGCCAGCGCCAGCGCATCACCATTGCGATGGCCTTGGCCTGCGGGCCCGACCTGCTGATTGCCGACGAGCCCACCACCGCGCTGGACGTGACCATCCAGCAGCAGATCCTGGACCTCATCAGCGACCTCGTGGCCGAGCGCAACATGGCGCTGATCCTCATCTCGCACGACCTCGGCGTGATCTCGCAGAACGTGGACCGCATGATGGTGATGTATGGCGGCAGCGTGGTCGAGAGCGGCTCCACCGCTTCGGTCTTCTCCGCCATGGCCCACCCCTACACACGCGGACTGTTCGCGGCACGGCCCCATCTGGGCGCCGTGCATGCACCTGGCCAGCGCCCGCGCCTGTCCACCATCCCCGGCACCGTGCCGGAGCTCGTGGACCTGCCGGCCGGCTGCCCGTTCGCCGGGCGCTGCAGCTACACCGTGGATGCCTGCCACCACGATCGGCCCGAAGCCACGCTGGTGGCCACCGATGCCGATGGCGACCATGAGGTGCGCTGCCTGCGCCGCGAGGCCATCGCCGAGGCCCAGAGTGCCCAGGCGGTGAACATTGTCGAGGTGACCGCATGACCCCCCTGGCGTCCCTTTCCAACGCCCCCCTGCTGCAGGTGAAAGACCTGGTGCGTGAATACACGCTGCCGCGGGAACATCTGTTCCAGCCCCCGGGGAAGGTGCATGCACTCAACGGCGTGAGCTTTTCGGTGGCTGCAGGCCGCAGCCTGGGCATCGTCGGCGAATCGGGCTCGGGCAAATCCACCCTGGCCCGCCTGGTGATGGCGCTGGACACGCCGACCTCCGGCACCGTCGAGCTGCAGGGCCGCAACCTGCACCAGTTGCCCGCAGAGCAGCTGCGCCACGCGCGGCGCGACTTCCAGATGGTCTTCCAGGACCCCTACGGCTCGCTCGATCCGCGCCAGACGGTGGAGCGCATCGTGACCGAGCCCCTGCAGGCCCAGGGTGAAACCAGCCGCGCCGCCCAGCGCGAGCAGGCCGGCCAGGTGCTGGCCCAGGTGGGCCTGCGCACCAACGACCTCTCCAAGTACCCGCACGAATTCTCGGGCGGGCAGCGCCAGCGCATCGCCATCGCGCGCGCGCTCATCACGCGCCCGCGCCTCATCGTCGCCGACGAGCCCGTGAGCGCGCTCGACGTGTCCGTGCAGGCCCAGGTGCTGAACCTCATGCAGGACCTGCAGCAGGAGTTCGGCATCACGTACATGCTCATCAGCCACGACCTGGCGGTGGTCAACCATCTGTGCGATGAAGTCGTGGTGCTGTACCAGGGCCGCATCGTCGAACGCGGCTCGCCGGCTGAACTGTTCCGCAACGCGCAGCACCCCTACACCCAGTCGCTGGTGGGCGCCGTGCCGCAGGTGCAGCCCGGCCGGGCGCGCGCACGCCGCGCCGCGGCGGCCGCTGCCACGGCCACCGCAAAAACCGCATAACCAAATGCGCACGCGATGGTGTAAAAAGCTTTTGTGCTCCCCGGTAACAAATTGAAATGACACCGGGGCTTTCGTCTGGTTTTTTTGTCTGGAGAGTCCGAACATGCTGAACCGCCGTACCGTCCTAGCCACTGGCGCCATCGCCGCCGTGCCCCTGTCCACCTCGCTCGGCGCCCTGGCGCAGGGCCGCAAAGACGCCGTGGTGCTGGCCATGACGCTCGAACCCCCGGGCCTGGACCCCACGGCCGGCGCCGCATCGGCCATCGCCGAGATCGTGCAGTACAACATCTTCGAGACGCTCACCAAGATCAACGCCGACGGCAGCGTGTCGCCGCTGCTGGCCGAGAGCTGGGAGGTCTCGCCCGACCTCAAGACCTACACCTTCAAGCTGCGCCGGGGCGTGAAGTTCCAGAACGGCGAGCCCTTCAACGCGGCCGTGGTGAAGTTCTCGTACGACCGCGCCGGCGGCGAAAAGAGCACCAACAAGGACAAGCGCACCTTCGCCAACCTCACCACGCAGGTGGTGGACGACTACACCGTCGTGCTGCTCAACAAGGACATCGACCCCGACCTGCTGTTCGTGCTGGGCCAGGCCACCTCCATCATCGTGGAGCCCAAGAGCGCCGACACCAACGCGAACAAGCCCGTGGGCACCGGCCCCTACCAGCTGCAGGCCTGGAACAAGGGTTCCTCCGTGGTGCTGACGGCCTGGGAGGGCTTTCGCGATGCCAAGGCGCTCAAGATCAAGCGCGCCACGTTCCGCTTCATCTCCGACCCCGCCGCCCAGGTGGCCGCCCTGCTGGCCGGCGACGTGGATGCGTTCCCGCGCGTCACGCCCCGCAGCGTGCCGCAGTTCAAGGGCAACCCCAAGTTCCAGGTGGTGGTGAGCGGCTCGCGCGCCAAGACCATCCTGGCGATCAACAACGGCAAGAAGCCGCTGGACGACGTGCGCGTGCGCCGCGCCATCGCCGCCGCCGTGGACCGCAAGGCCGTGATCGAAGGTGCGGGCGACGGCTATGGCGCGCCCATCGGCAGCCACTACGTGCCCGGCGCGTTCGGCTACGTGGACACCACGGGCGTGAACCCCTACGACCCCGAGAAGGCCAAGAAGCTGCTGGCCGAGGCCGGCATCAAGACACCGCTGGAGCTGACCCTGACGCTGCCGCCCACGCCCTACGCCCGCCAGGGCGGCGAGGTGGTCGCCGCCCAGCTGGCCAAGGTCGGCATCATCGCCAAGATCCAGAACGTGGAATGGGCGCAGTGGCTGTCCGGCACCTACGGCAGCAAGAACTACGACCTGACCATCATCTCGCACGTGGAACCGTTCGACCTGGGCAACTTCGCCAAGCCCGACTACTACTGGGCCTACAACTCGCCCAAGTTCAACGAGCTGTTCAACCAGATCAAGAACGCCGCGCGCCCCGCTGACCGCGCACGCCTGCTGGGCGACGCGCAGCGCCTGCTGGCCAACGATGCGGTGCACGCGTTCCTGTACTCCAACCAGTGGATCACGGTGGCCAACAAGAACCTCAAGGGCCTGTGGAAAGACATGCCCGTGTTCGTGAACGACATCTCCACGCTGTCCTGGAGTTGATGAGACACCCCCCTGAGGCCCTGCGGGCCTTCCCCCCGCTCTCACATCGCTGCGCGATGTGGGCAGGGGGACGCAGCCCTCGCTGCGGGGCGGCCCTTGCTCGGCTGCCCGCGCCTGGGCCGTGCCCTTTTCAGAGGCTGTGGGTGGCGCGCCGAGCAATGAATAGCTGAAACGCTCGGGAGCAGATAGCTCCTGAAACAATAGCTGCTAGCGCTTTATCCATAAGCGTTATCAGCCTTTTTTATCAAAAATCTCTCTACCATGACCGCCCTGCACGACCTGCCCGCCCACGACCTCCTGGCCGCCTACCGCGCGCGCCGCCTCTCGCCCGTCGAGGTCACGCAGGCCGTGCTGGCCCACATCGGGCGCTGGGAGCCCCACATAAAGGCGACCTACCTGCTGCGGCCCGAGGCCGCCCTGGCGCAGGCCCGCGAATCGGAAGCGCGCTGGCTGCGTGGCGAGCCCAAGGGCGCGCTCGACGGCGTGCCCAGCACCATCAAGGAAAACATCTCGACGCAAGGCGACCCGACCCCCCTGGGCACCGCCGCTGTCGAACTCGTGCCCGCCGCCGCCGATGCGCCGCCCGCCGCCCGCATGCGCGAGGCCGGTGCCGTCATCGTGGCCAAGACCACCATGCCCGACTACGGCATGCTGTCCTCGGGCCTGTCGACCTTCCACCCACTGTCGCGCAACCCCTGGGACGTGAGCAAGGGCCCGGGCGGCTCCAGCGCCGGTGGCGGTGCCGCCGCTGCGGCGGGCTACGGGCCGCTGCACATCGGCACCGACATCGGCGGCTCGCTGCGCCTGCCCGCCAGCTGGTGCGGCATCTTCAGCCTGAAGCCCAGCCTGGGCCGCATCCCGATCGACCCGCCCTACACCGGCCGTGCCGCCGGCCCCATGACCCGCACGGTGGCCGACGCCGCGCTGATGATGCAGGTACTCAGCCAGCCGGACGCGCGCGACAGCATGAGCCTGCCAGCGCAGGACATCGCCTGGAGCCAGTTCAACAAGGGCGTGGAGCGCCTGCGCGGCCTGCGCATCGGCCTGCTGCTGGACGCGGGCTGCGGCCTGCCGGTGGAACCCGAAGTGAAGGCCGCCGTGGAACGCGCAGCCCGCCTGATGGAGGCCGCTGGCGCCACCATCGTGCCCATGCTGCCCTTCATGACCCAGGCCATGCTCGACGGCATGGACCACTTCTGGCGCATGCGCTCCCACATCGACCTGAAGGCCCTGCCCGCGCAGCAGCGCGACAAGGTGCTGCCCTATATCCGCACCTGGGCCGACAGCGCCGCCAGCATGAGCGGCACCGAGGTCTTCAACGCCAGCCACCAGTTCCACCTCACGCGCGTGAATACGGTCAAGGCCTGCAGCGCGTTCGACTACGTGATCTCGCCCGTGGCGCCGATGCCCGCCTTCCAGGCCGAACTGCCCTCGCCCACCAACGACCCGCTGCGCCCGCTCGAGCACATCGGCTTCACCGTGCCGTTCAACATGTCCGAACAGCCGGCGGCCTCGGTCAACTGCGGCTACACCGCCAGCGGCCTGCCCATCGGCCTGCAGATCGCCGGCGCGCGCTTCGACGACCTGGGCGTGCTGCAGGTGGCCCATGCGTTCGAGCTGATCCGCGAGCCGCAAAAGGCCTGGCCGCTGCCGCCTGCGGCTTAACCCCGAGGGCCCGGCGGGGTGGATGTTGGTAACCTAGGGGTTGGCAACACGCACGCCCCGCGTGCGGCGCCCCCTCCGGGCTGGCCTGCGCCCCGGGCCACCACGACACGCACCACTTCAACGAATCACCGCATGGACATCCTCATCCTGGCGATCCTCATCGCCACCGGCACCTTCATGCTCAACGCCAAGGAGCAGCGCAAGCGCATCGTGCTGCTGGGCAACCATCTGGCCCACTACCAGATCGAAAAGCTGATGGAAGCGCTCACAGACGGCTACCTGCGGGCCCTGGGTGAAAGCACCGACGAGCGCCGCAGCCAGATCTGGAGCCTGCTGAGCACCACCGAACAGCAGCTGAGCGAGCAGTTCAGCCGCTTCGCCGCGGACTTCGCCAAGGTGAGCGACGCCGACGCGCGGGTCAGCCGCCTCGCGATGGCCATCCCCTTCGCCGAGAAGATCCTGCCGGCGTTCACCTTCGACATGCGGCGGGCCCTGGCGATCCATGCACGCGGCATCACCCATGTGGTGCAGAACACCAGCCACCTGTCGCCCAAGGACCGGGCCTACATGATGACGGCGGAGCTGTTCCTGATGCAGCACACCTGCCACTGGTTCTGCAAGTCCAAGACCGTTGCCACGGCCCGCATGCTGGCGCGCCACCAGACGCCGCATGAGCAGCTGGTGGCCTCCGTATCGGCCGAGACACGCAAGGCCTATCTGACGCTGATCAAGGGCGGCTGAGCCCTGCCGCCCAACAATGCCCCCATGCCATCCACCGCCGCGCACGCACTGACCGACAGCCTGGGCAACGCCGCCACCCTGCGCGAGCCAGGCAGCGCGGCGGCGTTGAATGACTTCGTGGAAGGCTTCATCGCCTGCGAGGCCCGCGCGGTGAACGTGCTGCAGGCCGCCGGCGACCCCAGCGCCATCGTGCAGGCCTGCTGCGCGGCACTGCACATGTTCGCCGAATCGGCGCAGGCGCCGGGCAACGCACGCCCCTTCATCGACCGGGCGCTCGCCCACGCCCCTGCGGCGAGCGAGCGCGAACAGCGCTTCGTGGCCGCCGTCGCCGCCTGGGTTCACGGCGACCTGCCGCGCGCCATCGCGCTGCACGGGGAGCAGGCCCGCCTGTTTCCGCGCGACCTGGCCTCCCTCAAGCTCGGCCAATACCACTTGTTCAACCGCGGCGACTCCCCCGGCATGCTGCGCCTGGCGCTGCAGGCCCTGCCCGCGGCCGCCGACGTGCCCTACCTGCACGGCATGCTGGCCTTTGGCTGGGAGCAGTGCCACCGGCTCACCGAAGCGGAAGCCGCCGCGCGCCATGCGGTGCGCCTGTGCCGCAAGGAACCCTGGGCCCACCATGCCCTCGCACACGTGATGCTGACACAGGGGCGCATCGGCGAAGGCGCGGACTTCATGGCCGGCGTGAGCGACACCTGGACGGGGCTCAACTCCTTCATGGTCACGCACAACTGGTGGCACCAGGCACTCTTCCTGCTGGAGCAGGACCGGCACGCCGAGGTGCTGGCGCTGTACGACAGCCAGGTGTGGGGCGTGGTCAAGGAATACACGC
Organism: Acidovorax sp. GW821-FHT10E03; assembly: GCF_059415205.1. Lineage (NCBI taxonomy): Bacteria > Pseudomonadati > Pseudomonadota > Betaproteobacteria > Burkholderiales > Comamonadaceae > Acidovorax > Acidovorax sp. GW821-FHT10E03. The sequence continues at coordinate 206,276 of NZ_JBWKMU010000012.1, read as the reverse complement.
AGGACCAGATCAACGCCGTCTCGCTGCTGGCGCGGCTGGAACTGGCGGGCGTGGATGTGGGCCACCGCTGGGCCGACGTGGCCGGCCACCTGGCACTGCGCCTGTCCGACCATGTACTGCCGTTCCTGGACCTGCAGTATCTTTACGGCCTGGCCCGCGCGGGCCGCACGGAGGCGGCACGCACGCTGCTGCGCAACATCGAGGCCCACGCCGCCACGCGCACCGAGGCACATGAACGCACCGTGTGGAAGCAGGTGTGCGAGCCCGCCGCGCGCGGCCTGCTGGCGCATGCGCAAGGCGACTGGGCCACGGCGGCGGAGCAGCTGGGCCTGGCATTGCCACGGCTGCTGGAGATCGGCGGCAGCCACGCGCAGCGGGATTTGTTCCACCAGATCTGGCTGGATGCGCTGCAGCGCAACGGGCAGTGGGCGGCGGTGCAGAACCTGCTGCAGCCGATGGCCAATGCGCAGCCGGAGTCGGTGCGGCTCGCGCGGCAGGTGGGGGTGGTCAATGGCGCCCTGGGGCTGCTGCTGCCACACCAGGGATAGCGGAGCCCGGCGATAGAAGCAGGCGCGGGCGCGGCCCGCCCTCCCCTGTGCCTGCCGCCAGGCTATCTCACCAGCAGCTTCGTCTGGTCATACACCGGCTGCGCCGGCAGGTCCGCCAGGTGCCGCACGTCGGCCCAGTCCAGCACCTCCACCACATCGCCATCCACCCGCACGCGGTTCAGGCCGGCGTTGGGGATGTCGCTCTGGCGCGGGCCGTCCAGGCCCGTGCCGCGGGCGGTGCGCCAGACCATGTCGAGCACGCCGCCGTGGGTCACAACCATGACTTTGCGGCCCTGGTACTGCTGCGCGATGCGGCGCACGGCGTCCATCACGCGGGTGTGGAACTGGCGCGTGGTCTCGCCGCCGGGCATGCCGTAGTCGGCTTCGAAGCGCAGCCACTGGGTCCAGGCATCGGCGTGTTCGATCTTGATGTCGTCCACGCGCTTGCCGTCCACCACGCCGAAGCTCTGCTCGCGCAGGCTGCTGTCGGTGAGGGTGTCGATGCGCAGTTCCGGGAACAGCACCTGCAGGCTGGGCGTGGCGGTCTGCTGCGTGCGGATGAGGTCGCTGCAGACCAGGTGGTCCACCACGATCTGTTCCGCGGCCAGGCGTTCGGCGAGGCGGCGGGCCTGTTCGTGGCCGGTGGCGTTGAGGGGCACATCCACGTGGCCCTGGAAGCGCAGTTCGCGGTTCCAGTCGGTCTCGCCGTGGCGGATCAGAATCAATTCAGTCATGCATGCCATTATCGAATGCATGCACATGATTGCAAGCACTTTTGACTGCTAGCGCTTATGCAACAAGCGCTGATAGCTATGTTTTTTATAACAGCAGCCTGTCCACCACCCACCGTGCGGCACGTCACCGCATGGGCACGATGAGCACTTTGCGGCGCGGCTGGCAGCCAGGGCCTTCGTAGGCGGCGCTGTCGCGCTGCCAGCCATGGCCCGGCGAGGCTTGCGCGCAGACGCGTGCGCCATCCACCATGCTGCGCCAGTAGTACCAGGGCGCGGGGGCGGCCTGTGCGGGCGGCATCAGCAGTGCCAGCAGGGCGAGGGCAAGCAGGGAGCGGGCGACAACCGGCATGGGGGTGGTGAAGATATCAGGCGTGGGTTCCGCCCATGCTACGCACCGTGCGCCGGACCGATGCCCGGAAAAGCGGCAATATCGGCGGCATCGGCGGTCACGATCCAGCCTTCGAGCGGGTCCAGCCCGGGCGGCAGGCCGTAGAGCGCGTCGCCCTCTGCATGGCGCTGCTGGGCCCAGGCGGCCTGCAGCAGGCACAGCACGGCGTCCAGGCTGTCGCCGCTCGCGTCGTCCACCAGCACATCGCGCTGCGCGTGGCTGAGCTTCAGGCGCAGGCCCAGCCGGGTCTGGCCCATCTCCAGCGCATTCACAAGGTCCTTGCGGGCAATGAGCCGGTCGGGCGTGTGCTTGGCGCGGTCGTCGCTCTTGTAGCTGCGCCGCTGCAGCACTTCGCGCGCCAGCAGCCCCGGGTAGGCTTCCAGCGCCACGCGGCGCGGGTCTCCGCCGTGCAGGCCCGGCAGATGGACACCGGCGTCCAGCAGCAGCGGCAAGCCCGCGTGCAGCATGTAGGCCACGGGCGGGTTCACCCATTTCATCGACGGGCTGGAGCGCGCGGGCCCGTCGGTGGCGCGGTGCGCGAACTTGCCGCCCTCGGGGCGTGCGTCGCAGAACGCGGCGAACTGGTCGCGGATCTGCGCGCGGCTGAGGCCGCGGTAGTGCTGCATGCAGGCGCGCCACTGCACCGGCCAGCCCAGCGCCCGCACCAGCTCGCGCGGCAGGCCGAAGGGCAGGTCGAAGCCGCCCACCCAATCGCCCGGCCGGGCGAGCCACTCGCCCAGCGCGGCCAGCGTGTCAAAGCGCTCCAGCGCGGCGAGCTGTACCCGCGCGCCCTGCCGCTGGCCCAGCGCCAGCACGACGGGCTTGCGCCGCGTGGGGCTGCTGGAGAAATCGCAGCCCAGCAGCAGGGGACGGATGGGCTCCGCCATGACGGCCTACCCCAGCGCCAGGGCGGTGACACCCGCGGCAATGCACAGCGCGCCAAAAATGCGCGCCACGCGGTCGCCCTCGCCCAGCAGGTGGCCGCCGATGAGCGCCGCGAACAGCATGGACACCTCGCGCGCGGGCGCCACGTGGGACATGGGCGCCTCGCGCATCGCGTACAGCACCAGCACGTAGGCCACGGGGCTCACCGCCGCCACCAGCAGCGCGAAGCGCCACTGCGCCAGCCACAGCGCACGGGCCGTGGGCAGGTCGCGCAGCACCACGGGCGCGAGCAAGCCCACGCGCACGAAGTTGCCCATGTAGTCCACCAGGATGGGGGACATCAGCAGGATCTTGACCGCATAGCCATCCACCACGGTGTAGCTGGCGATGAAGGCGCCCGTGAGCAGGCCGTAGAGCATGCCCTTGTGCACGCGCGCCCGGGCGGCAGGGTCGTGCGCGGCGCGCAGCAGGCCCGGGCCGCCCGCGATCAGGAACACCCCGCCCACCACGCCGGCGATGCCGGCCACGCCCAGCGCCGAGATGCGCTCGCCAAGGACCGTCACCGCCACCAGCGACGACAGCAGCGGCCCGGAACCGCGCGCCAGCGGGTAAACGACGGTGAGATCGGCCTTGCTGTAGCCGCGCAGCAGGATGACGAAGTAGCCCACGTGCAGCAGCCCGCTGGCCGCGACGAAGGCCCACTCCGTGGCCCCCCACAGCGGCACGGCATCGCGCCCCAGGTACCAGCCCAACGGCGCCCAGATGACCATCATGATCACCGAGGTGAAGAACGCGAACCGCGAATCGCCCCCGGCCTTCTTGGCCACGATGTTCCAGCACGCGTGGATGAGGCCGGCAAGGATGATGAGGGCGAAGGCGGTAAGAGTCACGGATGAGAAGAAGAGCGGCCTGAATGCAAAAAGCCGCAAAGCCGGGTGGGCTGCGGCCGAAACAACGAGGCCAGAGCATCAGCGAAAAGTGGGGTGACTTGTGTAGCGAGCGGTCTCAGCCTGGGTGGAGGAACGCAGCCGCAGTCCCGTGCGGCGAGTACCGCAGGCCCGGGGTGTGGCCGCGCAGCAGCAAAACACCCCGCCTTTCAGGCTCTGCCGATGATGGAGGCCGTGGCCATCAGTTCTTCGAGCAGCGCGAACGACACCTTGCCCGACACGGCATAGGGGTCCAGCTCGGGCTTCTCCGAGTACTTGAGCAGGATGGAGTGGTTGATCTTGGACAGGTTCACCTGCCCCATGGTCCAGCCACCGAAGCGGCGTTCGGCGATTTCTTCGTAGTGCAGCAGCTCCACGTTCTTGTGGCGCGGGTCCTTCTGGATGTGGCCGTACAGGTCGCTCACCGCGGAGCGCCCGCCTTCGATGGCCTGAAGGAACACGCCGCCGCCGTAGCACAGCACCCCGGTGATGCCGCAGCCCGGGTTGTGCTGGCGCGACTGCGTCAGGATGGCTTCGATGGCGGCGGGCGAAGTGTCCACCGCGCGGCTGGCATAGAGCAGGCGTACGAGCATGGTCAGTTCCTTCCAGGGATGAGGGACAGAAATTCGCGGCGCAGCGCCGAATCTTTGAGGAACACGCCACGCATCACGGAGTTGATCATCTTGCTGTCCATCTCGCGCACGCCGCGCCAGGACATGCAGAAGTGGCTGGCCTCCATCACGATGGCCAGGCCGTCGGGCTGGGTCTTTTCCATGATGAGGTCGGCCAGCTGCACCACGGCCTCTTCCTGGATCTGCGGGCGGCCCATGACCCAGTCCACCAGGCGCGCGTACTTGGACAGGCCGATCACGTTGGTGTGTTCGTTGGGCATCACGCCGATCCAGATCTTGCCGATCACCGGGCAGAAATGGTGGCTGCAGGCGCTGCGCACGGTGATGGGGCCCACGATCATGAGCTCGTTCAGGTGCTCGGCGTTCGGGAATTCCGTGATGGCCGGCTGCGCCACGTAGCGGCCCTTGAACACCTCGTTGAGGTACATCTTGGCCACGCGGCGCGCGGTGTTGTTGGTGTTGTGGTCGCCTTCGGTGTTGATCACCATGCTGTCGAGCACGCCCTGCATCTTGACCTCGACCTCGTCGAGCAGCTTCTCCAGCTCGCCGGGCTCGATGAACTCGGCGATGTTGTCATTGGCATGAAAACGCTTGCGGGCAGCGGCAAGGCGCTCTCGGATCTTGACGGAGACAGGCGTGCCTTCATCATCCGGCGGGGTGGACGTCATATCGGCGGCGGGTTGGCTGGACATGGCCAGAATCGTAACAGCGATTGACACACCGCAGATTTCAAAGGTTTTTGACCTCCACCGCTTGATGGCAAAGCGCCAGCAGCTATGTTATTCATAGCAATACTTGCCAACGGCGCCGCCCCACGCCAGTGCCACCGTGGAAGCGGCTTTGCCGGGCCGCGGGGTGGCGTCCCCGGGGGGAAAGCGGCGCAGCCGCTCAGGGGGGCTCAATAGCTTTTTCCGGTGATCCACAGCGCCAGCCGCATGAGGCCGAAGGCAATGCGGTCCAGCACGCGCTGGCGCAGCGGGCGGCCCGCGTAGCGCGCCGGGTCCATGCGCCGGCCGGCATGCTGCATCGCATGCACCAGGCGCTGGCGCAGGTCGGTGGCAAAGGCGGCGTCCTCCACCACCACGTTGGCCTCGCGCGCCAGCAGCAGGCTCAAGGGGTCGAGGTTGGACGAGCCCACCGTGGCCCAGGGCCTGTCGCCCATCGCGTCGATCACGGCCACCTTGGCGTGCAGGAAGCTGGGCGCGTATTCGTGGATCTCCACCCCCGCCTCCAGCAGCGCGCCATACACGGGCCGTGCCGCGTGGTACTGCATGAAGTACTCGTAGCGCCCTTGCAGCAGCAGGCGCACCCGCACGCCCCGGCGCGCCGCCATCACCAGCGCGCGGCGCAGCTTGCCGCCGGGCATGAAATAGGCGTTGGCGATGATGACTTCGTGCCGCGCGGCGCCGATGGCGCGGCGGTAGGCCTTTTCGATGCGGCTGCGGTTGCGCACGTTGTCGCGCAGCACCAGCGCGGCGCGCATGGGCGGGCCGGCCTCGGCGGCCTGCAGCGCATGCTTGGCCGCGCTGGCGGCGCGCAAGGCCTGCAGGGCCTCGGGCAGGCGGCGCTGGCGCGCGTCGCGCACCGCCTGCATGCGCCACCACAGCTGGTCCATGGTCTCGCTGGCCGATGCCACCAGGCTGCCCGTGGCCTGCACCGCGAAGTCAAAGCGCGGCGCCTCCAGCGCGCCGTGGTTGGGGTCGTGGAAGTCGTCCAGCACGTTGATGCCGCCGCAAAACAGCATGCAGCCGTCCACCACGCACAGCTTGCGGTGCAGCCGCCGCCACCGGTGTGGCAGCAGCAGGCCCAGGGGGCCGAGCGGCGAATACACGCGGTACTGCACGCCGGCCGCCTGCAGGCGCTGCGCCCAGCCGTGGGGCAAGGCGCCCGTGCCCACGCCATCCACCACCAGCTGCGTGCGCACGCCGCGCTGCGCCGCGCGCATCAGGGCCTCGGCCACGGCGGCGCCCGCGCCGGTGAAGTCGAAGATGTAGGTCTCGAACTGGATGTCCGACAGGGCGGCGTCCATGGCCTGGATCAGCGCGGGAAAAAGCTCCTCGGCCCCTTGCAGCAGGCGCACCTGGTGGTCGTCGGAAAATCCTGCCCCATGGGCCCGCGCGAAAGGCTTTCTTCTCATTTCGGAAGCCCGTCGCCCGGCGGGGGCGTCGCCCCTTCCAGGGAGGAAGGCGCCGCGAACGGCACAACGGGGGTCATAGCCTGAACTCGGCGATCAGCGGGAGGTGGTCGGACATGCGCCACCAGATGCGGCCGCGCGGCACATGCAGCGACAGCGGCGTGAGGCCGCGCACGTACACATGGTCCAGCTGCGCCAGCGGCAGCCGCGCCGGGTAGGTGAAGGTGCGCGGCGCGTCGAACTCGTGCAGCGCAAAGCCGGCCAGCATGCGCTTGACCTGCTGGCCCCAGTCATTGAAGTCCCCGGCCACCACGACGGGCGCGCCGGACGGCACCTCGCGCTCGATGAAGCGCTGCAGGCGTTCGATCTGGCGGATGCGGCTGCCGGGAATGAGCCCCAGATGCACCACGATCACGTGGATGCGCCGCCCGTGGGCATCCACCTCGACATGCAAGAGCCCGCGCTGCTCGAAGCGGTGGTCCGAGATGTCTTCGTGCTGGTGCCCGATCACGGGCCAGCGCGACAGCAGGGCGTTGCCATGTTCTCCGTGTTTGGTGGTGGCGTTGGTGCGGTACACGGCCTCGTAGCCCTCGGGCGCGAGGAACTCGGCCTGGGGCAGTTCGGGCCAGCGCTGAAAATAGGTCGCCTCGCGCCGGTGGAGCTTGCGCACCTCCTGCAGGCAGACGATGTCGGCGTCGAGCTGCTCCACCGCCAGGCCCAGGTTGTGGATCTCCAGGCGGCGCGCGGGCCCGATGCCCTGCACGCCCTTGTGAATGTTGTAGGTGGCCACCCGCAGAATATCGTCGTGTTCCATGTCCTGATTGTGTCGCAAGCCGCGCTGGCTGCGGGTTTGCCCGACGCTGAAAGCCGCGGCGGCGGCTTACACTTGGTTGCACTCCACTCCCCCGCCATGGCGGGCCGGCACACACCCTGATGGCTACCGAGAACGACCCATCCGCCGCGCCTGCGGTGCTGGCGCTGATCGTCGACAGCAATGCCACTTCCCGCAGCATCCTCGTGGGCCAGTTGCGCGAGTACGGCGTGACCCGCATCGTGCAGTGCACCCGGGTGCAGGATGCGCGCAGCCGGCTGGAGCACACGGTGTTCGACTACGTGCTGTGCGAGCAGTATTTCGGCGAATCGGGCTATTCGGGCCAGACCCTGCTGGACGACCTGCGGCGCGCGCAGCTGTTGCCCTTCTCCACCGTGTTCTTCATGGTCACGTCAGAGGCCTCGTACGCCGCCGTGGCCGAGGCCGCCGAGTCCGCGCTCGACGGCTATCTGCTCAAGCCCTTCACGCCCAGCGCGCTCTTCGAGCGCCTGAGCCTGGCGCGCCTGCGCAAGATCCATCTGCGCCCGATCTTCGACGCCATCGAGGCCGAGGATTTCGAGCGTGCCGCGCAGCTGTGCGTGGAGCGCTTCGAATCGCGCCAGCCCTACTGGCTGTATGCCGCGCGCATCGGCTCCGAACTGCTGCTGCGCCTGTCCCGCCACGACGAGGCCCGCACGCTGTTCGAGGCCGTGATCGCCGCCCGCGCCCTGCCCTGGGCCAAGCTCGGGGTGGCACGCGCGCAGATCGAATCCGGGCAGGCGGCGCGGGCCATCACCACGCTGCAGGAGCTGATCGGCGAGGACGCCTCCTTCGCCGACGCCTACGACGTGCTGGGCCGCGCGCAGGTGGAACTGGGCAACTTCTCGCAGGCCATCGAGACCTACCGCACGGCCAGCGGCCTCACGCCGGATTCGGTGGTGCGGCTGCAGAAGCTGGGGATGATGTCGTACTACATGGGCGACCGCGAAACCGCCACCAAGGTGCTGGCACGGGCGGCCGTGCTGGGCATCGACTCCAAGCTGTTCGACTTCCAGTCGCTGGTGCTGCTCACGTTCTCGTACTTCGCCGACAACGACCGCAAGGGCATCGAGCGCTGCATGGCCGACTTTGGCCGCATCCTGGAGCGGCACGAGTCCAGCGCCCGCATCCGGCGTTTCGCGGCGGTGGCGCGCACGCTGCAGCTCATCCAGCAGCGCCAGTTCTCGCAGGCCGTGGAATCCGTGCGCGGCATGGCCGGCGAGATCACCTCCAGCGGCTTCGACTTCGAGGCCGCGTGCAACCTGGGCAGCCTGCTGGCCGTGCTCGCGGTCACCTCGATCGACCTGTCCGAGGGCGAGGGCTGGGTGCGCGCGCTGGGCATGCGCTACGCCAACACACGGGGCTTGACCGAGCTGCTGGCCAACGCCTGCGGCCTGCACGCACCTTACGGGGAGATGGTGCGCGACTGCCTCGTGCAGATCAACAAGACCGCCGAGGCCGCCATGGCACAAAGCCTGGCCGGCGACCCGGCGGGCGCCGTGAACCACCTGCTGCAGCAGGCCGGGCACACGCTCAACTCCAAGCTGGTGGACATGTCCCAGCAGGTGCTGCTGCGCCACCGCGCGCGCATGGCCTCGCCCGAAACTCTGCAGGACGCCATCGACGCGCTGCGCACGCGTGTGGGCACCGCGCCCACGCGGGCGATCCTGGGGCAGGACAGCGAACGCCGGCCCGGCGGCGTGGTGCTGCGCGTACGCGGCGGCGGCGATGAGCCCACCCGCATCCCGTCGCCGCCCCAGGACAGCCTGGCCCCCGACCCCGCCGAGCCTCCCGACCCCGCGGCCGCGCTGCGCCTGCGGCCGGTCTGAAAATCCCGGGAACGCCGCTGGACGGGCGCCCCTCCGGTGCCATCGGCGACGCGCCTGGCGCCCCCCAAGCCTCAGGCCTGCCCGGCGAACCGGGGCAACAGCAGGCAGGCTTCGGCGTTCGACGCGGAAAAACAGGCGTCCGCGGCGGCCTGCCAGGGTAGCCACCGGAACGCATCGTGCTCGCGCGGGCTGAGCACGACCGGGGTGCCTGAAGGCACGCGCAGCCCGAACACACGCTCCCGGTTGCGCACCACGCCGGGCGCGTAGCGGTACAGCCACTGCGGCCAGATGTCGTAGACGTTCTCCAGCGCCCAATCGGTCAGCACGCAGCCGGGCGACCGCGCATCGATGCCGGTTTCCTCCGCCACCTCGCGGCGGGCCGTCTCCTCAAAAGGCTCTTCCAGGCGGTCCTTGCTGCCGGTGACGGACTGCCAGTGCCCCTCGCCGCCCACGCGGCGAATCAGCAGCACCTCCAGCGCCGGGGTGTGGATCACCACCAGCACCGACTCCGGGAGCTTGCAGGGCCGCTGCGCTGCCACCATGGCGCCCTCCTCACCCGCCCCTGGAGCGCGTGGCGGCGGCGGTGGTGGGCACGGGCGGGGGCAATTCCTTGGCCTGCAGCGCACGCACCTGCACCACCAGCTGGTTGTGCGCATCCAGGAACGCCGCGGCGATGACCTTGCCCTCGTTGGTATTGCTCCAGCCCGCCCCCGCCGCGCCACCGAGCTTGCCGAACACGAGCCCGCCCACCCCCAGGTCGGTGGTGCGTGCCGCCCCGGTGGCCGCGGCCACCTGCTCGGTGGTTTCGTTGTCGGACAGCAGCAGGGCCGTCTGCGCCTCCTTGAACTTGACCTGCTCCACCAGACCGGCCAGGCCGGCAATGTCGCGCAGCACCGGAATCATCGCGATCACCCCGGCCAGGCCGCGCCCCGCATCCTGCTCGCTGAAGGTCAGGCTGGGGGTGAGCGTGTACTGCGCCTCATAGCCCTTGCCCTTGGCCACGGTGGAGTTGTTCTTGCGCAGGATGCCGGAGTCCTTCAGGTCCTGCTCCTGGATGGTGCCGCGCAGGCCGGCCGAGCGGTCCACCACCCGAAAGCAGCCGCTTTGCTGCGCCAGCAGCTTGACCAGGGGCACGGGGGATGCCGGCAGGTGGTAGCCCGAACCCACGGTGTAGCCGTTGGGGTTCTCGGCCAGCGCCAGCGTGGCCACGGGTGCTTCGCAGCGGACCAGCTCGCGGGCGGCGTTCTGCGCGCCCTGGGGCCCGGCCGAACCGGTGACCACCGAGCCGCCCTGGCCCAGTTCGGTCTTCTTTTCGCCGCAGCCCGCCAGGGCCAGCAGCAACACCCCTGCCAGCAGGGCCGGGATCGTCATGGAACGCATGGAAGGCTTCCTTTCAACGCTGGGGAACCAGCCAAGAAAAAAGCGGCATGGGGCCGAGGCCCCTGCCGCTTTGTGGTGCGATGCCGCCGGAGTGCATCTGCGGGATCGATCTGGCGGATGCCCCGGATCAGGCCGCCTTGATGGCGTCGGGGTTGCGCAGGCGGATGTGCAGCTCGCGCAGCTGCTTTTCGTCCACCGGCGAAGGCGCCTGCGTGAGCAGATCTTGGGCGCGCTGGGTCTTGGGAAACGCGATCACGTCGCGGATCGACTCGGCGCCGGTCATCAGCGTGATCAGGCGGTCCAGGCCGAAAGCCAGGCCACCGTGCGGAGGCGCGCCGTACTGCAGCGCGTCCAGCAGGTAGCCGAACTTGGCCTGTGCGTCTTCGGGCGTGATCTTGAGGGCATCGAACACCTTCTTTTGCACATCGGCGCGGTGGATACGCACCGAGCCGCCACCCAGCTCCCAGCCGTTGAGCACCATGTCGTAGGCCTTGGCGATGCACTTGCCAGGGTCCGTGTCCATCAGGTCCTCATGGCCATCCTTGGGCGACGTGAAGGGGTGGTGCACTGCGGCCCACCGGTCGTTCTCTTCGTCATGCTCGAACATCGGAAAATCCACCACCCACAGCGGTGCCCAACGGCTTTCGAACAGGCCGTTCTTCTTGCCAAAGTCGCTGTGGCCGACCTTCAGGCGCAGTGCGCCGATGGAGTCGTTGACGATCTTTTCCTTGTCGGCACCGAAGAACAGCAGGTCGCCATCCTGGGCGCCGGTGCGCTTCAAGATCTCGGCGATGGCTGCGTCGTGCAGGTTCTTGACGATGGGGGACTGCAAACCTTCGCGGCCGTTGGCCACCTCGTTGACCTTGATCCAGGCCAGGCCCTTGGCGCCGTAGATCTTCACGAACTCGGTGTAGGCGTCGATCTCGCCGCGCGAGATCTGCGCGCCGCCCGGCACGCGCAGGGCGACCACGCGGCCGCCCTTGGTGGTGGCGGGCGCGGAGAACACCTTGAAGTCCACGTCCTTCATCACTTCGGTCAGCTCGGTGAATTCGAGCTTCACGCGCAGGTCGGGCTTGTCGGAGCCGAAGCGGAAAGCCGCCTCCTGGTAGGTCATGATGGGGAACTCGCCCAGGTCCACGCCCAGCTGGGTCTGGAACACCTCGGCGATCATGCGCTGGAAGATCGCGCGGATCTCTTCCTCGCCCAGGAACGAGGTCTCGCAGTCGATCTGCGTGAACTCGGGCTGGCGGTCGGCGCGCAGGTCTTCGTCGCGGAAGCACTTGGTGATCTGGTAGTAGCGGTCATAGCCGGCCACCATCAGCATCTGCTTGTACAGCTGGGGCGACTGGGGCAGCGCGAAGAACTGGCCATCGTGCACGCGGCTCGGGACCAGGTAATCGCGCGCGCCTTCGGGCGTGCTCTTGCCCAGCATGGGCGTCTCGATGTCGATGAAGCCTTCCTTGTCCAGGAAGTTGCGCACCTGGATGGCCGTCTTGTAGCGCAGCATCATGTTGCGCTGCATGTGCGGGCGGCGCAGGTCCATCACGCGGTGCGTGAGGCGGGTGGTCTCCGACAGGTTCTCGTCGTCCATCTGGAACGGAGGCGTGACCGAGGGGTTGAGCACGTTCAGCTCGTGGCACAGCACTTCGATCTGGCCGCTCTTGAGCTTGTCGTTGGTGGTGCCGTCGGGACGGGGGCGCACCAGCCCCTTGACCTGCACGCAGAACTCGTTGCGCACATCTTCGGCGGTCTTGAACATGTCGGCACGGTCGGGGTCGCACACCACCTGCACGTAGCCTTCGCGGTCGCGCAGGTCGATGAAGATCACGCCGCCATGGTCGCGGCGACGGTTCACCCAGCCCGACAGGGTGACGGTTTGGCCCATCAGGGCTTCGGTCACAAGACCGCAATAGTGGGAACGCATGGCCATGGCAGAAACTTCCGGCGCCCAGGGGGCGCGTTAAGGGGATTATTTACTTGGATGAAACGAGCGTCGGGTCCGCCGGAGCGACCACGCCCATCGAAACAATGTATTTGAGGGCGGCGTCCACGCTCATGTCGAGCTCGACGCAGTCGCTCTTGCGCAGCATCACGAAATACCCGCCCGTGGGGTTGGGCGTGGTGGGCACGTACACGCTCACGAACTCGTCGCGCAGGTAGGCCGCCACCTCGCCGTTGGGCGCCCCGGTGACGAAGGCCACGGTCCAGACGCCCTCGCGCGGCCACTGCACCAGCACGGCCTTGCGAAACGCGTTGCCGCTTTCGGAGAACAGCGTGTCCGACACCTGCTTGACGCTGGAGTAGATGGAGCGCACGACCGGGATGCGGTGCACCAGGGCATCGCCCCACTGCACGAGCTTGCGGCCCGCGAAGTTGCTGGCGATGGCGCCCACCACCAGCAGGATGAGCAGCGTGAGGACCACGCCGAAGCCGGGAATGTGGATTCCCAGCAGCTTGTCGGGGTGCCATGCGCCCGGCAGGATCTGCAGGGTCTGGTCGAGCGTGCTCACGATCCAGTTGAGCACCCACGCCGTGATGACCCCTGGCACGATCACCAGAAGGCCGGTCAACAGCCATTTGCGCAAGGCAGCCATGAAGGTACTCAGTTCGACGAAGGGGTTGTGGAGGTTGAACCGCCGCCAGCGCTTGGTGCAGCTGCGCTGGATGCTTCTTTTTTAGGAGCATCTCCGGTGCTGGCGGGAGCGGGCGCGTCGGACTTCGACTCCGGCTTGGCCTCGGTGGCGGGGGCGGAATTCCCGCCGTTGCCGCCGCGGAAATCCGTCACATACCAGCCGGAGCCCTTGAGCTGGAAACCCGCCGCGGTCACCTGCTTGGAAAAGGCCTGCGCGCCGCAGGCGGGGCAGACCGTCAGGGGCGCGTCGGAGATTTTTTGCAGCACATCCTTGGCATGGCCGCAGGAGCCGCATTTGTAGGCGTAGATAGGCATGTCAGAGTGTTGAGGGAAAGTGCAAAACCCTCAATTATAGGCGGCATGCCCCCGGCCACCGTGTCACTCCGTGCCGACGAGCCTGTGGTGCGCCGCATGGCTGTTGCGGATGGCCTGCGGGCCCAGCGAGCCGATCAGCATGCCCGCCAGCGCGGCCAGCAGCCCTGCCAGCTGGGCGGGGAAGACCGCGCCCGCGGGCGTGGCCAGGAACAGCAGCCAGGTCAGCAAGCCCAGCACGATCGCGAAGATGGCGCCCTGCGTCGTGGCGCGCTTCCAGTACAGGCCAAACACCAGGGGCACGAAGGCCCCCACCAGCGGCACCTGATAGGCGCCGGACACCAGCTCATAGATCGACGTGCCCTGCATGTAGATGGCATACGCCAGCACGAGCGCACTGAACACCAGCGTGGTGACGCGCATGGTGCGCAGGTGCTGCCTGTCCGAGCTGTGCGGGCGGAACTGGCGCCAGATGTTCTCGGTGAACGTGACGCTGGGCGCCAGCAGCGTGGCCGACGCGGTGGATTTGAGGGCCGACAGCAGCGCGCCGAAGAACAGCACCTGCATCACGAAGGGCATCTTGGACAGCACCAGCGTGGGCAGCACCTTCTGCGGGTCGTCCTTGAGCAGCTCGGCCGTCTCGGCGGGCATGATGATCAGCGCGCTGGCCACGAGGAACATGGGCACGAAGGCGAACAGGATGTAGCAGATGCCCCCGATCACCGGGCCGCGCGTGGCGGCCTGGATGTTGTTGGCCGACATCACGCGCTGGAACACGTCCTGCTGCGGAATCGAGCCGAACATCATGGTGACGCCCGCCGCGATGAAGAACACCACGTCATGGAACTTGGGCTCGGGCAGGAAGCGGAACAGCTCGCGGCTGGAGGCGAACTCGATGACCTTGCCGGCACCGCCCGCCATGTTGCCCGCGAACACCGCGATCACGGCCAGCCCCACCACCAGGATGATCATCTGGATGAAGTCGGTCACCGCCACCGACCACATGCCGCCAAACAGCGTGTAGGCCAGGATGGAGACCACGCCGATGGTCATGCCCACGGGGATGCTGATGGCGCCGGCCGACAGCAGGTTGAACACCAGCCCCAGCGCCGTGACCTGGGCAGACACCCAGCCCAGGTAGCTGAGCATGATGATGAGGGAGCAGACGATCTCCACCGTGCGGCCATAGCGCTCGCGGTAGTAGTCGCTGATGGTGAGCAGCGTCATGCGGTAGAGCTTGCCCGCGAAGAACAGGCCCACCAGGATCAGGCAGAAGCCGGCGCCGAAGGGGTCTTCGACCACGTTGCCCAGCCCGCCCTCGATGAATTTGGCCGGGATGCCCAGCACCGTTTCCGAGCCGAACCACGTTGCAAACGTGGTGGTGATGATCATGTACAGCGGCAGATGGCGCCCTGCAATGGCGAAATCCGCGGCATTCTTGACTCGCCGGGCTGCCAGCAGGCCGATGGCGATGGTGATCAACAGATAGACAATGACCAGGGTCAACAGCACGGCATGCTCCTCGATGTCGCGAAGGGGTGGGGAAGGGAAACCTAGAAAATCCGGAAACGCAGAAGCACTTGCAACTGCTGTACCAGCATCAGCGACAGCAGGCCCAGCACGAAGCCCGCGCCCACGTAGATGATGCCCTGCAGCAGGCGGTTGGTGCGCTTTTGCGCGGCCAGCAGTTCCAGCAGCTCGCGCCGATGGTCCTGCGGCTTGTGGCGCAGGTAGTCGTACAGCAGCCGGGGCAGCTCGGGAATCAGCTTGGCGTAATGCGGCGCCTCGGCGCGCAGCTCTCGCAGCACGCGCTGGGGTCCCATCTGCTCGAGCATCCACTTCTCCAGGAAGGGCTTGGCCGTGCTCCACAGGTCCAGCTCAGGGTCGAGCTCGCGGCCCAGGCCTTCGATGTTGAGCAGTGTCTTTTGCAGGAGCACGAGCTGGGGCTGGATTTCCACATGGAACCGGCGCGAGGTCTGGAAGAGCCGCATCAGCACCATGCCCAGCGAGATTTCCTTGAGCGGCCGGTCGAAGTACGGCTCGCACACCGCGCGGATCGCCGATTCCAGATCGTTGACCCGCGTTTCGGGCGGCACCCAGCCGCTTTCGATGTGCAGTTCGGCCACGCGCTTGTAGTCGCGGCGAAAGAACGCCACGAAGTTCTGCGCGAGGTACTCCTTGTCCGATTCGGTGAGGGTGCCCACGATGCCGAAGTCAAGCGAGATGTAGCGCCCGAAGGTCGCCGGGTCCAGGCTCACCTGGATGTTGCCCGGGTGCATGTCGGCGTGGAAGAAGCCGTCGCGGAACACCTGGGTGAAGAAGATCGTGACGCCGTCGCGCGCCAGCTTGGGGATGTCCACCCCGGCATCGCGCAGGCGCTCCGTCTGGCTGATGGGCACGCCGTTCATGCGCTGCATCACCATGACCTCGGGGTGGCAGAAGTCCCAGAACATCTCGGGGATCAGCACCAGGTCCAGCCCCTGCATGTTGCGGCGCAGCTGCGCGGCGTTGGCGGCCTCGCGCACCAGGTCCAGCTCATCGTGCAGGTAGTTGTCGAACTCGGCCACCACCTCGCGGGGCTTCAGGCGCTTGCCATCCGCCGACAGGTTCTCCACCCAGCCGGCCATCATGCGCATGAGGCCCAGGTCTTTCTCGATCACCGGCAGCATGCCGGGGCGAAGCACCTTGACCGCCACCTCGCGCTCGATGCCGTGGCGGTCGCGCAGCGTGGCGAAGTGCACCTGCGCGATCGAGGCGCTGGCCACCGGCACGCGATCGAAGGACGTGAAGACCTCATCCACGGGCCTGCGGAACGCCCGCTCGATGGTGGCGATCGCCACCTCGGGATCGAACGGGGGCACGCGGTCCTGCAGCCGGGCGAGCTCGTCGGCCACGTCGGGCGGCAGCAGGTCGCGCCGGGTCGAAAGCACCTGGCCGAACTTGACGAAGATGGGCCCCAGCCGCTCCAGCGCCAGGCGAAGCCGCTGGCCCCGGGGGGCGTCCAGGTTGCGCCCGAACGACAGGATGCGCGACACCGGCCGCAGCCAGGGCTTCTGGAAGCTGTCGAGCACCAGGCCGTCCAGGCCGTACCGGAACCCCACCCAGAGGATGGCGGCGCCCCGCAGGAATTGCTTCATGCGCCGGCCCGGTCGGAGCCGCTGGCCGGCGCTGCCGGCATGGGGGGCACGGGCACGGCCGCAAAGGACGATGGCGCCACGCGCGCGCCCACGAACTGGCGCAGCGCCTGCGCGGCGCGGCGCGCAACCTGCGCCACCGTGTGCGCCGGGGCATCGCCGATCACGCGTGCGAGGTCTTCCTCGACATCCCAGCGCACATGGTCGACCAGCCAGTTGATCTCGGCGGCCAGCTGCACATCGCCTTCGATGCGGATGGAGGGCTTGTCCCCCCGCAGGGCCGCCTGGGCGAGCGTGAGCGGCGAGCTCTCGGTCACTTCAAGGCGCAGGTCGGGCGCCGCGGTCTCGGGCGCCAGGTTGAACAGGCCGGCGGGCGTGATGACAAGCGCCATCGAATAGGCGCGCCACTGCACGCGGGCGATGCGCCCCTTCTGGCGCACCAGGCGGTCAGTGGCCTCCTTTTCCTGCATCAGGACATGGTTGAGGAACAGCACCATGCGCTGCTGCATCTCGTGCACCAGCCACTGCGGAGGTTGGGGGCCGGCGGCCACACGCTCGAAGAGGCCGTCCAGAAACGAAAAAGGGGACTGTGGTGTTGCCATAGTCCCCGATTATTCCCTGAACTGGGATAGCCCCAAATGGGGGTATCTCCTTTATTACTGCAGGGCCTGCACCCCTGCCACCAGCCAGCCGCTGCTGCCCGCCTTGGGCTTGGTCATGTTCCAGACCTCGCGGAACGGGCTCGGGCCCGCGGAGGGCTCCTCGCGGATCATGCCGGAGAACTCGACGCTGGCCATGTAGCCGTCGCCCAGGTCCTCGATGCCCAGCAGCTGGGCCTCGATCATGACCACGTCCGTGTGGTTGGGCTGCACGCCGCGGTGCGCTTCGCGCTCGGTCAGCTGGGTGCGGATCTCGTCCAGCATGCTGTCCGTCATCATGGAACGCAGCGTGGTGATGTCCGAGCGGTCCCAGGCGGCCTGCAGCGTGACGAAGTTGCGCTTGGCGGCGGACAGGAACCCTTCGGTGTCGAAATCGGCCGGAACGCCCCAGTTCTGCGAGCCCGACAGACCCGAACCGATGACCACACCCGTGCCGGCCCCGCCCTGCGCTGCGCGCGAGGCATCGAACGCCATGCTGCTGCGCTCCCAGGGGCGCGCCGAGGCGTCGTTGCCCACGTTGTTGGGGCTGTACTGCGGAGGCACCTGCGCCGCCGCCGGCGAGGCGGCCCCTGCCCCCTGGAAGGCGAACGGCGCGCCTCCAGCGGCACCACCGCCCTGGCTGGCGCCACTGCGCGCGCGCATCACCATCTTGAAGATGGCGAACGCGGCCAGCGCCAGCAGCGCGATCATCAAAATATTGCCGAACCCTGCGCCCAGGCCCAGCGAACTGGCCAGCCAGGCCAGGCCCAGGCCCGCGGCCAGGCCACCCAGCATCGCGCCCCAGGGCTTCTTCGCAGCCGCGGCGGCGGGTGCCGCGCCCGCCGTGGCCGGCTTGGCGCCTGCCGCATTGGTCGCGTTCTGTGCCGGAGCCCCCGGCGTTGCGGGCGGCGTTGCCGACTCGCGCTGCGTCACATTGCTGGACTGCTTGCCCACCGATTTGCCGCCAGCCAGTCGCCGGGCGTCGGCATCGGCGTGTGCAAACGCCAGCATCGCGACCAACACCACAGACCACAGTTTCATCATGACTTCTCCGTCTCCGTTAATGACCGAGCGAAACGCTCACTCAGCACTTGATTCCAACATGCAAGGCGACGATGCCCCCCGTCATGTTGTGATAGTCCACATGCCCAAAGCCATTTTTCTGCATGAGGCTTTTGAGTTCTTCCTGTCCCGGGTGCATGCGGATGGACTCCGCCAGGTAGCGGTAGCTGGCATCGTCGCCCGCCACCAGCTTGCCCAGCTGGGGCAGCACCTTGAACGAATACCAGTCGTACACTTTTTCCAGCGGCTTGGCCACCTTCGAGAATTCGAGCACCAGCAGCTTGCCGCCGGGCTTGAGCACGCGGCACATCTCGGCGATGGCCTGGTCCTTGTGCGTCATGTTGCGCAGGCCGAAGGCCACGCTCACCACGTCGAAATGCGCATCCGGGAACGGCAGCTTTTCGGCATCGCAGACCAGCGTGGGCAGCACCACGCCCGCATCGATGAGACGGTCGCGACCCACGCGCAGCATGGCTTCGTTGATGTCGGTATGCACCACGCGCCCCGTGGCGCCCACCTTCTTCGAAAATGCCAGCGCGAGATCGCCCGTGCCGCCCGCGATGTCCAGCACCTGGCTGCCCTCGCCGAGGTTGGCCACCATCACGGTGTAGGCCTTCCAGGCGCGGTGCAGGCCGGCCGACATGAGGTCGTTCATCACATCGTATTTGGAGGCGACCGAATCGAACACGCCACGCACGCGGCGCGCCTTTTCCTGCTCGTCGACCGACTGAAAACCAAAATGTGTGGTGCTCATAAGAATCATGCTAGGCGCGCAAGCGCCAGAGGTACAGCGACAACCCCGCACTGAAATGGGGCTTGTGTCGCAATTAGGACAACGCCATCAAAGAGAAAACAGCCGCTACCGCTTGCCTATATTGCGCTGGCAGCTCTTCTTTCAATAGCACATTGGTCAACAAGGGCTTAGGGGCTGCCCTTCAGTGACCGCCACAGGCATGCCCGCCTGCACCACCCTTGGGCGCCATCGGCGCGTCGCGGTCCACGCCCGCCGCGGCCAGGCGCTCGGTGTACTGCGTCCACAGCGCGTCCTGCTTCTGGCCCAGTTCGTAGAGGTAGTCCCAGGTGAAGATGCCGCTGTCGTGGCCGTCCGAGAACGTGGGCTTGACCGCGTAGTTGCCCACGGGCTCCAGGTTGACCAGCGTGACCTCCCGCTTGCCCGTCTGCAGCACTTCCTGGCCCGGGCCATGACCCTGCACTTCGGCCGACGGTGAATACACCCGCATCAGCTCAAACGGAATGCGGAACGTGGCGTCATCGGAGAACCCCACTTCGAGCACCCGTGATGCTTCGTGCACCGTGATTGCCTGCGGCGTGGGCGCGCCCGCTTTCAAACCTGCCATGGATTCACCTGTGAGAGAACTGTTGTCAGAAAAGGCGGTTGTGATTGTCCCACCCGCCGCAGACCCCACCGCCCAGAGGGCCGGCAGACGCACCGACTCCTGACAGAGCGCCAGTCACGCAGTAGCCAGGGTCGCCAGTTGCTGGCGCAAGGCGCTTTCCAGCGCTGGCAGCAGCGCCTGCACGGCAGCCTCTTGCGCCACAGGGCTGGGCCGCTGCGCAGCCGCCCACACGGGTGAGGGAAAGTGACTGTCCCAGTCAAACCGCGCAATCACATGCCAGTGCAGGTGCGGCACCATGTTGCCCAGCGCCGCGATGTTGACCTTGGTGGGCGACAGGTGCTGGCGCAGGGCCCGCTCCACCATCGTCACGGCCTCCATGCAGTGGGCACGTTCGGCAGCAGCCAGGTCAGAGAACTCGGCCACATGCGCATTCCAGACCACGCGGTAAAAGGCAGGAAACCCCGCCTCCTGCGCACGGATGACACGCAGGCGCTCACCGCGCCAGACCAGTGCGCCACCATCTTCAGCGCACAACGGGCAGGCCGTCACACCAGCACCCGCTCGATGCCGCCGTTGTTGGCGCGCTGCACATAGTCCGGCATCCAGTTCTCGCCCAGGATCTCGCGCGCCATCTCGACCACGATGTAGTCGGCTTCGAGCAGCCCGTTGTTCAGGTCGCCTTCGTAGCGGTTCAGGCCCTGCAGGCAGCTGGGGCAGCTGGTGAGGATCTTCACGTTGTCCTGCGCGCCGACGGCGCCGCTGGCACGCAGCTGGGCCTCGCCCTTCTTGATTTCTTCTTCCTTGCGGAAGCGCACCTGCGTGGACACATCCGGGCGCGTCACGCCCAGCGTGCCCGACTCGCCGCAGCAGCGCTCGCTCTTCAAGACCTGCTCGCCCACCAGCGCCTTCACGGTCTTCATCGAGTCCTGCAGCTTCATGGGGTTGTGGCAAGGCTCGTGGTACAGGTAGGCACCCTTGCCCTGCAGCTGGATGCCCTTCTCCAGCAGGTACTCGTGGATGTCGATGATGCGGCTGCCCGGGAAGATCTTGCCGAACTCGTAGCCCTGCAGCTGGTCGTAGCAGGTGCCACAGCTCACCACCACGGTCTTGATGTCGAGGTAGTTGAGCGTGTTGGCCACACGGTGGAAGAGCACCCGGTTGTCGGTGATCATCTTCTCGGCCTTGTCGAACTGGCCGCTGCCGCGCTGCGGGTAGCCGCAGCACAGGTAGCCCGGCGGCAGCACGGTCTGCACGCCCGCATGCCACAGCATGGCCTGCGTGGCCAGGCCGACCTGGCTGAACAAGCGCTCCGAGCCACACCCCGGGAAATAGAACACCGCTTCCGTCTCGGCCGTGGTGGTGGCCGGGTTGCGGATGATGGGCACGTAGTCCTTGTCCTCGATATCGAGCAGTGCGCGCGCCGTCTTCTTGGGCAATCCCCCCGGCAGCTTCTTGTTGATGAAATGGATCACCTGCTCCTTGATCGGAGCCGTGCCCACCGTCGCTGGCGGCTTGGCCGTCTGCCTGCGGCCCACCTTGCGCAGCAGGTCCACGGCCAGGCGCTGGGCCTTGAAGCCCACGTCCACCATGGCCGAACGCATGAACTTGATGGTGTCCGGATTCGTGGCGTTGAGCATGGTCATCGCCAGCGCGTTGCCAGGCCGGAAGGTTTTCTTGCCCATCTTGCGCAGCAGGTTGCGCATGTTCATGGTGACGTCGCCGAAGTCGATCTTCACCGGGCAGGGGCTCTCGCATTTGTGGCACACCGTGCAGTGGTCCGCCACGTCCTCGAACTCCTGCCAGTGCTTGATGCTCACGCCGCGGCGGGTCTGCTCTTCGTACAAAAACGCCTCGACCAGCAGCGAGGTGGCCAGGATCTTGTTGCGCGGGCTGTAGAGCAGGTTGGCGCGCGGCACGTGCGTGGAGCACACGGGCTTGCACTTGCCGCAGCGCAGGCAGTCCTTGACCGAATCGGCGATCGCGCCGATGTCGCTCTGCTGCATGATCAGCGACTCGTGCCCCATGAGGCCGAAGCTGGGCGTGTAGGCATTGGTCAGGTCGGCATGCAAGGCGGCGGGCCTGGAAGCCGGCTTGGAAGCCAGATGGGCCTCCAGCGCTTTCCCCTCCAGCGCAAGCAGCTCCTGATTTCGGAGCAATTTTCCTTTGTTGAAGCGCCCTTCGGGGTCCACCCGCTGCTTGTACTGCGCGAACGGCAGCAGCTCGGCGTCGGTCAGGAACTCCAGCTTGGTGATGCCGATGCCGTGCTCGCCCGAGATCACGCCGTCCAGGCTGCGCGCCAGCACCATGATGCGCTCGACCGCCTCGTGCGCGGTCTGCAGCATTTCATAGTCGTCGCTGTTGACCGGCAGGTTGGTGTGCACGTTGCCGTCGCCGGCGTGCATGTGCAGCGCCACCCAGACTCGGCCCTTGAGCACGCGCTTGTGGATGGCCGTGGCTTCGTCCAGGATGGGCTGGAACGCCGCGCCCGCGAAGATGCCCGACAGCGGCGCGCGCAACTGGGTCTTCCAGCTCGCGCGCAGGGTGTGGTCCTGCAGCTGCGGGAACAGGGGTTCGACATCCTGCAGCCAGCCGGCCCACAGCGCGCGCACCTCGGCCACCAGCGCCAGGGCTTGCGCCACGCGGTCCTCCAGCAGTTCGGCCGAGGGGATTTCGCTCGCGTCGTCGTGCTTGCCCAGCGGCAGGTTGCCGCGCTCGAAGAACTCGGTGAGCGCGTCGCACAGCTTGATCTTGTTGCGCAGGGACAGCTCGATGTTGATGCGCTCGATGCCGTCGGTGTACTCGGCCATGCGCGGCAGCGGGATCACCACGTCTTCGTTGATCTTGAAGGCGTTGGTGTGGCGGCTGATGGCGGCCGTGCGCTTGCGGTCCAGCCAGAATTTCTTGCGCGCCTCGGGGCTGATGGCGATGAAGCCTTCGCCGCTGCGCGAGTTGGCGATGCGCACGACCTCGCTGGTGATGCGCGCCACGTCGTCGGCGTTGTCGCCCGCGATGTCGCCGAACAGCACCATCTTGGGCAGGCCGCCCCCGTGCTTCTTGCTCTTGGTGGCGTAGCCCACCGCTTTCAGGTACCGGTCGTCCAGGTGCTCCAGGCCGGCCAGCAGCACGCCCGAGCGCTTTTGCTCGGCGAACATGAAGTCCTTGATCTCCACGATGCTGGGCACGGCGTCCTTGGCGTTGCCAAAGAACTCCAGGCACACGGTGCGCGTGTGCTCGGGCATGCGGTGCACCACCCAGCGCGCGCTGGTGATCAGGCCGTCGCAGCCTTCCTTCTGGATGCCGGGCAGGCCCGAGAGGAACTTGTCCGTCACGTCCTTGCCCAGGCCTTCCTTGCGGAAGGTGCGGCCCGGGATGGCCAGGCGCTCGGTGCGCACGGGCGTCTTGCCGTCGGCCTCGAAGTACTGCAGCTCGAAGGTGGCCGTCTCCACGTCATGGATCTTGCCCATGTTGTGGTCCAGGCGGGTCACCTCGAGCCACTGGGCGTCGGGCGTGACCATGCGCCAGCTGGCCAGGTTGTCGAGCGCCGTGCCCCACAGCACGGCCTTCTTGCCGCCCGCGTTCATGGCGATGTTGCCACCGATGCAGCTGGCTTCGGCGCTGGTCGGGTCCACGGCAAACACAAAACCCGCACGCTCGGCCGCATCGGCCACGCGCTGAGTGACCACGCCGGCCTCGGTCCACACCGTGCCCACTTCGCGGTCCATGCCCGGCAGGCGGCGCATCTCCACCTCGGTCATGGCTTCGAGCTTTTCGGTGTTGATGACCACGCTTTTCCACGTCAGCGGGATGGCGCCGCCGGTGTAGCCGGTGCCGCCTCCGCGGGGAATGATGGTCAGGCCCAGTTCGATGCAGCCCTTGACCAGGCCTGCCATCTCGGTTTCCGTGTCCGGCGTGAGCACCACGAACGGGTATTCGACGCGCCAGTCGGTCGCGTCGGTCACGTGGCTCACGCGCGAGAGGCCGTCGAACTTGATGTTGTCCTTGGCCGTCAGGCGGCCCAGGGTCTTCTGGATCTGGCGGCGCAGCTGCGCGGCCTGCTCGAAGGTGGCGTTGAATTCGGCCACGGCGCGGCGCGCCGCCACCACCAGCTCGCCGACCAGGCGGTCCCGCCCGGCGTCGTCGTCGGGGGTGCGGCGCTTGTCGATCTCGGCCAGGCGGTGCTGCAGGGCATCGACCAGCAGCTTGCGGCGGTTGGGGTTGTCCAGCAGGTCGTCCTGCAGGTAGGGGTTGCGCTGCACCACCCAGATATCGCCCAGCACTTCGTACAGCATGCGGGCGGAGCGCCCGGTGCGGCGCTCCTTGCGCAATTGGTCCAGCACGTCCCAGGCCGGGGACCCCAGCAGGCGGATCACGATCTCCCGGTCGGAGAACGAGGTGTAGTTATAGGGAATCTCGCGCAGACGCACGGGCTCGGCAGCCTGCATCTGCAAGGCAGCCAACGCAATCGGAACATTCATGGGGGTCTACCTGGGGTGGGGGCGTGATTTTATGCCACCGTGCCTTCCCTTGCCGGCGCCCGCCCCGCCCAGGCAAAACCTCCCGTTCAGAACAGCACCCGGCTGCGCAGCGTGCCGCCGACCTTCGCCAGCTTGTCCAGCGCAAGGTCGGACGAGGCCGCGTCGATGTCGATGACCACGTAGCCGATCTTCTCGTTGGTCTGCAGGTACTGGGCCGAGATGTTGATCTGGTTGTCCGAGAAGATGCGGTTGATCTCCGACAGCACGCCCGGCACGTTGCGGTGGATGTGCAGCAGGCGATGCTTGCCAGGGTGCGCGGGCAGCGCGACCTCGGGGAAATTGACCGACGAGGTGCTGGTGCCGTTGTCGCTGTACTTCACGAGCTTTTCCGCCACTTCAAGGCCGATGTTGGCCTGCGCCTCCATGGTGGAGCCGCCGACATGGGGCGTGAGGATCACGTTGTCCAGCCCGCGCAGGGGCGACTGGAACTCGTCCTTGTTGGTGCGCGGCTCCACCGGGAACACATCGATGGCGGCGCCCAGCAGTTTCTTGGCCCTGAGGGCCCCGGCCAGGGCCTCGATATCCACCACCGTGCCGCGCGCGGCGTTGATGAGGATGCCACCGGGCTTCATGGCGGCGATCTCGGCCGCGCCGATCATTCCCTCGGTGGACGGCAGCTCGGGCACGTGCAGGCTCACGATGTCGCTCTGGCCCAGCAGGTCGTGCAGATGCTGCACCTGGCGCGCGTTGCCCAGGGGCAGCTTGCTCACCACGTCGAAGAAGGCCACCTGCATGCCCATGGCCTCGGCCAGCACCGACAGCTGCGTGCCGATGGAGCCGTAGCCCACGATGCCCAGCGTCTTGCCCCGGATCTCATAGGCGTTATCGGCCGACTTGAGCCAGCCCCCACGGTGGGCCACCGCGTTTTTCTCCGGAATGCCGCGCAGCAGCAGGATGGCCTCGGCCAGCACCAGCTCGGCCACCGAACGGGTGTTGGAATACGGGGCATTGAAAACGGCAATGCCGCGCTCGCGCGCCGCGTTCAGGTCCACCTGGTTGGTGCCGATGCAAAAACAGCCCACGGCCACCAGCTTGTGCGCCTGCGCAAACACCTCCTCGGTGAGCTGCGTGCGCGAACGGATGCCCACGAAGTGCACGTCGGCAATCTTGCGCTTGAGTTCGTCGTCGGGCAGCGCGCCGGACACCGTCTCGATCTGGGTGTAGCCGGCACCGCGGATCACATCCACCGCGGAAGGGTGGATGCCCTCGAGCAACAGGAATTTGATCTTGTTCTTGTCCAGCGAATTGATGGCCATGGCAATAAGGAAGAAGGAGGAGAGGGGAAAAGAAACCGGCGCGCGACGACGCGAACGAACCGGCGCGGCAGAGGCCTGCGCGCGACCGACAGCATGGTGCATTGCACAAAACCTTGCAAGCCTCGGCAAATGCGCCACACCTTGTCACAAAAGAGTCACAATCGCTTCCCTCATGGGGACCCCAAGGGGTTTCCCCGGTTGTTGCAAGCGACAGGCTCATGCGACAACGACATATCAATGTCACATCGGCTGCATAGCATCCGGCCCTTGTGCTTTTTGTCATCCTCGGAGGAAATATTCATGCAAACGAAGCATCTGGCGGTCTGCGCTGCCATCGCCATGTCGGCGTGCCTGCCTGCACAAGCCCAGGCTCAGGCGCCGGTCGAGATTCAGTGGTGGCATTCGATGAGCGCAGCGCTCGGCGATTGGGTCAACGACCTGGCAAAACAGTACAACGCGAGCCAGACCAAGTACAAGGTCGTGCCCACCTACAAGGGCACGTATGACGAATCGATGACGGGCGCCATCGCCGCGTTCCGTGCGGGCAATGCACCTCACATCCTCCAGGTGTTCGAAGTAGGCACCGCCACCATGATGGCCAGCAAGGGTGCCATCGTGCCCGCGGCCAAGGTGCTCAACGACGGCGGCTTCAAGTTCGACCCCACCCAGTACGTGTCGGCCGTGGCCGGCTACTACACCGCGCCCAACGGCCAGATGCTGAGCTACCCGCTCAACAGCTCCACCACCATCTTCTATTACAACAAGGACGCCTTCAAGAAGGCGGGCCTGGACCCCAACACCCCGCCCAAGACATGGCCCGAGGTGTTCGCCGCCGCGTCCAAGCTCAAGGCCAGCGGCCACAGCTGCCCGTTCACCACGAGCTGGATCAGCTGGACGCAGTTGGAGAGCTTCTCGCTGTGGCACAACACGCTGTTCGCGTCCAAGAACAACGGCTTTGACGGCAACGACGCCCAGCTGCAGATCAACACGCCGCTGCACGTGCGCCACTTCGAGAACCTGGCCAAGGCCTCCAAGGACGGTAGCTTCGTCTACAAGGGCCGCGGCAATGTGCCGGACGCCTCCTTCCCCTCGGGCGAGTGCGCCATGATCACGGGCTCGTCGGGCCTGTACGCCCGCGTGGCCAAGGAAGCCAAGTTCGCCTATGGCATCTCGGCCCTGCCCTACTACGCCGACGTGAAGGGCGCGCCCCAGAACACCGCCATCGGCGGCGCCAGCCTCTGGGTGATGGCCGGCAAGAAGACCGAAGAGTACAAGGGCGTGGCCGACTTCCTGAACTTCCTGAACGACACCAAGGTGCAGGCGGCCAGCCACCAGCGCACGGGCTACCTGCCCGTGACCACGGCCGCCTACAAGCTCACCGAAGCCTCGGGCTTCTATGAAAAGAACCCCGGCACCGACGTCGCCGTCACGCAGATGATCCGCAAGGCCACCGACAAGTCGCGCGGCATCCGCCTGGGCAACTTCGTGCAGATCCGTTCCATCATCGACGAGGAAACCGAACAGATCTGGTCGGGCAAGAAGACCCCCAAGGAGGCGCTGGACACGGCCGTGACCCGCGGCAACGAACAGCTGGCCCGGTTCGCGCGCGCCAACAAGTAAGTTCTGACGAGCGCCTATGGATGCGACCGGGCCCTTGCGGCCTGGGGACATCGAAAGCCCGCCGCCCCTGTAAACCCCTGCGGTTCACTGGGCGGCGGGTTGTCTTTTTTTGCCGCCGGGCTGCCCCGGGGCAAAAAGCGGCCCCCCCCGGAGGGGCAGCGCCCCTGCGCAACAGCCAGCACGGGGGCATTTTTTGAGAGTCTGGACATGGAAAAACGCGTTCTCTTTCGCTCTGCGTGGCTGCCGTGGGTGCTTCTGGCACCCCAGCTGGCCATCATCAGCGTCTTCTTCTTCTGGCCCGCAGGCCAGGCCCTGGTGCAGTCGTTCCAGATGCAGGATTCCTTCGGCTTCTCGAGGGAATGGGTCGGTTTCGACAACTTCCGGGATCTGTTCCAGGACCCGGGCTATCTGGCGTCGTTCAAGACCACCGCCTTCTTCTCGATCCTGGTGGCGGTCAGCGGCATCAGCCTGTCGCTGATCCTGGCGATCTTCGCCGACCGCATCATCAAGGGCGCGATGGTCTACAAGACCGCGCTGCTGCTGCCCTATGCCGTGGCACCCGCCGTGGCGGGCGTGCTGTGGATGTTCATGTTCTCGCCGTCGCTCGGGGTGGTGGCCTACATGCTGCGCCAGTCGGGCTTCGACTGGAACCACATGCTCAACTCCGACCACGCCATGGCGCTGATCGTGATCGCCGCGGTGTGGAAGCAGATCTCCTACAACTTCCTGTTCTTCCTGGCGGGCCTGCAGTCCATCCCCAAGTCGCTCATCGAAGCCGCAGCCATTGATGGCGCGGGCCCCTGGCGCAGGTTCTGGAGCATCCAGTTTCCGCTGCTCTCGCCCACCACGTTCTTCCTGCTCGTGATCAACGTGGTGTATGCCTTCTTCGACACCTTCGCCATCGTGGACGCCACCACGCAGGGCGGCCCGGGCCGCGATACCGCCATCCTGGTCTACAAGGTGTACCACGATGGGTTCAAGGCCATGGACATGGGCGGATCGGCCGCGCAGTCGGTGGTGCTGATGGTGATCGTGGTGGTGCTCACCGTGATCCAGTTCCGCTACGTCGAGAAGAAAGTGCAGTACTAGATGACTCCCCCCCGAAGCGCCTGTGGCGCCTCCCCCTCGAGGGGGCGCCTCCAGCGGCCCGGCAAAGCCGGTTCCGCGGTGGCACGCGCATTGGCCCTCCTTAATTCACGCATGTCTTCTTCATCGCCCCTCTCTCCTGGAGCCCTCGCATGGTAGAGCGCAGTCCTTATCTCACCGCGTTCTCGCACCTCATCATGGTGCTGGGCGTGATCATCGTCGGCTTTCCGCTGTACCTGGCCTTCGTGGCCTCGACCCACACCGCGCAGGACATCGTGCAGGTGCCCATGCCCATGGTGCCCGGCGGCAACTTCTGGCAGACCTACCACGACGCCCTGTTCGGCGGCGGCACGGGCGCGGGCTCCACCGCGCCGGTGGCGCGCATGATGTGGGTGAGCTTCGTCACCGCCATCGTCATCACGCTGGGCAAGATCGCCATCTCGCTGCTGTCTGCGTTCGCCATCGTGTACTTCCGCTTCCCCTTCAAGGGCATCTGCTTCTGGCTGATCTTCATCACGCTGATGCTGCCGGTGGAAGTGCGCATCGGCCCCACCTACCAGGTGGTGTCGGACCTGGGCATGCTCAACACGTATGCGGGCCTCACGGTGCCGCTGATCGCGTCGGCCACCGCCACGTTCCTGTTCCGGCAGTTCTTCCTCACGGTGCCCGACGAACTGGTGGAAGCCGCCCGCGTGGACGGCGCGGGCCCCATGCGCTTCTTCAAGGACATCCTGGTGCCGCTGTCGCGCACCTCGATTGCCGCGCTGTTCGTGATCCAGTTCATCTACGGCTGGAACCAGTACCTGTGGCCGCTGCTGGTGACCACCTCGGAAGACATGTACCCCGTGGTGATCGGCATCAAGCGCATGCTGGCAGGCGGCGACGCGGGCAACGAATGGAACATCGTGATGGCCACGGCCCTCCTGGCCATGCTGCCTCCGGCCTTCGTGGTGGTGGTCATGCAGCGCTGGTTCGTCAAGGGCCTGGTGGACACCGAGAAATAAGACAAAACCCCTGCCAGCGCTTATCCATTCAGCACTTGTAGCTATCAAATTCATTGCATCATGGCATCCATCTCCCTTCGCAACATCATCAAGCGCTACGGCCATGGCCCCAAGGCCAACCAGGTGATCCACGGCGTGAACGCCGAGGTCCAGGACGGCGAGTTCATCGTCATCGTGGGCCCCTCGGGCTGCGGCAAATCCACCCTGCTGCGCATGGTCGCGGGCCTGGAGGAAATCTCCGGCGGCGAGCTTCGCATCGGCGACCGCGTGGTGAACAACCTGGAACCCGCCCAGCGTGACATCGCGATGGTGTTCCAGAACTACGCGCTGTACCCGCACATGACGAACTTCGACAACATGGCCTATGGCCTGAAGATCGCCAAGGTGCCCAAGGAGGAAATCAGGGCGCGCGTGGACAAGGCCGCCAAGATCCTCGAACTGGGCCATCTGCTCGAACGCAAGCCGCGCGAGCTGTCGGGCGGCCAGCGCCAGCGGGTGGCCATGGGCCGTGCCATCGTGCGCCAGCCCCAGGTGTTCCTGTTCGACGAGCCGCTGTCCAACCTGGACGCCAAGCTGCGCGCCCAGACCCGCCTCGAGATCCAGAAGCTGCACCGCGAACTGGGCATCACCAGCCTGTTCGTGACGCATGACCAGGTCGAGGCCATGACGCTGGCGCAGCGCATGATCGTGATGAACGCCGGCAACATGGAGCAGTTCGGCACGCCCGAAGAGGTCTACCACACGCCCGCCACCACCTTCGTGGCCAGCTTCATCGGCTCGCCGCCCATGAACCTGCTCAAGAACGCCCCCAGCGCCGCGCCCGGCACCATCCTGGGCATCCGCCCCGAGCACCTGGACGTGCGCAGCGAAGGTTGGGAAGTCAAGGTCGAGACGGTGGAGCTGCTGGGCGCCGAGCGCCTCATCTACGGCCGCATCCATGGCGAACAGATCATTGTGCGCGTGGAAGAAGGCACCCATGCGCCCGCGCCTGACTCGGTGATCCACGTGGTGCCGCGCCCAGACCGCCTGCATGCGTTCGACGCCACCACCGGAAAAAGAAAGTGACCCACCCCTGAGCGGCTTCGCCGCTTTCCCCTTCTCCCGGCTGCGCCGGAAAGGGGGACGACGCCGTCGCTGCGGGGCGGCCCTTGCTCGGCGTCCGCGCGCGGTGCCGTGCCAGTGGCCACCGCGGCGTGGCACGCAAACCACGAGGCAAGATGACCATGTCTACTCCCTGGCCCTACCCCCGCTGGATCGCCCACCGTGGCGCCGGCAAGCTGGCCCCTGAAAACACCCTGGCCGCGTTCCGGCTGGGCGCCCGGCATGGCTACCGCATGTTCGAGTGCGACGCCAAGCTGAGCGCCGACGGCGTGCCGTTCCTGATGCACGACGCCACGCTGGACCGCACCACCAACGCGGCGCAGGCGCTGGGCACCACCGCCAGCCGCACCGGGGGCGATCACCCCTGGAGCGCATTGGCCCAGCTGGACGCGGGCAGCTGGCATTCGCGCACCCACGCGGGCGAGCCGTTGCCCACCCTGGAGAACACGGCGCGCTATTGCATCGCCAACGGCTTCTTCCTGAACATCGAGATCAAGCCAACGCCCGGGGTCGAGGAAAAAACGGGCCGGGTGGTGGGGGAACATGCGGCGCGTCTGTGGCAGGGCCAGGCCGTGCAGCCCCTGTTCTCATCCTTCCAGCCCGACGCGCTGGCGGGCGCCCGGGCCACGGCCCCCCACATTCCGCGCGCGCTGCTGCTAGACACGTTGCGCGACGGCTGGCTGGACCTGGCCCGCCAGCTGGACTGCGTGGCCATCGTGTGCAACCACGCACTGTGGGATGCGGCGCTGGTCGCGCAGGTCCACGGCGCGGGCCTGCGTGCGCTGAGCTACACGGTGAACGACGACTGGGCCGCGCAGCGGCTCCTCCACCTGGAAACCGACGGCATCATCACCGACCGCGTGGACTTTTTTTCGCCCGCCACGCCCTAGGGCCTGCCGTCGCCCCAACCCCGCCCCAAGGCCCGCGCCACCGTGGAACCGGCTTTGCCGGGCCACCGGTGGCGTCCCCCTTCCAGGGGGAAGGCGCGCAGCGCCTCAGGGGGTCAGTCCAATTTAGCGCCCGACTTCTTCACCGCGTCGGCCCAGCGCGGCATCTCTGCAGCCAGGAATTTCGCGAAGTCGTCCGACCCCAGGAAGGCTGGGTCCGCCCCCTGGGTCACCATGCGGTTGCGCACCTCGGGCATCTGCAGCACCTGACCGAAGGCATCGCTGAGCTTGTTGACAACGTCCTTGGGTGTCCCGGCCGGAGCCAGGAAGCCGTAGAAGCCCACCACCTCGAAACCCTTGATGCCGCTCTCGATCACCGTGGGCACGTCAGGCAGCGCGGGGTTGCGCTCCTTGCTGGTCACGGCCAGGGCGCGCACCTTGCCCTGCTTGTGGTAGCTGGCGGCCTGCGGAATGCTTTCGGCCATGAACTGCACCTGGCCGCCCATGAGGTCCGTGAACGCGGGTGCGCTGCCCCGGTAGGGGATGTGCACCATGAACAGGCCGGTGGCCGTCTTGAACATCTCGGGCACCAGGTGGCTGATGCCGCCATTGCCCGCCGAGCCGAAGTTGACCTGGCCCGGCCGCGACTTGGCGTAGGCCATGAACTCCTGCAGGTTCTTGGCGGGCACGCCAGGGTTCACCAAAAGGGCCAGCGGCTGCATGGCGGTGCGCGCGATGGGCACAAAATCCTTGAGCGTGGAATACGGCAGGCGGCTGTAGAGCCCGGGGTTGATCACCATCACGCCCGTGTTGGCCAGCATGATGGTGTGGCCGTCGGGCGGCGCTTTCATCACGTCCTGCGCGCCCACGGTGCCACCCGCACCGGCCTTGTAGTCCACCACCACGGGCTGGCCCAGCACGGCCTGCAGCTTGTCGGTGAGCAAGCGTGCATGCTGGTCCAGCGGGCCGCCGGCCGGAAAGCCGATGACGATGCGCACGGGCTTGGAAGGAAAGGCCTGCTGGGCCTGCGCGGCCACCGACAGGGCGAGCCCCGCGGCCAGTACGGGCCAGGAATGCTTGAGCGTCATCGTGTTCTATCTCCAGGTTTTTGTGTTGTTGAGGATCGGGGAGTGTGCACCCGCCCCGCCCGGCGGCGGGTGCGGGGCATGGCACGGCATTGCGCGCGGGTGTGCGGCCGGTCAGGCCTTCCAGCCGCGCACCAGCACCCACTGGCAGGTGGCGCAGGCCACCACCAGCGCGGCATAGGTCAGCATACGGCCGTCGCGCCCCCACACCACCAGTCCGGCGGCCAGGGTTGCCACGCCCACGGTGAAGACGATCGCAAGGCGAGACCCGCCAGACAGCGGCAGGGGTGTTCTGGAGCCGATGAAGCGCCCCGACAAGGCAAGCAGCAGGGCCACGGCCGCGGCGGGTGCCACGAAGTTGAGCAGGTGATTGAAAACGTCCAGAGGACCCATGGAATTGACCCACATCAAGGCTTGAACAGGCAAGACCGCCTGTTCGGGCCAACAATTTTATAATCGGGAACTATGGCAGTCTGGGCCCTCGGCATCAACCACACCACCGCGCCGCTCGATCTGCGCGGCCGGTTCGCGTTCGCGCTCGACCAGATCGCCCCCACATTGCACGGTTTGCGCCAGTCGCTGGGCACCTCCAGCCGCCACCCCGGGGTGGAAACGGCCATCATCTCCACCTGCAACCGCACCGAAATCTACTGCGCGGGCGAGCAGCCCGCCATGGACCATACGCTGGGCTGGCTGGCCCAAAGCGGCGGCGTGAGCCCCGCGCTGCTGCGCTCGCACTCCTACACGCTCGAGGACAGCCTGGTCGCGCGCCACGCCTTCCGCGTGGCCAGCGGGCTCGACTCGATGGTGCTGGGCGAGGCCCAGATCCTGGGCCAGATGAAGGATGCCGTGCGCGCCGCCGAGACCGCTGGCGCCCTGGGCACCACGCTCAACCAGCTCTTCCAGCGCAGCTTCGCCGTGGCCAAGGAGGTGCGCACCAGCACCGAGATCGGCGCGCACAGCATCAGCATGGCCGCCGCCGCCGTGCGCCTGGCCAGCCAGCTGTTCGAAGACCTCGGCAAGATCCGCGTGCTGTTCGTCGGCGCGGGCGAAATGATCGAGCTGTGCGCTACGCACTTCGCGGCCAAGAACCCCAAGCAGATTGCCATTGCCAACCGCACCCTCGAGCGCGGCGAAAAGCTCGCCACCCGCTTTGGCGGCGAGGTGATGCGCCTGGCCGACCTGCCCGAGCGCCTGCATGAGTTCGACGCCGTCATCAGCTGCACCGCCAGCAGCCTGCCCATCATCGGCCTGGGCGCCGTGGAGCGCGCGCTGAAAAAGCGCCGCCACCGCCCCATCTTCATGGTCGACCTGGCCGTGCCGCGCGACATCGAACCCGAGGTCAAGGCCCTGGGCGACGTGTACCTGTACACCGTGGACGACCTGGCCACCGTGGTGCAGACGGCCCAGGCCAACCGCCAGGCCGCCGTGGCGCAGGCCGAGGCCATCATCGACGCGGGCGTGCAGAGCTTCATGCACTGGATGGAGCTGCGCAGCCCGGCCGGCGAGACCGGCGGCGTGGTGCCGCTGATCCAGCAGCTCAACGCCCAGACCGACGAGTGGCGCGCCCTGGAGATCGCGCGCGCCAAGAAGCTGCTGGCCAAGGGCGAGGATGTGGACGCCGTGCTCGAAGCCCTCTCGCGTGGCCTCACACAGAAAATGCTGCACGGCACCCTGGCCGAGCTGCGCGCGGGCGACGCCGAGATGCGCGCCCAGACGGCCCAGACCGTCTCGCGCCTGTTCCTGCGCTCGCAAAGCAAGACCCCCCACAACGGCCTGTAGCGGCGCCCGCCCGCACCCCAGCCCGTTCCGATTTCAAGCCAGATCGGCCCTCAGCGCTTGATACACAAGCGCTAACAGCTACAAAATACGTAGCAACCCATTTCTCCAGGATTCCATGAAACCCTTTCTCCGAAGCCAGCTGGAGCGCTACGCGCAGCGCCTGGGCGAACTCGACTTCCTGCTCTCGCGCGAGGACATCATGAGCGACATGGCGCAGTACCGCACCATCTCGCGCGAGCATGCCGAGGTCACGCAGGTGGCGGGCCGCTACGCCCGCTACCAGCAGCGCGAGGCCGACCTGGCCGGCGCGCGCGAGATGCTGGCCGACCCCGACATGGCCGAGATGGCGCAGGAAGAAATCACCAGTGCCGAAGCCGAACTGCTGCAGCTGGAAGACGAATTGCAGCGCCTGCTGTTGCCGAAGGACCCCGACGACGCGCGCAACGCGTTCGTCGAAATCCGCGCCGGCACGGGCGGCGACGAATCGGCCCTGTTCGCGGGCGACCTCACGCGCATGTACACCCGCTACGCCGACCGCGTGGGCTGGAAGGTGGAGATCGTGAGCGAGAACGCGGCCGAGCTGGGGGGCTACAAGGAAATCGTGCTGCGCATCGAAGGCCAGCCCGGAACGGGCCCCTCCGGTGGCGGTGTCTACGGCACCCTCAAGTTCGAGTCCGGCGGCCACCGCGTGCAGCGCGTGCCCGCCACCGAAACACAGGGCCGCATCCACACCAGCGCCTGCACCGTGGCCGTGATGCCCGAGCCCGACGAGCACGAGGCCATCAAGCTCAACCCGGCCGACCTGCGCATCGACACCTTCCGCGCATCCGGCGCGGGCGGCCAGCACATCAACAAGACCGACTCCGCCGTGCGCGTGGTGCACTTGCCCACCGGCATCGTGGCCGAATGCCAGGATGGCCGCAGCCAGCACGCCAACAAGGCCAAGGCCCTGCAGGTGCTGCAGGCGCGCATTCAAGAAAAAGAACGCAGCGAGCGTGCCGCCAAGGAGGCCGCGCTGCGCAAGGGCCTGATCGGCAGCGGCGACCGCAGCGACCGCATCCGCACCTACAACTTCCCGCAGGGGCGCCTGACGGACCACCGCATCAACCTCACGCTGTACAAGCTGCTGTACGTGATGGAAGGCGACCTGGCCGACGTGCTGCAGGCCCTGGCCCACGCACGCGAGGCCGAGCAGCTGGAAGAGCTGGAGATGGGCACCACGGGCTGATCTCCACCCAGAATTTGAATCAAACTGGCCTCTGGCGCTTGATGGACATGCGCCAGTAGCTATCAAAATAGTAGTGAACAACACCTCCCCCACCCTTGCCCAGGCTTTGGCCCAGGCCCGTACCCTGGGCCTGGAACGCATCGATGCGCAACTGCTGCTGCTGCACGCCCTGGCCCGGCCCGACGCCGGCCGCGCCTGGCTGCTGGCGCACGACACGGACGCGCTGGACGAGGCCGTGCACGCCCGGTTCATCGCCCTGTGCCAGCGCCGCGTGGCGGGCGAGCCCGTGGCCTACCTCACCGGCCGCAAGGAGTTCTACGGCCTGCCCCTGGAGGTGGATGCGCGCGTGCTGGACCCGCGCCCCGACACCGAAACGCTGGTGGACTGGGCGCTGGAGGTGATGGCCCCGTTGCCCGCCCCCCGCGTCGTGGACCTGGGCACCGGCAGCGGCGCCATCGCGCTGGCGCTGCAGCACCAGCGCCCCACCGCCCAGGTGCTGGCGGTGGACGCGAGCGCCGATGCGCTGGCCGTGGCGCAGGCCAACGCCCGACGCCTGGACCTGGCCGTGCAGTTCCAGCCAGCGAACTGGCTGGCGGGCGTGCCAGGCCTGTTCGATGCCATCGTCTCCAACCCCCCCTACATCGCCAGCGCCGACCCGCACCTGGCCGCGCTCAGGCACGAGCCCCTGCAGGCATTGGCCAGCGGCGCCGACGGGCTCGACGACATCCGCGCCATCGTGGCCCAGGCCCCCGCGCACCTGCGGCCCGGCGGCTGGCTGCTGCTGGAGCACGGGCACGACCAGGCCCCCGCCGTGTGGGCCCTGCTCGCCGCCACCGGTTTCATCCAGGTGCAAAGCCGCAACGATCTGGCCGGCATCGCGCGCTGCTCGGGCGGACAGTGGCCGACAGTGAAATAATCCCCCCATCGCGGGCCGGTGAGGCTCGCCCGCCTCTTTCAAGGAGTATCCCCATGAGCGACACCCAGCAACGCATCGACGCCCTCGTCAAATCCAGCGACATCCTGCTGTTCATGAAGGGCAGCGCCAGCTTCCCCATGTGCGGCTTCTCGGGCCGCGCCATCCAGATCCTGAAGGCCTGCGGCGTGGACCCCAAAGCCGTGGTCACCGTCAACGTGCTCGAGGACGACGAAATCCGCCAGGGCATCAAGGACTACAGCAACTGGCCCACGATTCCTCAGCTGTACGTGAAGGGCGAGTTCATCGGCGGCTCGGACATCATGATGGAGATGTACGAGTCGGGCGAACTCAAGCAGGTGCTGGGCACCGAAGGCTGAGCCCATATCGGTTCGCACCCACACAGCCGCCTGCGGGCGGCTTTTTGCTTTCGCTCCAGGGCGATATGGAAATGGGGAAACTACCCCATGGAGGGGCAACCGAGAATGTTTGACTTCATGGTAAAACCGCCGTCTGCTCAGGCTCTCCCCCAAGACACCCATGAATCCCAAAAGCACTTTTGGCAGACGTGTATCGCGCGTTGTCGCGGCCTTTTTTCTTACGGCCCTTCTCGCGGCATGCGGTGGTTCAGACGACCCGAGTCCACCCGTTGCGTCCGAGCCACCGCCCGGCAATCCAGTCCCGACCGACCCGCCAACTGTGCCCTCCGGGCTCGCGAAATATGTGGGCACCTGGGAAGCCTGCTCATCTGCATTCCTCAAAACGACTTACTCCATCACTCTGAACGAGAATGGCAGCTTGGGCCTGGTGGCAAAAGGCACCTATTACACCGGCCCAGGTTGTACGGGGGACGCCAGAGCTGAACT
The DNA here is from genome assembly GCF_059415205.1 of Acidovorax sp. GW821-FHT10E03. NCBI lineage: Bacteria > Pseudomonadati > Pseudomonadota > Betaproteobacteria > Burkholderiales > Comamonadaceae > Acidovorax > Acidovorax sp. GW821-FHT10E03. Next base: position 169,471 of record NZ_JBWKMU010000012.1, on the reverse strand, counting down.
AACACAAACGCCCCGCGTTCTTTCACACGCTGGGCAAACCACGCGTACTGCACGCACGTGGAATTCTGCGCACTATCCTGAAATCAACATCACCGCCGAGTTCGACGATTTTGTCTCTACTGGCACGGTTGGCTGGACACTCGTTGGTCCCGAGGTCCATGAGTTCATCCAGTTTGGCGTCTACTCTTGCTTGCCGGTTCCCATCGGAGGTCGGCAGTGTTACCTGCGCCCAAGCTCCCACATTCAGGAGATCAATGTGGCGATGCACCGGGTTGGCGCAACCATGTATTTCTTCAATCGGCCATCCGAATTGGGCGCCAGCATGTCGGAGGGCATCCCCTTCCAGAGGGTGCAATAGCCAACTGGTTGGGCCCGTAGAGCTTCGAGAGGCTTTGTAACACTCCGAGAGATTCAATGGACTTTCGTCCAATCCATTGAACCCCTATCATCCGGCCGGCACGTTGTGTGCTTGAATGGTTGCGTGACCTCACACCACGAAGGAGCATGCAATGACCAGCCATAGCCTTGTTCCCCAGCCACCCGCCCTGCGCCTGCCGGTGGCCCAGATGCGCAGCGTGTTCCACCCCGGCGATGTCGAGCGCAAGCTCGCACGGCTGCAGGAGTCGGGCAACCAGCGCGAATACGAAACCCTGCGCACCGTGTACGAGCGCATGCTGGAGCGCGGACCGGAGCGCTTTCAGGTCAAGCCCTCGGGCATCCCCGACATGGCCAGCCTGTACGGGCAGTTGCCCAACTTCACCGAGGTGCTGGACGACGTGAAGCGCCACGTGGCATTGGCGCAGGACAGCAGCGACGGCCTGGAGGTCACGCCCATGCTGCTGCTGGGCCCACCCGGCATCGGCAAGACCCACTTCGCGCGCCATCTGGCCGAGTTGCTGGGCACCGGCATGAACCTGCTGCCCATGAGCTCCATGACCGCGGGCTGGCTGCTGTCGGGCTCGTCGGCGCAATGGAAGGGAGCGCGCCCGGGCAAGGTGTTCGAGGCCCTGGTGGAGGGCGAATACGCCAATCCCGTCATCGTCGTCGACGAAATCGACAAGGCCAGCACCGATGCGCAGTACGATCCCATGGGCGCGCTGTACAGCCTGCTGGAGCACGACACGGCGCAGAGCTTCACCGACGAGTTCGCCGAGATCCCCATCGACGCGAGCCAGGTCATCTGGATCACCACGGCCAATGATGAACGGGGCATTCCCGACCCCATCCTCAACCGCATGAATGTGTACCAGGTGCAGCCGCCCAACCAGGAACAGGCCCGCGCCATCGCCCTGAACCTCTACCACGGCATCCGCGCGGGGCACGACTGGGGTCGGCGCCTCGACCCCGACCCCACGCCGGACGTGCTGGACCAGCTGGCCCAGATGCCGCCGCGCGAGATGCGCCGCGCGCTCATGACCGGCTTCGGCAACGCGCGGCTCGCGCAGCGCAGCACCGTGGAGGTGTCGGACCTGCCGCGCGCCGCCAGCGCCAAGGGGCGCATGGGTTTCATGCAGTAGCCAGGGCACGCCGGCTGAAGTCGGCCAAGGCGCCCGCGCGGCGCGGGCCTCCTCCAGCCTCGGCAGCGTGGGCGCGCACTGGGGCGGCAGGCAGGCTGGCCGCTACACTTGTCCAAGGGGCTTGCCCAGCGCCCTGCCCGCCTTCGCCGTAGCCCGTCCCATGACCCTGTCCCAAAGCCTTTTCATCATCGGCCTGCTCATCGCGGCCAGCGCCTTTTTTTCGATGGCCGAGATTTCGCTCGCGGCGGCGCGCCGCCTGCGTTTGCGCCAGATGGCCGATGAGGGGGACGCGCGCGCGGACCGGGTGCTGCGCATGCAGGAGCAGCCCGGCGACTACTTCACGGTGGTGCAGGTGGGCCAGAACGCCGTGGCCATCCTCGGCGGTATCGTGGGCGAGGGAGCGCTGAGCCCCCATTTCAGCGCATTGTTCGGACTGTGGTTTTCGGAGCCGACCGCGCAGACCGCCGGCTTCCTCGCGTCGTTCCTGGTCATCACCTCGCTGTTCATCCTGTTTGCAGACCTGTTTCCCAAGCGCCTGGGCATGGCCGAGCCGGAGCGCCTGGTGGTGCGGCTGGCACAGCCCATGGCCTGGTGCATGACGCTGCTGCGCCCCGTGGTGTGGTTCTACAGCCGGGGGGCCGATGCGCTGTTCCGGGTGCTGGGCATGTCGTCCCTGCGCGATGACCGCATCACCTCGGACGACATCCTGGCGATGATGGAGGCGGGCGCGCGCGCCGGGGTGCTGGCGGCCCGCGAGCAGCAGGTCATCACCAACGTGTTCGAGCTGGATACGCGCACGGTGTCCAGCGCCATGTCGCCCCGCGACCGGATCGCCTTCTTCCTGCGCGACGAGCCCGACTCCGTCATCCGCCTGCGCATCGCGGCCGAGCCGTTTTCGACCTACCCCGTCTGCGAGGGCGATATCGACCACGTGGTGGGTTACGTGGACGCGAAGGATCTCTTCCAGCGCGTGCTGAACAACCAGCCCATCTCGCTGGCGGACGACAGCCTGGTGCGCAAGGTGCTGATCGTGCCCGACCGGCTCACCCTCTCGGAGGTGCTGGAGCAGTTCCGCCAGGTGCACGAGGACTTTGCCGTCATCGTCAACGAGTACAGCCTGGTGGTGGGCGTGGTGACCCTGAACGACGTGATGAGCACGGTGATGGGCGACCTGGTGGGCCCGGCGGACGAAGAGCAGATCGTGCGGCGCGACGAGAATTCATGGCTCATCGACGGAGTCACGCCGATCGAAGACGTGCTGCATGCGCTGTCGCTCGACGAATTGCCCCACGCGGAAGAATACGAGACGCTGGCCGGCTTCCTGATGGTGATGCTGCGCCGCGTACCGCGCCGCACGGACAGCGTGAGCTGGGGCGGCTACAAGTTCGAGGTGCTGGACGTGGACAGCTACCGCATCGACCAGGTGATGGTGTCCCGCCTGGGTGCGCCCCAGGCGGAAAGCCCTGCCGCGCCCCCTCCGGCGGACAGCACCGCGGCGCCTGTGAAGTAGGGATGCCTTCGCGGCCATGCCCGCATGGTCCGGTTCGGCACGGTGGCTGCCAGAGCGGCCTGCCAAACCATGGATCAAATCGGGCTCCAACGCGCTCAGCATAAGCGCCAGAAGCTATACAAATAGGAGTACCCGTATCCGTATCGGTGGCCGCTGCGCGGATTCCACGGTTCCGTCCTCCGGCGCCCGGCTGCGTCGGCACCAAGGCCGGGCGCCGCAGGGGGCCGCTTCAGGCTGCGGGCAGCTGAGGCTTCTCGCCAAACAGCCAGTTGCGCTGGGCGCCAAACACCGCATCCGGGTAGGGCGAGCGCCCACGGCTGCCGTTGTAGCGGCCCAGCGCCATGAACAGGTCACCCCGCTCCCGGTCGATGTAGTGGCGAAGGATCACGCAGCCAAAGCGCAGATTGGTCTGCAGATGGAACAGCTTGCCCGCGTCGCCGTCGCCGATCACGCGCGTCCAGAACGGCATGACCTGCATGTAGCCGCGAGCGCCCACGCTGGAGACGGCAAACTTGCGGAAGGCGCTTTCGACCTGGATCAGCCCCAGGACCAGGGAGACATCGAGCCCGGCGCGCTTGGATTCGTACCAGGCGGTCTGCAGGAAGTCGCGCCGGATCTCCCACTCGGGTTTGCGGCGGCGCAGCCGGTCACTCATGGTGCCCAGCCAGCGCAGGTAGTGGATGCGGGCCTCGGTGGTGAAGAACTCGGGTTCGGGCGGGGCCTGGTTGGCAATGGCCGAGCTCAGCGCCGTGCGCACGGAGTCCATCAGAGGCTCTTCGAGCTGGCCGCCCGCATGCGCCGCTGCAGGGGCCGCCAGCCACGCCGCGGGGGCGGACAGGGCGGCCAGGCATGCACGGCGGGACAGGCCGCCGCCCTCGGGCGTCCCCCCTGCCGCCAAAGCCAGCCGCGCCTCGCTCATACCGCCATGCGGCCCTTCACGTGGGCCAGGATGTCTGCCGTGGGCACCTTGGTGGCCGCCGTGTCACGGCGATGCTGGTATTCGACCACGCCCTCCTTGAGGCTCTTGTCGCCGATGGTCACGCGGTGCGGCACGCCGATCAGCTCCCAATCGGCGAACATGGCGCCAGGGCGCTCGCCACGGTCGTCCAGGATCACGTCCACGCCCGCGGCCAGCAGGTCCGCATACAGCGATTCGGCCGTGGCCTTGACGGCCTCGCTGCGGTCCATGCCGACGGGGCACACGACCACGGTGAACGGAGCGATGGCGTCGGGCCAGATGATGCCGCGCTCGTCATGGTTCTGCTCGATGGCGGCGGCGGGCAGGCGCGTGACGCCGATGCCATAGCAGCCCATCTCGAAGAAGGCAGGCTTGCCGTCGTCACCCAGGAAGGTGGCGTTCATGTCCTTGCTGTACTTGGTGCCCAGATAGAACACGTGGCCCACCTCGATGCCGCGTTCGATGGCCAGTTCGCCCTTGTCGTCGGGCGAGCGGTCGCCCGCCACCACGTTGCGCAGGTCGGCCACGGCATCGGGCTCGGGCAGGTCGCGGCCCCAGTTGACGCCGGTGATGTGGAAATCGGGCTCGTTGGCGCCGCAGATCCAGTCGGCCATGACGGCCACCTCGCGGTCCACCACGATCTTGAGGGGCTTCTTCAGGCCGATGGGGCCCAGGTAGCCGGGCTTGCAGCCAAAGTGGTCCTCGATTTCGGAGAGCGTGGCAAAGCGGAAACCCGCCATGCCCGGCACCTTGGCCACCTTGATCTCGTTCATGTCGTGATCGCCGCGCAGCAGCAGCAGCCAGACCTGGGTCTTGACGATCTCGCCCGCCTCATTGGTTTCGTCCGTGGCCAGGACCAGCGACTTCACGGTGGTCGCCAGTGGCACGCCAAGCAGCTCTGCCACGTCGGCGCAGGTGCTCTTGCCCGGCGTGGCCGTCTTGGTCAGCGCCCCCGTGGCAGCGCCGCGTGGACCGGCGGGGGCTAGGGCTTCGGCCTTTTCCATGTTGGCGGCGTAGTCGCTCGCCGGGCAGTAGACGATGGCGTCCTCGCCGGTGGCGGCGATCACCTGGAACTCTTCGGAAAGGTCGCCACCGATGGCGCCGCTGTCGGCCGCCACGGCGCGGTAGGTCAGGCCAAAGCGGTCAAAAATGCGGCGATAGGCCTGTGCCATGACCTGGTAGCTGGCCTTGGCCGCCGCCTGGTCGCGGTCGAAGCTGTAGGCGTCCTTCATGATGAACTCGCGGCCACGCATCAGGCCAAAGCGTGGGCGGCGCTCATCGCGGAACTTGGTCTGGATCTGGTAGAAGTTCTTGGGCAGCTGCTTGTAGCTCTTGAGCTCCTGGCGCGCGATGTCAGTGATCACTTCCTCGCTGGTGGGCTGCACCACGAAATCGCGGCCATGGCGGTCCTGGATGCGCAGCAACTCGGGGCCCATCTTGTCGAAACGGCCCGTTTCCTGCCACAGCTCGGCCGGCTGCACCACGGGCATGGTCAGCTCCACGGCCCCCGCGCGGTTCATCTCCTCGCGCACGATGGCCTCGACCTTGCGGATCACCCGCAGCCCCATGGGCATGTAGTTGTAGATGCCAGCGCCCAGCTTCTTGATCAGCCCCGCCCGCGTCATGAGTTTGTGGCTGACCACTTCGGCATCCGCCGGAGCTTCCTTGAGGGTGGAAATAAAGAATTGGGAGGCTTTCATCGGAATCGATTTCGGGCAGAACGGGGCAGCCCACTTGCTGCACGCTAGGCGCCGTGCATAATGGACATAGTTTAAAAATTTGGGGTTTGATTATGCTTGACCGGGACGGCTTTCGGCCGAACGTCGGCATCATCCTGCTCAACCAGAAAAACCAGGTGTTCTGGGGCAAGCGCATACGCACCCACAGCTGGCAGTTCCCGCAAGGCGGCATTGACCGGGGTGAAACCCCCGAACAGGCCATGTTCCGTGAACTGCATGAAGAAGTGGGATTATTGCCCAACCACGTGCGCGTGGTGGCCCGCACCCGGGACTGGTTGCGCTATGAGGTGCCTGACCGGTACATCCGCCGCGATGCACGCGGACACTACAAAGGCCAGAAACAAATCTGGTATCTGCTTCAACTGGTGGGCCACGACTGGGACCTGAACCTCCGTGCCACCAACCACCCGGAATTCGACGCCTGGCGCTGGAACGACTACTGGGTTCCGCTGGACGTGGTGGTCGAATTCAAGCGCGGCGTCTATGAGATGGCCCTCACGGAACTGGCGCGCTACCTGCCCCGCCACGAGCAGCGCAACCGCTACCTGCGCAGCGGCATGCGCACGCGCGAAGGGGAGCACGCGGGCACGATGTTCCGGACCGGGTCCATGCTGATCAATCCGGGAATGGAGCTCCCTCCGGGCGCCAGCTTCGATCCCGACCCGCAGAACAGTGTGCCGGGGGAGCTGGACGGCCTGCCCACGGTCACCACGCCGCGCTAGCCCTTCAGTGGCCAGCCACCATGAAAAACGCCTGCGCAGAGCAGGCGTTTGACCGTGTGCGAGTGGCCTGGGGCTTGGCCATCAGCTGGTGGCAGCCAGCACCAGATTGTCGCGGTGCACCATCTCCGGCTCCGCAACATACCCCAGAAGCCTTTCGAACTCCGTCGAGGGCTTGCGGCACAGCATCCGCGCCTCGGCCGCCGCATAGTTGGCCAGGCCGCGGGCAATTTCAGCGCCGGAGGCGTCGCGCACGGCAATCACGTCACCACGGGAGAAGTCGCCCTCCACCGCCGTCATCCCGATGGGAAGCAGGCTCTTGCCTTCATCCCGCACCTTGGCGGCCGCCCCGGCGTCCACCACCACCGAACCCCGCAGTTGCAGGTGGTCGGCCATCCACTGCTTGCGGGCCTGCTTCTTCTGCGTCTGGGCCACGAGCAAGGTGCCCAGCGCCTCGCCCCGCACGAGGCGGACCAGTACGTCGGATTCACGCCCCCAGGCAATCACGGTGGACGCCCCCGAGCCGGCAGCCCGTTTGGCCGCCAGGATCTTGGTGATCATGCCGCCCTTGCCAATGCTGGAACCCGCGCCGCCGGCCATGGCCTCCAGTGCCGGGTCGCCCGCCTTGGCTTCGTGGACAAACTGCGCCGATGCATCACGGCGCGGATCGGCCGTGTACAGCCCCTTCTGGTCGGTCAGGATGATCAGCGCATCGGCCTCCACCAGATTGGCCACCAGGGCACCTAGCGTGTCGTTGTCGCCGAACTTGATCTCGTCGTTCACGACGGTGTCGTTCTCATTGATCACCGGCACCACGCCAAGGCGCAGCAGCGTGAGCAAGGTCGAGCGCGCGTTCAGGTAGCGCTCTCGGTCGGCCAGGTCCGCATGGGTGAGCAGCACCTGCGCGCTGCCCATGCCCTGCTCGCGCAACTTGGTTTCGTACATCTGCGCCAGCCCCATCTGTCCGACGGCGGCAGCGGCCTGCAGCTCGTGGACTTCGTGCGGCCGCGTGGTCCAGCCCAGGCGCTTCATGCCTTCGGCAATGGCACCGCTGGACACCATCACAACCTCGCGCGGCGCGCCGCCGTCGCCACGCACCAGGGCAGCCAGTTGGCGGCTCCATTCACCAATGGCGGTTTCGTCCAGGCCACGCCCCTCATTGGTCACAAGACTGGAACCCACCTTGACCACGATGCGGCGGGCATCTCGCAATACGCTGGAAACCATTTTGTAGTGTTTTTGGCCACTAGCGCTTGTTTATCAAGCGCCAATAGCTATTAAAAATATAGCAATCAAATCCAAATAGCCCTGCGACGAATCAGGCAGGAGCATCTCCGGCAAAACGAGGATCAATTTCCACCGGCTCGTTCTCCACCCGCTGCTCAGACTGCACGTGGCGGAAGATGGCATGGATCAGCGGCTCGCAGCCTTCGCGCGTGAGGGCAGAAATCTCGAAGACGGGCCCTTTCCACTTGAAGCGCTTGACGAAGTCCTTCACCCGCGTTTCCCTCTCTTCGGTGGGCACCATGTCCAGCTTGTTCAACACCAGCCAGCGCGGCTTGTTGTACAGCTGCTGGTCGTATTTCTTGAGCTCGTTCACGATGGCCTTGGCCTGGGCCACCGGATCCACCGCATCATCGAAGGGCGCCAGATCGACAATGTGCAGCAGCAGGCGGGTGCGCTGCAGGTGGCGCAGGAACTGGTGCCCGAGGCCTGCACCTTCCGAAGCGCCTTCGATCAGCCCGGGAATATCGGCCACCACAAAACTCTGCTCAGGGCCCACGCGCACGACGCCCAGGTTGGGGTGCAGCGTGGTGAACGGGTAGTCCGCGATCTTGGGGCGGGCGTTGGACACCGCCGTGATGAAGGTCGATTTGCCCGCATTGGGCATGCCCAGAAGGCCCACGTCGGCCAGCACCTTCAACTCCAGTTTCAGGTTCTTCTTCTCGCCAGGCCAGCCCGGTGTCTTCTGGCGGGGGGCGCGGTTGATGGCGCTCTTGAAGCGCATGTTGCCAAAACCACCATCCCCGCCCTTGGCGATGGTGATGACCTCGCCCGGGTTGAGCAGCTCGTACAGCACTTCGCCTGTTTCAGCGTCGGTGATGATGGTGCCCACGGGCATCTTGAGGGTGATGTCGGTGCCCGCGGCACCGAACATGTCCGATCCCATGCCATGCTCCCCGCGCTTGGCCTCATGGCGCCGAGAGTAGCGAAAATCCACCAGGGTGTTCAGATTCGGATCCGCCACCGCGAACACATGCCCGCCGCGCCCACCGTCGCCCCCATTGGGACCGCCGAACTCCTTGTACTTTTCATGCCGGAAAGACACGCAGCCATTGCCACCATCGCCTGCGGCAATGTCAATAAAGGCTTCATCGACGAACTTCATGGGATATCCAGTTTACAAAAGGGCGCGGCACCGACGGCAGGTTACCCGGCAGGTCGGAGCAGCGGAACGCCTCGGAGGCGCTGTCTGCGAATGGCTTGAACGCGCCATCGTACAGACCAAACAACAAAGCCCCGGCAAAGCGGGGCTTCGATGGCTACCGGAGGAATGAACCTCAGGCAGGAGTCACATTGACCGTGGACTTGGACAACGCACCCTTGGTGCCGAACGACACGTGGCCGTCCACCAGGGCGAACAAGGTGTGATCCTTGCCCACGCCGACATTGTTGCCGGGGTGGAAACGCGTGCCGCGTTGGCGCACGATGATCGAGCCAGCGCTGATCAGTTCACCACCGAACGCCTTGACACCCAGCATCTTTGGCTTGGAGTCGCGCCCGTTTCGCGTAGAGCCGCCGCCTTTTTTCTGTGCCATGACTAGCTCCTTCGATTAAGCAGCAATCGCACCGATTTGCAGCTCAGTGAACTGCTGGCGATGGCCTTGGCGTTTTTGATAGTGCTTGCGACGGCGCATCTTGAAGATGTGCACCTTGTCGTGCTTGCCGTGGGCCACGACAGTGGCTTTCACGGTTGCGCCGGACACCAGGGGCGTACCGATCTTGAGTTCAGCGCCGTTGCCGACTGCCAAAACCTGATCGATCACAATTTCCTGGCCTACGTCCGCAGCAATCTGTTCTACTTTAATTTTTTCGCCGGAAGCAACGCGATACTGCTTGCCGCCGGTTTTTATGACCGCGTACATGTTGACCTCTTGATATGAGTTCTGCAGACGAATTTCCGCAGAGCCCAAGAGTATAGCGCATCGCTCCGAGCAGCGCCAGCCCCCGCATGCCGGCCGAGCGGCAGCCTCGCGCAACGCGCCGGGGCGCCTTCAGGGCTTCCTATAATCCGGTCTCTTTCTGCGACCACCATCTTGACTGACCACACCGCCCCCGCCGCATCGCCCCTCCTGCTCGTTGCACAAGACATGCACGAGGTCGACAAGGTCATCGGTCAGCGCCTGACTTCCAGCGTTCCCCTGGTCGCGCAGATATCCCAATACATCATTGCCGCCGGCGGCAAGCGCCTGCGGCCCGCGCTTTTGCTCATGGTGTGCGGAGCCCTGGACTACCGAGGCGCGCAGCGCCACAGTCTCGCGGCCGTCGTGGAGCTGATCCACACCGCCACCCTGCTGCACGACGATGTGGTGGATGCCTCCACCCTGCGCCGCGGCCGCCCCACTGCCAACGAAACTTTTGGCAATCCTGCCAGCGTGCTCGTCGGCGATTTCCTGCACACCCGCTCCTTCCAGATGATGGTCGAGGCGGGCAGCATGCGCATCATGGAAATACTCTCGGAAGCCACCAATGTGATCGCCGAGGGGGAAGTGCTGCAGCTCATGAATATGCACGATGCATCGCTGGACGAAGCGGGCTACCTGCGTGTCATCCGGTCCAAGACCGCCAAGCTGTTTGAAGCCAGTGCCCGCCTCGGCGCGGTGCTGGCGGGCAGCCCGCCCGATGTCGAAGAGGCCTGCGCAACCTACGGGCAGGCACTGGGAACCGCCTTCCAGATCATTGACGACGTTCTCGACTACGACGGCGACGCAGTGGAAATGGGTAAAAATCTGGGAGACGATCTTCGGGAAGGCAAGTCCACCCTGCCCCTGATCGCCGCCATGGAACGCGGAACGCAAAGCCAGGCGCAAACCGTGCGCCACGCCATTGAACAGGGCTCCACCGACCAACTGGCCGAGATCGTGCAGATTGTCCGCGACACCGGGGCACTGGACATCACCCGGGCAGCGGCCTTCGGCGAGGCCCGCCGCGCCATGGCCGCGGCCGAGCAATTACCCGCCAATGCCTATTCAGCAGGTTTGCTAGAATTGGCCGCGCAATTGCTTGCACGACGCAACTGAGATGCCCCATTGCATCCACTTTCGAGTGCAATTGCACACAACGGGGTGTAGCTTAGCCTGGTAGAGCGCTACGTTCGGGACGTAGAGGCCGGAGGTTCGAATCCTCTCACCCCGACCACAAGACCGCATTTTCAACAAAAGCGCCGGTTCTGTGGTGCTGTTGCCAATATCGACGGCTGTACAGCTTGTGGCTGATCGGTGATGATAGGATGGATTCTTTTCCACACCTAACACATTACCGGTTACATGGCCGCTGTTGATACTGCCCCCAAAGAAGCCTCTGCAGTGGCCCTTCCCGGATTGGGTAGGGCGTTGATGTCCGCCGGCAAGTTGACCCAAAAGTCGGCAGAGGACATTTACAAAAAATCACAAATCAGCCGCACCAGTTTTATTGCCGAATTGACGGGATCTGGTGCCGTGTCGGCTGCCGATTTGGCGCACACCGTTTCAGCCGTGTTTGGTGCGCCCTTGCTGGATCTGGAAGCAATTGATCCGCTTCGACTGCCCAAAGAGCTTCTCGATCCCAAAATATGTCAGGCGTATCGGGTCGTTGTCCTCAGCAAACGCAATAATCGTCTGATCGTCGCGACCGCCGATCCCACTGACCAGGAAGCTGCCGAGAAAATCAAATTCACGACCCAGATGGGGGTGGATTGGATTATCGCTGAATATGACAAGCTCAGCCGACTGGTAGAATCCACCACAAAATCAACCAGTGAGTCGATGGACACCCTGGTGAGCGGTGGAGGCGACTTTGATTTCGACGATGTAGCCGTAGAAGAAGCACCCGACAACAACGACGCCGGTGCCGGCGATGTGGAAGATGCGCCCATCGTCAAGTTCCTGCACAAGATGCTGCTCGACGCATTCAATATGCGGGCCTCGGACCTGCATTTTGAACCCTACGAGCACCAGTACCGGGTGAGATTCCGGATCGATGGAGAACTCCGGGAAATCGCGTCCCCGCCCATCGCGATCAAGGACAAGCTCGCATCCCGCATCAAGGTGATCTCCCGCCTGGATATTTCAGAAAAGAGAGTCCCGCAAGACGGACGCATGAAATTGAAAGTGGGCCCGGACAGGGTGATCGACTTCCGTGTGAGCACCCTCCCCACCCTGTTTGGGGAAAAAATCGTTATTCGTATCCTGGACCCGAGCAGCGCCAAGCTTGGGATTGATGCGCTGGGCTACGAACCCCAGGAAAAAGAGCGGCTGCTGGAGGCCATAGGGCGCCCCTATGGAATGATTCTGGTCACGGGCCCGACGGGTTCCGGCAAGACCGTGTCGCTATATACCTGCCTGAACCTGCTAAACAAGCCGGGCGTGAACATTGCCACCGCGGAAGACCCGTCGGAAATCAACCTGCCCGGGGTCAATCAGGTCAACGTCAATGAAAAAGCGGGGTTGACTTTTGCCGTGGCCCTGAAATCCTTTCTGCGGCAGGATCCCGACATCATCATGGTCGGTGAAATTCGCGATCTGGAGACCGCAGATATTTCTATCAAGGCAGCGCAGACGGGTCACCTGGTTTTGTCGACCCTGCACACCAACGATGCCCCCACGACCCTGACCCGGATGCGCAATATGGGGATTGCCCCATTCAATATCGCGTCCAGCGTGATTCTTATTACCGCGCAACGCCTTGCGCGCAGGCTGTGCCCCGTGTGCAAGGTGCCGGCTGATATACCGCACGAATCCCTTCTCGAAGCGGGTTACAAGGATGAGGACATCGACGGAAGCTGGGTGACCTACCGTCCTGTAGGCTGCTCGGCCTGCAACAATGGCTACAAGGGCCGGGTCGGCATATATCAGGTGATGCCAATCTCGGAAGACATCCAGCGCATCATATTGCGAGATGGAAGCGCGCTTGAGATCGCCGAGCAGGCACGAGCGGAAGGTGTTCGCTCACTGCGCGAATCCGGCCTGCACAAAGCAAGATTAGGTTTCACTTCGCTGGAAGAAGTGCTTGCCGTCACCAACGAATAACGAGTTAGAGGGACCAGCATGGCAACTGCTGCATCATCACGGGATATCAAGGAATTTGTTTTCGAATGGGAAGGCAAGGACCGGCACGGGAAAATCGTGCGCGGCGAGGTGCGCGCTTCCGGGGAAAACCAAGTGCAAGCCACCCTGCGCCGCCAGGGTGTTTTCCCGACAAAGATCAAGAAAAGGCGCATGCGGTCGGGCAAGAAGATTAAGCCCAAGGACATTGCTCTGTTCACTCGGCAGCTTGCAACCATGATGAAAGCTGGGGTACCTCTCCTCCAATCATTTGACATTGTGGGGCGAGGCAATACAAATGCAAGCGTTACCAAACTGCTCAATGACATCCGCTCTGACGTGGAAACAGGCACGTCGCTGAATGCTGCATTCCGCAAGCATCCGATGTATTTTGACAGCTTGTATTGCAATTTGGTGGAAGCGGGCGAGGCCGCGGGTATTCTGGAAGCACTGCTTGATCGACTGGCCACCTACATGGAAAAAACGGAGGCCATAAAATCAAAAATCAAATCAGCACTAATGTATCCAATATCAGTTATTATTGTTGCATTCGTTGTTGTTACTGTGATTATGATATTTGTAATTCCTGCATTCAAAGAAGTTTTTACTTCTTTTGGAGCAGATTTGCCTGCACCCACCTTGTTTGTAATGGCAATAAGTGAGATTTTTGTGAAATGGTGGTGGCTTATTTTTGGCGCAATAGGCGGTGGTTTTTTCTTCTTCATGCAAGCATGGAAAAGAAATGAAAAAATGCAGATGCTCATGGATCGAATACTGTTGAAGATTCCAATCTTCGGTGCGCTGGTGGAGAAGTCCTGTGTGGCGCGATGGACCCGAACGCTATCCACCATGTTCGCGGCTGGCGTGCCTCTGGTCGAAGCGCTCGACTCGGTGGGCGGCGCCTCGGGCAATTCCGTATATTCGATGGCCACCGAAAGAATCCAGCAGGAAGTCTCCACCGGCACGAGCCTTACCGCAGCCATGGGTAATGCCAATATTTTCCCGTCCATGGTGCTTCAGATGTGTGCCATTGGCGAGGAATCGGGCTCCATCGACCACATGCTGGGCAAGGCTGCCGATTTTTACGAAGCAGAAGTGGATGAAATGGTGGCAGGCCTGTCGAGCCTCATGGAACCCATCATCATTGTCTTCCTGGGAACGTTGATTGGCGGGATCGTGGTCTCGATGTACCTCCCCATCTTCAAGCTTGGCCAAGTCGTGTGATGGAGATGGAGATTTGGTGGAATGCGAGTTGGGGTGCGGTATTGGGGCTTCTGATCGGCAGTTTTCTCAACGTGGTCATTTACCGGCTGCCCAAGATGATGGAGCGCCGGTGGACTGAAGAGGTGCAGGCGATGCAGGCGCCGGCCGCACAAGCTGATACCAGCCCGGCGCATCCCGAGCCAGAGCGGTTCAATCTCATGGTCCCCCGCTCTCGCTGCCCGTCCTGCGGGCACTTGGTGCAGTGGTACGAGAACATTCCTGTCGTCAGCTATCTCTTTCTGCGGGGCCGCTGCTCGGCCTGCAAGGCGCGGATCTCGCTCCGATATCCTCTGATCGAGATGGCGACCGGTGCCCTGTTCTTCTTTTGCATCCAGCGCTGGGGTGTCACGGCCACGGGGATTGCATGGTGTGGTTTCTCGGCGGCCCTGGTGGCACTGGCATTCATCGACTGGGACACCACCCTCCTGCCCGACGACATCACCCTGCCGCTGCTGTGGGCCGGCCTTTTGTCGTCTGCCCTGCAGTGGATCGCAGTACCGCTGCACGCCTCGGTGTTCGGCGCCGTGGCGGGCTATCTTTCGCTTTGGCTGGTCTACTGGGGGTTCAAGCTCGCCACCGGCAAGGAAGGCATGGGGTATGGGGATTTCAAGCTGTTTGCCGCGCTGGGAGCCTGGTTCGGCTGGCAGGCCCTCGTACCCATCATTCTGATGTCCTCGGTGATCGGCGCCGTCATCGGCATCGCGATGAAAATCTTCAGCAGCCTGCGTGAAGGCGGCTACATCCCCTTCGGCCCCTTTCTTGTGGGGGCGGGATTCACGGCGATGGTGTTCGGGCCCCAAGCCATTCTGGACACGGTGCTGAAACTCCTGGGCCTTTGAACGATGAATCCACGCAAGCATCCCTTGCGTCTGGGCCTGACCGGTGGCATTGGCAGCGGCAAGAGCACGGTGGGCCATGTGCTGGCCTCCCTGGGCGCCAGCCTGATCGACGCGGACCAGATCGCCCGTGAGGTCACAGGCCCGCACGGAGCGGCCATGGAGGCCATCCGCGCGACTTTCGGCAGCGGCTTCGTGGATGCCACCGGGGCGCTGGACCGGGGCCGCATGCGTGCGCTGGCCTTCAGCCGGCCGGAGGCACGGGCCCAGCTCGAAGGGATCGTGCACCCGCTCGTCACCCTTCACGGCAATTTGAAGGCCGAGCAGGCGGCGCACGAGGGCCATGCGCTGATCGTGTTCGATATTCCGCTGCTGGCGGAATCCGGTCGTTGGGCCCGCAGGCTGGACGCAGTGCTGGTGGTCGATTGTTCAGCTGAAACGCAGATCGAACGCGTCATGCAGCGCAACGGCCTGACGCGGGAGGTGGTGCTGGGCATCATTGCGTCGCAAGCCAGCCGCCCGGCCCGGCGGGCCGTCGCAGATGCCGTGATTGCCAACGACAGGGATTGCACGCTGGAGAACCTGCACGCGCA
The DNA here is from genome assembly GCF_059415205.1 of Acidovorax sp. GW821-FHT10E03. Lineage (NCBI taxonomy): Bacteria > Pseudomonadati > Pseudomonadota > Betaproteobacteria > Burkholderiales > Comamonadaceae > Acidovorax > Acidovorax sp. GW821-FHT10E03. The sequence continues at coordinate 154,034 of NZ_JBWKMU010000012.1, read as the reverse complement.
AACCCGGCAGGCAGCGGCGCTGTTCGGGCTATGATGCGAACGAAACCGTTTGTGCTTTCACTCCATGCCGTGCGCCACCGGCGTCAGAATACCCCCTGAGCCCCCAGGAACCCGCCAGCGTGATCCTTTACGAATATCCCTTTAACGAGCGTCTCAGAACCTATCTGCGGCTTGAGCAGTTGTTTCGCCGGTTGGGGGAATTGATACCCCGCTCCCACGCGCTCGATCATCACTTCGCGCTGGTCACGATCTTCGAGATCATGGACGTCGCAGCGCGGGCCGACCTGAAGTCGGACGTGCTCAAGGACATCGAGAAGCACAAGCACCAGCTCGACAGCTACCGGGGCAACCCCTCGATCTCCGAAGCGGCGCTGGATGCGATCATCGCCCAGCTGGACCGCTGTTTCACCGCGCTGAATACCCAGTCCGGCAAGTCGGGCCACTCGCTCACGGAAAACGACTGGCTGATGAGCATCCGCAGCCGGGTCGGCATTCCAGGGGGTACCTGCGGCTTTGACCTGCCCGCCTACTACGCGTGGCAGCACCATCCGCCCGCCGTGCGGCAGCAGGCGCTCGAGGAATGGGCGTCCACACTGGCCCCCCTCGCTGAATCCATCTACGTGCTGCTCAAGCTGCTGCGCGATTCCGGCGTGCCCCAGAAGGTGGCTGCCGAGCGCGGCCAGTTCCAGCAGAATCTGCCGCAGGGCCGCACGTTCCAGTTGCTGCGCCTGCGCATCGATCCCGCCCTGGACCTGATTCCCGAAATCAGCGGCAACCGCCTCATCGTCTCGGTGCGGCTCATGCGGCTGGAGGGCGATGGACGCCTGCACGCCTGCAGCGAGGACGCTGCGTTTGAACTGACCCTGTGCGCCTGAGGCTCGGCGCTGGATCGTGATTTGAGGACGACGACGAGACATGGCCGCTCCCGCCCCCCGCCCCGATGCGGCAACCGCCGCCCGCACCGTGACCTGCCCCACCTGCGGTGGAGACAGCGTCTACAGCCCTGCCAATGCCTACCGCCCGTTCTGCAGCGAGCGCTGCAAGCAGGTCGATCTCGGTGCCTGGGCAAGCGAGGATTTCCGGATGCCCGCAGAGGCCCCGCCCACCGATGCGCAGTACGGCGATCCACGCCTGCAACACTGACCCCGGCTGGCAGGCCAGCCCGCATCTTCAGGGAAATCGCCACCCAGCGCCCTATCTGCAAGCGCAAATAGCTATTAATTCAATAGCGGTCTACGGAGGTGGTGGCGAAAACTCCACGCCCCGCTCCTGCGCAAGCCACTGCAGCACCGGGTAGGCACCTGGCAAGACAGGCGATACCGTCAGCGGAATCTGCTGCCACTGCATGGCCTGCCCTTCACGCATCTCGAACTGTCCCGACCATTCCCACACCTTGCACCAGTGCAGGCGCACCAGGGCATGCGGGTAGTCGTGCTCGGTGACTTTCCATACGCTGGCCGCCCCAATGGTCACGCCCAGCTCCTCGATCAATTCGCGGCGCAGTGCCTGCTCCACGGTTTCGCCCGCCTCCAGCTTGCCGCCCGGGAACTCCCAGTACCCGGCATAGGGCTTGCCCGGCGGGCGGGTGGACAACAGCATGGCGCCATCGGCGCGCAGCAGGATGCCCACCGCGACCTCCGTGTGCTTTCGGCTGGCTTGCGGGGCGGGAACCAGGGGCGTGGTTGCGGAATCAGCCACTGTGCCGTCCCGCATAGTCGCGCGCGAACTGGTAGGCCACGCGGCCGCTGCGCGAGCCGCGCTCCAGCGCCCAGACGAGTGCCTCGGGCCGCGCGGCCGTGATCGCGGCCCCGGACACCCCCAGGGAGGACAGCCATTGGGCCACGATGGTCAGGTACTCCTCCTGGCTGAAGGGGTAGAAGCTCACCCACAGGCCGAACCGCTCCGACAGCGAAATCTTCTCTTCCACCACTTCGCCGGGGTGCACTTCGCCATCCTCGGTGTGGGTGTAGGTGAGGTTTTCCGCCATGTACTCAGGCAGCAGGTGGCGCCGGTTGCTCGTCGCATAGATCAGCACATTCGGCGTGGCCGCCGCCACCGAACCGTCGAGGATCGACTTCAGGGCCTTGTAGCCCGGCTCGCCCTCCTCAAAGCTCAGGTCATCGCAGAACACGACGAATTTCTCTGGCCGGTCGGACACCACGTCCACGATGTCGGGCAGGTCGACAAGGTCGGCCTTGTCCACTTCGATCAGGCGCAGGCCCCGCCCCGCATAGGCATTGAGGCAGGCCTTGATGAGCGAGGACTTGCCGGTGCCGCGGGCGCCGGTCAGCAACACGTTGTTGGCGGGCTTGCCCTGCACGAACTGCTCCGTGTTGCGCGCGATCCTCTCCTTCTGCCCGTCGATTTCCTTGAGGTCCGACAGCTGCATGCCGGCGACATGGCGCACGGGTTCCAGGGTGCCGTGGCCGCTGCTGCGCTTGCGGTAGCGCCAGGCAATCGAGCCCGACCAGTCGGGCGCGCCCAGCGGCTGGGGCAGCACGGATTCAATGCGGGCGATCAGTTGCTCGGCCCGCTCGATCAGGTGTTCAAATTTTTCGTTCATTTTCGCCTTCAGCGCTTGTGAATAAAGCGCTAGCAGCTATCAAATCAGGAGTCACTCACGAACGGTAGTCCGCATTGATGGTTACGTATTCGTGGCTGAAATCACACGTCCACACCGTGTCGGACACGCTGCCCCGGCCCAGCAGGACACGCACGGTGATCTCGCTTTGCTTCATCACGCGCTGCCCATCCTCCTCGCGGTAGGCCGGATTGCGGCCGCCCTTGACCGCCACATGCACATCGTCCAGGTACAGGTCGATGCCGGTCTGGTCCAGATCATCGATACCGGCATACCCCACGGCCGCGAGGATACGGCCCAGGTTCGGGTCGCTGGCATAGAACGCTGTCTTGACCAGGGGCGAATGGGCGATGGCGTACGCCACCTTGCGGCATTCGTCACCCGTCTTGCCACCTTCCACCCGGACGGTGATGAACTTGGTGGCTCCCTCGCCGTCGCGCACGATGGCCTGGGCGAGCTTTTGCGACACCGCCAGCATGGCTGCCTTCAGGGCCTGGCCCTCGGCGCTGGCCAGGGAAGCGATGGGCGCATGCGCGGCCTTGTTGGTGGCCACCACCACGAACGAGTCGTTGGTCGATGTGTCGCCGTCGATCGTGACCCGGTTGAAAGAGCCATCGGCCAGTTCGCGGGCCAGCTGCTGCATCACGGCCGGGGCCACACAGGCGTCCGTGGCCATGAAGCCGAGCATGGTGGCCATATTGGGCCGGATCATGCCGGCGCCCTTGCTGATGCCGGTGATGGACACCGTGGCGCCGCCAATCTGCACCTGCGCGGAGAACGCCTTGGGCAGCGTGTCGGTGGTCATGATGCCTTCCGCCGCACGGGCCCAATGGCCGGACTGCGCGTCAGCAATCGCGGCGGGCAGGCCGGCCTCGATGCGGTCGCTGGGCAGGGGTTCCATGATCACGCCGGTGGAGAACGGCAGGATCTGCTCGGGCGCCACGCCGAGCTGGCGCGCGAGCGCGCCGCAGGTGGCCCGCGCACGCGCCAGGCCATCGGCCCCCGTGCCCGCATTGGCATTGCCGGTGTTGACCACCATCGCACGGATCGCCTGGCCGGCGGCAAGGTGGTCGCGGCTGATCTGCACCGGTGCGGCGCAAAAACGGTTCTGCGTGAACACGCCCGCCACGCTGGCGCCCTCGTCCAGCAGGAACACGGTGAGGTCCTTGCGATGGGCCTTGCGGACACCGGCTTCGGCAACACCAATGCGGACGCCGGCGATCGGGTGCAGATCGGCGGCCACGGGGGCGACAAGATTGACAGGCATGGGAGACAGGGCCTTTCTGATAAAAACTGCGGCCGATTATCCGGAAAACCGTGGCCTGCCAATGAAAACACGGGCCGAAGCCCGTGTCATGTAAATCCACAGGCGTGGTTTCAACGCCTGCACGCGGGGGCGGTGCCCCGGGGCCTCAGGCCAGCTTGCCGTGGCACTGCTTGTACTTCTTGCCGCTGCCACAAGGGCAGGGGTCGTTGCGGCCCACGCGCATGCCTTCGGGCAGGTTCAGGCCGTCGCCGGGCTGCGCGCCCGCGGTGGTCTCCACCTCCCCCGTTTCGGTGGGGGCGGTATAGGTCACGTTGGCAATGCTCTCGCCGCGGCTTTCCATGTCCTGCGCAGCCTGGTCGAGCTGGGCCTGCGACTGCACCTGCACGGTCATGAGGATCTTGGTGACCTCGTTCTTGACCTGGTCGATCAGCTGGCGGAACAGCTCGAACGCCTCCCGCTTGTACTCCTGCTTGGGCTGCTTTTGCGCGTACCCGCGCAGGTGGATGCCCTGGCGCAGGTAGTCCAGCGCGCTCAGATGGTCGCGCCAGTTGGAGTCAAAGCTCTGCAGCAGCACCATGCGCTCGAACTGGGTGAAGTTCTCGCGCCCGACCTGCTCCACCTTGCCGTCAAAGGAGGCATGGGCGGCCGCCAGAACCTTGTCCAGGATCTCGTCGTCGGTGATGGCGCTGGCACCCTGCACCTGCTGCTGCAGGGCAATGGACACCTGCCATTCGTCCACCAGCGCCTTCTCCAGCGCCGCGAGGTCCCATTGTTCTTCCACCGACTCGGCCGGCACGTACTGGCGCACCAGGTCGGTCATGCAGTCTTCGCGCATCGCGGCGATCACGTCCGACAGGTCGGATGCGTCCAGGATGTCATTGCGCTGCTGGTAGATCACCTTGCGCTGGTCATTGGCCACGTCGTCGTATTCCAGCAATTGCTTGCGGATGTCGAAGTTGCGGGCCTCGACCTTGCGCTGGGCCGATTCGATGCTGCGCGTCACGATGCCGGCCTCGATGGCCTCGCCATCGGGCATCTTCAGGCGGTCCATGATCGCCTTGACGCGGTCGCCCGCGAAGATGCGCATCAGCGAATCGTCCAGGCTCAGGTAAAAGCGCGAGGAACCGGGGTCGCCCTGGCGGCCCGAGCGGCCACGCAGCTGGTTGTCGATGCGGCGTGATTCGTGGCGCTCGGTGGCGATGATGCGCAGGCCGCCCAGTGCCTTGACCTTCTCGTGGTCGATCTTCCACTGCTCGCGCAAGGCGCTGACCTTGGCGGCGCGGTCGGCTTCGGACAGGCTTTCATCGGCTTCGATAGCCGCCACGTCCTTTTCGATGTTGCCGCCCAGCACGATGTCGGTACCACGGCCCGCCATGTTGGTGGCGATGGTGATCATGCCCTCGCGGCCGGCCTGGGCCACGATATCGGCCTCACGGGCGTGCTGCTTGGCGTTGAGCACCTGGTGCGGCAGGCCTTCCTTGTTCAGGAGCTGGTCGATGATCTCGGAGTTCTCGATCGACGTGGTGCCCACCAGCACCGGCTGGCCGCGCTCATGGCATTCGCGGATGTCCTTGATGGCCGCTTCGTACTTCTCGCGCGTGGTCTTGTACACGCGGTCGAGCTGGTCGTCCCGGCGGCTCGGGCGGTTCGGAGGGATCACGGTCGTTTCCAGGCCGTAGATCTCCTGGAACTCGTAGGCCTCGGTGTCGGCCGTGCCGGTCATGCCCGCGAGCTTGTTGTACAGGCGGAAGTAGTTCTGGAACGTGATGGAGGCCAGCGTCTGGTTCTCGGCCTGGATGTTCACGCCTTCCTTGGCCTCGACGGCCTGGTGCAGGCCTTCGCTCCAGCGGCGGCCCGACATCAGGCGGCCGGTGAACTCATCCACGATCACGATCTCGCCGTTCTGCACCACGTAGTGCTGGTCGCGGTGGTACAGGTGGTTGGCCCGGAGCGCCGCATACAGGTGGTGCATCAGCGTGATGTTGGCCGGGTCGTACACCGAGGCGCCCTCGGCGATCAGGCCGTGGCTGGCCAGGATGCGCTCGGCGCTCTCGTGACCCTGCTCGGTCAGGAACACCTGGTGGGTCTTTTCGTCCAGCGTGAAGTCGCCCGGCTTGGTCACGCCCTCGCCCGTGCGCGGATCGGCTTCGCCTTCCTGGCGCACCAGCAGCGGCACCACCTTGTTCATGGCGATATACATGGCCGTGTGGTCTTCGGCCTGGCCACTGATGATCAGGGGCGTGCGCGCCTCGTCGATCAGGATCGAGTCCACCTCGTCGACGATGGCGAAGTTCAGGCCCTGCTGCACGCGGTCCTGTGCTTCATAGACCATGTTGTCGCGCAGGTAGTCAAAGCCGTATTCGTTGTTCGTGCCGTAGGTGATGTCGGCGCGGTAGGCTTCCTGCTTTTGCTCGCGCGGCATGTTGGGCAGGTTGATGCCCACCGTGAGGCCCAGGAAGTTGTACAGCCGGCCCATCCATTGCGCGTCGCGGTTGGCCAGGTAGTCGTTCACGGTCACCACATGCACGCCCTTGCCCGACAAGGCATTGAGGTACACCGGCAAGGTCGCGGTGAGGGTCTTGCCCTCACCCGTGCGCATTTCGGAAATCTTGCCAAAGTGCAGCGCCATGCCGCCCAGCAATTGCACATCGAAGTGGCGCATCTTCATGATGCGCTTGGAGCCCTCGCGGACCACCGCGAAAGCCTCCGGGAGGATATCGTCCAGCGACTCGCCCTTGGCTACACGGTCCTTGAACTCCTGCGTCTTGGCGCGAAGCTGCTCGTCCGACAGCTTTTCGTAGTCGGGCTCCATCGCATTGATGCGGGTCACCGTCTTGCGGTACTGCTTGAGGAGCCGGTCATTGCGGCTGCCGAATAGTTTGGTGAGGAAGTTGGTGGCCATGCGAACAGGACCGCTTGCCCGCTGCAATCAGCGCGCCAAGCGACCGAAATCCCTAAGATGAATTGAGTTCAGGTGGGTCCATCGCCATGGATTGCAAGCTGCTTGCAATCCCGGGCCTGAACACCGGACCCGCGATTTTACCTGCCCGCTGCGGGCACGGCCGGCTGGCCGGGCGATGCGCGGGGCTGGACCGCCGCAACCTGCGCCGCGGGGCCCGCGCCGCCCGCGCTCAGAAACTTCTGCGGGTCCTGGAAAACACCCTGCACCAGCACCTCGAAATGCAGATGGGGGCCCGTGGAACGCCCCGTGGTCCCCACCTCCGCAATCTTCTGGCCACGGCGCACGATGTCCCCCTGCTTGACCAGGGTGCGCGATGCGTGGGCGTAGCGCGTGACCAGCTGGTTGCCGTGGTCCACCTCGATCATGTTGCCGTAGGCGGGGTGGTATTCCTGGGTCACCACCACGCCACCGGCAGCGGCCAGGATGGGCGTACCCGTATCGGCCTGGAAGTCGAGCCCCGTGTGCAGCGCCGACTGGCCCGTGATCGGGTCCACCCGCCAGCCAAAGGACGAGCCGGGCACGCGGCCGGTCACCGGCGCATGGGTGGGAATCATCTTCTTTCGGATGTGCTGGTCGAATAGGCGCGATTCGAGCACCGTCATCAGGTCCACCCGCTGGTTGGTCAGGCGCTCCAGCTCATCGAGCGTGGACTGCAGCTCCTCCATCGACAGATTGCGCGCGCTCACGAGCACGCCCCCCCGGGCATCCGATTTCTGGATATCGGAGGGCGCCATGCCCGCCAGGCCCAGCACGCGGTCGCCCAGCGATTCCAGCTGCACCATGCGGGCCTGCATCTCGCCGACACGGCGGGCCATCGCATCCAGGTTGGCGCGCATAAACCGGTCCCGCTCGGCAAACTCGTCCTTCACGACCAGCCGGACCAGCGAGCCCACGATCGGCCAACCTTCGCGCGCGCCCTTGAGGAAAACCCAGTGGTAGAGCGTCGCAGCCACCAGCATGAGGCACAGCGACACCGCCAGCCCGGCCAGGAGCAGGCGCGTGCCAGACAGGTGAATGGCCCGGCTGCGCGCCAGCCTGGCGTCCGTGATAATCAGATGCACTACGAATTCTCCACGCCCGAAGACGCACACCATGAACCGCCGCCACTACGCCGTCAGCCTGCAGCAGGCCAGCGAGGACTCTCCCACGCTGGCCAAGCTCACAGCGCTGACACGCGATTCCAGTGATCGGCTCAAGGCCATTGAAATGCTGATTCCTGCGGCGCTGCGTCCCACGGTCCAGGCGGGGCCCATCGATGGGGACTCCTGGTGCCTGCTCGTCAAGAGCAATGCCGCAGCGGCAAAAATACGCCAGCTGCTGCCTGCTCTGCAGGCGCATTTGCGCAGCCGGGGGTGGGAGGTTAACGCGATTCGCCTGAAAGTTCAAACCTGACGGCCTGCGCCAGGATCGGGGAATGCGTGAGAAACACCAGGGACATGGTGCCGGTTGTCGGAATCGAACTGACGACCTACCGCTTACAAGGCGGGTGCTCTACCAACTGAGCTAAACCGGCGAAGGCTGCATTTTATAGTGGAAAAAGCAGCCTCAAAAAAATGCTGGGGCCGTTATTTGACCCGCTTGAGAGAAGGCCGGGCACCACCCGCTGCCGGGGGAGGCCGCGGCGCGTCGCCGCCGTCGCCGTCCTTCTTGCCATCGTCGGAGGGCACCAGTTGGACCACGCGGTCCTCGGGAGCAGGCACAGCCCCGGCCGCCACCACATCCTGCGCCGATGGCAATGCCTCCGGCAGCGCTGGCGCCGCCGGGCCCGCACCGCTGCTGCCAGCGAGCACATCCACCGGGGGAGGAAACGCCATGCCCTGGCCGTTTTCACGGGCATAGATGGCGATGACCCGGCCCACGGGCACCAGGATCTCGCGCGGCTTGCCGCCGAAGCGGGCCTTGAACTCGATGAAATCGTTGCCCAGCTGCAAGGCGCTCGTCGCGTCAAAGCTGATGTTCAGGACGATCTCGCCATCCTTCACGTACTCGCGCGGCACTTGCACGGAATCGTCCACGCGCACGGCCACATAGGGCGTGAGCCCGTTGTCGGTGCACCACTCGTACAGGGCACGAATGAGGTACGGGCGCGTGGAGGTGGATTCCTGTGCGGTCATGAAGATGGGTGGCTGCTGCGGTAGATGAAGAGAAATTGGGCAGGCCGCAGATTACTTGCGCATGACCTTTTCGGACGGCGTCAGCGCTTCGATGTAGGCAGGGCGCGAGAAGATGCGCTCGGCGTACTTGAGCAGCGGCGCCGCGTTCTTGGACAGGTCGATGCCGTAGTAGTCCAGGCGCCACAGCAACGGGGCAATCGCCACGTCCAGCATGGAGAAGTTGTCGCCCAGCATGTACTTGTTCTTGAGGAACACGGGGGCCAGCTGCGTGAGACGGTCGCGGATGTGGGCGCGCGCCTTTTCCAGCGCCTTTTCGTTGCCCTTGGTGGCGCGCGACTCCAGGATGTTCACGTGCACGAACAGCTCCTTCTCGAAGTTGAGCAGGAACAGGCGCACGCGGGCGCGGTCGACCGGGTCGCCGGGCATCAGCTGGGGGTGCGGGAAGCGCTCGTCGATGTACTCATTGATGATGTTCGACTCGTACAGGATCAGGTCGCGCTCGACCAGGATGGGCACCTGGCCGTACGGGTTCATCACGCTGATGTCTTCGGGCTTGTTGTACAGGTCCACATCGCGGATTTCAAAGTCCATGCCTTTTTCGAACAGGACGAAGCGGCAGCGGTGGGAGAAGGGACAGGTCGTACCCGAATAAAGCACCATCATGGTGGGAGGCTCCTAAAAATCAAAAGAGTGGGACGCCAAAAGCGCCCACTCTGCAAACAATCCGGCGGCACCCCGAAGGGCGCCTTCTCATGGATCTACGGCTCGTGCTGCTTACTTCACATCCTTCCAGAAGGCTGCGTTCAGCCTCCAGGCGATGATGGTGAAGAAACCGAGGAAGATCAGCACCCACACCCCCACGCGCACGCGGGTGTTCTGGGCGGGCTCACCCATCCACTGCAGGTAGTTCACGAGGTCGCCCACGGTCTGGTCGAACTGCAGCGGGGTCATCGTGCCTGGCTTGACCTGCTCCCAGCCCTTGAACACCTGGGTCTTGTGGCCATGGCTCTCGTGCTCTTCGAACACGGGGCGGCGGTCGCCCTGCATTTCCCACAGCACATGGGGCATGCCCACGCTCGGGAAAGCCAGGTTGTTCCAGCCGGTGGCCTTGGTGTCGTCGCGGTAGAACGTGCGCAGGAAGGTGTAGAGGTAGTCGGCACCCGTGCCGCCGTGGCCGGCGCGCGAACGCGCGATCACGGTCAGGTCCGGCGGGTTGGCGCCGAACCATTCCTTGGCCTGCTTGGGATCGATGGACGCCTTCATGGTCTCGCCGACCTTGTCGGTCGTGAACAGCAGGTTGTCCTTGATCTGCTGCTCGGTCAGGCCGATGTCGCGCAGGCGGTTGAAGCGCATGAAGGCAGCCGAATGGCAGCTCAGGCAGTAGTTGACGAATACCTTGGCGCCGTTTTGCAGGGAGGCCAGGTCGTTGGTCTTGTTGGGCGCCTTGTCCCAGGCGATGGTGTCACCACCCGAGGCGTGGGCAGCACCGGCCGCCAGGCCCACCGCGGCGATCAGCGTGAGGATGAGTTTCTTCATTGTTGTTGTCTCCAGGCTCAGTGCGCCACAAAGGTCACGCGGTCGGGCACTGCCTTGGCCTGGCCAATGCGGCTCCACCAGGGCATCAGCAGGAAGAAGCCGAAGTAGAACAGCGTGCCCACTTGCGATACGCGTTCGCCGATGGGAGACGGGGGCTGCACGCCCAGGTAGCCCAGGATCAGGAAGATGATCACGAAGACGCCATACAGGTACTTGTGCCAGTCCGGACGGTAGCGGATCGACTTGACCGGGCTGTGGTCCAGCCAGGGCAGGAAGAACAGGATGACCACGGCACCGCCCATCACCACCACGCCCCAGAACTTGGCGTCGATGGACAGCATCATCGCGATCACGACCACAGCCGCACCCGCGATGCCCACCTTGATGAAGCTGGGCAGCTTCGCCTTGAGCACGCCAAAGCCCGCACCGGCCACCACGCACAGGACCAGCACGTACATCATTTCGGTGGTAATGGCACGCAGCATCGAATAGAACGGCGTGAAGTACCAGACCGGCGCGATGTGAGCGGGCGTCTTGAGCGGGTCCGCGGGGATGAAGTTGTTGTACTCGAGGAAGTAGCCGCCGAACTCGGGCGCGAAGAACACCACCGCCGTGAAGGCCATCAGGAACATGGACAAGGCAAAGATGTCATGCACCGTGTAGTAGGGATGGAAAGGCACGCCGTCGAGCGGCTTGCCATTGGCATCCTTGGGCGCCTTGGGGCCCTTGATTTCCACGCCGTCGGGATTGTTGGAACCCACATCGTGCAGCGCCAGCAAGTGCGCCACCACCAGGCCGAGCAGCACCAGCGGCACGGCGATCACGTGGAAGCTGAAGAAGCGGTTCAGCGTGGCGTCGCCCACCACGTAGTCGCCACGGATCAGCAGCGCGAGGTCAGGACCGATGAAAGGGATGGCCGCGAACAGGTTCACGATCACCTGGGCGCCCCAGTACGACATCTGGCCCCAGGGCAGCAGGTAGCCCATGAAGGCTTCCGCCATCAGGCACAGGAAGATGGCGCAGCCGAAGATCCAGACCAGCTCGCGCGGCTTGCGGTAGCTGCCGTAGATGAGGCCACGGAACATGTGCAGGTACACCACCACGAAGAACGCCGACGCGCCCGTGGAGTGCATGTAGCGGATCAGCCAGCCCCAGGGCACATCGCGCATGATGTACTCGACCGACGCGAACGCCAGGCTGGCATCGGGCTTGTAGTGCATGACCAGGAAGATGCCGGTCACGATCTGGATCACCAGCACGACCAGCGCCAGCGAGCCGAAGATGTACCAGAAGTTGAAGTTCTTCGGAGCGTAGTACTCCGACATGTGCACCTTGTAGGCGTCGAAAGCGGTCGGGAAGCGGTTCTCGAACCAGTTCGTGACCTTGGCGCCCGCCGAGGCGTTGGGAGAGATTTCCTTGAATTCAGCCATGTCGTCGTGCTCCTTCAAGCCTTCTTGTCTTCACCGATCAGCAGGCGCGTCTCGGTAAGGTACATGTGGGGGGGCACTTCGAGGTTGTCGGGTGCGGGCTTGTTCTTGAAGACGCGGCCGGCCATGTCGAACGTGGAGCCGTGGCAGGGGCACAGGAAACCGCCCTTCCAGTCGTCGGGCAGCGACGGCTGGGCGCCGGGCTGGAACTTGTCGGAGGGCGAGCAGCCCAGGTGCGAGCAGATGCCCACGCCCACGAAGATTTCCGGCTTGATGGAGCGGGCTTCGTTGCGCGCGTACTCGGGCGTGAGTTCGGAAGGCTTGCGTTCAGACTTGGGATCCGCGAGCTGGCCATCGAGCTTGGGCAGCTCGGCGAGCTGCTCGGGCGTACGCTTGATGATCCAGACGGGCTTGCCGCGCCACTCCACAGTGACTTTTTCTCCGGGCTTGAGGGCGGAAATATCCACCTCGACGGCAGCACCGGCGGCTTTGGCGCGCTCGGAGGGCTGAAAAGTACTCACGAAAGGTACGGCGGTTGCCACGCCGCCCACCGCACCAGCACAGCCGGACGCGATCAGCCACGTCCGTTTGCTGGAGTCGATTGGAGTGTCACTCATGGGGATCCTCGATGAACATCGCTAGATTGGGGTCAACCGCGAATTGTAGCGGAGTGAAAATGGTTATTTCAAAGTGAGGGACTGTCTTGACAGGCCACCGCTCCGGGCAATACTCCGGGATCGCCATTCACACAAGGAGCACAACATGGGGATGATGCAGGAGTTCAGGGAGTTCGCGGTCAAGGGCAATGTGATTGACCTCGCCGTGGGCGTCATCATTGGGGGGGCCTTCGGCAAGATCGTGGACTCGGTCGTGTCGGACCTGATCATGCCGGTGGTCGGGCTGGTGTTCGGCAAGCTCGATTTTTCCAACCTGTTCGTGGTGCTGGGCACGGTGCCGCCTGGCACCGCCATGACGCTGGACGCCCTCAAGAAGGCAGGCGTGCCGGTGTTTGCCTACGGCAACTTCCTGACCGTGGCCGTCAATTTCATCATTCTGGCGTTCATCATCTTCATGATGATCAAGCAGATCAACCGCCTCAAGCGCGAAGCCCCCGCTGCCCCCGAAGCCCCGGCCGCGCCACCGGAAGACATCGTGCTGCTGCGCGAGATCCGGGACAGCCTGAAGAGATAGCCCCCTGAGGCGCTGCGCGCCTCCCCACGAGGGACGCGCCCGGTGGCTTGGCAAAGCCGGCTCCACGGGTGCGCTGCCGTGAGGTGCGCCGGTTTCGCGGGTGGCGCTGGTTTGGTGCCACTCTCTCGGTTGCCATATAAAAAGTAGCACTCAGCGCTTTACCATCAAGCGCCAGCGTGCAATTCACTCACACAGCGCCCGCGCCATGCGCACCGCCTCGATGAGGCTCGCGGCGTCGGCCACGCCCTGCCCCGCGATGTCGAACGCCGTGCCATGGTCGGGGCTGGTACGCACCAGCGGCAGGCCCAGGGTCACGTTCACGCCCTTGTCCACGCCCAGGTACTTCACCGGGATGAGGCCCTGGTCGTGGTACATCGCGACAACCACGTCGAACTCGCCAGAGCGTGCGGGTGTGCTGCGCGCACGCATGAACACCGTGTCCGGCGCGAACGGGCCGTGCACGTCCAGGCCCTGCGCCCGCGCCGCGGCAATGGCCGGTGCAATCACCTCCACTTCCTCGCGCCCGAACAGCCCGCCCTCGCCCGCGTGGGGATTGAGCCCCGCCACCGCCATGCGCGGCGCGCGGCCCAGGCTGCGCGCCAATGCGGCGTGCGTGATCTGCAGGGTCTGCAGCACATTGCCTGGCGTGACCGCGTCGATCGCGTCGCGCAGCGACACGTGGATGCTGACCAGCACCGTGCGCAGCTCGTCGCTGGCGAGCATCATGCGCACGGGCATCTGCGCCAGTGCCACGCCCTGGTGCGCAGCGGCCTCGGCCTGCAGCAACTCGGTATGGCCCGGGAAAGCGACGCCGGCGGCCGACAGCGCCTCCTTGTGCAGCGGCGCCGTCACCAGGCCCGCCACCTCGCCCCGGAGCGCTGCCCGCGCGGCCCAGACCACGCTGTCGGCCGCCGCCCGCCCCGCCTCGGCGCTGATCCGCCCCCAGGGCTGCGGTCCCGGGATGCCGGGCAGGGCCAGCACCGGAATGCAGCGGGGAGGCATCGCCAGGGCCTGCGCCGCCGCCGCGATCTGCGCCACCGGCACGGCCGGAACGCCGGGGCGCACGATGGCCTGCGCCGCACGGCGCAGCGTGGCGACGTCGCCCACCACGAAACAGCCCTGCAGGTCCTGGGGCGCATCGCGGAAGGCCTTGGCGACAATCTCGGGGCCGATGCCTGCGGGATCGCCTTGGGTGATGGCCAGTGGTGTCATGGGGATGGAATGGAAATGGAATCAGCGTCCAGCGCCGGAGAGAAAAGCGCCAAATGCTATTGATTAAATAGCAATATCACCAAAAGGCTTCGCGGCCCTCAGGCCGGGTTGGGGATTTCGATGAACACATGCCCCAGGCCCAGCAGCCCGGACACGTGCGCGGCGACGGCCGGCGCTCCGTAGCGCTCGGTGGCGTGGTGCCCCGCCGCGATGAAACACACGCCCATCTCGCGTGCCAGATGGGCCTGGGGCTCCGAAATCTCCCCGGTGATGAAGGCATCCGCCCCCGCGGCAATCGCTGATTCGAAGTAGCCCTGGGCGCCGCCCGTGCACCAGGCCACGCGGCCCAGAGGCTGCTGCCGCTGCGCGCCCGCCGCCTCGGGCTGCACGAGGGTCACGGCCCGTCCCAGTGCCCGGGCCACGTGGTCGGCCAGCGCCTGGCCGTCGGCGAAGGCCGCCGGCGCGGAGAATCCCAGGTCCTGCTCCCCGAACCGCGCATCGGCGGCAAGGCCCAGCACGCGCCCCAGCTGGGCGTTGTTGCCCAGTTCGGCGTGCGCATCCAGCGGCAGGTGGTACGCGAACAGGTTGATGTCGTGCGCCAGCAGCAGCTGCAGCCGCTGCTTCATCCAGCCCGTCACCCGGCCGTCCTGGCCACGCCAGAACAGGCCATGGTGCACGAAGATGGCATCGGCCCGCTCGCGGATGGCCGCCTCGATCAGGGCGCGGCTGGCCGTCACGCCACTCACGATGCGGCGGACTTCGGCCTTGCCCTCGACCTGCAGGCCGTTAGGACCGTAGTCCTTGAAACGCTCGGGCTGCAGCAGGCTGTCGAAGGCCTGCAGAAGGTGGGTGCGTGAAATGCTCATGCGGCTATTGTCGCGCGCGCCGGCGGTCCCAGTTGGGGGACAATGTGCCCGCAGAGGCGGCCAGGGCCTGCCGTGCAGGCCGAAAGCCCCAGCCCCACACCCCCTTCCGCCCCATCCTCATCGGTACAGAAGAATTTCATGAAGCGCATCTGGTTGCTGTTTTCCCAGGCCGTGACGGTGTTCGTTGCCGCCTATTTCGTCGTCGCCACGCTGCAGCCGAGCTGGCTGGGCCGGGGTGCCACCACGCGCTCGGGCGCGGGCATCGCGCTGCTGGAGGCTCCCGCGACCACCGCCAGCCCGCAGCCAGCGGCGGGAAGCTTCAGCGCTGCCGCGCGCCAGGCCGCGCCCGCCGTGGTCAGCATCAATACCAGCAAGGCCGTGCGCCATCCGCGCAGCAACGACCCCTGGTTCCAGTTCTTCTTTGGCGACCAGGGCGCGCAGGCGCAGGCCGGGCTGGGCAGCGGCGTGATCGTGAGCCCCGACGGCTACATCCTGACCAACAACCACGTGGTGGAGGGCGCCGACGAGATCGAGGTGACGCTGACCGACAGCCGCCGCGCCCGCGCCCGCGTGATCGGCACCGACCCCGACACCGACCTGGCCATCCTCAAGATCGAACTCGACAAGCTGCCCGTCATCGTGCTGGGCAACTCGGACGTGCTCGCCGTGGGCGACCAGGTGCTGGCCATCGGCAACCCGTTCGGCGTGGGCCAGACGGTGACCAGCGGCATCGTGAGCGCGCTGGGCCGCACGCAGCTGGGCATCAACACCTTCGAGAACTTCATCCAGACCGACGCGGCCATCAACCCCGGCAACTCGGGCGGCGCGCTGGTGGACGTGAACGGCAACCTCATGGGCATCAACACCGCGATCTACTCGCGCTCGGGCGGCAGCATGGGCATCGGCTTTGCGATCCCCGTGTCCACCGCGCGGCTGGTGCTGGACGGCATCGTGAAGGACGGCCAGGTCACGCGCGGCTGGATCGGCGTGGAGCCCAACGAGCTCTCCCCCGAGCTGGCCGAGACCTTCGGCGTGAAGGCCACCGAAGGCGTGATCATCACCGGCGTGCTGCAGGACGGCCCTGCGGCCCAGGCCGGCATGCGGCCCGGCGACGTGATCGTGCGCGTGGATGGAAAAAACGTGGGCAATGTGTCCGAACTGCTGACCGCCGTGGCGGGGCTCAAGCCCGGAACCGTGGCCCCGTTCAAGGTGCAGCGCGGCGACAAGCTGGTGGAGCTGAGCATCAACCCTGGCGTGCGCCCAAAGCCGAGAAAGAGGTAACAAGCCCCGCGCCGCCGCGCGGCGCCCTCAACGGGGGCGCCGCGGACGGCCCGGCGAAACCCGCGTTCCATGGCCCCGGGCTGGCTGCGCGCCAGTTCCCACCGATGGCCACGCAGCTGCGGCCGCACTGCGGCGCACTATCAAAAAAATAGCTGCCAACGCTTGACGGACAAGCGCTGGCAGCTATTTTTATCTGGATATTCCTTGCGGAGCAGGAGGCCCGGGGCTCCCGGTGCAACCCCGCCTTCCAGCGCGCCACGGCGGCGCGCCGATCGATCAGGACGACGCGGAGGCGGATTCCTCGGTGTCCTCAGGCGCCTTGGTGTGCTTGATGAAGATCTGCGCGGCCCAGATGCCCACTTCGTACAGCAGGCACATGGGCACGGCCAGCGACAGCTGCGAGACCACGTCCGGCGGCGTGACGACGGCGGCGATCACGAACGCCAGCACGATGAAGTAGCCGCGGAACTCGCGCAGCTTCTGCACGCTCACGATGCCCATGCGGGCCAGCACCACCACGGCGATGGGCACCTCGAACGCCAGGCCGAACGCGAGGAACATCGACAGCACGAAGCTCAGGTAGGCTTCGATGTCTGGCGCGGCCGTGATGCTCTTGGGCGCGAAGCTCTGGATGAACGCAAACACCTGCCCGAACACGAGGTAGTAGCAGAACGCCACCCCGATGAAGAACAGCAGCGTGCTGGAGACCACCAGCGGCAGCACCAGCTTCTTCTCGTGCGAGTACAGGCCCGGCGCCACGAAGGCCCACACCTGCCACAGCACGAAGGGCAATGCCAGCAGGAAGGCCGACATCAGCAAAATCTTGAGCGGCACCATGAACGGCGAGATCACCGAGGTGGCGATCAGCGTGGCGCCCTTGGGCAGGTGGGCCACCAGCGGCGCCGCCAGGAAGTCGTACAGCGCGCCAGGGCCGGGAAAGAAGAACAGGATCGCCGCCGCGATGGCGATGGCAATGAGCGCCTTGACCAGCCGGTCGCGCAGCTCCATCAGGTGCTGCACGAAGGGCTGCTCGGTACCGGCCAGCTCGTCTTCTTTGGAGGGGGTTTCGGACATATTGGGTTTTCAGGGGCGTGGAGGCCGCCCATGCAGCGCGCACGGCACGCCGCGCCGCATCGTCGTCATCAATGGAATTTCTGGGGGCGGTAGCGCGCGACGCGCGCCGCGCCGGACTGCGCCTTCGTGCGCACGCCACTGCGGGACTTGTACCACTGGGGCACCGCGCCCCGCTTGAGGCGCCAGTTCTTGCCAGGGTGCTTGTAGGCCGGCACCACGGGCGCCTGCGGCTCGTGCAGGTCGGCGTTGCTGGTCTCCGTGGCCGAGGCCCAGTCCTTCTCGAACTCGCTGGCGCTGGTCTGGATGGAGTTGTGCACGTCGCGTGCGGCGGTCTCCACCGTGTCCTTCATTTTCTTGAGCTCATCGAGCTCCATGGACCGGTTCACCTCGGCCTTGACGTCGGACACGTAGCGCTGGGCCTTGCCCAGCAGCGTACCCACCGTGCGGGCCACGCGCGGGAGCTTCTCCGGCCCGATGACGATGAGTGCCACCGCGCCGATCAGCGCCATCTTGGACAGGCCAATATCAATCATGGGTCAGGCGAAAAGGCATGCGGGGGCCGGTGCGGACGGCGCGCTCAGCTCTTTTGCTTGGCTTCGACATCGATGGTGGTCTTGTCGGCCGCCGGGTTGTTGGCAACCTGGCCTGCGGGAGGGGTGGCGGGGGCATCGGCCGAACCGTCCTTCATGCCGTCCTTGAAGCCCTTGACGGCGCCCCCGAGGTCGGAGCCCATGTTCTTGAGCTTCTTGGTGCCGAACACCATGACAACGATCAGCAGCACGATCAGCCAGTGCCAGATGGAAAAAGAGCCCATGGAATATCTCCTAACGAATTGCAGTCATTTTAGACGGGGGCCGCGACCGAAGTCCGACGCCCTTGCCCGCCAGCGGGAAACTATCGGCACGCGCCGTCAGCCTGGTTCAGCCTTTGAGCCAAGGGCGGGGGCCGCCCATCACGTGAACATGCAGGTGGTGGATTTCCTGCCCGCCTTCAAGCCCCGTGTTTACCACGACGCGAAAGCCACCCTCGGGGTACGGGTTGCAGCCCTGCTCCAGGGCCAGCCGGGGCGCCAGCGCCATCATGCGCCCCAGAACTCCCGCATCGTCTGCGGTGACCTGCGCCATCGAAGGGACATGCCGCTTGGGCACCATCAGAAAGTGCACCGGCGCCCAGGGGTGGATGTCGTGGAAGGCGAAGATCTCCTCGTCTTCATAGACCTTCTTCGAAGGAATCTGGCCCGCGATGATCTTGCAGAAAAGGCAGTTCGGATCGTGCATGAGAAAAATGTCGGTACGAAGTTAACAGTTCACCGGGCGCTGCTCAACCCCAAGCCATTGCCACCGGCGCGCCCCAGGCCAGCGCCACCGTGGAACTGGCTCCGCCAGGCCACGGGTGGCGTCCCCCTGAGGGGGAAGGCGCCACAGGCGACACAGGAGGCTTCACGCATTGTCAGCGATCTTGATGGTCGGGCGCACGCCCACATCCTTGCGGTGCGCATGCAGCCATTCCTGTCCGGCCGTGCGGCCCAGGGCGAACAGCTTGCGCACGAAGGCCAGGTCCGCGCGCATCTTGCTGTCGGCGCCGAACGGGGCCAGCACCGAGCCGCCGTCGATGCGGTGCATGCGCACGCTCTTGTAGCGGCGCGGGTCGAGCTTGCCCTCGGCGAGCAGGCGGCGCACGAACTCGATGGCGCGCATCTCGGCCAGCAGGCTGGCGTTGAAGGTGACCTCGTTCATGCGTTCCATGATCTCGGCGCCGGAATGCGGCAGCTCCAGGTGCTCGATGGGGTTGATCTGCACGAGCAGGATGTCCGAGGCCTCGGTCTGGTAGATCAGCGGGTGCAGCGCGGGGTTGCCCGAGTAGCCGCCATCCCAGTAGTGCTGGCCGTCGATCTCCACGGCCTTGAACATCAGCGGCAGGCAGGCCGAGGCCATCACGGCATCGGCGCTGAGCCTGGAGCCCGAGAAGATCTCGCCCCGCCCCGTGCGCACGTTGGTGGCGCAGACGAACACCTTGGGCCCGCCCGCCGCGCTGCTGGCGCGCCGCGCGGTGCACAGCAGGTCGAAATCCACCTCGCGCTCCAGCAGGCGGCGCAGCGGGTTGATGTCCAGCGGGTTGGTCTGGTAGGGCGACAGCCACTGCCGCATCAGCCCCATCATGGGGTTGGCGGCCGACAGCGGCGAACCCCACATCAGGCTGCCCAGCGTGCCCACGCCTTCCCACAGGCGGGTGAGCGTCTCGCGCGCCTGCTGGCAGCCCGCCAGGTGGGCTTCGTGCGGGTCCTTGTGTTCGTGTGCGGCCTTGGCAAAGCCGTGTGCCAGGGCCACGGCGTTCATGGCACCGGCGCTGGTGCCGCTCACGCCCTCGAAGTGCCACTGCCCGTCCTCGAGCAGCGCATCCAGCACGCCCCAGGTCAGCGCGCCGTGCGAGCCGCCGCCCTGCAGGGCCAGGTTCAGGCGGGGGAGCGGCGCGCCAGGCTCAGGCATCCACGGCCTGGTTCTTGCTCATGGCCAGCATGCCGCGCACGATGCGGTACAGGAACCACAGCGAAATGACGCCCCAGGCGATCCAGCCCGGCGCGATCAGCAGCAGCCACAGCGGCGACGTGACCGCGTACAGCACGCCGGCCCACAGCACGGACCGGATGCGCCAGGAAAAATGGTTGGCCTGCCAGGTGCCTTCGGCATCTCCGCGCTTGACCAGATCCAGCACCAGCGCAATCAAGAGCAGCACCAGGCTGCCCTGCGCCCCCGGAAGGACGGCGCCCACCGCCACGATCAGGTGCAGCACATAGCTGACCCAGCCGATGTTCTTGAGGCCCTGCGCCTTCTGGCTGGTGGTCTGCACGTCGACGATATCGTTCATGGGGAACCCTCCTGGGTGGCGCGCGCAACGGCCTTGCGCAAGGCTTTTTCCTCGATGCCGCTGGTGCCCTCGCGGCGCTCCAGCTCGGCCAGCACGTCGGCGGGCGTGAGGCCATAGTGGGCCAGCGCCACCAGGGAGTGGAACCACAGGTCCGCCACCTCGTAGACGAGCTTGGACTTGTCGGCGCCGTGGTCCACGTCCTTGGCGGCCATGACGACCTCGGTGGCTTCCTCGCCGATCTTCTTCAGGAACGCGTCCGGCCCCTTGTGCAGCAGGCGCGAGACGTAGCTCTTCTCGGGATCGCCGCCGTTGGCCGGCTTGCGGCTTTCAATCACATCGGCCAGGCGTGCGAGGGAATCGTTGGAACTCATGGCTCTTACTTGTAGATGGATTCAGGGTCTTTCAAGACCGGATCGACCGCCTGCCAGGCGCCATCCTTGAGCACGCTGAAAAAGCAGCTGTGGCGGCCCGTGTGGCAGGCGATGCCGGGCTCGTGGCCCAGCTGGGTCACCTTGAGCAGCACCACGTCGTTGTCGCAGTCCAGGCGGATTTCATGCACCGTCTGCACGTGGCCGGACTCCTCGCCCTTGAACCACAGCTTGCCGCGCGAGCGGCTGAAATACACGGCGCGGCCGAGCTCCGCGGTTTTCTCCAGCGCCTCGCGGTTCATCCACGCAAACATCAGCACGTCGCCCGTGCCCTGCTCCTGCGCGATCACGGGCACCAGGCCCTGCGCATCCCATTTCACTTCGTTGAGCCAGTTCATGGGCGGGATTGTCGGCGATTTGGATCGCCGGGAACGTGCGTGCCCCCGGATTTACTCAGTCTTTTGGGCATCTGGCGCTTTTCCATCAAGCGCCGATAGCTATTCTTTTAATAGCAATTGCTTCACAGCCGCACGGGAATGCCGCGTTCGGCCATGCGCGCCTTGGCCTGGCCCACGGTGTATTCGCCGTAATGGAAGATGCTGGCCGCCAGCACCGCGTCGGCTCCACCGGTCTGGATGCCGTCGGCCAGGTGGTCGAGGTTGCCCACGCCGCCCGAGGCGATCACGGGCACGCCCACGGCGTCGCTCACGGCACGCGTGAGGGCGAGGTCGAAGCCGGACTTGGTGCCATCGCGGTCCATGCTGGTGAGCAGGATCTCGCCGGCGCCCCGGCGCGCCATCTCGGCGGCCCAGGCCACGGCGTCCAGGCCCGTGTTCTTGCGCCCGCCGTGGCTGTACACGTCCCAGCCCTCTCCCACGGCCCGGCCGTTGGGGCCGGTGCGCTGGGCGTCTTCTGGCGAGCGGCGCTTGGCATCGATGGCCACCACGATGCACTGCGCGCCGTACTTGGCCGAGACGGCGTCGATCACCTCGGGGTTGGCGATGGCGGCCGAGTTGAAGCTGGTTTTGTCGGCGCCCGCGTTGAGCAGGCGGCGCACGTCCTCGACCGTGCGCACGCCGCCGCCCACGGTGAGCGGGATGAACACCTGGCTGGCCACGGCCTCGATGATGGGCAGGATCAGGTCACGGCCATCGCTGGTGGCGGTGATGTCCAGGAAGGTGAGTTCGTCGGCGCCCTGCGCGTTGTAGCGCGCGGCGATCTCGACGGGGTCGCCCGCATCGCGCAGTTCGACGAAGTTGACGCCCTTGACCACGCGGCCTCCGGTGACGTCGAGGCAGGGGATGATGCGTTTGGCAAGCATGTCAGTCAGCGATTCGTGGATGGGGCGTTGCCGAGGCCAGCGGACGCCGTGGAACTGGCTTCGCCAGGCCACTGGCGTCGTCCCCCTTGGGGGAAGCGGCGCAGCCGCTCAGGGGGGTTATCCATTCAACTCGTCGGCGCGCGCCTGCGCTGCCGCGAAATCAAGGTCGCCGCTGTAGATGGCGCGGCCGCAGATCACGCCTTCGACGCCCTCTTCCTCGACGGCGCACAGCTGTTCGATGTCGGCCATGTTGGACAGGCCGCCCGAGGCGATCACGGGGATGGAGAGCGACTGCGCGAGCTTCACCGTCGCGTCGATGTTGATGCCCGAGAGCATGCCGTCGCGGCCGATGTCGGTGTAGATGATGGACTCGACGCCCCAGTCCTCGAACTTCCTGGCCAGGTCCACGACCTCGTGGCCCGTGAGCTTGCTCCAGCCGTCGGTGGCCACCTTGCCGTCCTTGGCATCGAGGCCCACGATGATGTGGCCGCCAAAGGCGCTGCACGCGTCCTTCAGGAAGCCGGGGTTCTTGACCGCTGCCGTGCCGATGATCACGTAGCGCAGGCCGCCGTCGATGTATTTCTCGATGGTGTCCAGGTCACGGATGCCGCCGCCGAGCTGCACCGGGATGTCGTCGCCCACCTCCTGGAGGATGGACTTGATGGCGGTGTAGTTCTTGGGCACGCCCGCGAAGGCGCCGTTCAGGTCCACCAGGTGCAGGCGGCGCGCACCGGCATCCACCCACTTGCGCGCCATGGCGGCAGGGTCTTCTCCGAAGGTGGTGGATTGGTCCATATCGCCTTGCTTGAGGCGTACGCAGTGGCCGTCCTTGAGGTCGATGGCGGGGATGAGCAGCATGGTGGTGAAGTTCGGGAGGAAAAGGGCGAGGCAGGGCTCGGCCCGAACGGGTTGGATTAGGGATTCCAGTGCAGAAAATTGCGGTACAGGGCCAGGCCGTGCTCCGCGCTCTTTTCAGGGTGAAATTGCGTGGCGAAAATATTATCGCGCGCAACGGCGGCGGCGAACACACCGCCGTAGTCCGCCTGCCCCGCGCAGTGGGCCGCGTCTCGCGGCACCGCATAGAAACTGTGCACGAAGTAGAAGTAGCTGTGGTCGGGCACGCCGGCCCACACCGGGTGCACCTTGCCCGCGTGCGGCACCTGGCGCACCTGGTTCCAGCCCATCTGGGGCACCTTGTAGCGGCTGCCGTCGGGCTGGGTGCGGCCCGCCAGGTCGAACTTGCGCACATCGCCGTGGATCAGCGACAGGCCGGGCGTTCCTCCATGGGGGCCCTCGGCACTGTGGTCCAGCAGCATCTGCATGCCCACGCACACGCCGAACATCGGCTTGGCGGCGGCCGCTTCGAGCACGGATTCCTGCAGGCCGGATTCGCGCAGCTCGCGCATGCAGTCGGGCATGGCGCCCTGCCCCGGCAGCACGATGCGCTGCGCCGCGCGCACGTCCTCGGGACGCTGCGTGACGACCACGGTCCAGCCGGTGCCCTCTGCGGCGGCCTGCACGGCCTGCGACACCGAGCGCAGGTTGCCCATGCCGTAGTCCACGACCGCAACGGTTTTTGCTTCCATATTCATAGCTATTGGCGCTTATTCATCAAGCGTTAGCGCTTGATCTGGCTCAAAAATTTCACAAGGAGCCCTTGGTGGACGGAATGACGCCCACCGAGCGCGGATCGCGCTCCAGCGCCGCGCGCAGCGTGCGCCCGAAGGCCTTGAAGATGGTTTCGCACTGGTGGTGGGCATTGATGCCCTTGAGATTGTCGATGTGCAGCGTGACGCCCGCGTGGTTCACGAAGCCCTGGAAGAACTCGTACACCAGCTGCGTATCGAGCTGGCCGATGCTGCCGGCCGTGAACTTCACGTCGATGTGCAGCCCCGGGCGGCCCGAGAAATCCACCACCACGCGCGACAGCGCTTCGTCGAGCGGCACGTAGGCGTGGCCGTAGCGGCGGATGCCCTTCTTGTCGCCCACGGCGCGCGCAAAGGCCTGGCCCAGCGTGATGCCCACATCTTCGACCGTGTGGTGGCCATCGATGTGCAGGTCGCCTTCGCAGTCGATGTCGAGGTCGATCAGCCCGTGGCGGGCGATCTGGTCGAGCATGTGGTCGAAGAAGCCGATGCCGGTGGAAAGCTTGGCCTGGCCCGTGCCGTCGAGGTTGATGCGCACGCGGATGCGCGTCTCGGCAGTGTTGCGGCTGACCTCGGCGATGCGGTCGGCCAGGGGATCGGGCGTTGCGGAAGTGACGAGTGCGGAGGAAGTCATAGGGAGGCTTGCAGGGCGGCGAGCATCTGCGCGTTGTCGGAGGCGGCGCCCACCGTGAGGCGCAGGCAGTTGGCCAGCAATGGGTGCATTGTAGAAACGTTCTTGACCAGGACCTTGCGGTTTTTCATGCCCTCGTACGCCCGGGCGGAATCCGCCACACGGACGAGGATCATGTTGGCCTCGCTGTCCCAGCATTTTTCGATGCCGGGCATCTGCCGCAGGGCCGCCAGGAGCTTCGTGCGCTCGGCGCGGATCTCGGCGGCCTGCCCGGCGAACACGTCGGCGTGCTCCAGCGCGAACAGCGCGGCCTCGCAGTTGAGCACGCTCACGTTGTAGGGCGGGCGCACCTTGTCGATCTCGCTCACGAACGCGGCGGGGCCGATGAGGTAGCCCAGGCGCACGCCCGCCAGGCCGAACTTGCTGAGCGTGCGCATGAGCAGCACGTGGGCGTTGCGGGCTGGCTCGGCCCGCATGCGGTCGATGAAGGTGCGGCTGGCAAAGGGCTGGTAGGCCTCGTCCATGACCACGATGCCGCCCTGCGCGCCCGCGGCGTCGACGATGCGCTGCACCGCGCCCTCGTCCCACAGCGTGGCCGTGGGGTTGTTCGGGTAGGCGATGTAGGTGATGGCGGGGTTGTGCTGCGCGATGGCGGCCAGCATGGCGGGCTCATCCAGCTCGAAATCGGGCGTGAGCGGCACACCCACAAAATCCAGGCCCTGCAGTTGCGCGGACAGCGGGTACATCACGAAGCCCGGCATGGGCGCCAGCATGGTGGCGCGCTGGCCCGTGCCGGGTTGCGCGCAGGCCAGGGCCAGCAGGGTGATGAGTTCGTCCGAGCCGTTGCCCAGCACGATGCCGTAGCCCTCGGGCAGGCCGGCGTATTGGGCCAGCGCGGCCTTCAGGTCCAGCAGGCGGTCGCCGGGGTAGCGGTTGAGCGCGACCGCGCCCAGGCGCTGGCCCAGCGCGGCCTGCAGGTGCGCGGGCAGGCGGAACGGGTTCTCCATCGCGTCCATCTTGAGCATGCCGGCGGAAGGCTGCACGCCGTAGGCATGCATGGCGCGCACGTCGGGGCGGATGCGGGCCAGGGCCTGGAGGGGAGACGACGCGGGAGTAGTCATTCGGTGGTGTCCAGTTCGTTGGGGGTGATGAGAAACGGGTTGATGGGGCGCACGGCGTCCAGGGGCTCGCCGTGCGGCAGGGCTTCGGTCAGCAGGTAGCGGCAGCCCTGCTGGTGGGCGGACGAGAGGATGAGCGCATCCCAGTAGCCCAGGCGGTAGCGGTCCTGCAGGTCCCAGGCGCCGTCCACGGTGTAGGAGTCCAGGTGCGGCGGCAGCCACACGCGCAGGCGGCGCACCTGGGCGCGCACCTGCTGCAGCACCTGCGGGCCATCAAAGCGCTGGATCGCCTGGTTGTACAGCTCGTTGAGCACCTGCGAGCTGATGCGGCCGCTGCGCGTCTGCCAGCAAAAGCTGATCCATTCGCGGGCCCGCGCCTGGCGCTCGGCATCGCGGTCGTCCACGCTGGCCAGCAGGATTTCGGTATCGACAAAGATGGGGACGGTGCTCATGGGTATTGCACCGCTCAGCGCAGAAACAGGGTTTCGCGGGGCACATACGGGCCGCTGGACGCACCCCAGGATTCAAACCCCAGCGCCTCGCGCATGGCCTGGGCGTAAGCGTCTTCCTGGCGCATCTTTTCGGCCAGCCATTCCCCCAGCAGGCGCGAGACGCTGCTGCCGCGCCTGGCGGCTTCCACGCGCACCCATTCGGCGACGGTGTCGTCCATGGTCACGGTGATGTTTTTCATGGCTGAAATATTACACGAACTTCGTGCACCACGAACTTCGTGTTGTTTTCTGGGCGGTTACGCGGCCTTGAGCTGTGTCCCTGCCCGCAGCATCTGGCACGCCATGTCGCCCACGGTGCGCAGGGCCGCCAGATGGGCAGGCGACCAGTCACCGCCCACGCCAATGCGCAGGCAGTTGCGAAACCGCCCGCTGGCGCTGAACACCGTGCCGGGCGCGATCAGGATCTGCTGCGCCAGGCAGGCCTCGTGCAGCTGCACCGAATCGAGCGCGCGCGGCAGCTCCAGCCACAGCAGCAGCCCGCCGGGCGGGTCGCTCACCCGGGTGCCCTGCGGAAAGTGCGCGGCGATGATGCGGCGCACCTCGTCCATGCGCGCGGCCACGGCCGCGCGCAGCTGGCGCATCGCGGCGGCATGGCCGGCCTGGGTGATGAGGTCGGCCAGCGCCAGCTCCAGCACGGCCGACTGCCCGCCCGCCTGCAGGTCCTTGATGGCGCGCAGCTTGTCGGCCCAGCGCCCGGCCTCCAGCCAGCCCAGGCGCAGGCCCGGCGCCAGCGTCTTGGAAAACGAATCGCACAGCATCACGTGGCCCGTGGTGTCGTACGACTTGACGGTGCGGCGCATCTCGTCCACCTCCACGAGGTCGTTGTAGATCGCGTCCTCGATCACCGCCATGCCATGGCGCGCCGCCATCTGCGCCAGGCGCTTGCGCTCGGCCTGCGGCATGCAGCTGCCCAGCGGGTTGCTGAGCGTGGGGACGATCATCACGGCCTTGACCGGCTGGGTTTCCAGCGCCAGCTGCAGCGCATCCAGCGACAGGCCGTTGCGCGGGTGGGTGGGAATTTCCAGCGCCTTGAGGTGCAGGCCCTGCAGCACCTCCAGAAAGGAGAAATGCGTGGGCGACTCCAGCGCCACCACGTCGCCCGGCTGGGTGACGGCGCGCAGGCACAGCGCAATGGAGTCCATGCAGCCGCCGGTGACCACGATGTTCTCGGGGTCCAGGCTGCAGCCCAGGCCCACGGCGTAGCGCGCGATGGCGCGGCGGGCGTCTTCGTGGCCCGAGGAGCTGGGGTAGGTGCACAGCAGGTTGCGGTGGCGCTGCGCGGCGCGCACGACGGCGCGGCGCACGCGGTCGGGGTTGAACAGCTCGGGGCCGGGCGTGCCGCTGCTGTACGAGATCATGTCCACCGGCTGGTTGCGGCCCAGGATGCGCTGGCCCAGCCAGTCCACAGACACCTCGCGCGGACGGCGCAGGGGGCGCGGCGTGCTGGGCTCGGGCAGGCTCACCGGTCGCGCCGCGACGAAGAAGCCCGAGCGCGGGCGCGCGGTGATCAGGCGTGCATCCTCCAGCCAGTGGTAGGCCTGCACCACCGTGGTCTGCGCCACGGCATGCTGGCGCGCCAGCTCGCGCACCGACGGCAGCTTTTCGCCGCGCGCCAGGGTGCCATTGCGGATCAGCTGCGCGAGCTGCTCGGCGATCTGCAGGTACAGCGGGGGTGCGTCATCGGTGGCCATGCTGCATTCTGTACTGGCACCCTGGCCGGCAGACAGTACAGAGGCGGGCCAGTACAACCAGTACAGATGGGCTGGTACATGGTTCTGTACTGGCCCAGATGGTCCATGCCTGTGGCTGGCGGCGCACGGCGGGTGGCCGCACAGTGAAGGCATGAACTCGCTGCACACCCCCACCCTCCCGTCGCCCGCTTTGCCGACCCCGCCAGCGGTCCCGCTCACCCTGCAATGGAAGCGCCAGCCGCTGCCGCCACTGCAGGCCGTCCAGGTGCTGGACTTCCGTGCGGGCGACATGGCCCTGCTCGAAGTGGAACAAGGCCGCGTGTGGGTGACCTGCGACGGCCTGCTGGAAGACTATTTCCTGGAGGCCGGCCAGCGCCTGTCGTTCACCGGGCCCGTGCGGCTGCGCGTGAGCGCCGAAGGCCACCGGCCCGCCCGCCTGAACTGGGCGAAGCACCGGTCCGTGGCAGGGGCCGCCTGCCCGCCCGCCCCCGCTGCAGCCTCTCAGGCCAAGGCGACGGCACCCGCGCCAGGCACCCTGCCACGGGGTGCGATCAGCGCGGCTTGAGGGGCGTCGTCAGCCGCATCTCTGCCGCCTGCGCGTGGGCCTGCAGGCCCTCGCCATAGGCCAGCTCGGCGGCGATGGTGCCCAGCACCTGGGCACCGGCCTCGCTCACCTCGATGAGGCTGCTGCGCTTCTGGAAGTCGTACACGCCCAGAGGCGATGAGAAGCGGGCCGTGCCGCTGGTGGGTAGCACGTGGTTGGGGCCCGCGCAGTAGTCGCCCAAGGACTCGCTGGTGTAGGCCCCCAGGAAGATCGCGCCCGCGTGGCGCAGCAGCGGCTCCCAGCGGTGCGGGTCGGTGCTGCTCACCTCCAGGTGCTCGGGTGCGATGCGGTTGCTGATCGCGCAGGCTTCTTCCATGTCCTTCGTCAGGATCAGTGCGCCCCGGCCGGTGAGGCTCTTGGCGATGATCTCGGCGCGCGGCATGGTGGGCAGAAGGCGGTCGATCTCGCGCTGCACGGCGTCGAGGTAGGCGGCGTCGGGGCACAGCAGGATGCTCTGGGCCAGCTCGTCGTGTTCGGCCTGTGAAAACAGGTCCATCGCCACCCAGTCGGGCGGCGTGCTGCCGTCGGCCAGCACCAGGATTTCGCTGGGGCCCGCGATCATGTCGATGCCCACCGTGCCGAACACGCGCTTCTTGGCGCTGGCCACGTAGGCGTTGCCGGGGCCGGTGATCTTGTCCACCTTGGGCACGGTTTCGGTGCCGTACGCCAGCGCGGCCACGGCCTGCGCGCCGCCGATGGTGAAGGCGCGCGTGACGCCCGCCACGTAGGCGGCGGCCAGCACCAGTTCGTTGCGCTCGCCCTTCGTCGAAGTGCCCTCGCCCGTTCCACCGGTGGCCACGCTGCCGCGCACCGGTGTGGGCACGACCATGATGATTTCCTGCACCCCCGCCACGTGGGCCGGGATGGCGTTCATCAGCAGGCTGGACGGGTACGCGGCCTTGCCGCCGGGCACGTAGATGCCCACGCGGTCCAGCGGCGTGACCTTCTGGCCCAGCAGCGTGCCGTCCTCGTCGCGGTAGCTCCAGCTCTCGCCCGAGGCTTTTTTCTGCGCCTCGTGGTAGCTGCGCACACGTTTGGCGGCAGCCTGCAGCGCGTCGCGCTGGGCCTCTGGAATGGCGTCGAACGCGGCCTTGAAGTCGGCCTGGGTCAGCTCCAGCGCCGCCATATCGGGGGCCGAGAGGCCATCGAAACGGGCGGTGTACTCCAGCACCGCGGCGTCACCGCGCTTTTGCACGTCGGCCAGGATGTCGGCCACGCGCTGCTCGATGGCCGCGTCGGTGTCGGCCGACCAGTGCAGGCGGGCTGCGAAATCAGCCTCGAAAGTGGCCGCAGCGGTGGACAGACGGGCGGGAGCAGCTACCAGAGTCATAGTGTCAGTCAGTGGGTAGGGGTCAATTCTTTTCCGCAGGAATGGCCGAGGCGAACGCATCGATGATGCGGCGCAGCGGCGCCTGCTTGAGCTTGAGCGCGGCCTGGTTGACCACGAGGTGCGAGCTGATGTCCATGATGCGCTCGACCTCCACCAGGTGGTTGGCCTTGAGCGTGTTGCCGGTGGAGACCAGGTCCACGATGGCATCGGCCAGCCCGGTGAGCGGTGCGAGTTCCATGCTGCCGTAGAGCTTGATCATGTCCACGTGCACGCCCTTGGTCGCGAAGAAGTCGCGCGCGATGCTGGTGTACTTGGTGGCGACCTTCAGGCGCGAACCCTGCTTGACGGCACGGGCGTAGTCGAAATCGTTGCGCACGGCCACGCTCACGCGGCACTTGGCGATCTGCAGGTCCAGCGGCTGGTACAGGCCCTGGCCGCCGTGTTCGATGAGCGTGTCCTTGCCGGTCACGCCGATGTCGGCGCCGCCGTACTGCACATAGGTAGGCACGTCGGTCGCGCGCACCAGCACCACGCGCACGTTGGGCTGGTTGGTGGGCAGGATCAGCTTGCGCGACTTTTCGGGGTCTTCCAGCACCTCGATGCCGGCGGCGGCGAGCAAAGGCAGGGTTTCGTCGAAGATGCGGCCTTTGGAAAGCGCCAGGGTAATCATGCTGCTGCTCATGCTGTGATCCGTTCAATGTCCGCGCCGATGCCGCGCAATTTCGCTTCCATGCAGTCGTAGCCGCGGTCCAGGTGGTAGATGCGGTCCACCATGGTTTCGCCGTCGGCCACCAGGCCCGCGATGACCAGGCTGGCCGAGGCGCGCAGGTCGGTGGCCATCACGGTGGCGCCCGACAGGCGGGGCACGCCCTCAATGATGGCGACCTTGCCGTCGGTCTGGATCTTGGCGCCCAGGCGCACCAGCTCGTCGACGTGCATGAAGCGGTTTTCAAAAATCGTCTCGGTCACCGTGGCCGTGCCCTGCGCGATGCAGTCGAGCGCCATGAACTGCGCCTGCATGTCGGTGGGAAAGCCGGGGTACTCGGTGGTGCGAAAGCCCTGCGCCTTGAGCGTGGCGCCGCCCGCGCTCTGCACGCGGATGCCGCCGTCGACGGCCTGCACCTGCACACCGGCCTCGCGCAGCTTCTCGATCACGGCGTCCAGGTGGTCGGCGCGCCCATGGCGCAGCACCACGTCGCCGCCCGTGGCGGCCACGGCGCACAGGAAGGTGCCGGCCTCGATGCGGTCGGCCACCACGCGGTGGGTGCAGCCGTGCAGCTTCTCGACGCCCTGGATGCGGATGCGGCTGGTGCCGTGGCCTTCGATCTTCGCGCCCATGGCAATCAGCATCTCGGCCAGGTCGGAGATCTCGGGCTCCTGCGCGGCGTTCTCCAGCACGGTCTCGCCCTCGGCCAGCGCGGCGGCCATGAGGAAGTTCTCGGTGCCCGTCACCGTGACCATGTCGGTGGTGATGCGCGCCCCCTTCAGTCGCGTCCAGCCTGCGGGCAGCTTGGCGATCATGTAGCCGTGCTCGACCACGATGTCGGCGCCCATGGCGGCCAGGCCCTTGATGTGCTGGTCCACCGGGCGCGAGCCGATGGCGCAGCCGCCAGGCAGCGACACCGTGGCCTCGCCGAAGCGCGCCAGCAGCGGACCCAGGGCGAGCACCGACGCGCGCATGGTCTTGACCAGCTCGTACGGCGCCTCGGGCGTGTTCAGGCCGCTGGCATCGATGCGCACCGTGCCATCGTCGGCACGCGCGGCCGCCACGCCCATGTTGCGGATCAGCGTGAGCATGGTGCTCACGTCCTGCAGCTGCGGCACGTTCAGCAGCGTGACCGGCTCGGCCGTGAGCAGCGCGGCGCACAACTCCGGCAGGGCGGCGTTCTTGGCGCCGGATACCAGCACCTCGCCATGCAGGCGGCGGCCGCCGCGGATCAGGAGTTTGTCCATCTCGAAACCAGAAATATGAATAAAAAGTGCCGCCAGCGCTTTTCCATCAAGCGCAGGCAGCTATTAAAAGAGGAGCAATCTAGCAATCACCGGGGCTGCGCGGCCCATTCAGCGGGCGTGAAGGTCTTCATCGACAGCGCATGCACCTCGTCGGTGTGCATTTTGGCGCCCAGCGTGGCGTACACGCGCTGGTGCCGCTGGATGGCGCGCCGGCCCTCGAACTCGGCCGAGACGATGGTGGCGTACCAGTGGCGGCCGTCACCCTCGAGCGCGATGTGCTCGCAGGCCAGGCCAGCGGCGATGATGTCTTTGAGTTGGTCTGCGGTCATGTCAATTCCGAATTTTGTAGCCGGTGCGCAGCAGGTGGACCGCCAGGGCGCTCACGGCCAGCCAGGCCACGCCCACGATGGAGAGGCTGAGCCACGGCGAGGTATCGCTCTGGCCAAAGAAGCCGTAGCGGAAACCGTCGATCATGTAGAAGAACGGGTTGAGGTGGCTCACGGTCTGCCAGAAGGGCGGCAGCGACTGGATGGAATAGAACACGCCCGAGAGGAACGTCATCGGCACCACCACGAAGTTCTGGAACGCCGCGAGCTGGTCGAACTTGTCGGCCCACAGCCCGGCAATCAGCCCCAGCGTGGCCAGCAAGGCCGCCCCCAGGAAGGCGAACGCAAGAATCCACAGCGGCGCGGCGAACTCGGGCCGGGCGAACGCCAGCGTGACGATGAACACCCCCAGCCCCACCACCAGCCCGCGCACGATGGACGAGCCCACATAGGCCAGGAACCAGGCCCAGTGCGACAGCGGCGTGAGCAGCACGAACACCAGGCTGCCCATGATCTTGCTCTGGATCAGGCTCGACGAGCTGTTGGCGAAGGCGTTCTGCAGCACGCTCATCATCACGAGGCCCGGCACCAGGAAGGCGGTGTAGCTGATGCGGTCGTAGACCTTCACATGGTCTTCGAGCACGTGGCCGAAGATCAGCAGGTACAGCACGGCCGTGAGCACGGGCGCGGCCACGGTCTGGAAGCTCACCTTCCAGAAGCGCAGCACCTCCTTGTAGAACAGGGTCTGCCAGCCGGTCATCGTTGTGCTCCCACGCTCGGCACTGCGGTCTCCGCGCCGCCCCCCAAGGGGACTGCGCCCTGCCTGGGGCGGCCCGGCGCTGCGGCAGCCTCCACCCCCGCCAGAGGAATATTGGATGCCGAGGTGCCCGACATCACCTGCAGGAAAACGTCTTCCAGGTCGGGCCGGCGGATCTCCATGTCATGCACGTCCACGCCCGCCACCCGCAGCGCGGCCAGATGGCTTTCGATCTCGGCAGCGTCGTGCGCGGGCAACTGCACGATGCGGCCCGTGACGCGGGCGAGCGCGTTGAGCGAAGGCGGCAGGACCGCATCGGTCTTGAACTGCAGGATGCTGCCGGAGGCCGCCTGCAGCAGCTCGCTCGTGCGGTTCAGGGCCACGATGCGGCCCGACTTGAGCATGGCGATGCGGCCACACAGGGCCTCGGCTTCTTCCAGATAGTGCGTGGTCAGCAGCACGGTGTGGCCTTCCTTGTTCAGGCGCGCCACGAAATGCCAGAGCGTCTGGCGCAACTCCACGTCCACGCCCGCAGTGGGCTCGTCGAGCACGATGATGGGTGGCTTGTGCACCAGCGCCTGTGCCACGAGCACGCGGCGCTTCATGCCGCCCGACAGCTGGCGCATGTTGGCCGTGGCCTTGTCGGCCAGGCCCAGGTTTTCCAGCAGTTCGTCGATCCAGGCTTCGTTGTTCTTCACGCCGAAGTAGCCAGACTGGATGCGCAGCGACTCGCGCACGTTGAAGAAGGGGTCGAACACCAGCTCCTGCGGCACCACGCCCAGCTTGCGGCGCGCCTGGGCAAAGTCGGCCTGCACGTCGCTGCCCTGCACCAGCACACGGCCGCTGCTGGCACGGGCCAGGCCCGCGAGAATGCTGATGAGGGTGGTCTTGCCGGCACCGTTGGGGCCCAGGAGCCCGAAGAACTCGCCCTCCTCGATGTCCAGGCTGACCTGGTTCAGTGCCTGGAAAGGGCCTTTGGGCGTGGCAAAGGTCTTGGAGATGGCTTGGAATGAGACTGCGGGCATGAAGCCCCTGATTTTACGGCCTTGCACCAAAGAGCGCCGACCGGGGTCTGGCACGGCCCCTGGGCCGTCGCCGGCCCGGCCTGCCGCCGCTGTCAGGACGCGGGCGCGAGCAGCGTGCCCACGCCATACAGCCCCGCCAGGCTGCGCAGGGCGGCGGGCAGGCCTTGGACGGCAAAGGTCTTGCCATCGTCGATCGCTTCGCGCCGGCACTCGAGCAGCACCGCCAGCGCCGACGTGTCAAACACCGCCAGCGCATGGGCATCCACCATGACGCAGGGCTCGCGGTGCGCCTTCAGGCCCTGCAGCAGCATGTGCAGGCACACCGTGGCCTGGCGGTGGGTCAGTTCGGCGGGTAATACCAGCATGTCAGTGCCCCATGGTGCCGCGCGCCGGCCGCGGCGCATGAAACCGGTGTGCCATTTCAGCCCTTGGCGCCGGCATTGCTCTTGTTGCGGGCCACCAGTGTCTCGATCAGGCCGTCGATGCCCTTGGCGTTGATCTCCTGCGCGAACTGGCCGCGGTAGGTTTCCACCAGCCACACGCCCAGCACGTTCAGGTTGTAGATTTTCCATCCCGCACCGTCGCCGGGGGTTTTTTCCAGCCGGTAGTCCAGCTGGATCGGATCGCCACGGCCGACGATTTCGGTGCGCACCAGCACGTCCTTGTCCTCCGGGGCGGCCCGCAGGGGCTTGACTTGGATGGTCTGGTCGTTCACCTGCGCCAGCGCCCCCGCGTAGGTGCGCACCAGCAGGACCTTGAACTCGTCCTGCAGGCGCTTTTGCTGCTCGGGGGTGGCCTGGCGCCAGCCGGGGCCCACCGCCGCGGCGGTCATGCGGCGGAAGTTCACGTTGGGCATCACGGTCTTGTCCACCAGCGCGATGATCTTTGCCAGGTCGCCGCTCTGGATGGCCTTGTCCGCCTTCACGGTGCTGAGCACATCGGCCGACAGGCGCTTGATCAGCGCATCGGGAGCTTCATCCGCGGCCAGGGCGGCCAGGGGCGCGGCGCCCAGCGCGGCCACGGCCGTCAGGCACAGGGCCATGTGGCCCAGGGTACGTCGGTTCATCGTCATGATGTCTTCTACTTTCTCGGGAGCTGCGGGCGCCGGTGGCACCCGGCGTTCATTCATTGTGGGCGGCCAGCGCAGGCCCCGTGCGTCGCGCGGGTTGCGGATTGCAAGCAAGTGCAACACGCCTGCCCCGGACATGGCCCGCCACGGATTGCGCCACCGCCTCAGCGCGGAGGCTCTTCGGGCAACACGCCATCATTGGCGTTGCGCTCGTCCTTGTCATCGCCATTTTGCGCCGTGCCCGCCTGCTGCTGGCTGCGCACCTGCAGGAACACGTCGCGGGTGAAGCTGTACTTGTCCAGGGCGGCGCTGTCGAGCACGGACCCCGCGCGCAGCAGGTTGGCGCGCACGTCCACGGCACGCAGTGCATACAGCGCATTGCGGGCCGATACCGGGTCCACATAGCTCACCGCGTTGCCCTTCCAGTCGACGGGCAGGGCCAGCGTGTCGCGCACGGTGGAGGGGCCCAGGATCGGCAGCACCAGGTACGGGCCCGTGCCCATGCCCCAGTACCCCAGCGTGAGGCCGAAATCCTGCTTGTAGCGGTCGATGCCCAGTTCGCTGGCGATATCGAGCACGCCGCCCAGGCCCATGAAGGTGTTCACGTTGACGCGCATGAAGGTGGACGCGGCGGCTTCCGCCCGCAATTGCAGCACGTTGTTCACGAACGACCACACATCTCCCACGTTGGCGAAGAAGTTGCTGACGCCCGTGCGCACCGGTGCGGGCGTGGCTTCCTTGTAGGCAATCGCCACCGGCTTGAGCACCATCGCATCGACCTGCTCGTTGAAGTTGGTCATGCTGCGGTTGTAGGACTCCAGCGGGTCGCGCGGGTCCGGGTTGGCCACCGTGGCGCAGCCCGTGAGCAGTGCCGCTCCCAGCAGAAAGGCCAGCCACGCGGCGGCGCGGGCGGCGGGTTGGGAAAGCTTGGTCATCGTCGTCATTTCTTGTCACCTGCCCCTGCGGGCTTGCTGTTGCTGCCGTCTTCGGCCTTGTTGTAGAGGAATTGTCCGATCAGGTTCTCGAGGACCACGGCCGACTGCGTGGCGGTGACCATGTCGCCCGCCACCAGGTTCTTCTCGTCGGCACCGGCCTCGATGCCGATGTACTGTTCACCCAGCAGGCCGCTGGTGAGGATCTTGAGGGAGCTGTCCTTGGGGAAAGCGTAGCGGTTTTCCATCGCCAGCGTCACCCGCGCCTGGTAGGTCTTGTCGTCGAACGTGATGGACTCCACACGGCCCACCACCACGCCGGCACCGCGCACCGCGGCCTGGGGCTTGAGGCCGCCAATGTTGTCAAAGCGCGCGGTGATGCGGTAGCCGGGCTGGAAGTTCAGGCTCAGCAGGTTGGCCGACTGCAGCGCCAGGAAGACCAGCGCCACCGTGCCGAGCATGACGAACAGCCCTACCCAGAGATCGTTTTTGGATGGTTGCATTGTTTGATTTCTCCACTCCGGCGGCTTTTCGGGCCCGCCTCAGATACTGAACATCAGGGCCGTGAGCACGAAGTCCAGCGCCAGCACGGCCAGGGACGCCATGACCACCGTGCGGGTAGTGGCGCGCGCCACGCCTTCGGGCGTGGGCTTGGCGGCATACCCCTGCAGCAGCGCCACGAACGTGACGGTGAAGCCGAAGACCACGCTCTTGATCACGCCGTTGCCCAGATCGCGCCAGACGTCCACGCCGCCCTGCATCTGGCTCCAGAACGCCCCGTGGTCGACACCGATCATGAGCACGCCCACGATCCACCCGCCGGCCACCCCCACGGCGCTGAACACCGCCGCCAGCAGGGGCATGGTGATCACACCGGCCCAGAACCGCGGCGCGAGGATGCGGCGCACCGGGTCCACGGCCATCATCTCCATGGCGGAAAGCTGCTCGCCCGCGCGCATGAGGCCGATCTCGGCCGTGAGCGAGGTGCCCGCGCGGCCGGCGAACAGCAGGGCCGTCACCACGGGCCCGAGCTCACGCACCAGCGACAGCGCCACCAGCATCCCCAGGGCTTCGGAAGCCCCGTACCGCTGCAGCGTGTAGTAGCCCTGCAGGCCCAGGACAAAACCCACGAACAGGCCCGACACCGCGATGATGGCCAGCGAGTAGTTGCCCAAAAAATGGATCTGGTCGCGCACCAGCGATGGCCGCATGAAGGCCGCGCCCACCAGCTGCAGCAGCCGCGCGAACAGGCGGGCGGCCATGCCGATATCGGACAGTTTCTGGCGCACGGCAAAGCCCACGTCGGACGGCTTGTACCAGCTCATAGCACCCGCCCCCCGAACGGACCGAAGTCCTGCTCCACGGTCGGGCCCGCGTAGTGAAACGGCACGGGCCCGGTCGGCAGCGCGTTCACGAACTGGTGGACCAGCGGGTCGGCGCTCGCCCGCACCTCGTCGGGCGTGCCCTGCGCGGCCACCACGCCCGCGCCCAGAATGATCACATGGTCCGCAAGCCGGAAGGTCTCTTCCAGGTCGTGCGAGACCACGATGCTCGTGAGGCCCAGGGCATCGTTGAGCTGACGGATCAGCTGCGCCGCCGTCCCCAGGGAAATGGGGTCCAGCCCCGCAAACGGCTCGTCATACATCACCAGTTCGGGGTCTAGCGCAATGGCACGCGCCAGCGCCACGCGCCGCGCCATGCCCCCGGAAATCTGGCTGGGCATCAGGTCGCGCGCGCCGCGCAGGCCCACGGCATGGAGCTTCATCAGCACCACGTCCCGGATCAGCGCCTCGGACAGGTCGGTGTGCTCGCGCAGCGGGAACGCCACGTTCTCGAACACGCTCAGATCCGTGAACAGCGCCCCGAACTGGAACAGCATGCCCATGCGGCGGCGCGCTGCATAGAGCTGGCGGGTGTCCATGCGCCCCACGTCGTCGCCATTCAGGAGCACCTGGCCAGCCTGCGCGCGCTGCTGGCCGCCGATCAGGCGCAGCACCGTGGTCTTGCCCCCTCCGGAGGCACCCATCAGCGCCGTCACCTTGCCCCTGGGCACCGCCAATGTCACGTCGCGCAGGATGACGCGGTCACCGTAGGAGAACGTGACATTGCGCAATTCGGCAAGACAGGAAGACTCAGGCATGCAATGGAAGGGGTTCGGAAATCCGGAGAACGGGCGGCCGCGACGCATGGGAACATGCTGCGCTCACACAGCGGCGATGGTAGCTGAAGAAACATACATTCATGTATGTTTGCGTTTCAACACCGCCGCCGGCGGGGCCACGGGAGCTATCCCGCGTGCGGCAACCCCGGATTGACAGGCACCGATTGTGCCAATAAAGGCCGCCATCCGCTGCGCTCTGCTCCAAGGCCCTGACCGACGGGCGTCCTGGCCGCGCCGGTGGCGCCGCGCTCCCTCGGGCGAAAAAAAACGGCGCCCCAGGGCGCCGTTGTTGCAGTGCGACACTGCCTCAGCGCGGCAGGTCGGAATATCCCATCAGGAATTCATCCACGGCACGGGCGGCCTGGCGGCCTTCACGAATGGCCCACACCACCAGCGACTGGCCCCGGCGGATGTCGCCGGCGGCAAACACCTTGGGCGCGTTGGTCGCGTAGCCGCCATCGAAGTCCGTGGTGGCGCGGGCGTTGCCGCGGGCATCCTTGTCCACGCCAAACGCCTCCAGCACGGCGGCCACGGGGCTCACGAAACCCATGGCCAGCAGCACGAGGTCCGCCTTGAGGATCTGCTCGGAGCCGGCCACCTCGACCATCTTGCCGTCCTTCCACTCGACGCGCACGGTCTTGAGGCCGGTGACCTTGCCGGACTTTCCGTCTTTCCCGTCGCCGATGAACTCCTTGGTGGAGATCGCGAACTCGCGCTCGCAGCCCTCTTCATGGCTGGAGCTGGTGCGCAGCTTGATCGGCCAGTAGGGCCAGGTCATGGGGCGGTTTTCTTCTTCGGGGGGCTGGGGCATCAGCTCGAACTGCGTGACGCTCGCCGCACCGTGGCGGTTGCTCGTGCCCACGCAGTCGCTGCCGGTGTCGCCGCCGCCGATCACGATGACGTGCTTGCCGTCCGCGCGCAGCTGTCCCTTGAGCTTGTCGCCCGCGTTGACCTTGTTCTGCTGGGGCAGGAATTCCATGGCGAAGTGGATGCCGTCGAGGTCGCGGCCGGGCACGGGCAGGTCGCGCGACTGCTCGGCGCCGCCGGTCAACAGCACGGCATCGAACTCCTTGTGGAGCTGCTCGGGCGTGACGGTTTCCTTGGCCCAGTTGGTGACCTTGGAGCCCTTGCCCAGGCCGTCCTTGGGCGCGCCCACGAACACGCTGGTGCGAATGACCACGCCTTCGGCTTCGAGCTGCTTGACGCGGCGGTCGATGTGCGACTTCTCCATCTTGAAGTCCGGGATGCCGTAGCGCAGCAGGCCGCCCACGCGGTCATTCTTCTCGAACAGCGTGACGCTGTGTCCGGCGCGCGCCAGTTGCTGCGCGGCCGCCATGCCGGCTGGGCCCGAGCCCACCACGGCCACCTTCTTGCCGGTCTGGTGCTTGGCAGGACGCGCCTGCACCCAGCCTTCGTCCCAGGCCCGGTCGATGATGGCGTGCTCGATGGACTTGATGCCCACGGCGTCGTCGTTCACGTTGAGCACGCAGGCCGCCTCGCAAGGCGCCGGGCAGATGCGGCCGGTGAACTCGGGGAAGTTGTTGGTGCTGTGCAGCACCTCGATCGCGCTCTTCCAGTCCTGGTGGTACACCAGGTCGTTGAAGTCCGGAATGATGTTGTTGACCGGGCAGCCGTTGTTGCAGAACGGCGTGCCGCAGTCCATGCAGCGCGCGCCCTGCACCTTGGCCTGGCTCTCGTCGAGGCCGATGACGAATTCCTTGTAGTGCTTCAAGCGCTCGGGCACGGGCTTGTAGCCCTCTTCGATGCGCTCGTATTCCATGAAGCCGGTAGTTTTTCCCATGACGATGTCCTTGTCTATGAATGCTGTGCTGGTCTCTGCGGCATCGCCTTACTTGGCGGGGACCGCTTCTTTTTTGGTAGCAGCTACCGCTGGCGTAGCGGACTCCTCCAGCACTTTTCGTTCATAAATTTCAGCCAACGCACGCTTGTACTCGGTCGGGAAGACCTTGACGAACTTGCTGCGCGACGCCGCCCAGTTGTCCAGGAGCTCGCGCGCACGCTTGCTGCCCGTCCAGCGGTTGTGGTCCTCCAGCAGCTTCTTGAGCTGCGCCTCGTCGGTCTGGCCGTTGTGCCAGATGGCGCGGGGCACGCTGGCCTTCTGCTCTTCAGCCGGAAGGATGCGCTCCAGGCTGACCATGGCCATGTTGCAGCGCGTGTCGAACTGGCCGTCCTCGTCATAGACATAGGCCACACCGCCGCTCATGCCCGCGGCGAAGTTGCGGCCCGTCTTGCCCAGCACCACCACCGTGCCGCCGGTCATGTATTCGCAGCCGTGGTCGCCCGTGCCTTCGACCACCGCCGTGGCACCCGACAGGCGCACCGCGAAGCGCTCGCCCGCCACGCCGCTGAAGAAGGCTTCACCCGTGGTGGCACCGTACATCACGGTGTTCCCCACGATGGTGTTGCGCACCGCGTCGCCGCGGAAGTCGATGCTGGGGCGCACGATCACGCGGCCGCCCGACAGGCCCTTGCCCGTGTAGTCGTTGGCGTCGCCGATCAGGTACAGCGTGATGCCGCGCGTGAGGAACGCACCGAACGACTGCCCGCCCGTGCCTTCGAGCTGGATGCGGATGGTGTCGTCCGGCAGGCCCTCGGGGTGCACGCGCGTCACGGCACCGGAGAGCATGGCGCCCACGGAGCGGTTCACGTTGCGCGCCACCTCGATGAATTGCACGCGCTCGCCCTTTTCAATGGCGGGCTTGCTGCGCTCGATGAGCTTGCGGTCCAGCGTGTGCTCGATGTTGTGGTCCTGCACATCCACGTGGAAGCGCGGCACATCGGCGGGCACGTTGGGCTGGGCGAACAGGCGGCTGAAGTCCAGGCCACGTGCCTTCCAGTGTTCCAGTCCCTGGCGCATGTCGAGCAGATCGGTGCGGCCGATCAGGTCGTCGAACTTGCGGATGCCCAGCTGGGCCATGATCTGGCGCACTTCCTCGGCGATGAAGAAGAAGTAGTTGACCACGTGCTCGGGCTTGCCCGAGAACTTGGCGCGCAGCGCGGGGTCCTGCGTGGCCACACCCACCGGGCAGGTGTTCAGGTGGCACTTGCGCATCATGATGCAGCCCTCGACCACCAGGGGTGCCGTGGCGAAGCCGAACTCGTCGGCACCGAGCAGCGCGCCGATGGCGACGTCGCGGCCGGTCTTCATCTGGCCGTCGGCCTGCACGCGCACGCGGCCGCGCAGACGGTTGAGCACCAGGGTCTGCTGGGTTTCGGCCAGGCCGATCTCCCAGGGGCCGCCAGCATGCTTGATGGACGACCAGGGCGATGCGCCCGTGCCGCCGTCATGGCCGGCGATCACGAGGTGGTCGCTCTTGCACTTGGTCACACCCGCGGCGATGGTGCCCACGCCGACTTCGGACACCAGCTTGGTGCTGATGCTGGCGTGCGGCGCCACGTTCTTCAGGTCGTGGATGAGCTGGGCCAGATCTTCGATGGAGTAGATGTCATGGTGCGGCGGGGGCGAGATCAGGCCCACGCCGGGCACGCTGTGGCGCAGCTTGCCGATGTAGTTGGAGACCTTGCCGCCAGGCAGCTGGCCGCCTTCGCCGGGCTTGGCGCCCTGGGCCATCTTGATCTGGATCTGGTCGGCCGACGACAGGTATTCGGCCGTGACCCCGAAGCGGCCCGAAGCCACCTGCTTGATGCGGCTGCGCAGGGAGTCGCCATCCTGCAGGGGCAGGTCGACTTCGACGTTCTCGGCGCCGATCACGCTCTTGAGCGTATCGCCCTGCTTGATCGGGATGCCCTTGAGTTCGTTGCGGTAGCGCGCGGCGTCCTCGCCGCCCTCGCCGGTGTTGCTCTTGCCGCCGATGCGGTTCATGGCCACGGCCAGCGTGGCATGCGCCTCGGTGGAGATGGAGCCCAGGGACATGGCGCCCGTGGCGAAGCGCTTGACGATTTCCTTGGCGGGCTCGACCTCGTCCACGGGGATGGCCTTGGCAGGGTCGATCTTGAACTCGAACAGGCCGCGCAGCGTCATGTGGCGCTTGCTCTGGTCGTTGATGATCTGTGCGTATTCCTTGTACGTGTTCCAGTTGTTGGCGCGCGTGCTGTGCTGCAGCTTGGCGATCGCATCGGGGCTCCACATGTGCTCTTCGCCACGGGCGCGCCAGGCATATTCGCCACCGGCGTCCAGCATGGTCTCGAGCACCGGGTCGTCACCGAAGGCGGCCTTGTGCATGCGGATGGCTTCCTCGGCGATCTCGAAGACGCCGATGCCTTCCACGCGGCTGGCGGTGCCGGTGAAGTACTTGCCCACGGTTTCCGTGTTCAGGCCGATGGCCTCGAACAGCTGGGCACCGCAGTAGCTCATGTACGTGCTCACGCCCATCTTGGACATGATCTTGGACAGGCCCTTGCCGATGGCCTTGACGTAGTTGTAGATGGCCTTGTCGGCCGACAGGTCGCCCGCGAGGTCCTTGTGCATGTCGGCCAGGGTTTCCATGGCCAGGTAGGGGTGCACGGCCTCGGCGCCGTAGCCGCCCAGCACGGCGAAGTGGTGCACTTCGCGCGCGGTGCCGGTCTCGACCACCAGGCCGGCCGTGGTGCGCAGGCCTGCGCCCACCAGATGCTGGTGGATGGCCGACAGGGCCAGCAGCGCGGGGATGGCCACCTGGGTGGCGCTCACGGCACGGTCGCTGACGATCAGGATGTTGGCGCCGCCCTTGATGGCGTCCACGGCCTGCGCGCACAGCGAGGCGAGCTTGGCTTCCACGCCCTCACGGCCCCAGTCCAGCGGGTAGGTGATGTCGATGGTGGCGCTCTTGAACTTGCCCTGCGTGTACTTCTCGATGTTGCGCAGCTTGGCCATGTCGGCGAAGTCCAGCACGGGCTGGCTCACTTCGAGCCGCATCGGTGGGTTGACCTGGTTGATGTCCAGCAGGTTCGGCTTGGGGCCGATGAAGCTGTTGAGCGACATCACGATGGCCTCGCGGATCGGGTCGATCGGCGGGTTCGTCACCTGCGCGAACAGCTGCTTGAAGTAGTTGTACAGCGGCTTGTTCTTGCCCGAGAGCACGGCCAGCGGGCTGTCGTTGCCCATGGAGCCGATGCCTTCTTCGCCGTTCCTGGCCATGGGGGCCATCAGGAACTTGATGTCTTCCTGCGTGTAGCCGAAGGCCTGCTGGCGGTCGAGCAGCGGCAAGGGTGCGGCCTCAGGGGTGGACGCGGTGTCGGTGCCCACGCTGTCGAGCTTGATGCGCAGGTTCTCGATCCACTGCTTGTAGGGCTTGGTGTTGACGATGTTGGCTTTCAGCTCGTCGTCGTCGATCATGCGGCCCTGTTCCAGGTCGATCAGGAACATCTTGCCGGGCTGCAGGCGCCATTTGCGCACGATCTTGTTCTCGGGGATGGGCAGC
Organism: Acidovorax sp. GW821-FHT10E03; assembly: GCF_059415205.1. Classification (NCBI taxonomy): domain Bacteria; kingdom Pseudomonadati; phylum Pseudomonadota; class Betaproteobacteria; order Burkholderiales; family Comamonadaceae; genus Acidovorax; species Acidovorax sp. GW821-FHT10E03. The sequence goes on along the minus strand of NZ_JBWKMU010000012.1, from coordinate 110,833 downwards.
ACGCCGGATTCCGAGCCCATGATGACCAGATCGTCATCGGTGATGCAGTAGCGCGAAGGGCGCAGGCCGTTGCGGTCCAGCGTGGCGCCGATCTGGCGGCCGTCGGTGAACACGATGGACGCCGGGCCGTCCCAGGGCTCGAGCATGGCGGCGTGGTATTCATAGAAGGCGCGGCGGCGCTCGTCCATGGTGGTGTGCTGTTCCCAGGGCTCGGGGATCATCATCATCACGGCCTGGCTGATGGGGTAGCCGGCCATGGTCAGCAGTTCGAGGCAGTTGTCGAACGTGGCGGTGTCGGACTGGTCAGCGAAGCTGATGGGATAGAGCTTTTGCAGGTCGGCCGCGAGCACGGGCGAGGCCATCACGCCTTCGCGCGCCTTCATCCAGTTGTAGTTGCCCTTGACGGTGTTGATTTCACCGTTGTGCGCCACGTAGCGGTACGGGTGGGCCAGGGGCCACTCGGGGAATGTGTTGGTGGAAAAACGCTGGTGCACCAGGCCCACGGCCGAGATGCAGCGCTCGTCCTGCAGGTCCAGGTAGTAGGTGCCCACCTGGTCGGCCAGCAGCAGGCCCTTGTAGACCACGGTGCGGCTGGACATGCTCGGCACGTAGTACTCTTTGCTGTGCTTGAGCTTCAGCGCCTGGATGTTGGCGCTGGCGGTCTTGCGGATCACGTACAGCTTGCGCTCCAGCGCGTCCTGCACGATCACATCGTTGCCACGGCCGATGAACACCTGGCGCAGGATGGGCTCCTTCTTGCGCACGGTGGGCGACATGGGCATGTCGCGGTTCACCGGCACATCGCGCCAGCCGAGCAGCACCTGGCCTTCGGCCCTGATGGCGCGCTCCATCTCCTGCTCGCAAGCCAGGCGCGAGGCATGCTCCTTGGGCAGGAAGATCATGCCCACGCCGTATTCACCGGCGGCGGGCAGCGTGACGCCCAGCTTCGCCATTTCCTCGCGGTACAGCGCGTCGGGAATCTGGATCAGGATGCCGGCACCGTCACCCATGAGCTTGTCGGCACCCACCGCCCCGCGGTGGTCGATGTTCTCCAGGATCTTCAGGGCCTGCGTCACGATGTCGTGGCGCTTTTCACCCTTGATGTGGGCCACGAAGCCGAGCCCGCAGGCGTCGTGCTCGTTACCCGATGAATACAAACCGTGTTGTTGCAGATGCTGGATCTCGGCAGCCGTGGTCATGGCGCACTCCTCATATTTTTCGCAGGGAGTGGAAGATTAGTGCATTGCAACATCTTTTGGCAAGCACATTAATTAGGGTCAGATTCTTAATCAATAGCTACAGATCAGCTCATCATTTTTATTGGGGACACATCATTTTTGGTAGCCATAAACCCGATGCGGCCTTATGCATGGCCACGAATCATTCAGATTTATTGTGAAGCGCCGGCCGTCCCGCCTGTCCCCGGGTCACCCGACGCGGCGTGTTTTTTTGCAACTCTTGCACAAAGCCGGGGTCGCCCAGCGCCCAGCCGCTGAGCACGGATGATGTCAGCGCGGCCTGCTCTTGCGATCCGATGCCCGCCTGAACCAGTGCGGCGTACGCCGCCTCGCGCGCAAACGGCGTGTTGCCCAGCGCCCAGTACAGGGCATGGGGCGTGAGCAGGCGGTCGTGGCGCAGGCCCAGCCAATGGGCGTGGCTGGACCACGCGTAGTCGCAGGCCTGCACCACCTGCCCCGTGCGCACGGGGTTCAGATCGAGGTAGACCATGCACGGGAGCAGGTACCGCTCGGGCTGCAGCACCGTGGAGCGGTAGCGCCCCTCCCACAACGTACCGGTGCGGGCATGGCGACGGTTGAAATACTGCACATAGCGCCGCCCCACCGCCTGCATCATCTGCGGCAAACCATCGACGGTGGTGGGAGTTGCCAGCAGATGAAAGTGGTTGTCCATCAGCACATAGGCGTGCACAGCCACCCCGTATTTCTGAGCGTTGTCCGCCAGCAGCAATAGCATGGTCTCGAAGTCTTCGTGGTCGATGAAGATGCTTTGGCGGTTGTTTCCACGCTGGATGACGTGGTGCAGATGACCGGGCAAGGTCAGGCGTGGCAGGCGGGCCATGGATGTCGATGGGAGCAAGGATGGGGGGCGATCATAAATCCGTCCCCGATTATCCCGTCCAGGCGGAGCCCTGCGTGCGGTGCGAGGCTAGTGTGGCACTGCATCCGCAGCCACTGGCGTATCGCCAGCCTGCGGCTTCAATCCAAAACGCGCCCCCAGCGTCCTGTCGAGCCCGAACTCTTCCAGAATGGCGCGCAGCCGATCCGAGGCGCTGCGCTTTTTCTGGCCTGTGTACCGGGCAATGATGAGCTCGTTCTTCATGCTGTGCTCCCAGCCCACCAACTCCGTCACCGTGACCTGGTAGCCACTGGCCTCCAGGTACAGGCAGCGCAGCACATTGGTGACCTGGCTTCCCAGCTCGCGGGTGTGCAGCGGATGGCGCCACAGCTCGGCCAGTGGCGTGCGCGCCAGTTGCAGGGCCTTGCCCTGGCGCAGGCAGGCGGCCATTTCGGCCTGGCAGCAAGGCACCAGCACCATGGCCCGGGCGTTTTTCTGCAGGCCGAAGGCGATGGCATCGTCCGTGGCCGTGTCACAGGCATGCAGGGCGGTGACCACGTCGATGTGGGCCGGCAATTCATCTGCGCCAGTGGATTCCGCCACGGACACATTCAGGAACGACATGCGCTGAAAGCCCAGCTTGTGCGCCAGCACACGCGACTTTTCCACGAGCTCGGCGCGCGTCTCCACGCCGTAGATATGGCCACGCCCGAGCGCCTTGAAATACAGGTCATACAGGATGAAGCCCAGGTACGACTTGCCCGCGCCATGGTCTGCGAGCGTGGGCCCCTGGCTGGTGGTGGACAGCTCTGCGAGCAGTGGTTCGATGAAGTTGAACAGGTGGTACACCTGCTTGAGCTTGCGCCGCGAGTCCTGATTGAGGCGCCCATCGCGCGTGAGGATGTGCAGTTCCTTGAGCAATTCCACGGATTGGCCTGGCCGCAGCTCGGACAGTCCCCCGGTCGGGGCAGCCTTGGCCTTAGCGTCAGCACCACTACCCGAGGAGTCCGGCGCCTGGGAATGGGTGCGGGCAGCTTTCTCTTTCGCGGCTTTCGTCATTGCCATGGTCCTCGCTCCGTGTCTTTTACCGCTGGCGGCGCCGGCAGGGAGGCCCCAGGCCCTACGCTCAGAGCGGCCCAACCCGACATGCCTAGTTCTTGCAAAACCTCGATGTTCCGCTCGAAGATCGTTTCCGCCTCGGGGAACACCTCGACAGCGCGGTCGATGCTCTCTTCGCGCAGCAGGTGCAACGTGGGATAGGGTGAGCGGTTGGTGCAGTTGGTCACATCGTCCTCTCGCGTACCCGCAAACTGGAACTGCGGGTGAAAGCTGGCGATCTGCAGCGTGCCTTCCATGCCCACTTCTTCCAGCACGGCCTCTGCATCTTCCAGGAAGTCGTTGAAATCCAGGAAATCATGGAGGCAATGGGGAAGGATCAGCAGCGTGGTGTCTCGCACCTCGGAAGGAGTAGCCGCCAGGGCGGCAAGTTCGCTGCGCAGTACCTCCAGAATCGTCGCCAGATCCCCGGTCAGCGCTACCGCGTAGTGAATCTGCCCCTTCACGTGAACGCCCTTTGCAAAGGGGCACAGGTTGAGGCCGATCACCGCCCGCTCGAGCCACTGGACCGTGTCGCGAATGAACAATGCGGCAGGCTCCTCGGAGCCCACCGTAGCCGTGGAAGGGAATGAAGTCATGGGGAGGCGCGCGAAGCGCAATGAAGTGCCTGCGGATTTTACCGGGCGCCATTGCCTCCGGCGACAGCCTCCGCCTGCAACGACACGCCCCACATGCGCACAGCCGCGCGCAGCCCTCAGTCGAGAAGTCGCCGCCCAGTAAGGCGCCCATGTTCGCGCGCCGCAAATCGGTCGGTCATGCCCGCAATGAAATCCGCCACCGCCCGTGCCCTCAACGGGCCCTGGTCTGCCGAGGCCTGCTCCGCGAAAGCTGCCTTCATCTCTTGCGGCGACACCGTGTAAGCCGCGAACAGGTCGCGAACCACTTCCTGCGCGCGGCCCGTGGTCTCCATCACACGCGGATGGCGGTACAGATTCTTGAAAAGAAACCGCTTGAGAACCTGGGAGCGCTCCCGCATGCCATCACTGAACATCACCAGCGCGGGGGCTTGGCGAACTCCATCGACGCTGGCCGGGCCATGCCGTGCGAGCGCCGTCCTAGTGGTGTCGATCACGTCATAGACCTGCGCGCTGAGCATGCGCCGTATGGCCTCGTACAGCAGGCGCCGCTGGCGTGGCACCTGGGCGAGGTCCGGATGCTCCGACTCGGCAGCAGCCCGGTACTCGTCGAACAATGGCACATCCTGCAACTGGTCCAGCGTGATCAGCCCCGAGCGCACACCGTCGTCGATATCGTGCGCGTTGTAGGCGATCTCGTCTGCCAGATTGCACAGCTGTGCCTCCAGGCTCGGCTGTTCGTGGCGCAAGAACCTCGCACCGACGCCATCGGGCTCTTCGTCTTCCAGCTGCCGGGCGTGCTGCCGGGAACAATGCTTGAGAATCCCTTCCCGCGTTTCGAACGTGAGATTCAGCCCGTCATACTGTGGATAGCGCTCCTCCAGCTTGTCCACCACGCGCAAGCTCTGCAGGTTGTGCTCGAAGCCCCCGTGCTCGGCCATGCAGCCATGCAGCGCGTCCTGGCCAGCATGCCCGAAGGGCGTGTGGCCCAGGTCATGGGCCAACGAGATGGCCTCTACCAAATCCTCATTGATGCGCAGTGAACGTGCTATGGAACGCCCGAGTTGGGCTACTTCCAGCGAGTGGGTCAGGCGAGTACGGAACAGGTCGCCTTCGTGGTTAAGAAAAACCTGCGTCTTATAGACCAGCCGCCGAAACGCTGTGGAGTGAACAATTCGATCCCGGTCCCTCTGGTACTCCGTCCGCGTAGGCGCAGCTGCCTCAGGATAGCGCCGCCCACGGCTCACTGTGGGGTCGCAAGCATAGGGGCGGAGATCCGAGTTGCGCCCCCAATTGGGGGCCAGCGCTCCGTCTTTATCGAGCATTTCTAGCTACAAAAAAATAGCAGCAATCGGCATTGCAATTGCATCGCGTTTGTATCACTTGCAGCAGGCATCGATCACGTCACGCACCAGACGGTCGGGCGCGGAACGCAGGGCAGCTCGGCCGGGACCACCGATGACGACAAAACGAATTTCGCCTGCTTCCGATTTCTTGTCCACGCGCATCAGCTCCAGGTAGCGTCCCGCGTTGTCGTTTGAATCAAGCACTGGTCCTTGGGTGGGCAGCCCAGCGCGGGCGATCAGCACCGTGAGTCGCTGCACAAAGGCCGCATCCACAAGACCCAGGCGATGCGACAGCTCAGCTGCCATCACCATACCGGCTCCCACACCTTCACCATGCAACCAAGCGCCATATCCCATTCCGGCTTCGATCGCATGTCCAAAGGTGTGGCCAAAATTCAGAATGGCACGCAAGCCCGATTCACGTTCGTCCTGCCCCACCACCCATGCCTTTATCTCACAACTGCGACGCACGGCGTGGACTAGCGCAGCGCGGTCGCGCGCCAGCAGGGCATCGATATGGGCTTCAAGCCATTCCATGAAAGCCATGTCCGCGATCGGTCCATACTTGATTACTTCCGCCAGACCCGCGCTGAGTTCGCGCGGAGGCAGCGTGTCGAGCACATCCAGATCGCACACCACCAGCTGAGGCTGATAAAACGCGCCGATCATGTTCTTGCCCTGCGGATGGTTGATCGCCGTTTTGCCCCCCACGGATGAATCCACCTGCGCCAGTAACGTGGTCGGCACCTGCACGAATGGCACACCACGCATGTAGCTCGCAGCGGCGAAGCCGGTCATATCACCCACTACACCACCACCGAGCGCAAACAGGACCGTCTTGCGGTCGCAGCCGCGCTCCAGCAGCACATCAAAAATCTTCTGCAGGGTCTGCCAGTCCTTGTGTGCTTCGCCATCCGGCAACCGTACCTCATGAACCTGCGGGTAGCGCTCCGACAGCGCGGCTCTCAGTGCCGCCATGTAGAGCGGGGCGACCGTTGTATTGCTCACAATCAATGCGGCACCGGCGCGCGGCAGGCCATCATAAGTGGTGGCACTACTCAATAGGCCACCGCCAATCGCAATGCGATAGCTGCGGTCACCTAAGTCAATAGCGACTTCTTGGGCAGTAAGGGACATAAAAAAGGTATTTTTACGACGACGCGATGCTTCGTCGCCAAAGCTATTGTGCATGCTGGAGATGCCGGGGGGCAAATCAATCCCAGCAAGAGTGTCCACATACGCCCTGTAGCGCGAAAAGTTCGCCCCGACGGGTGCGCGCGCGTGCGCCAACCGTGTTAAGCAAGACCTCTACCTCGCCTGATAAAAACCCAATCTGGGGAAGAAGCTACTCGGGAACCGGAATCACCCGCTCGCTCAAACTCGAGACAAAAAAATCCCCGGACATGCCGGGGATAAAGTCATAGAAATTCTGATTAATTACCTGCCACCCTCCATCTCTCTCAGGGGTGGCGGGCTAGCTACTCAGGGGCACGTGTAATCTTCCGGCACACCACCAGGAGGTATTGGTCCGGTCACAACGTCAATATTGAACGTGCGAGTCACCGACGTCGCCCCCTTCGTCGCCGTGACCAAGAATCGTTGGCTACCGCAATTAGTCACCTTCGGTACGCCATTCAAAACGCCAGCCGTAGGCGATGTTCCTGCAGTCAACCACGCTGGCAAACCGCCAAAGGACCACGTCACACCCGTTGTCGACGAGACGAACGAATAAGTGAAGTTTTTCCCGACAGGCGCAGATCCCAGCGAGCAAACTGCCGTAGAGTTGCAATCGCCGATGGCAAAATCTTCTGGCAGGCCGCCGACCACCTTGAATGTAATCGTGGCAGTTGCAGATATCTTGTTCTTATCAGTGGCAGTGACCGTAACACGGTACTCACGCTCTGCCGCATCCTGGCTTACCGTACCGCTCAGAATACCCGTACTCGCATCCACGGTGAGCCCTGTAGGCAGGCCAGTAGCCGCCCAGGTGAAGGGTGGCAAACCGTTCTTCGCCTCCAAGTATGCCGTGAATGGGATACCCTTAGTAATGGTTCCTAGATCCTTATTATCGATCGTAGGCGCAACTGTACGTGCCGCCATCACTTGAATCGGGAGAATGCCAACCATCGGATCCGAGATGCCGTTGCTTACATTGTTGTCAGCACGATCAGCAGTCATTTCCAAGAAGATCGTGCCGGTTTCCGTACCGCTCAGCAGCGAAAAGAGTGCAACCCCGCCAATCGAAGGCAACTGAAGCACACTGCCACTCTGGCTCCCCGCAACCAAACGGGCGCCTACGGCTGCGTCGGTTCCCGAGAGAATACGAACCTGTACATTCGAACCCGACGTGCTGCCAGTTGGCTGATTCGCATCATCCATGACAAACGCCTGAATGGCCATTTGATTCAGAATACCGTTCGCATTGAACTTGGTTCCCAGAATATCATTGACTTGGGCTGCCAGACGGACGCTGGCAGGCTTGCCCGTTGCACCTCCAACGGAAATCTCCACGCTGGCTGATCTTTGTTGCTTATCAAGAGGGTCTTGAACCGTACACGTAATGCGGGCATTTCCCGCCTGGTCCCCTGCATGGAAATGAAAAGAATTGCCACCAGCGTTTGAGCCTAGCGTAATATTTCGATATGCGCTAGGAACTTTAACCGTCCCACCATTGCCATCATCAACTTCTGTTTCGTGCTCCGATTTACCATCCAGATAATACAGCGCACCGGAATCCAAACCTCCCGCGACATTACATGCAAAAATATCCTCGCCACCAGGTATTGGTAAATTTCCTTTTCGGGCTTCAACGTAAAGAGTTGTTGTGTAGGGTCGGTAAGCACCAAGACCGGGCAGCGCGTCGGCGATATTGATCGGCAACTGTGCCTTGTCCGCACGTAAAGTAATGGTGTAGTGCTCCTGGGTTTCACCCGGGCTTCCACCACCTCCACCACACGCCGACAGCGCAATGGTTGTTGCGATCATGAGAGTTTTGAATCTTTTCTGCATTTTCTTTCCCTATAAATTTGCATCAACGAACCGCAGTACGTTCAGTAATTACCTTGGGCGTAATAAATATGAGCATTTCCTGCTTATTTGCCTGCTTGGTTTTTGTTTTAAATAAATTTCCGACACCTGGGATGTCTCCCAAAAACGGAACTTTGGCCTCTGCATCATCTTCAAAAAGTTCAAAAATCCCGCCAATCACAACCGTTCCGCCATTTTCAACCAATACCTGGGTTTTAATATGTTTGGTATTAATTGCCCGTACATTCTGAAGAATTTCCCCCGGACTGTCTTTGTTAACATCCAGATCAAGAATGATATTTCCTTCAGGGGTTATCTGAGGCAGGACCTCCAACTTCAACACAGCCTTTTTAAAGGCTATGACGGTTCCGCCATTAGGAGCAGTCACTGGATAAGGAAATTCCGTACCCTGCTCTATCGATGCCTTGGTCTGATCTGCAGTCACAACCCGGGGACTGGAGACAATCTTGCCTTTCCCATCAGCTTCCATCGCCGATATTTCAAGGTTCAAGAATCGATTGGCCGCGGAATTGAAAATAGATATTGCAAAACTAGCTGGATCGAATCCACCTTGCGCCTGTGCAGGTAGATTAACAAAGTTACCCAAGGTATTTGCAGTCCCGCCCGCACCAGAGGATGCGACAGCGTTGCTGTAGCTAGTGCCGAAAGCAACACTATTACCACCGCCAAGGTTGTACCCGCCTGTCCCGCCACGATTAGCGCGCAGATCTGTCCCACCCAAGCGAACACCCAGCGAACGCCCAAAAGTATCGGAAGCCTCGACAATTCTTGCCTCAATCATCACTTGCCGAACAGCGACATCCAGAGTCAACAGCAACTGGCGAACTTCCTCTAACTTGCTCGCAGTATCAGTCACAAACAGTTGATTGGTTCTGGGTTCGGCAATTGCACTCCCTCTCTCAGAAAGGAATCTATTTGATGTCCCTCCGGATCCCCCACCGCTACTTGACGCAGTCAATTGGGTGACCATGTCCACCGCCTTGGCATAGTTCATTTGAAATGCCTGAGTCCTTAGCGGTTCCAGCTTTTGAATCGCCAGCGCGGATTCATAGTCCTTTTTTGTCCGATCATCAATTTCATCTTTGGGGGCAATCCACAAAACCGTTCCTGATTTACGCATGCCAAGGCCCTTGGCATCCATGATGATTTGGAGTGCTTGATCCCAGGGCACATCTTTGAGGCGGAGAGTTAGTGAGCCCGAGACGGTGTCCGAGGTAACAATATTGAAATTTGTAAAATCAGCTATCACTTGCAAAAGTGAGCGAACTTCAATGTTCTGGAAGTTAAGCGACAACTTCTCTCCATTGAACCCAGGACCTTGAGTAAGCTTGTTCAGATCCACTTTCTTTTGGCGAATCTCAATTACAAACTGGCTATCACTTTGATATGCACTGTGCTCCCAATCGCCAACGGGATCGATCGTCATCCGCACTCTTTCACCTTGCTGCATGGTCGTAATGGCTTGCACAGGCGTACCAAAATCACCTACATCCAAGCGACGGCGCAGACCTTCCGGCAAAGAAGACTTCAGAAAATCGACGACCAAGCCCTTGCCCTGTTGGCGTATGTCAACCCCAACCTGACTAGATGGAAGCGTCACGATGACCCGTCCGGAGCCATCGCTTCCCCGCCTGAAATCCACGTCTTTTAATGTTTGAATATCATTATTTGCAGGATCCGAAAACGTTAGCGCCTGAGCAGGCTGGGATGCGGAATACGCTGAAGGAGCTGTTGCCAAAGAAATCAACAACGAGTTTCCTTGGATTTCAGCTTGATAGGATGTCGATTGCTTCAAATTAAGAACAACCCGAGACCGATCGCCAGCTTGAACCACATTGACAGATTTTACATTCCCCTGACCGACTTCGATATTGTTTTTTCCGATTGCATTCGATGCACCAGGAAAATCCAAGGCAATGCGCGGAGGCGTTTGAATCGCAAAGCCTGTTGGAATTTCCTTAAGAGGTTCCGCAAAATCAATACGTATGACGTCCACACCGTTTTGCACGCTCCCCGTCACAGAACGGATAACAGTATCTGCAAGAACCTCAAGAGGAGCCAGAATTGCGATTGAGAACCCAATCGCAATTCGGCAGATTTTTACTATGTAAGCTTTCGAGTATTTCATTTTTTGCCCTCTTGCAGATCCAGCGAAACTGCGCGCTCGACCCAGTCACCTGTAGCGTCCTGCACGATCTCTCGCAGTTGAATTGAATTTTCGGTTATTTTTGTTATTTTCCCGTAATTTTGCCCGATATAATTTCCAACTCGTACCTGATAAAGTAATTTGTCAACCTTTAAAAGTGCGGTGGGCATTCCTTTTTTATCCAGGCTACCGACCATGGCCATGACATCCAACGGATAAGCCTCGAGCGGCTCTTTTCGTCTAGCCATCTCTGGCGCGATAAGAGCGGCGTTTGAAGTAGATTGCGTAGACTCCCGGCGTAGCGCCTGCGTCAATTTCACCGCGTTAAAAGGCTCCACGCCCGAATCCATCGAATAGGCCTGAGGAATGAATTGCTTCGGTTCGGTCAACGGAGTAATGCGAGGCTTGGTTGTCGCGCGCAATTCAGACATCCATTGGCGCAACTCTTCGTCGCCCGATGATCCACAGCCGCTCAATAATAAAGAGACGAAAACCAACCCAGTCAGTTTATAAGACGTCATTTTTTATTAGCCTTTATCGCCTGCTTCTGAGCCTGAATTTCTTCGGGATCAAGATACCTGAAAGTACGCGCCGTCGCTTCCATTGTCAGGACTCCGTTTGCATCCTTTGCAACGGGATTTATTGATATATTATTAAGAGTGACAATTCGAGAAAGATGAGCGATATCTGATGCGAACGCCCCCATATCATGGTACTTCCCCGTGACACGCACCTGGATTGGTAACTCGGCATAATACTCCCTTGCGACCACTTGCCCCGGTCGAAACAGGTCGAACTGCAAGCTCCGACCGAGCCCCGCCTGATTGATATCGGACAAGAGCGCCGCCATCTCAGCCTTGCTAGGCAGCTGTTTTTCAAGCTGAATCACGTATTGCTGTACCTGCTCTCTCTGTCGCTTCAACGCCTCCAAGCTCACCGCCTTAATCAATTTAGATTGATAGTCCTGACGAAGAGCTTGCTCCTTCGCCACTTCAGCAGTGAGCTCCACCTCATACTCATTGATTTTTACGAACCATAAGATAGTTGCTACAGCAGCTGCAATAAAGAAGCAAAGCAATACCTTAGGGACTACCGGCCACAACGAAGGATCTTTAGGGTCCAGGTTTCGAAATTGCCTAGAAAGACCGTCCTGCAAAGCAACGAAATCAATATTTGCCTTTGATTTTTTTGCCATATTTATTTCCCAATCGCGGCGCTGGCAGCGTCTTTTGCTTTTTGTGCTTCCCCGGTGCGCATCAGCCGGAAGCGCAGATTGAAGGATGAGACCCGACGCTGATCCTTGGAGGAAAGCGCAACGTTACTTGCCACAATCTCCACCAATTCCGGCTTCGATAACCACGGGGTGTTATCCGTGAGATTGCGGAGCATCTCAGAAACACGTTCATTGGATTGAGCGACGCCTTGCATGGCAATGACCTGCTCAGTTTGCTTGATGCTGGTCACATACGCCCCCTCCGGTATCTGACGCACAAGCTCATTGAGCAAATGAACGGGCAGATTGCGGTCAGATTGGAGATCTTCTACAGCTTTTTGCCTTGCTCGCAGAGCAGCAATCTCATCTTCAATCGTCGCGATTTCCTTGATCTGCCCTTCAAGAACTTTAATTTCGCTCTGCAAGAATGTATTTCGCTCCTGCTGGGCTGTGATCATCATCTGAAACCACCAGTAAATCGCACCCGCAATAGCCAAACCAATGAGAAATGATGCAAACATCGTGGCCTGAAAGGCCTCTTTTCGACGTTTGCGCGCAGCTTCCCGGTGAGGAAGTAAGTTGATCAATATCACTGCAGGAACCTCCGCATGGCCAGACCGCATGAGGTCAGATAAGACGGTGCTTCACGCACCATTTTTTTCAAACGAACGGAACTTCCAATTTCCATGCCGTCAAATGGATTGACGGCGCTGCACGCGAATCCGGTCTGCTGGGTCACTGCTTCTGTCAGGCCTGGCAATGGAGCAGATCCTCCGGCCAACATGATGTGATCAACGCGGTTGTGGGGTGTACTCGTGAAGAAGAACTGCAATGCCCGGCCAATTTCTTGTGCCATGCTGTCTACAAAAGGTCGAAGGACGGCAGATTGATAATCTTCAGGAAGGTCACCATTTCGCTTCTTGCTTTCGGCCTCTTCGATGGAGAACCCGTACTGGCGAACAATCAGTTGTGTAAGTTGCGCCCCACCAAATGCTTGGTCGCGGTCGTAAAGAACTTCCTCGTTGCGAATGACCTGCATGCTCGTGGTCAGGGCACCCACTTCAAAAAGTGCGACCATGGCATCCACCCCCTTCTTCGGCAACGCCTCAATCAGGCGGCCTGCAGCCAGACGGGACGCGTGGGATTCAATGTCCACCACCACCGGCTTGAGCCCGGCTGCCTCCGCCAAACCTTGCCGGTCCTGTACCTTCTCGCGGCGCGACGCGGCAATGAGGACGTCCACATCGCCAGGAGCGTTCTTGCTGGGCCCGATGACGCAGAAGTCCAGACTCACTTCGTCGAGGGAGAAGGGAATGTATTGATTGGCCTCGGACTCGACCTGAACTTCGAGTTCCTGTTCTGTCATCCCGCCTGGCAGCGTGATCTTCTTGGTGATGACAGCCGACGGCGGCAGCGCCAAGGCGACGTTCTTCGTGCGCGTGCCGCTTTTCTTGACCAGTCGGCGCAGGGCATCAGCGACCTCATCGAACTTCTCGATGTTGCCATCGGTGATCCACCCGCGCTCCAGCGGCTCGATCGCACAGCGCTCCAGCACCAGACTGCCCGCCTTATCACGCCCCAGCTCGACCAGTTTGACGCTGGAAGAACTGATGTCGATTCCCAGCAGCGGCGCAGACTGGCGACTGAACAAAGACCCCATTGAGCTCAAGATTGGTCCCCTGTAACTTGCCAAAATGAGGCAACAAAACTTAACACTTCACATGAATGCTATCAGTAAGATAGTTCTCCAGCAAAGATTTTTCCCCGCGTAACACTTGCGGAGCGTTGCCAAAAGCAGACGAATTTTTCGCGCTTTGCAAGACCGTTTAGGGAGGGTGGCGCGCCTTTTGGCGACCTGCTCATCGCACGGCGCTGCGATTTTCCGTGCTCAGGAGCAGACATTTTTATAATGGGGGGTCCTACCCCTCCGGAGCGATATGCCGCCCTCTCCATCGAAGTCCACCGACAAGCCGGACTCCTCCCCCGCTCCCCACCGTCCCACCTGGCTTCGTTGGTTCCTGCGTGCAATCCTCTGGATCGCAGGCTTGGCAACTGCAGCCGCTTTCGGGCTGGCGCTGACCATCGCCGTGGCCCTGGCCGTCGCCTACCCGAACCTGCCGGACATTTCCGATCTTGCCGACTACCGGCCCAAGCTGCCCCTGCGCGTCTATTCAGCGGAAGGTGCTTTGCTCGGCGAATTTGGGGAAGAGCGCCGCAATCTCACCCCCATTGGAGAAATCCCCAAGGTCATGAAGGACGCAGTATTGGCCATTGAAGATGCCCGCTTCTTTCAACACGGCGGCGTTGATTACAAGGGCGTGGTTCGCGCTGGTCTCGCCAATCTGGGCCGCGTGAAAAGCCAGGGAGCATCCACTATCACGATGCAGGTTGCACGCAATGTTTACCTCTCTTCAGAGAAAACATTTACACGCAAAATTTACGAAATCTTACTGACATTCAAGCTTGAGCATTTACTGAGCAAGGATCAGATTCTTGAAATTTACATGAATCAGATTTATCTCGGCAATCGCGCTTATGGATTTGCGGCGGCCTCGGAGGCGTATTTTGGCAAGCCATTGAAATCCGTGTCGGTGGCAGAGGCTGCCATGCTGGCCGGCCTGCCCAAGGCGCCCTCCGCGTACAACCCGATCAGCAATCCGAAACGGGCGCGCTCCAGGCAGCTGTACATCATCGAGCGCATGGAGGAGAACGGATTCATCACAGCCCAGCAGGCCACGGACGCCAAGAAGGAAGAACTCAAAATCCGGTCAGGACCGGACAACACCCGGATCCATGCGGAGTACGTCGCCGAGATGGCGCGCCAGCTGATCTTCACGCAGTATGGCAACGAGGCCTACACACGGGGATTGAATGTCTACACGACCCTCAACGCGGCAGAGCAGGAAGCTGCCTATGGGTCGCTGCGCCGGGGCATCATGGACTACGAGCGGCGACAGCAGTACCGGGGGCCGGAGAAGTTCGTGGCCTTGCCCGCCGCAGCCCAGGAGGTCGAGGATGCCATTGACGACGCATTGGCCAATCACCCGGACAACGGGGATGTCCTCTCCGCCGTCGTTCTGGAAGCCTCTCCCCGCAAGATCATTGCGGCCCGGGCCAATGGCGACAACCTCGAGATCACCGGCGACGGCCTGAAGCCCGCGCAGTCGGGCCTCAGCGACAAGGCACCGCCGAACATCAAGATTCGCCGAGGTGCGGTGATCCGGGTCGTGAAGACCCCCAAGAACGCCTGGGAGATCACACAACTGCCTGAAGTCGAGGGCGCGTTCGTGGCCCTGGACCCGCGCAGCGGGGCCATCCGGGCCCTGGTGGGTGGGTTTGACTTTGACAAGAACAAATTCAATCACGCGGCCCAGGCGTGGCGCCAGCCGGGGTCGAGCTTCAAGCCCTTCATTTATTCCGCGGCGCTGGAAAAGGGGTTCACGCCCGCTACGGTCATCAATGACGCCCCGCTGTTCTTTGACGCCGGCGTCACGGGCGGCCAGCCGTGGGAGCCCAAGAACTACGACGGAAAGTACGACGGGCCCATGAGCATGCGCACCGGCCTGGCCAAGTC
Source organism: Acidovorax sp. GW821-FHT10E03 (assembly GCF_059415205.1). Taxonomy (NCBI): domain Bacteria; kingdom Pseudomonadati; phylum Pseudomonadota; class Betaproteobacteria; order Burkholderiales; family Comamonadaceae; genus Acidovorax; species Acidovorax sp. GW821-FHT10E03. The sequence continues at coordinate 95,739 of NZ_JBWKMU010000012.1, read as the reverse complement.
CAAGAACATGATCTCGATCCGGATCCTGCAGGCCGTGGGCCCCAAGACGGCCCAGGAATGGGTGTCGCGTTTTGGCTTCGATGCGGAAAAGCACCCGGCCTACCTCACGATGGCCCTGGGCGCGGGTTCGGTCACGCCGCTGCAGATGGCGACCGCCTATTCCGTGTTCGCCAATGGCGGATACCGTGTGAATCCCTGGCTGATCGCCAAGGTCACGGACCACAAGGGCCGCGTGATCTCGGAAACAACGCCACCGGTGACCAGCGAGCAGCCCCGCGCCATCGACGCCCGCAACGCCTTCATCATGAACAGCCTCCTTCAGGAGGTGACACGGTCCGGCACCGCCGCGCGCGCGCAATCCACGCTCAAGCGCCCGGACCTTTACGGAAAGACCGGCACCACCAATGATTCGGTCGACGCCTGGTTCGCCGGCTACCAGCCCACCATCGCCGCCGTGACCTGGATTGGTTACGACACGCCCCGCAACCTCGGAAGCCGCGAAACCGGGGGCGGACTCAGCCTGCCGGTATGGATCAATTTCATGGAACGCGCGCTCAAGGGTGTGCCTGTCATGGAACCCACGGTGCCGGCTGGCGTCGTCAACGTCGGCGGGGAGTGGTTCTACGAGGAGTACGCCCGCCACAGCGGCATCTCCAGTGTGGGCATTGATGACCGATCTGCGTCACCGGCGGTGGCCCCGCACGCACCGCCCCCGGCGGAGGAGCGAAACCGCATCCTGGACCTGTTCCGCAACTGACACGGCCGGGACTATCAGAGTCCCAGCCTGGGGGGGCAGCAAGCTTGAGCCAGGCTGAGGCGGTTTCCCTAGGCCGAGAACTGCAGCGGCAGGCCCGCTTGCCGGGCTGCGTCCCGGCTCAGGCAGTCAAAGAACTCTCCCGCGCCCTTGGTGTCTTGCCATGCCTGGCCATCGAAACGGTAGTGGTAGCCACCGGAGCGCGCCGCCATCCAGACCTCGTGCAGCGGCTTTTGGAGATTGATCACGATCTGGCTGCGGTTGGGGAAGGTCAGCGTCACCATGCCCCCCGAGCGCTGGGCGTCCACATCGGCCTCGGTCGCGTCGTTGATACGATCACAACTGCGCTCGACGGCCAGAAGCAGTTTTTCGGCGTGGTCCAGGAATTCAAGGTCGGTCATTACAATTTGCGCATGTTGATAGCTTCCCAAATTCTAGTCAGGACGCTTGTCCTTGCCGCCAGTACGGCGGCCCTCGCCGGCTGCGGCCAGCGAGGCCCCCTGTATCTTCCCAGCAGCCCCGCGGCTGCACAGCGCGCAACCCTTCCGCAGACCCTGACACCCAGCGTCGGCACGACCACGCCCGCCCAGGCACCGGCGGCTGCCGCGTCGCAGCCGCGTTAAGCCGCGGCGAATCGCCGGCAGGGGCCAGCGGCCCACCTGGCTGCCACTACCAATGCCGAGGTGCTTGATTTCCATCAAGGACACCTCGAAGGGTCAATCGTACAGTCCGTGCTTTATCGCACTGCAGGATGGCCATGGCCCTGGAACTCTACCGCGACAAGAATCACGCTTGTCTGATGTTCACCGACCTCATCGAGGAAGACGGCCAGGCCGTGCAGGCCAACCAGTTCCTGATCGTGGACGACGACACGGGCGCCATCATCGATCCCGGCGGCAACCTCGCTTTCAACGAGCTGTTCATGGGAATGACCAAGCATTTCCCGCCACACAAGCTGTCGTACCTGATCGCCTCGCACGCGGACCCGGACATCATTGCCTCGCTGGACCGGTGGATGACCAGCACCAAGGCAGACCTGGTGATCTCGCGCGTGTGGGAGCGTTTCGCCCCGCACTTCACCAAGGTCGGCAAGACGGAGAACCGGGTCATCGGGGTGCCTGACAGCGGCGGCCACCTGCCGCTGGGCCGCCATGAACTGGTGCTGCTGCCTGCGCATTTCATGCATTCCGAAGGCAATTTCCATTTCTACGACCCGGTCAGCCGCATCCTGTTCACGGGCGATCTGGGAGTGTCCATGATGTCCGGTGCCGAGGCACGCGTGCCGGTGACCGACCTCAAGGCGCACATCCCGCGCATGGAGGGGTTTCACCGCCGCTACATGGTCTCCAACAAGATCCTGCGGCTGTGGGTGCGCATGGCGCGGCAGCTCGATATTTCCATGCTCGTTCCGCAGCACGGCGCGCCGATCATCGGCAAGCAGGCCATCAGCGACTTCATGGACTGGATCGAGAACCTGATGTGCGGCATCGACCTGTTCGACGACCGGGCCTACCAATTGCCCACCAGCTACATCGATCCGGTGACCCGGCAGCTGCGGCCCGGGCTGGGGCGGTAGCACGGGCCGTTTGCTTGATCTTCAATAAAAACAGGGCCTGGCGCTTTACTGGCAATCGTAGATAGCTATATATTTTATAGCAATCGACCTAGCATCCCATCCGCATTGCGTTACCGGGCCCCAGCGGCCGTCCGGCGGGGAGCCGCCGCCCCCTGCGCCGCCTGCCGCTTGCGCAGCCGGTGCCACAGCCGCCAGCCGAGCAGGGCCGCGAGCACCACCGCGTAGACCGCCACCTCGCCAAAATCGTTCTTGCCCGCGCGCATCCAGAAAAAATGCAGGATGGCCAGCCCCGCCACCGCGTACACGCTGCGGTGCAGGGCCTGCCAGCGCCTTGCACCCAGCGCCTTGATGGCGCGGTTGAACGACGTGGCGGCGAGCAGCGTGAGCACCAGCAGCGCCAGGGACCCCACCAGGATGAAGGGCCGCTTGACGATGTCGCGCACGATGTCGGCCACATCAAAGCCCATGTCGAACCAGGCGTAGCTCAGCAGGTGCAGCAACCCATAGAAGAACACGAACAGCCCCAGCATGCGCCGAAAGCGCGCGAGCTGGGGCGTGGAGGCCAGCACGCGCAGCGGTGTCACCGCCAGCACCAGGCACAACGCGCGCAGCGTCCAGTCGCCCGTGGCGCGGATCAGGGCTTCGGCAGGGTTGGCCCCCAGTTCGTTGGCGGCCGCGGCATACACCAGCCAGGCCAGCGGAAGCAGGCACAGCACGAACACCACGGGCTTGGCGGCAGGATGGAGCAGCAGTTTTCGCATGGGGGCAAGGGCCGGGCCGGGCTTTCGCCACCGGACGTGACGGCGAAGCCGGGCGGACGCGGCGGTCAGTAGAACTTCTTGAGGTCCATGCCCGCGTACAGCTGCCCCACCTGGGCTTCGTAGCCGTTGAACATCAGCGTCTTGCGCTTCTTGGCAAAGAGGCCGTCTTCGCCAATGCGCCGTTCGGTGGCCTGGCTCCATCGGGGGTGGTCCACCTCGGGGTTCACGTTGGAGTAGAAGCCGTACTCCTGTTTGGCCGCCTTGTTCCACGCCGTGCCTGGCTCCTTCTCGACAAAACGGATCTTGACGATGCTCTTGGCACTCTTGAATCCATATTTCCAGGGCACCACCAGGCGCATCGGCGCGCCATTCTGGTTGGGCAGCACTTCGCCGTACATGCCGAACGCCAGCAGCGTCAGCGGGTGCATGGCCTCGTCCAGGCGCAAGCCCTCCACATAGGGCCAGTCAAGCACGCGCGAGCCGACAAACGGCATGGTGGCCTTGTCGGCCAGCGTCACGAATTCCACATACTTGGCGCTGCCTTGCGGCTCCACCCGCTTGATCAGTTCGGACAGCGAATAGCCCACCCATGGAATCACCATCGACCAGCCCTCCACGCAGCGCAGCCGGTAGATGCGCTCTTCCTGGGCACTGAGCTTGAGCAGGTCTTCCATGCCGTACTTGCCAGGCTTCTTCACCAGCCCTTCGACTTCCACGGTCCATGGCGTGGTCTTCAGGGTGTGAGCGTTGCGGGCGGGGTCGGCCTTGTCGGTGCCGAACTCATAGAAGTTGTTGTAGGTGCTCGCGTCCTTGTAGTCGGTGAGCTTTTCCATCGAGATGGCGCCCGGCACGGTGGACTTCGCACTGGCCAGCGCCGCCAGCTTGCCAGGACGCGCGACAGTGCCCTGCTGTGCCAGCGCCTCGCGCCCGGCCCAGGCGGCCAGTGCCGCGCCCGCCGCCCCGCCGGCCATCAGCCGGAGCATCCTGCGCCGCTCCTCGTACACCGAGCGCGGCGTGATCTCGGAGGAATGCGGGTGGTTGAAACCCGGTTCGCGGGATGGAATCAGCATGGGTGTCTCCGGTGGTTCTCGGTTGAAACGGACTCTGCGATAGAGCGGAACAACTGCTAGTTCGTTCCCTGGGCCGTTCAGGTTACACCGAAGACACAATAGTTGCAGGCGCCGCCTGCCTGCCGGGCAGGGGCGTGCGGGCAGCCGCGGGCCTACAGCGTGCCGTAGCTGTGCAGCCCGCTCAGGAACATGTTCACGCCCAGGAACGCGAACGTGGTCACCGCCAGGCCGACCAGCGCCCACCAGGCCGAGACGGTACCCCGCAGGCCCTTCATGAGGCGCATGTGCAGCCAGGCCGCGTAATTGAGCCAGACGATCAACGCCCAGGTCTCTTTCGGGTCCCAGCTCCAGTAGCCGCCCCAGGCCTCGGCCGCCCACAGCGCCCCCAGCACGGTGGCGATGGTGAAGAACGCAAAGCCCACGGCGATGGACTTGTACATCACGTCGTCCAGGATCTCGAACGACGGCAGGCGCGCCGCGATGCGCTTGCGGCCGAAGAGGATGCCTGCCACGATGAATGCCGAGATGCCGAAGTACACCATCCAGTAGCTGCCGCCGTTCTCGGTGGCGCCCTGGCGGAACACGATGGGCTCGAAGCACAGCACCACGCCCAGCAGCCACAGGGGGGCCAGCTTGTACCAGCGGGTTTCGGTGGCCTGCTGCTTGATGAGGTAGGCGAACGCCACCATGGCAGCCAGCGCGAACGTGCCGTATCCGATGAAGTTGGCGGGCACGTGCAGCTTCATCCACCAGCTCTTGAGCGCGGGCACCAGGGGCTGGATCTCATGCGCCTCGCGCACCACGGTGTACCAGAGCAGAAAGCCGACCGCCGCGCTCACCACCAGCATCACGAAGCCGCCCAGCGCGCGGGTGTCGTACTGCTGCTCGTAGTACAGGTAGAACGCCGCCGTCATCCAGCAGAACAGCACGAACACTTCATACAGGTTGCTCACCGGGATGTGGCCGATGTCCGGGCCGATGAGGTAGCTCTCGTACCAGCGCACCAGCGTGCCGATGAGCGCCATGGCCACGGCCACCCAGGCGATGCGCGAGCCGAGCATGCCCATGGTCCTGCCTTCGCCGCGCGAGAACATGCCGATCCAGTAGAACGCGGTGCTGATGAAGAACAGCATGCTCATCCAGAGGATGGCGGACTGGCTCGACAGGAAGTACTTGAGGCCGAACACCGTGTCCGCGCGCGCCAGGCTGCCCGCGCCGTCCTGCTGGTACAGGCCGATGGCAAAAAGCGCCACCGCCGTCACCACCAGCATCAGCACGCGCAGCGGCCGCCAGAACCAGCCCAGCCAGATGGTGCAGGGAATGGCACCCAGCAGGATGCCTTTTTCGTACACATCCATGTAGCTGCCGTAGCGCTGCAGCGCATAGAGGCCGCCCACCGCCACGATGGCCGCGAACAGCCAGTCGAACCAGTTGCGGCGGGCGAAGAACCCCTCATTCAGGGTGATCGCGGTATTCGTGTTGCCGGTGGCGGTGTTCATGCGGTGCCTTCCGGGGCCTTGCCGGCCCCGATCAGTTTCTGTGCGAGCTGTACAAACTCCTGGTCCCCGTCCATGGTCTTGCGGTTCGTGGACAGCGCCATGGTGGCGTGGCTGCCGCCGCCCTGCGGCGCCACCCAGACCCAGACACGGCGCTCGCGCACGTACAGCATGGCAAAAACACCGAGGATCAGCAAGACGCAACCCAGATAGACAATGTTCTTGCCAGGGGCTCGGGCCACCTGGAACACGCTGGCCTGCACCTGGGTGAAGTCCTTGAGCTCGAACGCCAGTGGCGCGGGGTAGATCTGCGCGTCGCTGAGCGACAGCACGGCCTGGGTCATGAAGCCCCGTGTCTGTTCATCCTGCGGCAGGCGCGGCAGGCCCGCGTTCTGGCGCGACAGCTGGGCCACCTCAAACAGCGTGCCATTGAGAATGCGCACCAGCACTTCACCGGCGCGCGCGCGCTCGGCCTCCGGCACATTCGCCTCCATGAAGTCCGACACCGCCTGCAGGCCACCGGTGGGCTTGCCGTCCACCATGCCGCGTCCGGCGAACAACGCCAGCGCCCGCGATGCGGACTGCTGCAGCTGCTCGGCCAGATCCGTGCGCGAGGCATCGATGGCCTGCGCCACATAGCGGCGCACCGCCTGTTCGCGCGCCGCCGGGTCGGCCAGCGTGGCCTTCAGGCGCATGAAGCCGTCCATGCCGCCCTTGTCATCGGCCGGCACGCGAAGGTATCGGAACGGTTCCGCCGGGCTCTCGCGCACCCCCAGCAGGAACACCGGCACGCCGTCCCCCGTGTCCACGGGCAGCATGTAGTTGTGGAACTCGCGGGCCTGACCCGCCGCGTCGCGCAGCTTGTAGCTCACGCTGGGGCCCACGTTGCGCAGCTCCTTCTTGGTCACGGTCTTGTTGGCCGCGCCCAAGCGGGACTCCACCGACTCGCGCAGGTCCACCTTGCGCACATCGACACCGGTGCCGCCCGGGCCTGCCCCGCCGAAGTTCTCGACATTGATGGTGCGCAGCGCCGTGAATTCCAGCGTCAGCGTCTCGCTGCCAGTGCCGCCGCCGTTGTTGGTCAGCTGGGTGGAATTGCCCACCACGCCCTCGACATCAAAGGCCTTGGCGCCTGCCACCATGGGCACGGCCCGCAGCTTCAGGTGCGAACCACCGTCGTCGAAGCTCGACTGGTAGATCTCGATGCCGCGGTAGCTGGCCGGGTGGTTCACCTCCACGCGCGCCGGGGTCTTCTCGCCCGTGGCCTTGTCATGGATGACGATCTCGCTGGCAAACAGCTTGGGCATGCCGGTGGAGTAGTGCTCGACGATGAATTTCTTGAGTTCGATGGCGAACGGCAGGTCCTGCAGCAACACGCCGTCGGACTGGTTCAGGATCGCCGTGCTCGACTGCGTGCCCTCCGCCACGAGCAGGTTGCCGCGGAAGGTCGGGTTGCGCTCCGACAGGCGGTGCTCGGGCTTCACATCGGCGATCAGCCCGCCGCCCTGGTACGGGGTCTTGCCGCCCAGCAGCATCTGGGCGCGCACGATGAGGTCACCGTCCAGCAGGCCACCCACGCACACCAGCACGATGGCGCTGTGCGCCGCGATGTAGCCCAGCTTGTTGGCAGCCCCCGCCTTGGCGGCCACCATCCAGCCGGTACCGGGGCCGGCGGCCGTGTCGCGCTGCTGCAGGCGCACTTTCCAGCCGCCGCCCGCCAGCATCGTGCCGATGCGGCGCGCCTCGGCCTCGGCGGACCCGCTCAGCCCTGCCTCGGCCTTGTGGTGGAAGGCCTTGAGGCTTTGCTCCCGGATGTTTTCCTTGTAGACCTTCAGGTCGATGAGGATCTTGGGCGTGTTGCGGGCAATGCACAGCGAGGTGCTGACCACCAGGAACGCCAGGATGAGGAGGAACCACCAGGCGCTGTAGACCGCGTTGAGCTGGATGGCGCCGAACAGCTCGGCCCAGAACGGCCCGAACTGGTTGACATAGTTGACCGCCGGCTCATGCTGCTTGAGCACCGTGCCGATCACGGAGGCGATGCAGATCACCGTCAGCAGCGAGATGGCGAACCGCATCGAGGACAGCAGTTCGATCCCTGCGCGCAAGGCCTGGGAACCAGACTGGATGCGAAGGCCTTGGGTGTTGTCGGACATGGATGGAAACGTGGGCTTCGGGGCGCGAAAGAAAGAAAAAGGGCGGGACCATCTGTGCGATGGGCCCGCCCGTTTTGGGATTGTTATTGGCGGTAGGTTCCGTGCGGCCCGGTCTTTCGGGCCACAAGATTGACGAAAATCAAATCGCTCAGCGCAGGCCGGCGATGTAGTCGGCCACGGCCTTGATTTCCTTGTCGTTGAGCTTGGCCGCCACTTGCGTCATCTGGATGCTGTTGGCGCGCGAGCCGTCGCGGAAGGTGTTGAGCTGTGCCACGGTGTAGTCTGCGTGCTGGCCCGACAGGCGGGGGTACTGCGCGGGGATGCCGGCACCGTTGGGGCTGTGGCAGCCCGCGCAGGCAGCGATCTGGCGGTCGGCGATACCGCCACGGTAGATGCGCTCGCCCAGGGCGACGAGGTCCTTGTCCTTCGCGAAGCCGGCCTTCGCGGGCTTGGCGGTCACCCAGTACGCGATGTTCCGCATGTCGTCATCCGACAGGGCACTGGCGAAACCCTTCATGACGGCGTTGTTGCGCTTGCCGGACTTGAATTCCTGCAGCTGCTTGACCAGGTATTCGGGGTGCTGCTGCGACAGCTTGGGGTTGGCCGCGATGGCCGAGTTGCCATCGGCGCCGTGGCAGGCGGCGCACACCGCGGTGTAGCTGGCCTCGCCCTTGACGAGATCCGGCTTGGCCGCTTTGGGGGCATCGCCCGCCGCAAAGGCCGAAATAACAGGTGCTGCCAGTGCGGCAGCCGTCAGCAAGGAGGCGAGCAACTTCATATCGAGGGTCTGTGTTTATGTGCGCAAAACCTCGCGATTCTACAATGAGGCTCCCTCGCATCCCAATTCCCCATGACGACATCTCCTACCGCGCCAGTTGCTGGCTCCCTTCCGCCCGCACCTGACGCCAAGACCGCCATGGGCTGGATGCACACGGCCAAGTTCCTGACCACGGCCGCGCAGCTGCACCATCTGCCGCCCATCGACGTGCCTGAAATCGCCTTCGTGGGCCGCTCCAATGCGGGCAAATCCACCTGCATCAACACGCTCACCCAGCAAAAGCAGCTCGCGTTCGCGTCCAAGAAACCCGGGCGCACCCAGCACATCAACCTGTTTTCCCTGGGCAAGCAGGGCGTGATGGACGCGGTGCTGGCTGACCTGCCCGGTTACGGCTACGCCGCCGTGTCGCGCTCGGACAAGGTGCGCTGGCAGCAGGTGATGGTGAACTACCTGGTCAGCCGCCCCGGGCTCACGGGCATCGTGCTGCTGTGCGACCCGCGCCTGGGCCTGACCGAGCTGGACGAGGCCCTGCTGGAAGTGGTGCGCCCGCGCGTCGAAGAGGGTCTCAAGTTCCTCATCGTGCTGACCAAGGCCGACAAGCTCACCCGCGCCGAGCAGGCCAAGGTGCTGTCGATTACGCGACTGAACGCGGGCGGTGGAGAGGTGAAGATGTTCTCGGCCCTCAAGAAACAAGGCGTGGACGAGGTGGCGCAGCTGCTGTGGCAATGGGCACACCCGGTACAGCCGGCCGCCCCCGCAGCAGCGCCCGACGGCACCGCCGCACCGGAAGCCCCTGAGGATTCTCAGCAAAATTAGGCACGGCGCTTGTCTGTCATGCGCTGCTAGCTATTCAATTCATAGCATCATGATCCAGACCCGCTCCGTCACCCTGCCCCACGGCATCACCCTGCACTGCCGCGTGACCGGCGTGGCCGGCCGTCCGGTGCTGCTGCTGCTGCACGGTTTCCCGGAAGGCGCCTTCATCTGGGACGAACTGCTGCTGCACTTCGCTCGGCCTGAGAACGGCGGCTACCGCTGCATCGCACCCTACCTGCGCGGCTTCGGGCCCTCCAGCAGCCCGGCCGAGGCCGAGGCCTACCGCGCCAAACACCTGGTGCAGGACCTCGCGGCCCTGATCGCGGCCGAGTCCCCGGGCGGCCCGCTCGAATGCCTGGTGGCGCACGACTGGGGCGGGGCCGTGGCCTGGAACCTGGCCAACCAGCAGCCGGGGCTGATGAAGCGCCTGGCCATCATCAATTCGCCCCACCCGGGCACGTTCCTGCGCGAGCTGCAGCACAGCCCCGCGCAGCAGGCCGCCAGCCAGTACATGCACTTTCTCTGCCGCCCGGACGCCGAGGCGCTGCTGGCCGAGAACGATTTTCGCCGCCTGTTCGGCTTTTTCGACGCACCGGACGGCCGCGCCCCCGCCTGGCTCACCGAGAGCGTGCGCGCCCAGTACCGCGCCCTGTGGCAGCAGGGCCTGACCGGGGCCTGCAACTACTACCGCGCCAGCCCCCTGCGCCCACCCCGCGAGGGCGACGACAGCGTGCAGGCGATCACCCTGCCGGACAGCATGCTCACCGTGGCCGTGCCGACCCTGGTGCTCTGGGCGATGGACGACCCGGCCCTGCTGCCCGGGCTGCTCGACGGCCTGCCGGGCTGGATTCCCCAACTGCAGCTGCACCGCGTGGAGCAGGCCTCGCACTGGGTCGTGCACGAACACCCCGAGCGCGTGGCGATGGAGCTGCGGCACTTTTTGCAGCAAAAATGATAGCTGTCAGCGCTTGAAGCGTAAGCGCTGCAGCCTGTTTGAACCCAGTGACAACGGGTGCCCCGCCTGTCCGCGCCCGCGAGCGGCCAGCCAGCAGGAGCCGGCTGCGCCTGGCGTCATTCAGTACACCGAGCCTTCGCCCTCGGGCCGCGTCTTGAAGCGCTTGTGCACCCAGTAGTACTGGCCGGGCGACACATCGATGTAGCGCTGCAGATTGGCGTTCATGAGGGCGGTGTCCGCCTGCACGTCGTCGGTGGGGTAGCCGGGCCAGGCAGGCGAGATCTCGGCCACATAGCCCGTGGGCGTGAGGCGCGTGACCATCGCGATCACCTTGGCCCGCCCCAGCCGCGCAAAGCGCGACAGCGACGGCACGGTGGCGGCCTGCATGCCGTAGAACGGCACGAACAGCGAGTCGTTGCGGCCGAAGTCCATGTCGGGCAACAGGTACAGCAGGCCACCCTTGCGCAGATTGGCGATGATGGGCTTGACCCCGTCGTTGCGGTTGAGCATGCGCACGTCGCCAAAGCGCTGGCGCCCCTCGCGGAACCAGGCATCCACGGCCGGGTCCGGGTGGGTGGAGAAGATCGACGTGAACGCGCGCGACGTGTGCAGCGTGAGCGCCGAGCCGCCCGCATCCATGCCGTAGAAATGCGGCGCGAAGATGATGGTGGGCGTGTCGCCCTCCAGCTCGTTGAGCGCTCCCCGCAGCTTCACGCGCTCGAGCACCACATCCCGGGGCGCGAACCACAGCCAGCTGCGGTCCAGCCACGACTGGCAGAACACCACGAAGGTTTCCTGCGCCCAGGCACGGCGCTGCTGCTCGCTGGCATCGGGATAACACAGCGCCAGATTGCGCAGCGCCACACGCCGGCGCGGCCCGGCCAGCACGAACAGGATGCGGCCGATCAACCAGCCCATGCCGCGCAGCACCGGCAGCGGCAGGCGCGCCAGCACGCGCATGAACCAGACCCCCAGGCGGCCCGTCATGCGGCCACCTCGGGCGCCGCGGCCGACTCAGCGCGCGGCTGCTTGTAGCGGGCGTAGCCCCACAGGTACTGTTCGGGGCATTGGCGGATGAGGTGTTCCATGGCCTGGTTGATCTGCAGGACGGCGACGTCGATCTGGTCGGACAGCGGCTGTGCCAGCGGCTCGAAGTGGGTGACGAAACCCCGGCCCCAGGGCAGGCGCTCGCAGCGCGCCAGCACCACGGCCGCGCCCGTCTGCTGGGCCAGGCGCACGGCCAGGGTCATGGTGTAGGCGTCCCGGCCAAAGAAAGGCGCCCAGTGGCCCTGCCCTTCGGGCGGCACCTGGTCGGGCAGCAGGCCCACGGCCTCGCCCCGGCGCAGGGCCTTGATCATCTGGCGCACCCCCGCGAGCGTGGTGGGCACGGCGAGCATGCCGGGCCGGTTGCGCGCGGTTTCCATCACCTTGGCCAGCCAGGCCTGGCGCGCGGGGCGGTACAGCACGGTGATGGGCCCGCGCTCGGCGCTCCAGCGCCGGGCCGCGGCCTGCGCCGACAGCTCGAAGCACCCCTGGTGGGGCGTGAGGTACACGATGCCGCGCCCGGCCGCGTAGGCCGCCTCGACGCAGGCCTCGCCCTCCAGCCGGCAGGGCATGGGCGCGCCCAGCCACAGGCGGGGCAGCTCGGTCACCATCCGCCCCGCATGGGCCACGGCCGCGCGCACGGTCCCGAACGGATAACCCGCCAGCGCCACATTGGCCAGGAAGCGGCGCCGGTAGGTGGGCGAGGCGGCGAACGCCACCCAGCCCATGGCCGCGCCCATGATGTGCAGCAACCACAGCGGAAATACGGAAAAGAATCGGAAGACGACTGGCATTAAAATGGATGGGTCGCTGAGTTAAATGAGCAACTTGCAGGGCGACGTTAAATAAATCTGCTAAAGCGTTCGCCAAAGCTCCTTCGGGGTGAGGGCAACGCCCCAAATGCCGGAACACAGGAGTTTATTCAAATGGCGAACGACTTTCTCTTTACCTCGGAATCCGTCTCCGAAGGCCACCCCGACAAGGTGGCCGACCAGATCTCGGACGCGATTCTCGATGCGATCTTCAAGCAGGACCCCCGCTCGCGTGTCGCCGCCGAAACGCTGACCAACACCGGCCTCGTGGTGCTGGCCGGCGAGATCACCACCAACGCCCACGTGGACTACATCCAGGTGGCGCGCGACACCATCAAGCGCATCGGCTACGACAACACCGACTACGGCATCGATTACAAGGGCTGCGCCGTGCTCGTGGCCTATGACAAGCAGTCCAACGACATCGCCCAGGGCGTGGACCACGCGTCCGACGACCACCTGAACACCGGCGCCGGCGACCAGGGCCTGATGTTCGGCTACGCCTGCGACGAGACGCCCGAGCTGATGCCCGCGCCCATCTACTACGCGCACCGCCTGGTGGAGCGCCAGGCCCAGCTGCGCAAGGACGGCCGCCTGCCCTTCCTGCGTCCCGACGCCAAGTCGCAAGTGACGATGCGCTATGTGGACGGCAAGCCCCACAGCATCGACACCGTGGTGCTCTCCACCCAGCACCACCCCGACCAGAGCGAAACGCAAACCAAGATGAAGGCCTCGTTCACCGAAGCCATCATCGAAGAGATCATCAAGCCCGTGCTGCCCAAGGAATGGCTGCAGAACACGCGCTACCTGATCAACCCCACGGGCCGCTTCGTCATCGGCGGCCCGCAGGGCGACTGCGGCCTCACAGGCCGCAAGATCATCGTGGACACCTACGGCGGCGCCTGCCCCCATGGCGGCGGCGCCTTCAGCGGCAAGGACCCCACGAAGGTGGACCGCTCGGCCGCCTACGCCGCCCGCTACGTGGCCAAGAACATCGTGGCCGCCGGCCTGGCGCGCCAGTGCCAGATCCAGGTGGCCTACGCCATCGGCGTGGCCGAGCCGATGAACATCACGGTCTACACCGAAGGCACGGGCGTGATCTCCGACGAGCGCATTGCCGCGCTGGTGAAGGAGCAGTTCGACCTGCGACCCAAGGGCATCATCCAGATGCTGGACCTGCTGCGCCCAATCTACGAAAAGACGGCGGCCTACGGCCACTTCGGCCGCGAAGAGCCCGAATTCAGCTGGGAAAAGACGGACAAGGCGGCGGCACTGCGCGCAGCAGCAGGGCTGTAAAACCCGCCGCGCGAATCACACGCCGTAAGCCCTCCCCGGCCCCAAGCCGCAACGCCCAGGCGTTGCGGCTTTTTTTCGCGCTGCGTCTGGCAGCCGCGCCCAGGGGCCCTCTCCTACAGCGGCAACCCGCCCGGGCTGACGGCCGCGCACCCGCCCCACCGGTATCGTTCCTGCACACCCTCACGCAGCCCCGGGCTGCTCTTCAACCCCCGCAAGGAGCGACCATCATGCTGAAGTACGCCATCATTTTTGCCCTGATTTCCCTGGTTGCAGGCGCGCTGGGCTTCACCGGTGTGGCTGCCGGCGCCGCTGGCATTGCCAAAGTGCTGTTCGTGATCTTCCTGATCATCGCCGTGGTGTTCGTGGTCCTCGCCGCCGTGGGCGTGGGCGCCGCGCGCAAGGCGCTGAAGTAGCCGCCACGGCTTGGTTGCACCCCCACGATCCACGCACAAGAAAAGAAATCAGGAATCCCATGGCCCTCAACATCTTTGAAGCGCTGCGCGAAAGCCACGAACGGCAGCGCGCGCTGTGCAAGCAGCTGGTCGATACCAGCGGCGACACGCCCGAGCGGCACGACCTGTTCGAGCAGCTCAAGACAGAACTGCTGGCGCACGAGCTGGCCGAGGAGCGGCATTTCTACATTCCGCTGATGGCGCACGATGCGGGCGTTGATCTATCCCGCCACGCGATCTCCGAACACCACCAGCTCGATGAACTGGTGGAATCGCTGGAGGATGCCGACCCCGCAACGCCCGCCTGGCTGCCGCTGGCCAAAAAACTGGCCGAGAAGGTCGAGCACCACCTGGAAGAAGAGGAACACAAATTCTTCCAGATGGCCGGCAAGCTGCTGACCGAAAAGCAGAAGATGCAGCTGGCCAAGGAATACCTGGCGACCTACGAAGAAGCAAAGACGACGACTGCCTGAGCGGCGACGGCACCCTTCTCACCCCATGTGAAGACAGTGCGTGAATTGCGCGTCGCGCCCCCGCAGGGGAACGTGATCAGCGCCTCAGGCCACCGCTTCCTCGGCCTGCACCACGCAGTTGCGGCCCCGGGACTTGGCCACATACAGGGCGGTGTCCGCGCGCTTGATGAGGGCATGGGCGTCTTCGTGATGGTCCCAGGTCGCCACGCCAAAACTCGCGCTCACATGGCCCACCGAATCGAAGGGCGCGCCGGCGATGCGGGCACGCACGGCCTCGGCCATGGCCATGGCGGCGTCCACCGGGGTTTCCTTGAGCAGGATGATGAACTCCTCCCCGCCGAAACGCGCCGCGCAGTCGGACGAGCGCAGCAGTTCGCGCACGCGCAGCGCCGTGCTCTTGAGCACCACGTCGCCCGAATCGTGCCCGAAGGTGTCGTTGATGCGCTTGAAGAAGTCGATGTCGAACATCACCACCGACAGGTGGCTCTTCTTGATGCGGGTGTCGGCCATCTCGGTCTCCAGCCGTTCGAAGAAGCGGCGGCGGTTGACCAGATCGGTCAGGAAGTCCTTGGTGGCCAGGTCCTCGAGCTTGCGGTTCAGGCGCGCCATGGGCTCGATCACCAGCGAGGACAGCGACAGGTTCAGCACCACGAACAGCAGCACGAAGCTGCCCAGCAGCGCGCCCATCACGGTATAGAAGGTCTGGCGCGCCTTCTCCAGCGGGAAGTACATCGGCACCTTCACCACCTGGATGCCCACCGTTTCGTTCATGCCCCAGCCAAAGCCGTTCTTGTCGCCATACACCTTGAGCATGGTGGGGGGCGCCACGGCCGGTGTGCTGTGGCAGGCCATGCACTGGGCCTGCTTGATGGTGATGGGGCGGGCCACGTACAGGGCGCGGTGCATGCCCTCGCCCACCTCGCCGGAAACCTCCTTCTTGAGGTCCGCGCGGCCTTCGCGGAAGTCGCCGATGATGCGCTCCTCCCATTCCGTGGCGCGGTCGCGCAGATTGGTGGGATTGAGCACCGCCTCCTTGTACTCATACCCGGGAAAGCGGCTCTGCAGGCGACGCAGGGTCTCCGTGGCGGCATAGGCTGGCACCGTCTGGGGGAGGAATTTTTCCGCCAGCGTCACGTCCAGATGCGGCTTGACGAGCTCGGTGGTGTAGTCGCGGATCGCCATGGCCGCATGCATCATGATCTGCGAGTTGTGCTGCACCTCCTCGATCGCCGACTGCTGCAGGAATCGGTGCACGTACAGCCCCGCCCCCACCACCGCCAGCAGCAGCACACCCGCCAGCACCAGATTGAATTTCAGCCGCAAAGACATGGATGACCCTCAGGCGCCAGCGTCGGGCCGGCTTGTTGTTGTTGGCGGTGCGGCGGCGGCCCTCCCGGCCCGCCGGCGCGCACCCACCCTTCGTGGGACACAAAGTTTGCGTTTGTGCCAGATTTCCCCGGCGCGGTCCAACTTTTTCGTTCGTTCGTGCGTGCGTGCGCGCCGCCGCCAGGGCGCTACAGCCCCCGTGCGCTCAGCGACAGGCTGCGCCGGTAGGCGTGACGCACCCGGTACAGCTGCGCGGGCCGGTGGGCGCCGCCGGTCTGCAGGGCACCGG
The DNA here is from genome assembly GCF_059415205.1 of Acidovorax sp. GW821-FHT10E03. Taxonomy (NCBI): domain Bacteria; kingdom Pseudomonadati; phylum Pseudomonadota; class Betaproteobacteria; order Burkholderiales; family Comamonadaceae; genus Acidovorax; species Acidovorax sp. GW821-FHT10E03. Next base: position 79,685 of record NZ_JBWKMU010000012.1, on the reverse strand, counting down.
GCAGTGCCTCCAGCATCGCGAGCTCGTCCATCTTGCGGCGAAAGCTCACCTTGTTGATCGCCTCGCCCAGCACGGCTTCGTAGACCGCCTGCAGCTGCGGCAGCGTGAAGGGCTCGGCGCACAGGTGCACGGGCATGGACGAATACTGGCTCTTGCTGCGCACGCGCAACACGGCGGCATCGACGATCTGGCGGTGGTCGAACGGCAACGGCGGCAGGCCGCCGTCCACGGCCACCAGCTGCACACAGCCCTCCGCCTGGGCCAGCGTCCCGGGCGGGACCAGCGCACAGTACGCCACCGCCAGGGACCAGCCCCGCGGGTCCCGCACCGCGCCCGAGAAGGTGGCCAGCTGCTCCAGATAGGGACTCTCCAGGCCCGCCTTGGCACGCAGCACGCGGGCGGCGGCGGCCTGGGCGTCCACATCGTCCTGAGCGTGGATGTAACCGCCCGGAAGCGCCAGCGCCTGGGCGAACGGCGCGTGCTCCCGGCGCACCAGGGCCACCTTCAGCACCCCCTCTTCCAGGGTCAGCAGCACCACATCCACGGTGCAGATCACGGCACAGGCGCTGTCGTCGTTCATGGGGGAAGGCACATGGTTCATTGCAGAGATATACGAACGAGGCTACCACCGGGCGGCGCAAACCCCAAGCGCTTGCGTGCTGGCCGCTGGCGCACAGCGGAAACATGAGGTTTCACATTAGTTAGTTTCATTATTAACCTAACAAACCTACACTGTTCCCATACCGAAGGAGAAGCCCATGGCCCGCAATATCCAGCTGCTGGTGATCGACCCGCAAAACGACTTCTGCGACCTGCCGGCCGATTGGCAACCCCGCCAGCCGGACGGCACCCGCACGATGCCCAGCCTGCCCGTGGCTGGCGCCCACGCCGACCTGCAGCGCGCGGCCGCCTTCATCCGCGCGCAGGCGGGGCGGCTCGACGCCATCACGGTGACGCTCGATTCGCACCAGCGCTTCGACATCGCCCACCCCGGCTTCTGGCAGCAGGCCGACGGGTCGGCCGTCGCGCCCTTCACGCCCATCACGGCGGCCCAGGTGCGCAGCGGCGCCTTCACCCCCCGCAGCGCCGCCGCACTGCCCCGCACGCTGGCCTACCTGGATGCGCTGGAAGCCCAGGGCCGCTACACGCTCATGGTCTGGCCGGTGCACTGCGAGATCGGCAGCTGGGGCCACGGCGTGCATGCCGACGTGCTGGCCGCCTGCGGCGACTGGCAGCTGCAGCTACAGCGCGCGGTGCACCACGTGTTCAAGGGCACCAACCCCTGGACCGAGCACTACAGCGCGATCCAGGCCGAGGTGGTCGATGCCGCCGACCCGGACACCGCCCTCAACACCCGCCTGCTCGCGGCGCTCGACACCGCCGACCTGCTCCTCATCGCCGACGAGGCCAGCAGCCACTGCGTGCGCGCCACCACCGAACACATCGTGCGGCACCTGCCCCGCCTGCAGGCGGCGGGCGCCCGGCCCGGCCACATCGTGCTGCTGACCGACTGCATGAGCCCCGTGGGCGGCTTCGAGGCGCAGCACCAGGCCTTCCTCGACGCCATGCGCGCGCAAGGCGTACAGCTGGCCACCAGCACGGAAATCGGCCTTTAGCGCTTGCTGAACAAGCGCAACAAGCTATAAAAACAGGAGCACCATCATGACTCGCATCATCACCAGCCTGCTCGACACCGACCTGTACAAGTTCACCATGTGGCAGGCCCTGCTGCACCGCCATCCGCAGACGCAAAGCGAATACCGCTTCGTGTGCCGCAACCAGCCCCTGTACCCGCTGGCCGAGCTGCTGCCGCAGGTGAACGCCGAGCTGGACCACCTGTGCTCGCTGCGCTTTACCAAGGGCGAGCTCGACTACCTGGGCAGCCTGCGCTTCATCAAGAGCGACTTCGTCGACTTCCTGCGCCTCTTCCAGTTCCAGCGCAACTTCATCGAGGCGCGGGCCGAGGGCGACACGCTGACCATCGTGGCCCGCGGCCCCCAGGTGCATGTGATGGGCTTCGAGATCTTCGTGCTGGCCATCGTGAACGAACTGTACTTTCGCCGCTTCGACGCGGCCGCAGCGCTGGCCAGCGGGCGCGAGCGCCTGGCCGCCAAGGTACAGCGGTTGCAGGACCTGGCCCGGCAAGCCACCTTGCGCCACCCCTTCGAGCTGTTCGACTTCGGCCTGCGCCGCCGCTACAGCGGCGACTGGCAGCGCGAGGTGGTCAAGACATTTGCAGAGCAGACACCCCAGTGGTTCAAGGGCACCAGCAACGTGCTGCTGGCGCGCGATTTGAACCTGGTGCCCATCGGCACCATGGCGCACGAATACCTGCAAACCTACCAGGCGCTGGGCGTGCGGCTGCGCGACTTTCAAAAGGCCGCGCTGGAGGACTGGGTGCAGGAGTACCGGGGCGACCTGGGCATCGCGCTGACCGACACCGTGGGCATGGACGCCTTCCTGGCCGACTTCGACCTGTACTTCGCCAAGCTGTTCGACGGCCTGCGCCACGACTCGGGCGACCCGGTGGCCTGGGGCGAAAAGGCGCTGGCGCACTATGCCAGGCTGCGCATCGACGCGCACACCAAGCGCCTGGTGTTCTCCGATGGCCTCGACCTGGAGCGCGCCCTCATGCTGTACCGCCACTTTGGCGACCGCACGCAGCTCGGGTTTGGCATTGGCACGAACCTCACCAACGACATGGGCGCAGACCACAAGCCCCTCAACATCGTGATGAAGCTCACGCACGCCAACGGCCAGCCCGTGGCCAAGCTCTCGGACACGCCCGGCAAGACGCTGTGCGACGATGAAACATACTTGGCATACCTGCGCCAGGTCTTCAGCATTGCATAAGAAGCCCCCCTGAGTCGCTTCGCGCCTTCCTCCGGGGAGACGACGCCCTCACTGCGGTGCGGCCCTTGCTTGGCGTCCCTGGCATGGGCTGCGCCCGTGTCGGCGGCTGCCGACGAAATCGAACCTTAGGATGAATGACACCATGCTCCGCATCACCATCGCCCAGCTCAACTTCACCGTCGGCGACATCGAGGGCAACGTGGCCCGCATGGTGGCCGCCGCGCGGCAGGCGGCGCGCGAACAGGCCGACCTCATCGTGTTCAGCGAACTGTCGCTGTGCGGCTACTACCCCGGCGACATGCTGGAGGAAAGCGCCTTCCAGCAGCGCATCGAGGCCGGCCTGGCCGCGCTGCAGCAGGCCTCCGCCGGGCTGCCGCAACTGCACTGGGTGGTGGGTGCGCCCATGCCCGCGCGCGGCCCCGGCAAGCGGCTGCACAACAGCCTGCTGGTGCTGCAGGGCGGCACCGTGCGCCTGCAATACGCCAAGCAGCTGCTGCCCACCTACAACATCTTTGACGAGCGCCGCCATTTCGAGCCGGGGCCCGACGTGGCCAAGGTGCTGCGCATTGGCAACGCCCAGGTGGGCCTGCTGGTCTGCGAGGACGGCTGGAACGACCACGGCGCCGACTACGTGACGAACCCCTTCGAGCGCATGCGCGACGCGGCACCCGACCTGGTGGTGAGCATCAATGCCAGCCCCAGCCACATCGGCAAGCGCGAACAGCGCCACCAGATCTTTGGCGGCTCCTCGCGCCGGCACGGCCTGCCCATCCTGTATGTGAACCAGGTGGGCGGGCACGACCAGGTGGTGTATGACGGCGCCTCGTTCGCCGCCGAGCCCGAGGCCGGCATCGTCTTCGAGGCGCCACGCTTCGTGGAGGACGTGCGCACGCTCCGGTTCGAGGGCGGAAGCTTCTTCACGGCGGAAGGCGCACGCCCCGCGCCCGTGCCGGAGCAGGGCCTGCCCACGATGGATTTCTACCGCCAGCAGATCGTGCTGGGCCTTTCGGACTACGCGCGGCGCTGCGGCTTCACGCAGGTGGTGGTGGGCAGCTCGGGCGGCATCGACAGCGCGCTCACCCTCGCGCTGGCGGCCGAGGCGCTGGGACCCGGGAACGTGGTGGGCATCACCATGCCCTCGCGCTATTCCAGCAGCGGCTCGGTCGATGACTCGGTGGCGCTGTGCCGCAACCTGGGCGTGCAGCTCTTCACGCACCCGATCGCCGATCTGGTGGCGGGCTACGCGCGGCAGTTCGAGGCCAGCTTTGGCCCGCCGCTGGCGGGCCTGCCGCTTGAAAATTTGCAGGCGCGCATCCGTGGCACGGTGCTGATGGAGTATTCCAACGCCTTCGGCCACCTGCTGCTCACCACCGGCAACAAGTCGGAAATCTCGGTGGGCTACTGCACGCTGTATGGCGACACCAACGGCGGGCTGGGCCTGATCGGCGACCTGTACAAGACCGAGGTGTTCGCGCTTGCGCGCCATGTCAACGAACACGCCGGGCGCGAGCTGATTCCGCAGGCCATCATCGACAAGGAACCGTCCGCCGAGCTGGCGCCCGGCCAGCGCGACGTGGACAGCCTGCCCCCCTACCCGGTGCTGGACGAAGTGCTCAAGCTGCTGATCGAGGGCGACCGCCTGTCGAGCGCCGAGCATGCGGCCGCGCAGGCCTTCGTGGCGCAACTGCAGCAGGAAGAAGCCGGCCGCGCGCTGGTGCAGCGCGTGCGCATGATGGTGGCGCGCAACGAATACAAACGCCGCCAGGCCCCGCCCATCGTGCGCGTGCGGGCCCGGGCCTTTGGCAGCGGGCGGCAGATGCCGATTGCGGCACGGTATGCATGAACCATCGATCAGATAAAATCACTACAAAAAAGATAGCTGCTGGCGCTTGATAGACAAGCGCCAGCGGCCAAAAAACCTCAAAAATACAACCCAGCAATGGAGACACATGCTCGATACCGCCATCTACATCGGGCGTTTTGAACCCGTGCACAACGGCCACATCGCGCTGCTGCGGCGCGCGCTCGACAGCGCGCAGCAGGTCATCGTGGTGGTGGGCTCGGCCTGGCAGGCGCGCTCGCCCAAGAACCCCTTCACCTGGCAGGAGCGCGAAGCCATGCTGCTGATGGCGCTGCCCGAGGCCGACCGCAGCCGCGTGCAGGTGCTGCCCATGCGCGACTACTACAACGAGGCCGTGTGGGTGCAGGCCGTGCGCCAGGGTGTGGCGCGTTTGACCGCACCGAGTGCGCGCACCGGGCTGGTGGGCCACTTCAAGGACGCCACCAGCGGCTACCTGAGCGCGTTCCCCGGCTGGGAGCTCATCCATGTGGAGCGCCAGGGCCCCATCGACGCCACGGCCATCCGCGACGCCTGGTTTGGTGCGAGCCCCGACACCGTTCCCTCCGCCCTCGCCCCCCTGGCCAACCAGATGCCCCCCAGCACCCTGGCCACGCTGGTCCAGTTCGCGCAGACCCCGCCCTACCTGGCGCTGCAGCAGGAGTGGCGGATGCTGCGCGGCTACCGCCAGGCCTGGGCGGCCGCGCCCTATCCGCCCGTGTTCGTGACGGTGGACGCCGTGCTGCGCTGCCGCGACCATGTGCTGCTGATACGCCGCGCCCACGCCCCCGGCAAGGGCCAGCTGGCGGTGCCCGGCGGTTTCATCGAACAGCGCGAGACCGTGTGGCAGTCGTGCCTGCGCGAACTGGTGGAAGAAACCCACTGCCACCTGCCCGAGGCCACCATGCGCGCCGCCCTGCAGTCGGTGGCGGTGTTCGACCACCCCGACCGCAGCCAGCGCGGGCGCACGCTCACGCACGCGCACTACTTCGATCTGGGGGACACGCCGTTTCCCGTGGTGCAGGCCGATGACGACGCGATGCTGGTGCAGTGGACGCCCATCGGCCAGCTGGCGGGCCTGGAAGAGGAGTTCTTTGAAGACCACTTCCACATGCTGGACCACTTCCTGGGGCTGACGGAACTGCACTGACGGCGCACGGCCGCATTTCGGGGAAGAACTGCTGCCAGCGCTTGTCCGTCAAGCGCCGTCAGCTATCATTTATATAGCATCAAGTCCCCGCCCGCTCGAGCATGGCATGCAGCAGCACGTTGCACCCCGCCGTGATGTGCTCGGGCTTCGCATCCTCGATCTCGTTGTGGCTGATCCCGTCCTTGCACGGGATGAAGATCATGCCGCTGGGCGCCAGCTTGGCCATGTACACGGCATCGTGCCCCGCGCCCGAGACAGCGGGCATGTGGCTGTAACCGAGCTTGGCGGCCGCGCGGCCCACGGCCTCCACGCAGTTCTCGTGGAAGGCCTGGGCCGGGTAGCTGGACACCATCTCGATGTGCACCTGCACGCCGTGTTCCTGGGCCACCTGCCCGGCCAGGGCCTTCACCTCGGCGGCCATCTGGTCCACGAGTTCGTCGGTGCTGTTGCGCAGGTCGATGCTGAACTTGACCCGCCCGGGGATCACGTTGCGGCTGTTCGGAAACACCTGCACCATGCCCACGGTGCCACGTCCGTGCGGCGGGTGGCGGTGGGCTGCCGCCACCACGTCCTGCATGATGCGCGTGGCGGCCAGCATCGCATCCTTGCGCAGCGCCATGGGGGTGGGGCCGGCGTGGGCTTCCATGCCGGTCACGGTGCAGTCGAACCAGCGGATGCCCAGCACGCCGCTGACCACGCCGATGGTCTTGTCGTTGTCTTCCAGCACCGGACCTTGCTCGATGTGGGTTTCGAAGTAGGCACCGATGGGGTGGTCGCCGGGTTCCTGGTCGCCCACGTAGCCGATGCGTTCCAGCTCGCCCTTCACGGTCTTGCCCTCGGTGTCGGTGGCGGCGTAGGCGTGTTCCAGCGTGAAGGCCTTGGCGAACACGCCCGAGCCCATCATCACGGGCACGAAGCGGCTGCCCTCCTCGTTGGTCCAGAACGCGACTTCGATGGGCGCCTCGGTCTCGATGCCGTGGTCGTTGAGCGTGCGCACCACCTCGATGCCCGCCAGCACGCCGTAGTTGCCGTCGAACTTGCCGCCCGTGGGCTGGGTGTCGATGTGGCTGCCGGTCATGATGGGCGGCAGGCTGTTGTTGCGCCCGGGGCGGCGCATGAAGCCGTTGCCGATCTTGTCGATGGTCACCGTCATGCCCGCCTCGCGCGCCCAGCGGGTGACGAGATCGCGGCCCTGCTTGTCCAGGTCGGTGAGGGTCAGGCGGCACACGCCGCCCTTGGGGGTGGCGCCGATCTGCGCCAGCTCCATGAGCGAATCCCACAGGCGCTGGCCGTTGATGCGCAGGTTCTCGATATCGGGTTTGACTTTGGTGTCCATGGTGTTCTCCAGAGGCATTGAATCGGTCAGCGAGTCCATCAACGTGCGACAGCGGTAGGCGCCAGGTCCTGCGCGCGCTTTTGCACGGCCTGGAAGTTGGCGCCGAACGCGGGGCGCTTGATGTAGCGGCCCTTGCCCTGTTCGGCCCGCAGGTCGCCGTTGGCGAACACCACGCGGCCCTGGCTGATGGTGTGGCTCGGGATGCCACGCACGGTGCGGCCCTCGAAGATGTTGAAGTCGCCCTTGCTGAACTGCGTCTTGGCCGAGAAGGTCTTGGTGCCTTCAGGGTCCCACAGCACCAGGTCGGCGTCGGCACCCTCGCCGATGAAGCCCTTGCGCGGGTAGATGTTGAACAGCTTGGCGCAGTTGGCCGAGGTGATGGCCACGAACTCGGAGGGCGTGAGGCGCCCGGTGTTCACGCCCGCATCCCAGATGGCGGCCATGCGCTCTTCCACCCCGCCCGTGCCGTTGGGGATCTTGGCGAAGTTGTCCTTGCCTGCCGCCTTCTGCGCGGCGCAGAAGGTGCAGTGGTCCGTGGCGGTGGTGTGCAGCTGGCCCGACTGCAGGCCGCGCCACAGCGCCTCCTGGTGGACCTTGGGGCGAAAGGGCGGGCTCATCACATAGGCGGCGGCCTTGGCGAAGTCCGGGTCGCGGTACACGCTGTCGTCCACCAGCAGGTGCCCCGCCAGCACCTCGCCGTACACACGCTGGCCGCGCGCGCGGGCGCGGGCGATGGCGTCGGCCGACTCCATGCAGCTCACATGCACCACGTAGATGGGCACGCCCAGCACGTCGGCAATGGCGATGGCGCGGTTGGCGGCCTCGGCCTCGACCATGGGCGGGCGCGAGAGCGGGTGACCCTCGGGGCCGGTGATGCCCATCTTGGCGACCTCCTGCTGCAGCAGGTACACCAGCTCGCCGTTTTCGGCATGCACCGTGGGCATGGCGCCCAGCTCCAGCGCGCGCTTGAAGCTGTTCACCAGGGTTTCGTCGTCGCACATGATGGCGTTCTTGTAGGCCATGAAGTGCTTGAAGCTGTTCACGCCTTCCTGCTGCACCAGGGTGCCCATGTCGGCGCGCACCTGCTCGCTCCACCAGGTGATGGCGACATGGAAGGAATAGTCGGCAGCCGACTTCTCGGCCCAGCCGCGCCACTTGCGGTAGGCGTCGAGGATGGGCTCCTGCGGGTCGGGAATCACGAAGTCGATGATGCTCGTGGTGCCCCCGGCCAGGCCCGCGGCCGTGCCGGTGAAGAAGTCGTCCATGGTGACGGTGCCCATGAACGGCAATTGCATGTGCGTGTGCGGATCGATCCCGCCAGGCAGCACGTACTGGCCGCTGGCGTCCAGGGTCTGTGCGCCCGCGGGGGCCTGCGCCGCCACGCTCTCGCCCACGGCCACGATGCGGCCGTCCACGCACAGCACATCGGCCGGCTGCTCGCGGTCGGCATTGACCACGGTTCCACCGCGGATCACAAGGGCTTGGGTCATGGGGATCTCCTTCAGGGATGCAGATCAAAAAGAGGCCCTGCGCTGGCACCAGGCCCAGGCAGGGCCGGAGGTCATTGCTTTTTCTTCGCGGTCAGGTAGTAGTAGGTGCCGGCCACGGCCAGGCTGAAGAACCAGCCCGAATCGAACAGGGTGAGCCAGATGGCGGGCATGCTGGCCTTGTCCACCACGCCCGACACCGCCAGATAGCCCGGCAGGCACGGCAGCACGCCCAGGAAGAAGGCCATGAGCGCATGCAGGTTCCAGCCGTTGCTGTATTCGTACTCGCCGCCGCGGCGGTACAGGTCGTCCACCTTCAGCTCGCTCTTGCGCACCAGGTAGTAGTCCACCAGCAGGATGCCCGCGATCGCGCCCAGCAGCGTGCCGTAGCCGCCCAGCCAGGTGAAGAGGTAGCCGCCTGATGTGGCCAGGATCTTCCAGGGCATGAACACGAGCCCGATCAGCGCGGCGATGATGCCGCCCATGCGAAAGCTGATCCTGGTAGGCGCGCACTGGCTGAAATCATAGGAAGGCGACACCAGGTTGGCGGCCACGTTGGTGGTCAGGTTGGCCAGCAGGATCACCAGCAGGCCCAGGCCGGCCGCCACGCTGCCCATCTGGGTCAACAGGCCGTCGGGGAACAGCTGGGCCTTGCCGTACAGGATGGCCGACGCGGAAAAGCCGATGACGCCCACCATCGAGAACAGCGCCATGGGAATCGGCAGGCCGATGGCCTGGCCCAGGACCTGGTCCTTCTGCGATCTGGCGAAACGCGTGAAGTCCGGAATGTTGAGCGCCAGCGTGGCCCAGAAGCCCACCAGCCCGGTGAGCGCGGCCCAGGTCTTGGGCCCGCCTTCCACCACCTTGGCGGGCAGGTTGAAGAGCTGGCCCGAGGGCACCCGCACCATGAGCACCACCACCAGCAGGATGGAGGCGGCGATCATCAGCGGCGCGGCGATCACCTCCAGCTTGCGGATGGATTCCGGCCCTCGCCAGATGAACCAGATGTGCACCGCCCAGAAGGCGAGGAAACACATGAACTGCGAGGTGCTGATGGTCTGGCCATCGGCCGGCCCCGCGAGGTTCATGCCCACGATGTTCAGGAAGCCATGCAGCGCCAGCGCACCAAAGTAGCAGTTGATGGAGAACCAGCCGCAGGCCACCAGGCCGCGCAGCACGGCGGGCAGGTTGGCGCCCTTCACGCCGAACGATGCGCGGGCGAGCACCGGAAACGGCACGCCGTACTTGGGGCCCACGCGCCCGATGAGCACCATGGGCACCAGCACGATGCAGTTGGCCAGGAACACCAGCCACACGGCCATTTGCCAGGAGAAGCCCTGGTCCAGCATGGAGCTGGCCATGGTGTAGGTGGGCACGCAGACCACCATGCCCACCCAGAGCGCGGCAAAGTCCTTCCAGGTCCAGTGCCGCTGCGCGGCGGTGGTGGGGAGCAAATCTTCGTTGGCGAGCGTGTTGGATGCTGCGCCGGGCATCAGCCCCGCCACATGGGCAGCGCCACCGGTACTGTTCGTCATGCCTGTACTCCTGTCAAAGACCTCATTGGGGTTGCACACAACCCGCTGTCTGGTCCGGCGCCCCGGTGCATTCAGATGCGGGCCAAAGGAAGCGAGCGATGCTATAGATCACGCAAGGACCGCACCAGATGCAGCGCAGCACGCGTTGCGAACGCGCACCACATCGGGCGCCTCCAGCGTCATGCCGCCGCCGGCACGCGCTGCGGGTTGTTGGGGTGCGTCGTCCAGTTGGCGTATTCACCGGTGACCGTCTTGCCCGTGCGCACATCCACCTCGCCGGGCTCCAGCGCGCGCATGGTGATGCACTCAGGCACGGGGCAGATCGACACGCACAGGTTGCAGCCCACGCATTCGGCCTCGTTGATCTCGAACTTGCGCACGCCACCGTCCTTGGTGAAGGTGATGGCCTGGTGCGAGGTGTCTTCGCACACCACATGGCAGCGGCCGCACTGGATGCAGGCATCCTGGTTGATGACGGCTTTCTCGATGTGGTTGAGGTTGAGGTTCTTCCAGTCCTTGACGGTGGGCACGGCCTGGCCCTTGAAGTCGTCGAGCGTGGCGTAGCCGTGCTCATCCATGAAGTTCGACAGCCCATCGCACATGTCCTGCACGATCTTGAAACCGTAGACCATGGCCGCCGTGCACACCTGCACCGTGCCGCAGCCCAGGGCGATGTATTCGGCCGCGTCGCGCCAGGTGGTGATGCCGCCGATGCCGCTGATGGGCAGGCCGGCGGTCTGCGCGTCGCGCGCGATCTCTGCCACCATGTTCAGAGCGATGGGCTTGACGGCCGGGCCGCAATAGCCCCCGTGCGAGCCCCAGCCGTCGGTGCTGGGGCTCATCACCATGCGGTCCAGGTCCACGCCCATCACGGAGTTGATGGTGTTGATGAGCGACACCGCGTCCGCCCCGCCCGCCTTGGCGGCGCGCGCCGGGTGCCGCACGTCGGTGATGTTGGGGGTGAGCTTCACGATGACGGGCAGGCGGCTGTAGTGCTTGCACCAGGCCGTGACCATCTGGATGTACTCGGGCACCTGGCCCACGGCGGCGCCCATGCCGCGCTCGCTCATGCCGTGCGGGCAGCCGAAGTTGAGCTCGATGCCGTCGGCGCCGGTGTCCTCGACGAGCGGCAAAATGCTCTTCCAGCTCTGCTCCTCGCAAGGCACCATGAGCGAGACGATCATGGCGCGGTCGGGCCAGTTGCGTTTGACGCGCTTGATCTCTTCCAGGTTGGTGTGCAGCGGCCGGTCGGTGATGAGCTCGATGTTGTTCAGGCCGATCACGCGGCGGTCTTGCGACATCAGCGTGGAGTAGCGCGGGCCGTTGACGTTGACCACGGCCGGGTCTTCGCCCAGCGTCTTCCAGACCACGCCGCCCCAGCCCGCCTCGAAGGCGCGGGTGACGTTGATCTCTTTGTCGGTGGGCGGTGCGGAGGCCAGCCAGAAGGGGTTGGGGCTTTGGATGCCCAGAAAATTGCTGCGAATGTCTGCCATGGGGTGCTCCCGTGAAATGCAGTGAGTTGCGGTGAACGCGTCAGGCCACGAGCGCCACGGGCACGCCCAGCGCTTCATGGATGGACAGGGCCGCCACCTTGCCGTGCTCCACGGCCTCGACGGTCAGGTCGCGCCCGCCCACGCGGCAGTCGCCCCCGGCCCAGACACGCGCCAGGCTGGTGCGGCCCTCCAGGTCCGTCACAATGCGCCCGGCTTCCAGCGCGATGGAGGCACCCACCGGCTCGGCCACAAAGGTCTGGCCGATGGCCTTGAGCACCATGTCGGCCTCCAGCATGAAGGTCTCGCCGGTTTCCACCAACTTGCCGCCACTCAGCGCCGTGGCGGCAAAACGCACGCCCTTGACAACACCGCCTTCGCTCAGCACCTCTTTCGGTGCAGCCCAGTGGCGGATGGTCACACCATTCGTCTGCGCCCACTGCTGCTCCACAGCGGACGCCGACATGGCCTCTGCGCCGCGACGGTAGACGATGGTCACTTCTTCGGCGCCCAGCTTGCGCGACTGCACGGCGGCATCCACTGCCGTCATGCCGCCGCCGATCACCACCACGCGGCGGCCCACGGGCAGGGTCGAGAGATCGGTGCTCTGGCGCAGCTCGGCGATGAAGTCCACCGCATTGCGCAGGCCGGTGGCCGTGGGCTCAGCCACGCCCAGCGCGTTCACGCCCTGCAGGCCCAGGCCCAGGAACACCGCATCGTAGGCGCCCAGCAGGCTGTCGAGCGTGATGTCACGGCCCAGCTGCTGGCCCGTGCGCACCTCGATACCGCCGATGGACAGCAGCCACTCCACTTCCTTCTGCGCGAAGTTGTGGGTCGTCTTGTAGCTGGCCAGGCCGTATTCATTCAGGCCGCCCAGCTTGGGGCGCGCCTCGAACAGCACCACGTCATGGCCGCGCACGGCCAAGCCGTGGGCACATGCCAGGCCAGCCGGCCCTGCGCCCACCACCGCCACGCGGCGGCCGGTGGAGGCTGCGCGCTGGAACAACGGTGCGCCCGGGCTGGCAAAGAATGCGTCGGTGGCGTAGCGCTGCAGCGAGCCGATTTCCACCGGCTTGTCCTCGTTGGTGTTGCGCACGCAGGCCTGCTCGCACAGCACCTCGGTGGGGCACACGCGGGCGCACATGCCGCCCAGCGGGTTGGCCTGCAGGATGGCGCGGGCCGCGCCCCGGTTGTTGTCCTGCGCGATGCGATGGATGAAGGACGGGATGTCGATGCCCGTGGGGCATGCCGTGGCGCACGGAGCGTCGTGGCAGTAGTAGCAGCGTTCGGCTTCGATCAGCGCCTGCGGGCGGGTGAGCGGCGGGTGCGCGTCGCTGAAGTTGCGGGCGTAGTCGGCCAGGTTCAGGCGCGCGGCATGTATGCCGCAGGCACGGCTTGCGGGTGTGTCCATCAGTCTTGCTCCGGAAGGTTCGGGGTGGAGATCCAGGCATGCGCGGCACGGGCCGCCCCGCGCCCTGGGGCTTTGTGGCACCTGTGGCGGGCATGCCGCGTGCCAGCCAACGCAGCGCAAGCCAGAGTGCTTGCGCCCGCGAACTTCGGAGGTTTCATCGTGGTCCTCGCTGTGGGGTGCAGGTGCCCGCCGCTTTATTTGCCGCGGTGCCCTGCGATGTGGGTCAATTTACCAACCCGTAAAAATTTACCAATTGGTAAAATCCCTAGAGCAAGCGCCATGCCAACCAATTGCCAGTCTTCGAGGCCTCGCTTGTTCCACAATGGTGCGATGACAGACGCCCGCCAGTCCCCTCCAGATCCCGCCGCGCCCCCGCGGGCCAAGGCACCGAGATCCCCCGCCCTCGACGACACGGCCGCCACCCGCGCGCCCACGGCATCCCGCCTGCTCAAGGAGCAGGGCATCCTGGCGGAGGCCGAGAACCACTTCGCGCAATTCGGCTTCGAAGGCGCCTCGCTGGAGAACATAGCGGCCGCCATCGGCATCAGCCGCCACAACCTGCTGTACTACTTTCCGAGCAAGGAAGCGCTGTACCAGCGTGTGCTGGACGACGTGCTCACCCAGTGGCTGGCCGGCATGGAGGACCTTTCGCACAGCGAAGATCCCCAGCAGGCCCTGCGCCGCTACATCCGTGCCAAGCTTCAATACTCGCGCGTGCACCCCCAGGGAGCCAAGGTATTCACCAAAGAGGTGATTGCCGGTGCACCACGCTATGGCAAGGCCATCCGCGAGCGCGTCGGCCCGCTGCTCAAGACCGAGGTGCGCACTTTCGAGCGCTGGGCGCGCGAAGGCCGCATCGCCAAGGTGAACTTCACCCATCTGATGTTCATCATCTGGTCCGTGACGCAGGCCTATGCGGAACAGGAGGCGCAATTCGCCTTGTTGCTGGGCAAGCCGTCACTGACCGAACGCGACTATGAAAACGCCGAAGCGTTGATCGTGCGCATGGTGCTGAGCGCGCTTGCGCCGGATGCCGTGGCCTGACGCCGCCAGGGCCCCGAAGGCGTGCACCGTGAAGACCGCCGCCAGGGCCCCCAAACCGCTACTCAATCCGTAGCACGAGGCCATGCAGAGGCGGGCGCTACCGGCGGATCTTCTCGGTAGGGGTTCTTGTCGGCGCGCCGCGACGCCAATGCTCCCCAGGCCGCCCACACGCCTTCGTTGCGCCTTCACGCCTGCCGCTGCTGCCACAGCACGTCCAGCACATGCTGGGTCGCCCGCTCCACCGCCCCCGCCCGGTGCGCGATGCCCAGTGGCCGCCACAGTGCGGGGCGCAGCGCCAGCATGCGGATGCGCGGGTCCAGTGGCACGGCCGCGGACGCCTCGTGCGGTAACAGGGTGGCCCCATAACCCGCCGCCACCAGGCTCTTGATGGCATCGTTGTAGTTGAGCTGGATGCGCGCCTTGGGATGCCTGCCCGCCAGGGCGAGCCACTCGCTGGCCAGGCGCGACAGGCTGGTACCCACGTCGTTGAGGATCAGCGGCTGGCTCGCCAGCCACTGCGGCGTCGCACGCCGGGGTGCGGGCCATGCGGCCGGAACAAACGCCATCACCGGGTCACGCCGCCACGGCAGCACCTTGACACCTTGCACGGCGCCCTGCGGGAGCGCGACAAGGCCCACATCCAGCGAGCCGTTGGCCAGGCGCGCCATGGTCTCCTGCGAAGTGAGCACCGCCACCTGCACGTCAATGCCGGGGTGATGCTGCCCGACCACCTCCAGCGCCCGGGGCAGCAGGTGCGCAATGACACCGGTGGAGGCACCCAGCCGCACGCGGCCCGACAGGCCCTGGACCTGCCGCTGCACGACGTCCAGCGCCTCCTCGGCATCCTCCAGCAGGCGGCGCGCCCTCTCGACCAGGGATTCGCCCACGCCGGAGGGTTTCACTTCGCCACGCTTGCGCACGAGCAGGGGCGCGCCTATCTGCGCCTCCAGGTCGGCGACATGCAGGCTGACCGTGGGCGCGGCAAGGTGCAACACGCGGGCGGCCTCGGCGAACGAGCCGAGGTCGGCGATGGTGACCAGCGTGCGCAGGCGGTCCAGATTGAGTTCGCGCATGACGTTCAGTAAAACTGATGCTGATGTTTGTGAAATTCAACTTTTCAAATTCTATGCCTCCGTTGAAGATTCCGTACCCACATTCACACACCAGGAACACCCCATGAGCGCTCCCCTTGTTTTCATCGATGGCGACCAGGGCACCACCGGGCTGCAGATCCACGACCGTCTGCGCCATCGCACAGACCTGCGCCTGCTGACGCTGCCCGAGGGCGAGCGCAAGGACGCGGCCCGGCGGACCGAGGCCATCAACAGCTGCGACGTCGCGATCCTCTGCCTGCCGGATGCCCCGGCGCGGGAAGCGGCCGCCGCCGTCGTCAATCCCTCGGTCCGCGTGATCGATGCGAGTTCCGCGCACCGCACCGCCCCCGGCTGGGTCTACGGATTTCCCGAAATGGACAAAGAGCAGGCCGCGCGAATCGCCCGCGCCCGGCGCGTGAGCAATCCCGGCTGCTATCCCACCGGTGCCGTCGCCCTGCTGCGGCCTCTGGTACAGGCGGGCCTGCTGCCTGCGGACCACCCCATCACCATCCACGCAGTCTCTGGCTATTCAGGTGGCGGCCGGGCGCGCGTGGAGGAGCATGAAGGCGCCCACACCGCCAACGCGCCGGCCTTCCAGATCTACGGCCTGCAGCTGGAACACAAGCACACGCCCGAGATCGCCCTGCATGCAGGCCTGTCTGAGCGCCCGTTCTTCCTGCCCGCCTATGGCTCTTTTCGCCAGGGCATTGCGCTCACCATTCCGCTCTTGCTGCGGCAGCTGCCTGCGGGCACGACGGGCAGGCACTTGCACGCCTGCCTCGCGCGCCACTTCGCTGGCGCGGCGCATGTCGACGTCATGGACCTTGCCCAGGCCGAGGCGGCCGAGCATCTGGACCCGCAGGCCCTCAACGGCACCAACCAGCTGCAGTTGGGGGTCTTCGCCAACGACCGCCATGGACAGGTGCTTCTGACCGCGGTGTTCGACAACCTGGGCAAAGGGGCTTCAGGGGCCGCGGTTCAGAACCTGGAATTGATGCTGGCCCACAGTGCCCGGGAATGACGGGTGCCGTGGTCCGCGGGCGAGGCGCTCATGTAACAAATCAACACCACAGAAAGCGAATGTATGTGCTGCATATGCAACGCCGCAGGCAGTTGTCTTGTGGGCTTTTTCACGGTTCGCCGCGTATTTTTGGTCTGCTACACTGCCTTCGCTGTACCGTTTTCTTGCAGGCGCGCAGCCCACATCCCCCCCACCCGCCCTCATGGCTGCACACGGCAAAGCACCCTATCTTTACGCTCTGATTTTGTTGTTGGCCGTGCTGGGCGTCTACGTGCCTGGACTCCACAACGAATTGCTGTTTGATGACATGCGGCTCACGGATGGTTCCATCTTCGGCAGGTACGGCAACCTGCTGGAGATCAAGCAGCGCATGGTGTCGTATGGCAGTTTCGTCTGGGTCGACCAGCTCGTGGGCAGCGGCTGGTGGAAGCAGCGGCTGGTCAATATGGCGTTGCACCTGGGTGTGGTGGCTGCGATGTACGCGCTCTTCAAGTCGCTGATGGCCCATACCCGCTTCCCGCAGGACATCGAGGAACAGGCTCACTTCGCATCATCCCAAGACGCCGCATTGCGCGTGGGCATCGCTTTGTTTGCGCTCAATCCGGTAGCCGTCTACGCGGTGGGCTACCTGGTACAGCGATCAATCCTCATGGCAACGCTGTTCTCGGTGCTCGCGTGCTGGGCGTTTGTGCGCGCTTTGGAAACACAGCGAATGGTCTGGTATGTGGGGGCATTGGCCAGCTACTTGCTGGCCTTGCTGTCCAAAGAGCATGCGGTCATGACCGTCGCCGTGTGCATGGCACTGTATGTCCATGTTCGCCGCCCCAGCCTCAAAAACATCGCCATGGCGATGGGAGCCACGCTCTTGCTGCTGGCCTTGGCTACTGCCGCGCTCCTGCGCTTTCGCGGCGAGCTGATAGGCCAGCTCTTTGATGCGCAGTCCGTGGCCTTCGCCCAGCAGCTTGAGACGCTGCGGCCTGGAATTTCGCAGCAGATGTTCCCCTTGAGCATCCTCAACCAGGCTGCACTTTTCTTTGCCTACGGCCTGCTGTGGGTGGTGCCTTATGTTGGATGGATGTCCATCGATTTGCGCCCGGCATTTCCGTTGGGCTTCGCCTCATCCTGGCATATTGTGGGAGCCTTGGGCTATGTGGCACTGCTCTGCGGCTCCGCCTGGTTGCTGCTGCGGCGCACGGGCGCACTGAGCCTTGCGGCGCTACTCCTCCTTTTTCCACTGTTGTGGTTTGCCACGGAGTTCGCCACCGTCTGGGTACAGGATCCACTTGTGCTGTATCGCAGCTATCTTTGGGGTGTGGCGCTTGCTGGATTGCTGGCGATAGCACTCACGGGCTTCAGGCCCCGTACCATCTATGCACTCGGCGCCGTACTCGGTTTGTTGTTTGCTGCACTGGCGCTGGAGCGCAATCTGTCGTTGCGTGACGAGGTGACTGCCTGGACGGATGCCGCGGAGAAAATCAACCTCAAGGCGCCCCCCAGCGCAGTGGGCCGCAGCCGCCCCTTTCTGAATCTGGGAGCGTATTACCTTGGCAAAAAGATGGTCGATCCAGCGGAAAGAAATCTGTCTGTTGCAAAAGCCCTTGGCGACCAGGGAGAGCTGGGGAATAGCACGCTGTTCAATACGGGCGTGATCCTCCAACTCAAGAAGAACCATACAGAAGCGCTCCGTGCTTTCGCCACCGCCGAAGCCCAGGGGTATGCAGAAGTATCCCTGTACTACCATCGTGGCGAATCCCAAGCGGCGCTTGGACAGCTGGCGCCTGCATTTGAGAGCTTCAGTACGGCGCTGGACATGGCAGAGAAGGACCCTGAACAGGCAAGCATCCTGCCCACGGTGCGCGTGCGCCAGATCGAGACCGCCATGGCAGCGGAGCTTTATGATGAAGCTATCAAAGGCTTCCATGTTCTACTTCAAGCCGCGCCCAATGACCCTCGACTTCTGCTTGGATTGGGAATGGCGCAGGTAGGAAAAGGCGAAACCGGAGCCGCTATTGAAGTGTTCAATCAACTCATTGCAAGCAACCCCAGCGCGGCCGCATACTACGGACGTGCCGTAGCACACCACCGTGCGGGTCATCAAAAGGAAAGCTTGGACGACTTGGACCAAGCCATCAAATTGGACCCGAAGCATCCGCAATATCCTCAGATGCGGGAAGTATTCGCGACCCCCAAGAAAAAATAAGGCGTGACACGTTGTGGCTCTGCGTGTCCTGCACATCGGCAAGTTTTATCCACCCCATCGGGGGGGCATGGAAGTTTTCCTGGCCGACCTCATCAAGGCACAGCGCGCCGCAGGAATTGATGCAGCCGCGCTGGTGCACGGAACTCCCGAGCCAAACGATCCGCCGTGGATTACACGGGTACCTGTGCAGTTACAACTTGTCTATGCGCCGATAGCAATCGGGTTTCGTTCGGCCTTGGCAAGGTCCATTGCCAAGCACAAGCCCGATGTCCTGCATTTACACATGCCAAACAATTCGGCACTTTGGGTTCTCACTTTGGGGACGGCGCGAGGAATACCGTGGGTCGTGCACTGGCATTCAGACGTGGTGGTCTCGCGCATGCAGAGCGCGATAGGACTTGCCTACCGGCTATATCGCCCATTCGAGCAGGCTGTGCTGGACCACGCCAAGCGCGTCATCGCTACTTCGCAACCTTATCTCGAATCGAGCGAACCTCTGCAATCTTGGCGCCACAAATGCTCCGTCATTCCCCTGGGCCTGGATACCGAGAATTTGACGTTCGAGGTGCCCACGCCCTCCCAATGGAAGGCCAATAGGCTTCGTTTGCTGTCCATTGGAAGGCTCACGTACTACAAAGGCTTTAAAACGCTGATCAAAGCGGCAGCCCGCATGGAGAACGTGGAGTTGCTGATCGTTGGGGATGGAGAACTTCGCAGCGAGCTACAGGCGCTGATTGGCGCGCTTGCGCCCACTGACAAGCCAGCGAATGTGCGCTTGTTGGGCAATGTGTGCGACGAAGAGAAGAATGCTCTCCTGCAGGACTGCGATGTGTTTTGCCTGGCCTCGCATGAACGTACCGAAGCCTTTGGCATGGTGTTGCTTGAGGCGATGCACTATGCACGACCGTGTATCGTGTCGGCGCTGCCAGGCTCCGGAATGCCATGGGTGGTAGCCACCGCCGGCGCGGGACTCGAGGCGCGTCCTGAAGATGTAGCCGACTGGGAGGCCACCATTCGGCAGATGCAGAACGATCCCGCACTTCGCGCCCTGAAAGGTGAAACAGGGAAAGCAGCCTTGCAAACATACTTTTCGATTGATGCTTGCGCGCAGGCTGTTGCCGATCAGTACGTACTGGCGGCTCCGGAAGCCGATCATTTCCGCCGTCCCCCCAAAGACATTCTTATCGTCATTCCTGCTCGGAACGAGGCGGCAACAATAGGTGCATTGCTGTTGCGTCTGAAGGCAGAGGGTTGGCACAACATCGTTGTCATCAATGATCAAAGTACCGACGATACAGGCGCCATTGCATCCGCCGCAGGTGCACATGTGTTGAACCCAGCCCTGCCCATGGGGGCGTGGGGCGGCATGCAAGCCGGCATCTGCTATGCCCTGCAGCAAGGCTATCGGGGCGTCATCACCATGGACGCGGACGGACAGCACGAGGTGGATGAACTCCCCGTGCTGCTTCAGGCAAGAAACCAGTCAGACTTGGTCGTTGGCGCCTTTCCAGAACGGGCCAGCCGCTTGCGCCATCTTGCATGGCAATGGTTTCGCCAACTGGCAGGTTTTGATTTGCGGGACTTGACTTCCGGTTTCAGACTGTACAACCATCATGCGATGAGGGTTCTCGCATCCCGCGAAGCCACGTTGCTGGACTACCAAGACCTCGGGGCCCTGCTATTGGTACGCAGGGCCGGTCTTACGATCTCGGAAGTTCCCGTGTCCATGAATTTGCGTGCAGTGGGGACATCACGCATATTCAACTCGTGGATCAGCGTGGCCAAATACATGGTTGCAACAACATTGCTTTGCTTGGCTCGATGGGACATTGGCCAGCGGAAGGCGCCCTAGATCATCCAAAGTTGTGCGTTTCTCCCGGCGATCAACCCGAAGACCACCCATATTCAATGCCAATTTGTATTTTCCCAGCGATGTAGTACAAATGAAATGAAAAATATAAAAAAACCAAGCGAATTAATATGGAAATCGATAATTATTCTATCGATTTTTACGGCCATCGCTTTTCCGGGAACGGTCCGCGCACAAAAAGTATTGCAACTCGTCCCCGGGCAGCCGCCCCTTGCCAGTACGACAACTGCGGCACTCAACACAAAACCTGGTGAGGCATTGCGCATCGAAAATCTGATAGTTGATGACAAGCATCCTTCAGTAGTTCATCTTGAGCTTCACCGCTCCGAGGTGGTTGGCAGCGATACCCAGTATGTGGTGGTAGATGAAAAAGGGGCGCGCGCATTTCCATTTGCCGGTAGCGCCCATTTCATTGGCGGCCTAGAGGGAAAGCCCGAAAGTTATGCTTTTGCAACAATAACCCCAGATGGCGAAATCCGAGCCATCATTCACCGAGATAATGAGGTCATAGTGAATGAACTACTCCCCGCGCACGGCAGTAGCGGAGGAAAAGTCGCATCGCGGCTGGTTGATCATCACAAGGATTTTGTCAATCGAGAATTTTCTTGTGGTGTAACACCCACTTTTCTTCAAAGTGAGCCGATTCAACGCAATATTCGCTTAGATGAGATTTTAAAAGCGAGCAAGGCAACCTCTTCTCAAATTCTTGCAGAAAAAGCGGATAGCCCGCGCCGCGCCGACATCATCATTGACAGCGACTACGAGCTCTATCAAAAGCTTGGATCTGAAGCCGCAACCTTCACGTACATCACAAACCTTCTCACCTACATTAGCAGCAGGTACCAAACGGAAGTTGCCACGCGCTTCAACCTCAAACAGATACTCATCCGTACAACCTCAGCAGACCCGTGGAGCAAAACGACAACAGGTGAGATGCTCGATGAACTTCAAGCTTTTTGGAACTCGGGCGCAAACGCATCGGTTTCCAGACACCATGTGCACCTCATGAGCGGCAAAAACATAGGCGGTGGCATAGCCTATGTGGGCAGTTTGGCCAGTCCAACTATTGCCTATGGGGTTAGCGCAGGACTTTCGGGCAACTTCACTCCCTCAAACCCCCAAGTCATCTGGGATTCTGTAGTGGTTGCCCACGAAATTGGGCACGCCTTTGGAAGCTCACACACGCATGACTATGACAATCCATTCATTGCGCCATCACCAAACAACGGGGGCGCCATTGACTGCTGCTTCTCGGGGGACGCCACCGGGCAATGTGGTATCTCACTCGGAGGGGCTGGACGCCTTGGGTATCTGCCAGGTATCTCATCAATTTCAGGGGGAGGGGCTGGCCAACGCAACGGCACCATCATGAGCTATTGCCATCTTTTGAATGGCTCGATGGGCAATATCGCCTGGACATTTGGAACCAGTCATCCATACGGTGTGAATCCAGATCGCGTGCCTGCCGTCATGTCAAGCCAAGCCCAATCAAAGCTACCGCTTGATACATCTGGCACTTTTCCCTTGGCGGTGGGGATTTCCGGCACCGGCACCGTAACCAGTTCTCCCGCGGGCATTAACTGCGGAATTGACTGCAATGAAAGTTACGCGGCAGGGACTACTGTCATGCTGTCAGCTACAGCGGGAACGGGCTACACCTTCTCGGGATGGAGCGGTGACTGCACGGGGAACGGGCCATGCTCCATGACGATGAATGTGGCAAAGAACGTCATGGCCAGTTTTGTACCCACACCACAAGGGGTTCTCTCCATTGCCAAGGTAGGAACCGGCAGCGGCACTGTGGTGAGATCCGGAGGCGCCCTCAATTGCGGCAACACATGCACTGAATCGCTGCCCCCTGGCTCGATCGTCACCCTCACAGCCACGCCCGCCAACGGCAGCACGTTCACGGGATGGAGTGGGGATACTTGCACCGGCACGGGTTCGTGCTCATTCACGGTCAACGCAAACACGACCGTCAATGCCCAGTTCAATCTGAGTTCCGGTGGCAGCACATCGACACCTCTGCTACAAAGCAATTTATCTGGCAGTGCTGGCTCTACGCAGTACTTTTCCGTGGCGGTTCCTGCCGGAGCCATCAATCTCGTGATTCAGATCAGCGGCGGCACGGGAGATTCAGATCTCTACGTCAAACTGGGCCAAGTGCCAACCCTGTCGTCTTACGATTGCAGGCCATATCTCATTGGTAATATTGAGACTTGTACACTCCCCACACCGGCAGCAGGCACTTACCACATTATGCTCACTGGCTATGAGCCTTTTTCCGGATTAACGTTGGCCGCCAGCTATCAAATGCAAGCCCCCCCAGACATCGGCACAATTATAAATCTCCTGCTTTTGAATTAAGACGAGCCAAGAGGATATATGAAACTCCAAAAATACTTCTGCATTCTTGCAACAACCATTGGTGCACTTTGGGTCCACGCCGCGCAGGCTCAGACTTTCTACATCGAGGAAGATCCAGTTTACCTTCGATTTGAGCAATATACCGGAATCAATGGAAATCTCTCTTTTTGGCGCTTACCGACCCCGGGGGTTTCGACGTTCCCCGGGGGAAGCTGTACCAACTTGCGAATCCCCCCTGATCGCCCAGAGCAGGCTTCAAGATTCATGGCGCTATATCTCTTCTCAAAGACCAACAACAAGAAAATTTTCTACCTATACAATACAACTTCGTGCGTCATGGTCAGCTTCGGCACGAATGGCTGATGAAATTTATTTACGAAGGATTTTGGCAGCCTAGGAAGAGGCGCTGATTCAGCGCATATATTCGTTGCGTTGGCGATTTGCAGACGCGAAAAGAATACTATGCACGACATCGCTTTAGTTGTTTCCGAGACTACTTGGCTACGCCACTTCAAGCTTCAAGCATCCAGCGCAACGTCTCTTCCAACGGCGGGACTTCCCAATCACCAATCAGACCAAGCAGTTTGTCCGCACTCCCTCTTAGCGAGCGAACCTCGTTACCGCGGACAAATGCTGGATTGACCTGAACATCCAGGCTGTGGCTGGAAATGCGCCCCATCATGTGCAGGACTTCTCGCAGCGAATGCATGCGACCAGAGCACACATTGACTGTGGCCCCAGCAGGGCATATCTGCAACAACCGGCGATAGGCCTGTGCAACAGCGCGCACATCTGAAAAGTCTCGCCAAACATCCAGATTTCCCAATTGAATGGTATCCGCGCGCCTGCGGAAATGCGCCGCCATTTTAGGCAGCAGAAAGTCCTCAGACTGCCCCACACCGGTGTAATTGAAGGGCCTGGCAATCACAATGGGCAACTGGTCCATCCACAGCCGCGCCATGAATTCCATGGCAAGTTTGCTCACTGCATAGTCGTTTGCCGGATTGAGGGGCGCGGCCTCAGTCAACACACCTTCTATAGAGTTGCCATACACATTGGCGCTGCTGGCTAACAGCACACACTGTGGCTTGCGCCGAGCGTCTGCAAGCACCGCCAGCAAGTTGCGCGTGCCTAACAGATTCACACGATAAAACGCATCTGCATCTCCATGGCCCACAAACGCTATCGCCGCCAAATGAACCACCACATCGGGCTGCACGTCTTCCACCACCAGCTGCAATGCAGATGCGTCCAGTAAATTTGCACAACGATAGCGAGGGTCGGCCGCATCGGGTTGCGTTCCGACACCCCAGACGTCCCATCCATGCGCCTGCAACTCTGCAGCCACATAGCGGCCAGTAAATCCCTTCATGCCGGTGATCAGCGCTCTCGGTTGGGTCATGGCATCCAAGCCCTTGCCTTCAGAACGAGAAACCAGCCTGATTACGCCTCAAGTCAGCCTCTACCATCATCTGGCACAACTGCTCCAGCGTTGTCTGCGGCTCCCACCCCAGTTTGGCTCTCGCCTTGGCAGGATCGCCGATGAGCAACTCCACCTCTGCCGGACGATAGAACTTTGGATTTACGCGCATGACCGTTCTGCCTGTCCCAGCATCGACAGCCATTTCGTGATCAGCCGAGCCGATGAAGTCCACTTCAATACCGGCCCCCTTGAATGCCATGCGCACGAAATCACGCACAGTTTCCGTGCGGTTGGTAGCCAATACGAATGTATCGGGTTCATTCGCCTGCAGCATGCGCCACATACCCTCTACATACTCTTTGGCAAAACCCCAATCCCGCTTGGCGTCCAGATTGCCCAACTCCAGAACATCGAGTTTCCCTAGCTTGATTCTGGCCACGCCGTCGGTAATCTTTCGAGTTACAAACTCACGACCGCGCAATGGGCTCTCATGATTAAACAAGATACCGCTACTGCCAAATATGCTATAGCTCTCCCTGTAATTTACAGTCATCCAATGCGCATAAAGCTTTGCAACACCATATGGACTGCGCGGATAAAAGGGTGTGCTTTCCACTTGAGGCACGGCCTGGACTTTACCAAACATTTCAGACGTACTTGCTTGGTAAAAGCGTATATCCGGATTAACCAAACGAATAGCTTCCAATAAATTGAGAGCACCGAGGCCGGTAATTTGAGCCGTGGCAGTTGGCTGTTCAAACGACACCCCCACAAAACTCTGAGCAGCCAGATTGTAAATTTCGTCGGGCTGAACCTTTTGCAGCAATGAAATACTCGAACCCAAATCTGTAAGATCGTATTCAAGCAAGTGAAGATGAGGGTTACTTTCAATCCCCAATTCTTCGATTCGCCAAAAATTGACCGAGCTCGTGCGTCGATAAGTACCATAAACGGCATATCCTTTTAGCAACAAAAGCTCCGCCAGATATGCACCATCCTGCCCCGTAATCCCAGTAACAATTGCTTTTTTCATGATCGAAATTAATTAATCATTCCAATATAAATGAATAAAATCCTTTTGGACTGGCCTCCGACAGGAATTCAAACATGTCACGCCCAGAATAGAGCTCTTTTCCATTCAAATCGGCGGCTTGGAGCCGGTTTACCCACACATCAGTCCCAATGCCATGCCCCTGGAGATGCCCAAGATGGAGCTCCAAATGCGAATACCGAGCATGCTTCAAAATTCTGGCATAACAGGGGCATGCCAGTAGGTCGAGCTCATATCCCTCTATATCCGTCTTAATGAAGTCAAATTTCAAATCATCCATTCGATCAATACGATAGCCGCGCAAAGGCATATTCATAAAATCCACTAGCATCTTGGAATTTTCATCCCCTTCTGATGCGTTGGAGGCCAGAACCGCAAACGGAATAATATCAACCTTACCGATGACGCCATTTATGAAGCAATTAAATGTCCCAATAGCGACATTTAGAATGGATGGCTCATAAGAAATGACCTCAGTCGTATCAGATTGCAGCGCATAGTAGCATGCCCATATCATCTGATGTCCGCCCAGGTCCAAATAGCGCTTGGAGTTTGCAAATAGCCCACGTTTTGACTCCAAAAGGAAATCAAAAGCATGCTCTGCGCCATCCCTCCCATACCACTCCAAAGACTGCTCATTAATTATCGCAACAGATAGCCCGTCACCCCCATCAAATCTGAAGTCCCTTACATACGGTTTCTTCAAAAACCGGTGACTGGAGTTCAAATTTTTCCCAAGCACACGCTCTAGACTATTTTTCAAATCGCCAACCGCGCCCAACCAGTTGCCATTTCTTGCAGCAAGCAGGGCAGAATCAGAAAATTTGAAACACCCATCCTCTACATATATGTCGTGAGCACGAAATGCCGCGTTCATTTTTTTGACATAGATCTCATAATCACCATCAAAAGACATCTCAACTCCTTCGAATTATATTAATCAGCGTGCTACTTTTTCCACAAAACCGACAACAAGATCAGAGAAATACCTGCCCAACTGCTCAAAATCATTACACAGCCTCCACCGCTGAGACTGTTCCCTTATTTTGGCTATTTCCTCTACATCTTGCCCGACGGCATGGATGATTTTACCGATGCCCAGCGCCAAATCCTCTGAATTTGTTCCTGGCAATTCATACACAAAATTACGAACATCTTCAAAAATACTTAAAGGAGTAACCGCCACCAAAACTCCAGAGGCCAACCCCATTCTTACGGCAGCACTTGACGATTCAGAAGTATTTTGATAAGGAAAGACGACGAGATCAGCTGAGGACAAAAGACTTAAAGAATCCTCATTCTCCAAGTAATCAGTAATCATTCGAATTCTTGAAGACAGACCTCGGTCGCTGATAATTTTTTTGCACCGATTAATCAGCGCTTCCGACGCTGAATCGGAATATATGGCATTGACCATATCCAGCCTTATTTCAACACCCTGCCGGGACAACATGTCCACCGCAATAATAAGTTGCTCCAAGCCTTTGTGAGGCAACGCGAAACCATAAGAAGCGACTTTAAATATACCTCCCTCGGTTTTTCTCTCAGATGCTGATGCCTTAATCACGCCCTGTGGGAAAAATACCAAGTTTTTATGAATGCCCAATCGATTGAGATTCACCACATCATTAAGAGAATGTATCAAGACAGCATCACACACACCAAGAGCTGGGGCAAGTTCAGAGAGCCGACGATTGATCACTTCAGGCGGAGGATCCACTGTGGAATGGAGCGTCACTGTCACCACCCGGCCTTTGGTTTTTTGGCGAACTATAAAATCCGAAAGAACAGAAAAATCGTGAAAACCAAAGTTCAATTGTATGGATAATACGTCAACATCAGCACGGTCTACGGAGGCGTTGAGCATCGAGAGATTGCCGCCGCCATTTCTCCAACAGCGAATGATATTTTCCCCATCATTATCTATCAGGGCTTGTTCGAACGGAGCAAAAATGACAGATGGTTGATTGATAGCACCTACCAAGTTCTTAGAATACGACGCTATTCCACACTTCGTATTCCAAGTAGTAACCCATCCGATTTTCACCTCCCGCTTTAGCTTACCCAAAGCAAGAAGTGCGGAGATTTCATTATCCGCTACAGCCGAAGAGGACCTGAGCAAAAAATTATCGGGAACGTTCTTGATATCAGGGCATTCCGCCACTCTAGAAAGAAATTTTCGATAAATAATGCCGCCGCCCAGAGCAGACTCTTTGTCATCAATAAGACGCTCAGTGGTCTCCATGAATTCTATTGCTCTTTTTGCAGACATCTCCCAGGAAAAATTTTTCGAGTGCGCGAGAGAATGCTTTTTCAAAGACTCATAAAAAGACTGATCAAGCAATGCTTTCTCCAACTTAGCCGAAATCGCACTCGTGTCTTGTGGATCAAACATCGCATCGGATCGACCCAAAACCTCAGGAATACTTGTCGTGTTAGAGCCGATCGCGGGCACGCCACAAGACATCGCCTCTAGAACAGGCAATCCAAAGCCTTCCCTGAAAGATGGAAAAACAAATAAGGAAGAAAGATTATATAAATCAATCAAATCCTCATCAGCAATATGGCCCAAAAAAAGAACGGCATCATCCCTTAGACCCGAATCCTTGCCGATTTTTTTAAGGCGACGATAAATCTCATCCCAGCCTTTTCCGACAATAACCAGCTGATAGTTGTTCACAATATCAGGCGATGTCAGTGCAAAAGCTCTTATTAATCCCTCCTGATTTTTACGAGAATCAAAGCTCGCAACATAAATGAGAAATTTTTGCCGGATACTAAATCTATCTCGCAGATCCTGCTCTCGCTCTATCGATATTAGGCGTGGCTTGAATTTTGAGTCTACGGCAGACGAGATATTTACAATGCGGTCTGATGCGAATTCACCGACATCATGCCCCTCGATTTTTGAATAGTTAGAAATAGCCAGAAGAATTCCGGCATTGCGCATGTGATCGATTTTTTTGAAAAAATGCTTTTCGAGCACATGATTTGTAAGGTACTTCTCCCGCTCCACCAACGGAATCAAGTCATATAGTGTCACCGCAGTCCTGGATGCGGGAAAAAGCAGGCCAACCGAAGTAACGACATCATCGCCCAAACCTTCTATCAAACTGGTCACATGCACGATGTCAGGAGAAAGGTCTGCGATAAATTTTTCTCGAATAAGCTCCGCCATCCTTGTCAAACCAATTTGACCAGTTGCAGCGGTCTTATTTTCTGCAACATCTGAAGGAATATCGATCGCTAATATTTTATGCTGAGGAATCAAGTCAATGAATTCAGCCCGCACCTCATTCTCTGAGGGCAATGATTTATTCAGAAGGACATAAAAATCGTGGCAATGGCCTACTCGCATCATTGCTTTCGCCAAAGCCATGGAATAGCGGCCGATTCCACCAAATCTGCTACCAGACTGGCAGCTCTGAAGATCAATCAGAATTTTCATTAATAAATGTAAATGCTAGGAAATAAGCAGCTCTAAGCAAATCAGGACAATGCCTATTGTCAATTGAAATATTACTCAGTGACTACTCTTGCAGGCGCCTCGAAGATCTGTGTATATCTTATGACCTCTGGGCGTAAGATCTTCTCTGCTCAGCTCTTTTGATTGGCTAAATCCAGCCATCATAAAACTATGGATTCTTCCCGGCCGGGAGTGAATGTCCAGCAATTGCGCGTGCAATGCCGGATATTTTTGCAACAGCCATTGATTTATTCTGGCACTGGCTTTTGGCTTTTGCAAAACGAAGGAGATCAAATACGATAATGGCCGCCGACACGCATTGATTGCACCATGTATTGCCCGATTGAGACCATGACGGATCAGAGGGAAGAAATGAAGTGCCAGATCTGCAAGGAGACGCAATGGCAAAGTAATGCGCCATGACATGCTCTGACGCAATCTCGAGATCTCATGCTCTGCATTCACCGCCCTGCGTTCCAGAGCCACCAGCCTCGCTTCCATTTTTTCAACATTTTTGGCAAACGCCCGGTCTGCCTCGCTGGCCTCGCTTTTCAATATTGATGCCTTCGCCTTCAAAGCTTCAACCATTCCCTCAGACTGCAAGAGTTTTTGCTCGATTTCAAATTGAGCACGCAATTTAAAGCCATCGAATATATTGGGTGGAAATTTAAATGCCGGAATTAAATAGGCGTGCTCTTTCGCAACGTAGAATCTATTCAATCCATCCGTGTAAACAAAAAAATACTCCGAGGTCAGCAGCAGTTTTTCCCAACCCTCATATACCTCAATTTGAGAGTTTGGAATGGTGGCTTCGACAAGAACAATCCAGGGGCGATTCTTGGTCCAATCATTCCCCTCCAGCACCGCTTGCTCAAAACCCTCTACATCAATTTTCAAAAAATGAACTTCCTCTCCCCGTGGAAAATAACTATTCCAAATTGCATTAAGGGTCGTGACAGAAACCTGCTGACGAATATAAGGCCGCCCCGCAACCACCCCCTCCTCAGCAATTGAATCCACAAGAGTGGAGAGCCCGGAGCCTTCGAAAATAGTAATTGGAAGCGTCCCCGGTGCACGACCAAGCGCCATTCCGACATTATTATCGCGAGGACGCTTATTTTGTAGAAGCTTTAGAAAATCCGGGTTTGGCTCAATATTAATGCCATGCCAGCCCTTTTCATAGAATGCTCTGGTGACTGAATCCTGATCAGGCCAAGCCGCACCGACGTCGATATAGCGCCCCCGCTCTATGTTTGCGAGTGCGCGCATCAACATCACATCTTCAAAGTTCTGGGCATAAGAAATCATTGTATTTTCAGCTACCACTGGTAGGTGCCGTTTTTATCCAGATAGCGATTCAAATTGGACCTGATAAAACTTATCTGATCTTGGCTAAGCAACTCAGATGCATCTTTGGATCTCAACGATGAAACATGGCGTCGGTGATAAAAGTTGACTTTATTATAAAAACTAAAACCTATATCGACACTATCGCCCACATTCATATTACTAGTTTTTTTTAATACCGCCTTCTTTTTATTGTTCAGCCAGATTTTTTGAATCTCAAATGCACCCCATTTCCCGAAAAGATATTTGCTGATTTTTCTTATCACAAGCCAAGGATATCGATCAATATCCTCATATTTTATGTTCAACATATTTTTGTGCATTTTTTGGTGCCATGAAAGCCATTGCTCATAAGTAGCAACGGACTCTTCCAGAGAAAAACCAAAAACATTCATCCATGACGCAATAGCGTCTTCTGGCTTGCGCACAGTGCAAACACATGGAACACCTCTTTTATTTAGAAGTGCATTTATCAGCTCATCAGGCGAATGGCTTTTGACGATTGCATTGATTGGCCCGTCAGATTCAGAAAGAACGTCGTTTATCGAGTTTGAAGAGGATGTAGAAACACCGCCTCTTGCATCAAGAAGCTCTCGGACAACGTTGTAGGAAAATGTCGACCCACTTCTCTGCATCCCCGCCACGATGACTATCACTTTTTTTCCACCTCAACATTGCCAAATAGGTTCGCAAAGCCATAAGAGCTATAAGCGTGTGCACTTATTACACGGAATATCAAAACGTCGACTCTGCGATGCAACATCTCTTCCTTGTCGCGCCCTTCTCTCGTCACTCCCACATTAAGGTAATAAGTCCCAGGAACCAAATTTCCTTGTAGCCCGAACCGAATACGAGCAGATTCAGCAGATTGGAAAGATCTTTTCGGATTTCCAATATTGGCATTTGCATTGGTAGCATAAACGCATACTCCATCCACAGACTTCACCATCATTCCGAAATTCACGCGATCAGCCGGCTCTTTAAAATCAACCTCATAGCTAACAAATATGGGATGTCCTTCAGGGATAATATTCGTTACAGCCCCATCGCTATCTGAAATATTAACATTGACTATTTCTGCCCCCCTGCTTCCGTATTGAACCTCTACACTGCTAGAGGCCAAGGATGAGTCATACAGCGGGACTATCTCTTTTTTTTGCTCTCTCGTATCTTTTGCAGCCCCAAAAAGCAATCGCTCATATGCATCGCAAACGGTTCTAGCTTTTCCAATTTCAGATATTATCCCGTTATTAACAAGAATAGCCCGATCACATATTTTTTTTACCGTCTCTGTATCATGGCTAACAAAAAGCAGGGTAGTCCCCGCCTCCTTATACTCCTCGATGCGTCTAAAACACTTTCTTTGAAAAGCAGCGTCCCCGACCGAAAGGGCCTCATCGACAATCAGTATGTCCGGCCGAGTTGCGGTAGAAACTGCGAAAGCCAGCCTGACCTGCATTCCACTTGAATACGTCCTCAGAGGCTGATCAATATAATCACCAATATCAGCGAATGCCTCTATTTTCGGCATCAAGGCATGGATTTCATCAACGCTATACCCCAGCAACTGCCCGGTCATATACGCATTTTGACGCCCCGTGAAATCAGCGTGAAATCCCATCCCTAATTCAAGCAAGGCGGCTACTCTCCCTTTGACATGAACGCCGCCAGTAGTCGGCTGTGTAGTTCCCGTAATTATTTTCAGCAAGGTGCTCTTACCTGCACCATTGACCCCCACAATTCCCACTGCCTCCCCTGGCTCAATAGTGAAATTGATGTCTCGCAGCACCCATGTTTTTTTATGTTGATCGCGACCAGTTATCCATTCAAGCATCCTCGCCCATTTATTGGGGTAGCGTTTATATGCCTTACTAACATTCGAAACAACAATAGTTCCCATCAGAGTTCGTCCACCAGTTCACCGACGCGCGACAAAAAGAACCAAGCGCCCAAAATCAAAAAGAACATCGTCAGAAAAACGAGCGGAGCCAAGCTAGCAAAATCTGGAACACGCTGATTCAAAAATAGAGTCTGATAGGCCACCATCAAAGGCTGCATCGGGTTGTACTGCAGCACCGCCCGCGCAGCGGCTGGCAAGGAGTCGAATACATACACAATAGGCGTGAGCCAGAACCAGAACTGCACCACGATGCCCGTGAGCTGACCCACGTCTCTGAAGAACACATTGAGCGTGCCCAAAAATATGCCCAGTCCCAGGGTAAAGAGCACCTGCAAGGCCAATAACGGCACCATCGCCCACAAGGCCCAACCCGGCCAGTGGCCAATCAGTGCCAGAAAGGCGAGATACAGCCCAAACACAATGCCAAAGTTGACCAGCGCAGACACCGCCACAATGGCCGGAAGGCAAATGCGTGGAAAGCTGGATTTTTTGATCAGGTTTCCGTGCTCCAGGAATACGCCATTCAGTCGTCCGAGCATTTCTGCAAACAGGCTCCAGGTAAGGACCCCGGCGCACAGATAGATGCTGAATGCAAACGGTGTTTGCTCATGGCCTGCAAGACCAGGTCGCATGAGCTGACCGAACACGACGGTATAAATGACGATCATGGTCAGCGGGTTGGCAACTGACCAGAATGCGCCGAGCAAGGATTCGCGGTACTTGCCGTGGAACTCGCGCATGACGCTGCTCCACACGAAGCCACGGTAGCCCCACAGGGC
Source organism: Acidovorax sp. GW821-FHT10E03 (assembly GCF_059415205.1). NCBI lineage: Bacteria > Pseudomonadati > Pseudomonadota > Betaproteobacteria > Burkholderiales > Comamonadaceae > Acidovorax > Acidovorax sp. GW821-FHT10E03. The sequence continues at coordinate 47,024 of NZ_JBWKMU010000012.1, read as the reverse complement.
TTTCAGCATGGGTAGGCCGGGCATAGCAAGGTCAACCTTCTTTGGCACTGCTGCCTTGCGGTGCCGGCACCGCCCGGCCGTAAGTGTCCTCAAACCGCACTATGTCGTCCTCATCCAGGTAGCTGCCAGATTGCACTTCAATGATTTCAAGAGGCACTTTGCCAGGGTTTGTCAACCGGTGCACATGCCCCAGGGGGATGAAGGTGGACTCGTTTTCGCCCAGCAAAAAAACCTTGTCCCCGTTGGTGACCTGGGCGGTGCCCTTGACCACGATCCAATGTTCGGCGCGGTGATGATGCATCTGCAGGCTCAATTGGGCGCCGGGTTTGACCACGATGCGTTTGACCTGAAAGCGTTCGCCGCCATCGATGCTGTCGTACCAGCCCCAGGGCCGGTGAACTTTGCGGTGGGTTGAAGCCAGGCTGCGCTTTTGGGCTTTGAGTTCAGCCACGATTTTTTTAACGTCTTGCGTACGGCTTTTTTCCACCACTAATATGGCGTCAGGAGTTTCCACCACCACCACGTTGTCCATCCCCACGGTGGCTACCAAGCAAGACTCGGAAAACAATAGGCTATTGCGAGTGTCGATGGCCAGCGTCTGGCCGGCATGCGCATTGCCGTCAGCGTCATGTGGCAAAACATCCCAGAGAGCGTCCCATGCCCCCAGATCAGACCATCCCGCATCCAGTGGTACCACGCGGGCGGCTATGCCCAGCGCATCGTTGCCGGGCAGGTGCTCCATCACGGCATAGTCGATGGAATTTGACGGACAAGCAGCAAAAGCTTCGTTGTCTGGGCGTACGAAGTCCATGTCGCGGACACTTCTTTCGATGGAAGCTTGGCAAGCCTGGAGCATTTGAGGCTGCAGGACTTCCATGGCGCGCAACCATTGGTCGGCGCGCACCATGAACAAACCGCTATTCCATAGATAGCTACCGCTGGCAACATAGTCCTGCGCCAGGGCCAAGTCGGGTTTTTCAGCAAAGCTCTGAATGGCAAATGCGTTACCGCCTTCGATGGCCTCACCTTTTTGTATGTAGCCATACCCGGTTTCTGGACGGCTGGCCACGATGCCAAAAGTCACCATGTCACCCCCCTGGGCGAGCTGCCAAGCGATTTCAACGGCTTGGTGGAGCCGCGCTACGTCGGACATGACATGGTCCGCGGGCATGGCCAGCAAGATGGCATGCGGATCTGCCACCAAGGCCGCAAGAGTCAATGCGGGTGCGGTGTTGCGGCCTACGGGTTCCAGCACCAGGGTGGCATCGTCGAAGCCAGCTTCCTGCAGTTGCTGCGCCGCCAGGAACCGATGCTCGCTATTGCACACCACTATGGGCGCAGCCCTGGGGATGTGGGGCACTACACCGTCCAGGCGCCTGGCCGTGTCTTGCAGCATGGAAATTCCGTTTCCCCGAACGGAGAGAAATTGCTTGGGATAGGTTTCGCGCGACAGCGGCCACAGACGGGTGCCTGAGCCGCCACACAAGATGACTGGCAGCAGTGGATGGATCATGGATGGGGGATATCAGACGAAGAGGCCTTGTCGCGTGAGCGGCGTATTTCGGCCTCCAGAATAGCCAGCCGTTGATTGAGACGGCGCATATCGCGTTCGATACGGGTGTTGACCATATCAACATGCAAGGCCTTCAACAGAAGAACAATGCAAACAAAAAGTAACAATAGCGCCGGGGGGTAGCTGATGCGGAGAAGCAGTGCCAAGCCGTCGATCAAGCCGGGCCACATCCCCAAAAGTGCTGCGGCGCCGGCCACGACCACCCAGAAAAGGCCATGCATGAGGTACAGATGATCGCGGCGAACCAGATAGAGGATCAGCGCAGCTAAGCCTATTCCCATCAATGCCGTAGTTGCTTGCAAGGATGCCATCAGGTGGTCTCCCCCTCTTAAGTTAATTAGGTTAGGAGCATCCCGTTGCGGGGGTCAAAACAGCCACAGTAGCTGTCGGGCGACCACATCGCAGGCTTCAGGCGCCCAGAAGATCAAACAAATGCACAGGGCCTTGCTTATGCGGGGCATTGTAGGTGCGGAACGCCATCGCGCCTTCGTCTCGAGCGTTACGTAAATCATTGATTTGTTTGAGCCCTTGGCAGCACACGACAGAAAGGTTTAGATACCTGTGCCACTCTGGATTGGTCCGCGAGGATTCCATGCCACTGGACTTTAGATTGTGTCCGGTTCCCTTCTGGTTTCCCGTAGACAATGTTTGGTTCGGGTTCAATCGCATTCGCTTGTTTCGCCTCCCAGACTGCCATCGCCCCATGTTGCGAGAGGACCAATTGAATCCCCTTTGTGCCTGGGCCATATTTGTACAGAGAAATTTCAGTCTACGAGGTGCCAGGGCGCTGCCCATGGCTGGAACGATCAACATCTAGGTTGCAGCGATCCCGACACAGGCGCAGCCCTGGGAAATATCGGCCAAGGCAGTTCAGTTCAGCGTTCGAGTTGAGCAGAGGTGTAGACATCGCCACATCGGACGATCTGTGTCCTATAGTAGATGACCGTCCCGAACCGATCGCCGTTTCAAGCAGCGCAGCTCTTGTACCAAGCGAAGAGCCCATCGCGCTCGGGGTAAAGCTCAGTTTGTCGGACCTCAAATACCTTTGCGCCAGCACGGTGCGCAGGCTCCAACGATCTCTCGATCATCGACGTGCTGACGCCACACGCATGGTTCTATGCGAGATTCGGCACCCAGCTTTGCCGCGTCCAGTAACTGACAGACTGACTGCATGGGGTAGAGGCGATGCTGAGCGTTGAGGTGAGCGGACGCTACGGACGGTCCGATTGAATGCCCATGTCATCCCTCAGTGCGGATATGTAGTAAGCGCCATCACAGCGAGGGCCAACATGAAGCGCCCAGGTTTTAGTAGGAGGCCATTCCTCGCGACAGGGCGCGTGGCGGCTCCCGGGCTCTCAAGGCGCCTTTGCTGAACGGTCACAACGACCTCTCACCTTCTGCCGCTTAAGCTTGTTCGAGAAGCGCGCGCGGAACGGCGCGTGCCCACGGACGGTCCAGCGTAACTCCAGGCGCATCCTCCAGTTGGAAGGTGCTCACGGCTTCGGTGAGTTGCTGGGCCTGCAGCTCCAGGCTCTTGGCGGCGGCGGCGCTTTGCTCCACCAGAGCCGCGTTCTGCTGCGTGGCGTGGTCCATCTGGTTGACGGCCTGGCCGATCTGGGAAATGCCCGTGCTCTGCTCGGAGCTGGCGGAGCTGATCTCGCCCACGATGTCCGTCACCCGCTTGATCGCGCCCACAACCTCGACCATGGTCTGCCCGGCTTGATCCACCAGGCCCGTGCCCACGGACACCTTCTCCACGCTTTCGTTGATCAGCGCCTTGATCTCCTTGGCGGCGCTGGCGCTGCGCTGCGCGAGATTGCGCACCTCGGTGGCCACCACAGCAAAGCCTCGGCCCTGCTCGCCGGCGCGGGCTGCCTCTACCGCGGCGTTCAGCGCCAGGATATTGGTCTGGAAGGCAATGCCATCGATCACACCGATGATGTCCGAGATCTTGCGCGAGCTGTCGTTGATGTCCCGCATCGTGGTGACGACCTTGGAGACCACCTCGCCGCCCCGTGTGGCCACGGCGGATGCGCTGATGGCCAGCTGATCGGCCATCTTGGCGTTCTCGGCGTTGTTGCGGATCGTGGAGGTGAACTCTTCCATGGTGGCGGCGGTCTGCTGCAAAGCGCTGGCCTGCTCTTCGGTGCGCAGGCTCAGGTCTGCGTTGCCCATGGCGATCTCGCTCGTGCCGGTGGAGATGGAGTCGGTGGCGCCCCGTACCTTGCTCACGATGCTGGCCAGGTTCTGCTGCATGGCACTCAGCGATGCCAGCACGCTGCCGCCGGGGGCTGCGCTCGCCCCCGCAATGCTGGACAGGTTGCCGCCCGCCACCTTGCTGGCGGCACTGCTCAGTGCATCGGGCTCGGCACCCAGGGCCCTCAGCACTCCGCGGGTGATGGCCACCCCGCATGCCACCGCCATCATGGTGGCCAGCAATGCCAGGCCGATCAAGAGCCGGCGCTGGAATTCGAAATCGGCCTCGGAGGAATCCACCAGCTGTTTGGAGCGCTCATCGGTTGTCTTTTGGTACTCGTCGGTCTTGGCAATCAGGGCGGCGAGAAGCGGCCGGCACTCGTCATTGATTTTCGCAATGGCTTCGTCCTTTTTGTCGGCCATCGCCAAATCGACGATGGACAGGGCCACCGGCCCATATGACTGCTCGATCTTTGCGAGTTCGGCCACCAGCGCCCTGACGTTGACTGGAATGCCTGGGCCTTCTACCGCCTGTTTGAGCAGGGCCAGGCGTTTTTGGACCTCTTCGTGGGCTTTGACGACAGCCGCCTTTTCCGCGTCGCGTTCTGCAGGCTTGGTCGCCAGCACCATGTTCCGGGCGGCCACGGCGCGCGCGTCGACGGCGCTCCGTATTCCTTGGGCCAGATGTGCCCGTGCGTCGATACCGGTCACGAAGTCATGAAATTGCGTCTTGGCGCTGCTCATGTCCTTGATGGCGAACGCGGACAGGACCACGATAAGCACCACCATCAAGCCAAACGACAGTGCCAACCTCGCCCGCATCGTCATGTTCTGAAAACCCATCGCAGTCCCCCAATGTTCATCTGCGTTATGGTCAGTAGATTTGTAATATTTTGTCAATAGACAACAGCTATTGTGATGAAGGATATGGATTCAGTGTTCATTGCTGCGCTGCCACGTGACCCATGTGCGGAGAAATAGATCACACCGGGACACGGCATTCCCCCCGGGGATCACCGCTTCGGCCCGCCCCACTGCTCGCAAGGGCTTGATCGTTCTTGGCACCACCAACATCATTCCATCGACTGTTCGGCAGCTGCAAGGCCTGGCCTCACCGCTGCAGACCAGGCCGTTGCTCAGACCCCTTTCAGGCCTCTTCGCGCAGCGACGCCCTGAGGATCTTTCCCACCGGCGACTTGGGCAATTGCTCGCGGAAAACGATCTGGCGTGGCAGCTTGTAGGCCGTGAGCTGGGTGCGGCAGTGGCGCTCCACGTCCTCTGCGTTGAGCGCCGGGTTGCGCGCGACCACGAAGGCGCGCACGGCCTCGCCGGTGCCGGCATCCGGCACACCGATGACGGCGGCCTCGGCGATGTCGGTGTGGGCCGCGAGCACGTCTTCCACCTCGTTCGGGTAAACGTTGAAGCCGGACACCAGAATCATGTCCTTCTTGCGGTCCACGATGCGGATGAAACCGCCCTCCTCCAACTGCGCAATGTCGCCCGTGTGCAGCCAGCCGTCCCGGATCGCGCTGGCACTATCTTCCTGCGCATGCAGGTAGCCGGCCACCACCTGCGGGCCCTGCACCAGCAACTCGCCGCGCTCGCCCTGAGGCAGATCGCGCCCCTGGTCATCGACGATGCGCACCCGGCAGCCCGGCATGGGCACGCCCACGGTGCCCAGGCGCGGCGTAGCCGAGGGCGGGTTGCACGAGACGATGCACGATGTCTCGGTCATGCCGTAGCCCTCCAGGATGGGGCAGACCACCGCCTGCCAGGCCTGCGCGGTCGACGTGCGCAGGGCCGTGCCACCCGAGAAGGCGTAGCGCAGCTTCGGTGGCCTGGCCTGGAACCAGGGCTCGGCCAGCAGGCCGGCGAACAGCGTGTCCACGCCGGCAGTCCACTGCACGTCGAACTGCTCGAAGGTCTTTTGCAGGTTGGACATGGGGCGCGGGTTGGGCACCAGCACGTTGCGTGCACCGACCTCGAAGAACACCAGGAAGTTCACCATGAAGGCGAACACGTGGTACATGGGCAGCACGGTGAGCATCGTCTCGCCCTGCTTCGGCCCGTCGTAGGCGTCGAGAAAATCGCGCGTGATGCGCAAGGTGGCCAGGATGTTGCTGTGCGTGATCACTGCGCCCTTGCTGCGCCCGGTGGTACCGCCCGTGTACTGGTACACCGCCACGGGGTGGCTGCGATGTTCGACGGGCTCCAGCGCCTGCCCGCGCACCAGCGCGTCGGCCATGCGCGGCAGCGGCGCCGCGGTGGAGTCCGCAGGACCGGCCATCTTGGCGCGGATGGCTGATGCCACCGGTTCCTCAAAGAAGTCCCACAGGCTGGCGGTGATCACGGGCACGCCCAGCGCCTCGGCCACAGGCTGTGCCACCGGCAGGAACAGGTCACACACCAGCAGCAGCTTGGCACCGCTGTCTTCGAGCTGCAGGCGCAGCTCGCGCCCGGTGTACAGCGGGTTCACGTTGGTCACGATGAGCCCGGCCTTCCACGCGCCGAACATCGCAATCGGGTAATGCAGGCAGTTGGGCATCTGCAGCGCGAGCACCTCTCCCGCCTGCAACCCCTGCTCGCGCACCAGCCAGACGGCAAAGGCGTCCGACAGCGCATCGATCTCCTTGAAGCTGCGCACCACATTCGCGCCCGTGGGCAGCACGAAGGTGAAGGCGGGCTGGTCCCCATGGTCGGTGGCGGCCTGCGTGGCCAGGTGCGCGGCATTGGCGGGCAGTGCCGCCAGGTCCAACTGGTAGTTGCGCAGGGCCTCGGGGTAGGACCCTTCCCAGGGCGAGGACGCTGGCGGTGCGGCGGTGGCGGTCATGGGCTTGTCTCCTGTCTCTTTTTTTATGAACGCATCAGGCCTTGGCTTTAAAAGCCGGCAGCTTGTCACCCAACCGCGCGCCCATCTCCGATCCCAGCGCCTGCAGGCCGCTCAGGGGGCGCACCATGACTTCGAACTCCGTGATCTGGCCCTGCTCGTTGAAGCGCACCAGGTCGATCCCCTTGAGCTGCTTGTCGCCCACGCGTGCGCTGAACTCCAGCACGATGTTCAGGCCGTCGTCGGTGGCCAGCTGGCGGTGGTAGGTGAAGTCCTCGAACACCTGGATCACGGTGGACAGGGCCAGCATCAGCGCCGGGGCCGAGGTGTAGGCCGTGTTCGCCATGGGCGAGCGGAATACCGCGTCGGGGTGCACGATGGAGAGCAGGTTCGACAGGTCGCGGCTGGCCACCATGTGGTGCCAGGTGTCGAGCGAGCGGGCGACGGCGGGGTGGATGTTCTTCAAGGCTTCGGTCATGGGATGTCTCCTGGGATGGTTTTCAAAGTAGTCAGATCGAGGCTGCGAGCGTCGTGCCCTGGAGGATGGCGCGCTTGGCATCGAGCTCGGCGGCCACGTCGGCACCGCCGATGAGATGCGCGCTCTGGCCCGCGGCCACGAGCGCGTCGTACAGTTCGCGCAGCGGCTCCTGACCGGCGCAGACGACGATGTGGTCGACATCGAGCAGGCGCGGCTGGCCGTCGATGGTGATGTGCAGGCCGGCGTCGTCCACGCGCTGGTAGGCCACGCCCGAGCTCATGCCCACGTTGCGCGCCTTGAGCGAGGTGCGGTGGATCCAGCCCGTGGTCTTGCCCAGCTGGTCGCCCACCTTGCTGGCCTTGCGCTGCAGCAGATGCACGTGGCGCGCGGGCGCCTCCACCTGCGCGGCGCGCAGGCCGCCAGCCTGGGCATAGCCGGTGTCGATGCCCCATTCGTCGTTGAACTTGGCGGGCGCCAGGGCCCCGCTCTCGCCTTCGTTCGTGAGGTACTCGCCCACGTCGAAGCCGATGCCGCCCGCGCCGATCACCGCCACGCGCTGGCCCACGGGCCGCTTGTCGCGCAACACGTCCAGGTAGCTCAGCACCTTGGGGTGGGTGATGCCGTCGATGTCGGGCGTGCGCGGGCAGATGCCCGTGGCCACCACCACCTCGTCATAGCCCTGGCCCGCCAAGTCGCTCGCCTCCACGCGGGCGTTCAGGCGCACCTCCACGCCGTGCAGTTCGATCTGGCGGCGGTAGTAGCGCAGGGTCTCGTAAAACTCTTCCTTGCCTGGCACCTGCTTGGCGATGTTGAGCTGGCCGCCGATCTCGCTGCCCGCATCGAACAGCACCACCGCATGGCCCCGCTGCGCGGCCGTGACGGCAAAGCTCAGGCCGGCAGGGCCGGCGCCGACCACAGCGATGCGCTTCTTGGCGGCGGTGGGCGCGATGACCAGTTCCGTCTCGTGGCAGGCGCGCGGGTTCACCAGGCAGCTCGTGATCTTGCCGCCGAAGGTGTGGTCCAGGCAGGCCTGGTTGCAGGCGATGCAGGTGTTGATCTCGTCGGCCCGGCCCTGGCGTGCCTTGCGCACGAAGTCGGCATCGGCCAGCAACGGCCGCGCCATCGAGACCATGTCGGCGCAGCCCTCGGCCAGCAGGCGCTCGGCCACCTCGGGCGTGTTGATGCGGTTGGAGGTGATGAGCGGTATGCGCACCTGCCCCATCACCTGCTTCGTCACCCAGGCATAGGCCGCGCGCGGCACCTTGGTGGCGATGGTGGGGATGCGCGCCTCGTGCCAGCCGATGCCGGTGTTGAGGATGGTGGCGCCCGCCGCCTCGATGGCCTGGGCGAGCTGTATCACCTCGGCCAGCGTGGAGCCGCCCTCCACCAGGTCGAGCATGGACAGGCGGTAGATGATGATGAAATTCGGCCCCACCCGCTCGCGCGTGCGCCGCACGATCTCCACCGGAAAGCGCATGCGATTGGCATAGCTGCCGCCCCATGCGTCGTCGCGGTGGTTGCTGCGCGCTGCGATGAACTCGTTGATCAGGTAGCCCTCGGAGCCCATGACCTCCACCCCGTCGTAGCCCGCGTGCTGGGCCAGAGCGGCGCAGCGCGCGAAGTCTTCGATGGTCTGCTCCACCTCTTCCGCCGTGAGCGCGTGCGGCACGTGGGGGTTGATGGGTGCGCGCAGCGCGCTCGGGGCCACCAGGTCGCGGTGGTAGGCATAGCGGCCGAAGTGCAGGATCTGCATGGCGATCTTGCCGCCCTCGGCGTGCACGGCCTGCGTCACCTTGCGGTGCTGCCCGGCCTCGTGTTCGTTGACCAGCATGGCCCCGCCCTGCATGGGCCGGCCGCGCTCGTTGGGCGCAATGCCGCCGGTCACGATAAGCCCCACCTCGCCACGCGCCCGCTCGGCATAGAAGGCCGCCATGCGCTCGAAGCCGTTAGCCACCTCCTCCAGCCCCACGTGCATGGAGCCCATGAGCACGCGGTTCCTGAGCGTGGTGAAGCCCAGGTCCAGCGGGGCATGCAGGTGGGGATAGGGACTGCCGCTACCAGCAGCCTGTGGAGCCGGGGCAGGTTTCGGGACGGCGTTCATCGGGGGTCTCCTTGTTTATGCAACCAGTTGCACAAATATAGCCAGCATCACGCATTTATGCAACTGGTTGCGTAAACAATGGAGAGCAGTCCCGATTCAGGCAAGATGGCGAACTACGCAGCTTTCTCCGGCGCCCTCTTCCGATGTCCCTGCCCCACGCCCTTCTCACCGCCCTGGTCGAGCACCCCTGCTCGGGCTCGGAACTCGCCGAGCGCTTCGACAAGTCCATCGGCTACTTCTGGCACGCCACGCACCAGCAGATCTACCGCGAGCTGGCGCGGCTCGAAGAAGCACTGTGGATCGAGGCCCTGCCGGCCGAGACGGGCCGCGGCCGCAAGCGCCAGTTCCGCCTGCTGCCCGCGGGCCGCAAGGAACTGCGCCGCTGGATCGCCGAGCAACAGGACCCCACGCCCCTGCGCGACGAACTCATGGTGCGCCTGCGCGCCGAGGCCGCCGTCGGCCCCACCGGTCTGGAAAAGGAAATCGCCCGCCTGCAGGCCATGCACGAGGACAAGCTGGCCGTCTACCAGCGCATCGAACAGCGCGACTTCATGGGCAAGGAAGCGAGCCGAGAGCGCCGCCTGCAGCACCTGGTGCTCAAGGCCGGCATCCTGCAGGAAGAGCTGTCGCTGGCGATCGCGAGAGAGGCGCTGGAGATACTTGGCACACCGCGCCCGCCTCCGACGCCCTCTGCCCGGTGACCACATGTCACTCGCAGCGCGACCAGCCTCCGGCGTACCTCAGTGCCAGCGCCAGCTAGTCACACCAAGCAGCACCACGCCATCGGAGCATTCAAGATGCCGAGTCCTCATGTCTCCGCCCAAGACCCATTTCAGCGCGCAGTGGACGGCCTAAATGATCTTCATGGCGCTGGCGGGGAGGGATCGGCACCATGGAAGGCCCCATTCTCGGCGCGCTGCTTTCCTTGCGGTAGAGACGACGTGGGGCGGACAGGGCGTGCTGTATCTCATCGGCCCTGGTGCCATTGCCATGCTATTCGCGCTGTTTTTGCCCAGGGGCGCTTGAGGGGCAGTGCAGCAGCGCTGGAACGTGCAACCGCTGTCCGCGGGCTATCGGATGCGTACGCGCGCCACACATGTTCCAGAAAGAGAGGAGCAATATTCAAAATCAATAGCAAACAACGCTTATGGGACAAGCGGTAGATGCGATTTTCAATCAAAAAATTTGATGGTACGCGGGTCTTTGCACCCGTCGAAATACTTTTGCAGCATGGCGTGAAACACGCTGCCCGGCGCAGAAACTTCGCCAAACAGCGTCATGCTGGAGCGCAGCTTGAGATCGTCCGGCGTGCCAAACACATCCAGCGCCGAGCACGTCCCCAGGTCCAGCAGGATCTGGCAGCACTCGCGCAGCCGGCCGGCAAGCACTGGATGCGCCAGGTAGGCCTGCGCCTCGGCCAGCGACTGGATGGCATAGCGCTGGGCCACGTCGCTATGCCCCAGTCCCTTGATCTGCGGGAACACAAACCACATCCAGTGCGTGCGCTTCTTGCCCGCCCGCAGCTCGGCGATCACGCGGGGCCAGACGGGATCCTGGGCTTGCAGGAAACGGTCGAGGACAGGGGAAAGGGGCATGTTCGGGCAGTGGATGCTCGTCTGGCGGAAGTGAATGGTGACCATGAATTCACCGGAAGACAACAGTTGAATGGTGACGGAAAGCCAGGGCTGGCTGCAGGTGATGTGCCCGAAACACCTGGATCAGATCACCATGCCAGAATGACCCGATGAGCACATCGACATCCGCCTCCTTTCTGTCTAGCGCAGACGGCATCCCGGTCATCACCTACACCTGGGCCGAGACCCCCGGCAAACCCGTGGGCGCCGTGCAGATATCTCACGGACTAGCCGAGCACGGCGAGCGCTACAACCGCTTTGCGAAGGCCTTGAACGCTGCCGGCTTCATCGTCCATGCCGTGGATCATCGCGGGCACGGGCGCACCGCTGGTGGCAGGTTGGGGGACTTTGGCGCCGCAGGTTTCAGCGGGCTCATTGCCGATGTGGCCCAGTACGGCGCACTGCTGCGCACGCAGCACGCCGGCCTGCCGCTGTTTCTGTTTGGGCATTCGATGGGTTCGTTTGCGGCGCAGGCGGCGATCCTGGATCACGCATCGACCTGGTCAGGTGTGTTGCTCTCAGGTTCAACCGCGCTGGATGCGCTCGCCGCAGCTATGGCCAATGCTCCCGCAGACGCGCCTGCCGGATTGGAGGCATTCAACGCAGGTTTTGAGCACCGTACGGGATACGAATGGCTTTCGCGGGACGGTGCGGAGGTCGATGCCTATGTAGCGGATCCGTGGTGTGGGTGGGATGTGCCGGACGATGTGATCCCGTCGCTGTTCGCTCCGGCTTCCCGACTGGCGGATCCAGCGCTGCTAGCAGGTATCCGCAGTGACCTGTCAATCTTCATTGCCTCTGGCGACGCAGATCCGCTCGCGGGGGGCGGTGCGCTGATTCAGCTGCTGGGTCAGCGCTACCGCGATGCAGGCATCACCGACGTGACAGTCAAGCTGTACACGGCTGCCCGCCACGAAATCCTCAATGAGACGAATCGTGATGAGGTGACTGCCGACATCGTGGCCTGGCTGCGTGCCCATGTGGGGTAGCCTGATGCGGTGTCGCCGCATTGCACGACTGGAGGCCTGACCTCGGAGGGCCTCGAGCCTGAGTCCTGCTATTTGAACGACCGATACTCCACATTCATGGACTGAACCAGTTCGGCGGCAGTCGGCAGGGACGTCACACCCGACACCGAATGCCCCGCACTCCACAGATCCGACCACCGTTGGATGACGGGTCCTTCAGATCCGCCTCCGAATTTCTTGCGGGCCTCCTGCACGGATACCGTCTCGTCCAGCCCATCGGGGTCGAGTCCGACACGAACGATGGACGGTTTCAAGAAGTTCGCGGGCAACCCCGTAAAGGCACGCGTCGCAAGCACATCGTCCATGGAGCTTTCCAGAAGCATCTGCTTGTAGTCTCCCCCAGCCAGGCTTTCCTTGGTGGCGATGAATCGCGTTCCCACGCACCCCAGGTCGCAACCCAGGACCGTCGCTGCGCGCAACGCCACACCGTCGGACAGGCCACCTGACAGCACGATGGGGCCATCGAACAGCTGGCGCACGGCGCGCACGAAAGCGAACGGGTTGGCCCAGCCGGTGTGCCCGCCCGCGCCGGACGAGAGCAGCACCAGGCCATCGACGCCCGCCTCCAGAGCACGCTCTGCGTGGTGCAGCGAGGCCACATCGGCAAACACGAGGCAGCCGCCGTCGTGCAAGATGGGAATCACCGACGCGGGCGACCCGACGCTGGTGATCACCAGCTCTGCGCCGTGGCGCACGATCAAGTCCGCTTCGGCCTTGAGGCGTGCGGGGTCGCGGCGCATGATGAGATTGGGGCAATAGGGCGCCCGGCTGGGCTGTTCTTCGGCCTCGCGCTGAAGCCGCTGAAGCCAGGTCTCGAACTCGTCCAGAGACGTGCAGTTGGCCGTGGGAAATGCGCCGATGACGCCAGCGGCGCAGGCAGCGGAGACCAGTTCGATTCCCGAGACACGCAGCATGGGGGCCGCAATGACGGGCACCACCAGCCGCTCCATGAAAGGCAGTCGGTTCATTCTTGCTCCATTGAATCCAGTGAATGCACTGTGCGCAGGGCCGTGATGGCCTGCACCGCTTCGTCCACCAGGCCGTTCACGATGGCCTGCAGCGGCTCGATACGCTTGGCGAATGCGATGGCTGGCCCCAGGGAGGCCATGCCATGACGCCAGTCGCCCTCGGCGTAGCAGCGGTCGCGCGCGACCGTTCCGCTGATGAGGTCGCCGAACGCGGCGTGTTCGGTGGCGCCTGCCCGTTCGATGGCCTGAACCTGGCGCGCAGTGTCGTTGAGCAGCACGCGCCAGGTGGTGCCCAGCGATTGCAGCAGCCGCACCGTGGAGTGCTCGTCGCAGGTCAGCAGATGCTCTTTGTAGCGAGGGTGCGCCTGGATTTCCTCGCACACCAGGAAGCGGCTGCCGACGAGTACGCCGTCAAGCCCCTGGGCCAGCACCGCAGCCAATTGCCTGCCGCGGCCGATGCCGCCGCCCAGCACCACCGGCACGCTGAACTGGCCGTATGCCAGCGCCCCCATGAGCATCGTGGGCAGCTCATTCATGCCCGGATGCCCGCCTTCCTCCATGCCGACCAGGGCAATGGCATCGGCGCCAGCGCGCTCCGCCGAAAGAGCGTGGCGGATGTTCGAGGCTTTGTGAACGACGATGGCATCTGCCTTGTGAAGAGCGGTGATGAGGTCCGCCGGTGCATGTCCGGCTGTCTCGAAGATCCTCACGCCGTGCGTCAGGGCTGCATCCATCCAGCGCGGAATCATGGTGTTGGCTTCGGGCCGGTGCGAGAGCGTGAGGTTGACGCCAAACCGTTTGCCATGGGTCAGTTCCGAGCACAGCGCAAGGGCTTCGCGGAAATCCGCTTCGTTGGCGTACGACCGGGGCGTGATGAAGCCCATGCAGCCCGCATTCACCAGCGCGGCAACGTACCGTGCGTCGGACAGCCACATGAGGCCGCCGCCCAGGATGGGATGGTCGATCCCCAGCAGCCGGGTGATCCTCGTGTGCAAGACGCTGCCCATGGCCTACCAGCCTGAACTGCCGAGCTGCGGTGCGCCTGCAAGGTCTGCACCGCCCATTCCCTCGAGTGGAACGGGGAACCTGACCAAGGGCAAGTCTTCGCCGGGAGCGAATTTGCCGCGTGAGGCAAAGTGCGGCTGGGCGGCCAACTCTGCGGGCGGCACCACTGGCGCGGCGGGCACATCGTGCCGGCACAGCAGTTCAAAGGCCTCGTGCGAATCCAGGTGCTGCATGGCCTGCTCGATGCGCAGGTTGATCGCATCCGCCACAGATTTTCTCGCCTTGTGGGTGGCGTACTTCGCGCCGTCGAAGGGAGCCAGGTCCAGCACCGCACACAGGCGCTTCCAGAAATGATCCTCCAGCGCAGCAATCGACACGTAGCGGCCATCCTTGCACCGGAAGGCGCCGTAAGCCGCCTTCACCAGCGTTGCCTCGCGCTGCGCTTGCAGCGTGCCTGCGCCTGCGGAGCGGTAGGCGCCCAGCCGCGGGTTCATCCAGTGCAAGGCGCAATCGGCCAGCGCCACGTCCAGATGCTGTCCCCGGCCGGTGGCCTGGCGCTGAAACAGCGCGGCGAGTGTGGCGGACAGCGCGTACATGGTTCCGCACAGATCGGCCACGGGCAGGCCGAAGCTCTGCGCGGGTGCGCCGTCCGGCGCACCCGAGACGGCCAGCACCCCCGCGGCAGCCAGGTAGTTGATGTCATGCCCCGGCAGGTCGGCCCAGGGACCGGTCTGGCCGTAGCCGCTGAGAGACACATAGATGAGTTGCGGATGCGCCTGGCAGAGCGAAGCGGCATCCAAGCCCAGGCGTGCCATCACGCCAGGGCGGTAGGATTCGACCACGACATCGGCCGACGCGATCAGCTCGCGGACCTTGTCGCGCTGGGCTTCGTCCTTGAGGTCCACCAACAGGCTCTGCTTGCCCCGGTTCACGGCCTCGAAAGCGCCCTGGCCCAGGTGACGGGCGTTGTCGCCATGCGGCGGGCGCTCGATCTTGATGATGCGTGCGCCCATCTCCGCCAGGTTCTGCGTCAGAAACGGCCCCGGCAGCAGCTCGCTGAAATCCACCACCGTGATGCCCTGCAACGGCGGCCGGGCGGCGGTGGCCGTCATGCGGACGCTCCTTCGGCGGTTCTTTCGATGATCACGGCGTCCAGCGGCAAAACGCCTTCTCCGCGTGCGCCAATCCACACCGGGTTGAGGTCCATTTCCTCGATGCGGCCAGCGTTGTGCATCACGAAGTCCGAGATGCGCAGCAGCAGCGTCTGCAGCGCCTCCAGGTCCGCCGCTGGGCGGCCGCGCGCACCTTCCAGCAGGGGAAAGCACCGCATCTCACGCACCATCGCCGCGGCCTCGCTGGCGCTGAGCGGCAACATGCGGCGTGTCACATCGCGCAGGATCTCCACGTAAATGCCCCCCAGGCCGAAGGTCATCACGTGGCCGAACACCGGGTCGCGCGTAACGCCGACCATCAGCTCCAGCCCGCCGCGGGGCGCCATCTTCTCGATCAGCAGGCCGTCGATGTGCGCGTCGGGCCGGTGGTGCTTCGCGGCGTCCATGATGTCCGCCCAGGCCTGGCGCAGTTCGTCGGCATTTTGCAGCCCCACCTTGACGCCGCCGATGTCCGACTTGTGGACGATCTGCTCGCTGGCGATCTTGGCCACGACGGGGTAGCCCATGGCGTTGGCGGTCACCAACGCTTCTTCCATAGTGGACGCGAGCATGTTGGGCAGCAGGCCGATCCCCGCAGCCTGCAGCTGGTCTTTGGCCTGCGCTTCAGACAGGCTGAGGGTGGCGGCGGCTGGCGGCAGAACGACCACAGGCTGCATGGGCGGCTGGGTGCCACGCGAGCGCTTCCAGCGGCCATATTCAACCCAGCGCTGAATGGCCTTGATGGCTTTGCCCACCGAACGCGGCGGCGCGAAACCGCCTTCGACCAGCATGCGATACCCCTCCCCCATGCGGTCACTCATCCAGATGGGAATGATGGGTGTTGCGCAGCCTTTCTGCGCCGCGATGATGGTGCGCGCCAGCTGGATCGTGGTGTCGCCATAGTCCAGTGCAATCGGAACGATCACGCAGCCGAGGTTCGGGTCCACGGCCACCGCGCTCAGCGATTTTTCGATCAGCGCCGCATCGCTCAGCACGGCGGCGGTGGTGTCCACCGGGTTGTCCAGGGCCGCGAAGTCGGGCAGCAGCGAGGCCAGCACCTCCCGCGTGTGCGGGGTGAACTGAGCGAGGGTCAGGCCTGCGGTGCCCACAGCATCCGCCGTCAACGCCGCCGTCCCGCCCGAAGAGGTGTAGATGGCCACCCCTTCGCTTGGGGGCGGCTCCGCGCGTGCGAACAGCCAGGCTGCATCGACAAGCTCGTCGATGTCATCGACCTCGATCACACCGCACTGCCTGAACACCGCGCTGTTCACCTCGGCCGACCCCGTGAGGGACGCTGTGTGCGATTGCGCCGCCTTTTGCCCGTACTCAGACTTGCCGACCTTGAGCGCAATGACTGGCTTGCCATTGGCGGCTGCGCGGTTCACGGCAGCCACGAACTTCGCGCCATCCTTGATGCCTTCCAGCAGGGTCACGATCACCTTGATGTCGGGTGCATCGGCCATGTAATGGATGAAGTCGGCCACCTGCAAGTCCACCTCGTTGCCGGTGGAGGCCCACAGGCCAATGCCAATGCCGCGGTCCATGGCCTGCATCACGTTGCGCCCCAGGCCGCCACCTTGCGTGGCCAGGCCAATGGGACCCTTGACGAGGTCGTGCGGGAAGGATGGCGAGAAAGTCAGTCCCAGGCGGTGGTTGACGTTGGTGAGGCCCGGGCAGTTCGGCCCGTACAGGCGCATGCCGCCCGCGTCGGCGATTTCCTTGAGGCGCACCTGAGCGCGTTCGCCTTCTTCGCCTGCCTCGCCAAAGCCCGATGTCAACACGATGGCAAAAAGGACGCCCCGGTTGGCACATTCCTCCGCCACGGCCAGCACGCCGGATGCGGGCACCACGATCACAGCAACGTCGGGCGTGGCTGGCAGTGACGCAACGCTGGGCCAGCAACGGTGCCCGCGGATCTCCGCCTTGGTCGGGTTGACGAGGTAGATGTCTCCGTCGAACTCGGAATGGTCCAGCAGATTGGTCAGCGTGCGCTCGCCGATGCTTTGCGGGCGGTCCGAGGCGCCCACGAGGGCAATCGAGCGAGGGCGGATCAGTCGTGAAAGGTCTGTCAATCTTGTCTCCTGGTCGTTATTGGGGTGGCGTGGAGGCTCAGGCAATCGCCGAGATGCCCAGGATTTCCCGACCTGCGATCAAGGTCTGCACTTCGGTGGTGCCTTCGGGAATCGTTCCGCCGCGCGTGTCGCGAAAGATGCGCTCAATGGGGTAGTCGGTGGCGTAACCCAGCCCGCCATGCACTTGCAGTGCCATGCTGGCCACTTCATGCGCAGCCTCGGTGGCGTAGAGCTTGGCAATGGAGCAGGCGGTGCGCGCATCGGCATTGGCATCCAGCGCGGCAGCGGCACGCAGGCTCAGTGCGCGTGCGGCTTCCACCCGGATCGTCATGTCCACGATGAGCTTTTGCACCAGCTGGAAGCTGCCGATGGGCTTGCCGAACTGTGTACGGGTGCGGGCATAGTCGATCGAGAGGTCGAGGGCCGCTTGCGCGGCGCCGACCGCACCCATGGCAATGTTGACACGGGCGCCGTCCAGGCCGATGAGCATCTTCTTGAGCGCCTTGCCTTCCTCGCCCAGCAGGTTCTCGCGGGGCACCTTGACATTGTCGAATGCCAGTTCCGCCGTGCCGGTGCTGCGCAGCACCATCGTGTCGACGTTGCGCACTTCATACGGAGACACCTCGCGCTCCACAAGGAAGGTGGAGAGCTGCCCCTGGCAGTCGGGGCTGAACGTACGCGCGACCACGATGCCGAAGTCGCCAAATGCCCCGTTCGTGATCCACAGTTTTCGGCCGTTGAGGACGTAGTGGTCCCCCTGCAGGTCTGCACGGGTCTGGACCTGGGCGATGTTGGAGCCCGTGCCTGGCTCGCTGATGGCATTGAACACGCGGCGGTCAGATGCCAGCAAGGGCTTCAGGAAGCGTTCGCGCTGCTCCTCGTTCGCCTCTGCGGCCAGCTTGTTGATGGCCGCATTGGTGATGTTCACCATCGTACGCAACGACAGCCACGTGTAGCCCGCCTCTTCCATGAGCATCGCCCAGGTCATCTGGTCCATGTCCATGCCGCCCAGGGCCTCGGGCAGCCTGCCGCCGATGTATCCGAACTGCGACAGCTCCTTGAGAAGCTCGAAGGGAAAGGTCTTGTCCCTGTCGTGCTGGGCGACGCGGGGAGCGACTTCGCTTTTCATGAAGCGGCGCACGCTGTCGCGCAGCATTTCTTGTTCGGAATTCATCGTTGCATACATGGCTATGTCTCCTGGGTTGAATGCATGGATCCGCCGCTAGGCGGCGGTGGTGTCTTTGGCGCCCGCGCCGCGCCGGCCGGATGCCGTGGCGCGCAGCGTGGGAGCCGCGTTCTGGGGGTGGAACACAAGTGCCTGCACCTCTTGCAAGGCTTGCAGGCAGGCGTCCTTGGTACGGCGAAGGCGTTCGGTGGGGCCGGCGATCGACAGCGCGAGGGGTTCATCGCCCAGGTAGCCAGCGACGGCGATGGCGGCCAGGCCGTCGAAGCCTTCGTTTTCCACCCAGATCCAGCCTTGCTGGCGTGCTTGTTCGATCTGTGCCTCCAGTGCTGCGAGGTCCGTGATGGACCCGGGGGCGATCTGCTTGAGCGGCTTGAGCCGCAGCTGGCGTGCGGCTTCTTCGGGTGTACCCAGCGACAGCGCCGCCTTGCCCAGCGCGGACACGTGCAACGCAATCTTGTTGCCCACGTTTTCCACATAGCGCAGCGGATGAGTTCCCTCGGCAAACGCCAGCACCTTGACCACGCCCGCCTCCACGCGGCCGCACATCCCTGTCTCTCCCGTCTTGTCACGCAGCAACTCGCACGCCTCGGACGCCACGGCGTAGAGCGAATCACCCGCAGCGATGCCTTTGGCAATCGTGAGCAGACGGGCCGTTGGATAGAAGCGTCGGGTTCGCGCCGTCCGCATCAGGTAGCCCAACTCATGCAGCGTGTGCAGCAGATCGGAGCAGCTGCTCTCGGGAAGGTCCATCAGGCGCGCAAGGTCTGAATTGGAGAGTTCGCGGCGCTCCCGGGCAAAGACCTCCAGCAGGGCCATGGTGCGAGAAGCGGCGGGGACAATGGTTGGCATAAGTTCTCCGGTATTTCGTAGATGTCAACGAATCATAACTTTGAGGTGAGCGCGATTGCAGCAGACCATTCCTTATGAGATTCAAATTTTCTTTTGAATGCAGCTCACAAGATTGCTTGCATTTCTACGAAATATTGAAGTATTCTACGACCAGCCGCAATGAAGTGGCAACAAAAATGGAGACAAGCATGCGTAGAACCTTCCGAGAACTGATTGTTTTTGTCATTGCCTCGTTGGCCTTTGGCGTCCTGCATGCAGCAGGAGATGCGTGGCCGAGCAAGCCCATCACCTTCGTGGTGCCGTTCCCACCCGGGGGCATCACGGACAACACGTCGCGGCTTTTGGCCAAGCTGCTCAGCGCACAGCTGGGACAGTCGGTGGTGGTGGACAACCGTCCCGGTGCCGGTGGCTCCATCGGTGTGGAGTCGGCTTCGCGCCAGCCGCCAGACGGCTACACCATCATTTACGGCACGCAGGGAACGCATGGCGCCAATCTGGCGCTGTACAAGAACGTGCGCTACGACCCCGTGACGGACTTCGTGCCCGTGCATGCCATGTCCGAAACACCGCTCATGCTGGTGATCAACCCCTCACGCCCGTTCAAGACGGTGCCCGAGCTGATTGCCTATGCCAAGGCCAATCCCGGCAAGCTCAACTACGGCTCCGCCGGTCCAGGCACGGGCACCCACCTGACGGCCGAGTTGTTCCAGACCGCCGCGGGCATCAAGATGACCCATGTGCCGTACCGCGGCAGCGCGCCGGCACTGAGCGACCTGATGGCCGGGAGCATCGACCTGATGTTCGACTACCCGGCGGTGGTGTTGCCCCAGGTGCAGGCGAACAAGCTCAAGGCGCTGGCGGTCACCTCCAAAAAGCGTTTGTCCAGCTCCCCCGACGTGCCCACCGTGGGCGAGCTGGGCGTTCCCGAAGCGGAATCCACGGCCTGGGGCGCGGTGTTCGTTCCGACCAAGACGCCGCCGGACATCGTGAAGCGCCTGGGCGACGAGATCGCCAAGGCCATCGTTCACCCCGAAAT
Source organism: Acidovorax sp. GW821-FHT10E03 (assembly GCF_059415205.1). Lineage (NCBI taxonomy): Bacteria > Pseudomonadati > Pseudomonadota > Betaproteobacteria > Burkholderiales > Comamonadaceae > Acidovorax > Acidovorax sp. GW821-FHT10E03. Next base: position 26,920 of record NZ_JBWKMU010000012.1, on the reverse strand, counting down.
GCTGCAAGCCACCGAGAAATTCGGCAGTGTCCCGCTCGCCGGCCTGCGCGACGCCAAGCTGGGTGCCTTCGTGAAATCGGAGATGACCCGGTGGCGTGCGGTTGTTCAGCAGTCGGGCGCCAAGCTCGATTGACGGGGTCGCGGGCACTACATGCCCGCCCCCCCACCTTTCCCTTTCACCCCCTTCTTTCTATGACCGATTCAAAGACCTCCTTGAAGCCGTTGCAGCCGACTCTGTATGAGCTGGCTGATGACGGCCACTCGCTCAACTTCTTCTTTGCGCAGTGCGGCGCCTGCGGTGGGATGAGTTTTCCTGCCAACGCACCGGGATGCATGCACTGCGGAGACCCGCTGAGCGGAGCGCAACGCGTCACGCGCCCGGGGGGAGGAGAGTTGCTGGAGTTCGTGACCCTGCACGTGCCGCTGTTGCCTGGCATGGCGGCGCCCAGCATTGCTGGAGACATCCGCATCGCGCCCGGCATCGTCGAAGAAGGTGTGATGGCCGTTGGGGACGAGACGGCGCTGAAGCACGGCATGGCGGTTCGTGCCGTTGCCGAGGTGAAGCGGGAAGAAGGTGTTTACGCCTGCCGCTTTGTACCCGCGAATGAAGGAGCCGTGCAGTGAGCAATACCAATCAATCCACTTCAGGCAACTGGCTGGATGCCCATGGCGGTGTGTTCATCGCCGGTGTCGGTCTGCACCCCTATCAGTTCCCCACCGAGACACCTTACACCGAGCTGGGCCTCAGGGCTGTGCGTGCCGCACTCGAGGACTCGGGTGTTTCCTGGGCCCGTGTGCAGAGTGCCTACGTGGGCACAACCTCGATTGGCATGGCCGCCGGCCGCGTGATGCTGCGCCACCTGGGATCCACGGGTCTGGCGGTGACGCAGGTGGAAAACGCGTCGGCCTCTGGATCGTTCGCTTTCCGGCAGGCATGCATGGAGGTGGCTAGCGGCATGAGCGATGTGGTGCTGGCGGGGGGCGTGGACAAGCACGGTGACGGGCGCCGCGCTGCCAACAAGGACGGACTGGAAAGGCTCAGCGAGACCGCCACCATTCCGGCGGTGAAGTTCGCGATGATGGCGCGCACCTACCTGCGCGAGCGCGGCGCCTCCGTGGAGGAGATGGCCGGCGTGGCGGTGAAGAACCACGGCAACGCAGCGCGCAATCCGTTTGCTCAGTTTCGCAAGCCCCGGACGCTGGAGCAGGTGCTCGCATCGCCGCGCGTGGTGGGCGACCTCACGGTGCAGCAATGCTGTCCACGCGGCGAAGGGGCCGCGGCGGTGATGCTGGTTTCTGGCAACGCCATCCGAAAGCTGGGACTGGATGCGCGGCGCTGCGTGCGCGTGAAGGCTTCCGTCGCAGGCAGCGAGCGCCCCGAGATGCAATACGGCGACAGCGCCGTGGAGCTGGTCCGCACCAGCGCGCAGGCCGCGTTTGACCAAGCAGGCATTGCACCCAAGGAGCTCGACCTGCTGGAGCTGCACGACGCCTTCTCCGTGGAAGAGCTGCTGTACAGCGAAGCCATCGGTGTGTGCGACCCAGGCGAGGGCGCCCGCTATCTGGCGCGTGGCGATTCGCACATCGGTGGCCGCTGCGCCATCAATGCATCGGGCGGCCTGATCGGCATGGGCCACCCACTCGGGCCCACGGGCATCGGCCAGTTGGCAGAAATCACGCGTCAGCTGCGGGGCGAGGCGGAGGGTCGCCAGCACCCCAACGCGCGCTGGGGCATGGCCCACATGATCGGGCTCGGCTCGGTCTCCGTCGCCCACGTGCTGTCGGCATCGGCCTGACGGCGCCGCACACTTCTTTGTGGAAAGCAATCCAATGACTACCCCTGACATCCAGGACCTGGGCACATTGCTCTATGAGGTGCGCGACCGCGTGGCCGTGATCACCCTCAACCGGCCCGACCGCATGAACACGCTGGGCAGCACGATGAAGCCCGACCTCGCCCGCGCCTTCTTCGAACTGGCCCGCAACGACGACCAAGTGCGCGCGGTTCTGATCACCGGCAGCGGCGACAAGGCGTTCTGCGCGGGCGCCGACATCAAGGAGCGCGCCACCGATGTGGTGCGCGGCACGGAATACTTCGTGCGCCAGAAGGCGACCCACGAACTGTTTCGCAACATCGAAGAGTTCGAGAAGCCCGTCATCGCTGCCATCAACGGCGTGGCCCTGGGCGGCGGGCTGGAGATTGCGCTGTGCTGTGACCTGCGCATCGCGGCCTCCCACGCGCGCTTCGGCTTGCCAGAAATCAAGCTGGGAGTCATCCCGGCGGCCGGTGGCACGCAGCGGCTGCCACGGCTGGTGGGTGAAGCCCGGGCCAAGGAACTGATCCTGACGGCCGACCTGGTGGATGCAGAGACGGCGCTGCGCTACGGCCTGGTCAGCCGTGTGGTGCCGCAGGCCGAGCTGATGACGGCTGCGCTGGAACTGACCCAGCGCATAGCGCAACACCCCCCGCTGGCAGTCCGTTTCGCCAAGCGCGCCATCAACCGCGGCATGCAGACCGACCTGGACTCGGGCCTGGAGTACGAACGCTACGCGGCCGCAATGATCGTGGACAGCGAAGACCGCATCGAGGGCATGCGCGCCTTCGTCGAGAAACGCGAACCCCAATTCAAAGGACGCTAGTGCAATACCGGCTAGTGCAATACCGCACTGGTGACTTCATTCAGACAACACGCACGAAAGGAATCCCATGGAACTCGGATTGAACGGACAGGTCGCTCTCGTCACTGGCGGCGGACAAGGCGTGGGCAGGCAAATTTGCATCGAACTCGCAGCCGAAGGGGCGCGCGTGGTGGTGAACGACCTTTTTGCCGAGCGTGCCCAAGCGGTGGTTGATGAAATCAACGCCGCTGGCGGAAAGGCCTATGCAGCGCCTGCGGACATCACCCAACTGGAGGAGGTCGATGCCATGGTGGCAGGTGCTGCCCAGCACTTCGGCGCGCCCGTCACCGTGCTGGTGAACAACGCGGGGATCATTCCCGAGCGCCGCGAGAAAGGTGGCCGCACACCCGCCTTCGTGGATACACCCGTGGTGGACTGGGCCAAGATCGTGAACCTCAACGTCTACGGCACCATGCACTGCTGCCGCGCCGTGCTGCCCGGCATGGTCGGGCGCAAGACGGGCCGCATCATCAACATCATCTCGGAAGCAGGCCGCATCGGCGAGGCCAACATGGCCGTTTACTCGGGCGCCAAGGCGGCGATTGCCGGGTTCGCCAAGGCCCTCGCGCGGGAGCACGGCCGCCACGCCGTCACGGTCAACTCGGTGGCCCTTGGCGCCGTGTCCCACGAGGGCATCAAGGACGGCCCGCTGAACATCCACGCCACGGTGGAAAACAACGAGCTGCTGGGCAAGATGCTCAACGCATACCCCATCTCCAAGGGCGTGGGGCGCCTCTCCCGCCCAACGGATGTGTCCGGCATCGTCGCGTTCCTGGCGTCAGACCGCGCGCTGTTCATCACGGGGCAGACCATCGGTGCATCCGGCGGGTTCGCGATGGTTTGAAGCAGGGCGAAACGCTCCAGCAAGCCACTTCGGTTCCGATCATGTGGTGAGAGGTGCTGCATTCACACGCGGCACTGCCGAACACACAACAAGGAGACAAGACCATGATGAACCGCCGCCACTTCTCGGCATCCATGGGTGCTTTGGCACTCTCGCCCTCGGCATTTGCACAGAACGCTTACCCGCAGCGCCCCATCACACTGGTCGTGCCCTTCTCCGCGGGAAGCGTGGTCGATGTCCAGGCCCGTTTGATCGCACGGGCGCTGAGCGACAACCTGGGCCAGCCCATGGTCATCGACAACCGGGTCGGTGTGAGCGGGTCCATCGGCGCCGAATTCGTGGCCCGTGCGGCGCCCGACGGGTACACCCTCCTGGTCGGAACGCAGGGCACGCAGGGCACCAACACCGCCCTCTTCAAGAACATCCGCTACGACCCGGTCAAGGACTTCGTGGCCATCCACGGTCTGACGGGGAACGCCAACGTTCTGGTCTCCCATCCAGGCCTGAAGTTCAGCACCATGGCCGATGTGATCGCGTTCGGCAAGCAGAAACCAGGAAAACTCAACTTTGGGTCTGGTGGCAACGGTACGTCAGCGCACCTTTGCCTGGAACTATTGCAAACCCAGACCGGCGCGCGCTTCAACCATATCCCCTACAAGTCGAGCACGGCGGCCATGGTCGATCTGATCGCCGGCAACCTCGATGTGATGTTCGACTACGTGCAGACCTCCCGGGCGCAGATCCGGGACGGGAAAATTGCCGCGCTGGTCGTCACCAGCACCAGCCGCCTGGCCGTGCTCGCCAATGTGCCCACCATGGCCGAGGCCGGAATCCCCAGCGTGGTGGCCATGAACTGGGGCGGTGTCTTTGCACCGGCCAACACGCCTGCGCCCATCGTCAAGCGCTTGTCCGATGCGGTGGGCCAGGCACTGAACTCGCCCGAGGTCACGGCGTCGCTGGACGCGGTTTCGAGCGTCAAGATGGGCATGCCGCACGAGCAGTTTGCCCCCTTCGTGGCCGCCGAGGCCGCCAAGTGGGGCGAGGTGGTCCGCAAGTCCCGAGCGAGTCTCTGATGCCGACGCCACAGGTAGCCGTTGTCACCGGCGCGGGCAGCGGCATCGGACGCGCGCTCGCGCTGGCCTGTGCCCGCGAAGGCATGGCGGTGGTGCAGGCGCCGCCTGCCTGGCGCAGTGTTGCGACGTGTCCGACGCCACGGACGTGGAGGGGCTGGCCGAGGCCAGCTGGAACCGGTGGGGCGGTGTGGACTGGCTATTCAACAACGCCGGCGTGGCGGTGCTCGGGACAGCCTGGAATGCCACGGACGACGACTGGCGGTGCGTGCTGGCATGGCCGCTTCTGCCATCAGTGCCGAGGATGTAGCGCGCGCCGCGGTCGAGGCGATTCATGCGCGCCGCTTCTACGTCATTCCCATGCCCACACAGGTGCGTCCGTGAGGGACCGCAGCCAAAAGATCATGGGCGATTTCCACCACATTCACCAGGAGAGTCTTCAGTGACCGCAGTCCACCCACCAGCCGACCTTTCAGCCTCGCAGGACCTTGTCCGAGCGCTCACGGAACGCGTTGAACGCATGGAGAGCATTGAAGCCATCCGCGCGCTGCGCGCCCGATACCACGAAATGGTGAATGAGGATGCGGGGAACCGCCTCTACGAATTGTTTGCCCCCGATGCATACGTGGCCTACGGCGGGCGTCCCGAGGTGCGGGGCCGGGACAACATCCGCGCGTTCTTCGCTGCGTTTCCGGTCCAATCGGCCCGGCAGTTCATCCATAGCCATGTCGTGCAGGTGCAGGGCGACCGGGGCACGGGGTCCAGCTACCTGGACGGTCGGCCCGTGCGGGACGGCAAGAGCTACTACGTGGTGGGCCGCTTTGACGACGAGTACATCCATCTGGATGGGCAGTGGTTCTTTCAACGCGTCACCTTGAGCGTGCACTACATGATCGAGGCTGCCGAGCGCTGGGACCACCTCATTCCCCTGCAGGTGGAGCGTTGATGCACAGCAGAGCCGCCATGGCCTTGTTGCCTTCCTTGTTCGATCTGACCGGCCAACGTGCGCTCGTGACCGGTGCCGCCAGTGGCCTCGGGCTGGCCATCGCAGAAGCCCTGCTGGACGCGGGCGCGGAAGTCGTGCTGTCCGACAGCGACGCCCAGGCATTGGACGCCGAGGTGCACCGCCTGCGCAAGACGCACGCGAAGGTGCAGCAGCGGGTGATCGACGTGAGCGATGGCGCCGATGTGGACCGCAACATCGACGCGATGGCGGCAGAGGGGCCCATCGATTGCGTGTTCGCCAACGCGGGCATGAGCGCCGGGCGCGGATTCCTGGTGGAGCCTGGGCGCCTGGAGAACGTGGACCCGGCTTCTTGGGAGCGGGTGCTCCAGGTGAACCTGAGCGGCGTGCTGGCCACGTTGCGCGCGGCCACCCGCCACATGAAGCCCCGGGGCCAGGGGCGAATCATCGTGACCTCGTCCATCGCGGGGCTGCGGGCGGAGGCGCACTCCGGATATGCCTACGTGGCCTCCAAGGCTGCGGTGAACAACGTCGTGCGCCAGGCGGCCATCGAGCTGGCGCCCTTCAACATCCTGGTGAACGCCATCGCCCCCGGCCCATTTGCCACCGGCATCAACGGAGGACGCCTGCGCCTGCCGAAAAGCGCCGAACGCATGCGCACCTACATCCCGCTTGGCCGTATCGCCCAGCCGCACGAGATCCAGGGGCTTGCGTTGCTGCTGGCGTCACCCGCCTCGAGCTACATGACCGGTGCCATCATCCCTATCGACGGCGGCGCCAGCGCGCGCTAGCGCGGCATCATCATTTCAACCACCGACGACAGGAAGGCACACCATGATCATCGTTACCGGCCATGTGATCGCACGCAAGGACACGGAGGACACCGTTGAGCGGCTGGCCCTGGAGCATGTCCTGCGCTCCCGGATGGAGGCGGGATGCGTGTCCCACGAGGTGAGCCGCGACGTGCAGCAGCCGCTGCGCTTTGTGTTCATTGAGCGCTGGAGCGACCTGGCCGCGTTGCAGGCCCATTTCCGAGTAGAAGCCTCGCGCGATTTCGCACACTCGATGGCAAGCTTGTGTGAGGAGGCTCCGCAGATTGATGTATACGAAGCGGAAGTGATTTCCATACGCTGACGGCGTTGGTCCAAGACGAGGCAATCCAGCAAGCGGAGCAAGGTATTTGGATCAAATTTTCCGAGACGCGTTTGAGGCCCCGCGACGATTCAACACAGCCCACGGCGTTGTGGTCAGTACCTATTCGAGAAGTTCGCGCTGATGCGCTGGCGCAGGTACTCCGCGCCCGTGATGGGCGGGTACTTCTTCGCCGGGCCTTCAATGAGCGCGTCCTCATTGGCTTGGCAGAAGAAAGCCAGGCTGTAGCGCGCGCCCTGGTACTCGTGCGGCAGAGGGTTGCGCACCCGGTGGAAGTTGCTGGGCAGTTGGTCGTCGCTCCAGCGCGTGAGCATGTCGCCGATATTGCAGGTGATCACGCCCTCGGCTGGCTCCACGCTGGTCCACTGGCGGCCCTCGGCCTCCTTGCCGGGCAGCACCTGCAGGCCGCCCTGGCCGGGGCGCTGGAACAGCAGGGTGAGGCAGTCAAAATCGGTGTGGGCGCCGGCGCGCCACAGGCCCAGTTCGTCCTTGAGCGCCGGATCCACCGCAAAGTAGTGCAGCATGCGCAGCGTGCTCTGGTAGGTGGGCAGGTCGGGGTCGTGGGCGCGGGTGAAGAAGTCCGCATCGAAGCCCAGCTTGTAGGCAAAGCACGAGAGCAGGCGCATGCCCACTTCCCAGCACTGGCGCTCGAATGCCAGCGTGGCGGCCTGGAAGCCGGGCAGTTCGGCCTCGGTGGGCCAGAGGCCCGCCATGCGTGGGCGCGTGACCTGGTAGGACTCCTTCTGGTCCGGCGTGCGCGTGGAGGGGCGGATCTGCGCCTTGTGCTCCCAGCCGGCGTTGCGCGACAGGGGCCACTGGGCCTTGGTGGCCTGGGGCTGGTCGAAGAAGGCTTCGGCACGCGCGAAGGCGGCGCGGATGTCCTCGACGGGGATGCCGTGGTTCGTTACCTGGAAGAAACCGATGTCGACCGACGCGCTCCACAGCTGCTCGGCGATTTCCTCTTTGCGGTTGTCGAAGTCGGAGATGTCGATGCAGCGCACTTCGCGCGTGGAGGTCTCGCCGTCCATCGCGCCGCCCATGCGCGATTCTTTTTCGAGCTCGCCCAGCACGTCGGGGGCGACGGTCGGTTCGTAGACGGGGGATGTAGTTGGGTTTGCGGCAGTGCTGTGCATGGCGTGATTTCCTCGTTGAGTCGTCAATGGCAACAAGGCACACGGCAGGCCGCAGCAAGGAGTGAAGTTGCGGCACGGCGCCATGTGGCTCTTGAAGGGGACAATGGCAACGGCCCGCAGGCTGCGCGGGCCTTCAACAGGCACCACGCACCGCACGCAAGCCGCCACCGGCTTCAAGAGCAATGACCCGCCAGCCGGTCCACGCAATGCGGATGGGCTGGACTGAACGCTTCTACTCTTACCCCGGATGCTAGCAAACGGCAGGCCAGCAATGCCGTCGCGCACTCCATAGGAAAGCCGCACCGCGCCATGCGGCCCAAGGCCCGGGCACTCACCAAACCAGGGCAGCGGCGCACCAAGCCTGCGCACCGCAAATGCGTGCCCAGCGCTTGCCAGCTCCATCGCACAGGGGGCCCCGCAGCGGCTTGCGCCAAGGCAAGATCTGGGCAAAACGTGCCTGGCGCTCAGCACGGCGCAGCGCTTTCGCGACACCGGGCACGCTTTCTGCATCAGCTCCTGCCGAGTAGAAGCGTTCAGCGCTGCCATCCCTTGCGGGTGGTAGCGCCCGGAAATTGCTCAGTTCGACCCGGTCCCGCGGCGGCACACGCCTGTGGGTGCAGGGCATTCCACCGAACCTGGGCCACCACCATGTTGATGCAACGCCGCCGCTTTCTCTCGACCACCCTCGCCTCCTCCATCGCCACCACGCTGGGCGCAGCCAGCCTGGCCGCGCCTGCCGTGGTGCATGCGCAGGGCGCGCTCACTCCGCTCAAATTCACGCTGGACTTTCGCGTGACCAGCCAGACCTCGCCCTTCTTCCTGGCGCAGGCCAAGGGCTATTTCAAGGAAGAAGGCCTGGACGTGACCATCGACGTGGGCTCGGGCTCCGTCGCGTCGATCACGCGCGTGGCCAGGGGTGCCTACGACATCGGCCTGGGCGACATCAGTTCGCTGGCCGAGTTCCACGCGCAGAACGCCGACACGCCCGTGCAGGCCATCTACCAGTACTACAACCGCGCGCCCTTCGTCATCATCGGCCGCAAGGACCGCGGCATCACCACCGATTTCCAGTCGCTCAAGGGCAAGAAGGTGGCGGCGGCCGCCGTGGAAGCCACGCGCCGCAGCTGGCCCATGGTGGCCCGCGCGCTCAAGACCAAGCCCGAGCTGTTCGACTGGGTGACCACCGACTTCAGCGCGCGCGACAACGTGGTGGTGCGCGGCGATGTCGATGCCGCCACCTACTTCCACGACTCGGCCGTGTCGCTGTTCGCGCGTGTGCCGCCCAAGGACCTGTCGGTGCTCGAATACAACAAGGCGGGCCTGAACCTGTATGGCAACGCCGTGCTGGCCGGCAAGCTGCTGCAGGAGAAGCCCGAGGTGGCCAAGGCATTCCTGCGCGCGAGCAACCGCGCCCTGCGCGAGACGCTGGCCAACCCCGAGGCCGCGTTTGCCGCCATCAAGGCGCGCGAGGCCATTCTGAACATGGACGTGGAGCGCGAGCGCTGGGCCATCACGCGCCAGTACCTGCAGACGGCCGAATCGCAGGCCGTGGGCCTGGGCGGCGTGCAGGGCGCGGTGCTGGCGCACCAGATCGAGGAGGTGGCGGCCGTGTTCAACCTGGCGCGCAAGCCCGCGCCCGAGCGCGTGTTCGACCCGGCCTTTTTGCCAGCCCTGACCGACCGCAAGGTGGTGGCATGAACGGCAGCGCAGCACCCGCCGCACTGCTGCCGCAGGAGGCCACCATCGACGAGCACGAAGGCAGGTACCTGCGCCAGGCCATCGTCCTGGCCGACAAGGCCCGTGCACGCGGCAACCGGCCCTTTGGCGCGGTGGCGATCGGCGCCGATGGCAGGCTGCTGGCCGAGGCCTACTGCAATACCACTGAAACCGGCGACTGCACCGGCCATGCCGAGACCAATGCTGTGCGCCAGCTCAGCCCGCGCGTGGGGCGCGATGCGCTGGCCCAGGCCACGCTGTACTCGTCGGCCGAGCCCTGCGTGATGTGCGCGGGCGCCATCTTCTGGTCGGGCATCGGCCGCGTGGTGTTCGGCATCGACGCGGTGCGGCTGCGCGGGTTCCGTGGGGAACGCGCCGAGCAGCGCGATGCCGAACTGTCGTGCCGCGACGTGTTCGCCGCATCGCCGCACGCCATCGAATGCATCGGGCCGGCCCTCATCGCGGAAGCGAGTGCCTCGCACGTGGGCTTCTGGAAGCTCTGAGCAACCAGCGACAATCGCCCACCATGCCGCCCAAAGCCCCGTCCATGACCGAACCCGAAGCCGATGGCAGCAGCAATGTCTCCGGCGCACTGCTCAGCCGCTCCAAGCAGGGGCGCGAGCGCATCCTGGGTGCGATCCGCGAGGCGGCGATTGCCGAGTTCAGCCGCCATGGCTTCAAGGGCGCATCCACCAAGGCCATCGCCGAGCGCGCGGGCCTGACCAAGCCGCAGCTGCACTACTACATCGCCAGCAAGGAAGAGCTGTACGAGGAGCTGCTGTACTCGGTGCTCAACGGCTGGTCAGGTGCCTTCCAGTTCGACAGCGAGAGCGACGACCCCAAGAAGGTGCTGAGCACCTATGTGCGCAAGAAGCTCGACTACGCACTGGACAATCCGGGGCTGTCGCGCATCTTCACCACCGAGGTGCTGGGCGGCGGGCGCAACCTGGGCCGGTACTGGCCCGTGGCCGTGAAGTCCACCCAGCAGAAGGTGGACCTGATCGACCGCTGGATCGCCGAGGGCCGCATGCGCCCGCTGGACGCGCGCCTCTTGCTCATGCAGATCTGGGGCATGACGCAGCACTACGCCGACTACGGCGTGCAGGTGCACATCATGCTGGGCCTGGCGCCCGAAGAGACCATCGACCGCGAACCCATCGTGCGCGAGCTCACCAATTTCGTGCTGCTGGGCTGCGGCCTGGCACCCGATTTCGCACCAGAGTGAACAGGCCTGCACGCTTGCGGGCGTGGCAGAGCCCCTGTACGGCGCCTTGACCCAGGGCAAAGCAAGCAACGGCCCGAAAGCCTGCTGGCACAGCATTTGCAATAGTTTGACCAATCGATCAAATCAAGTGGTCAAACATGCAAACCCCAGCCACGGCAGCGCCGCTGCCCGCCACGGAACAGACTTTTGAACTGGTGCTTGCGCGCAGCCAGATGCGGCTGCCCGTGCAGCCTGGCGAAAGCATGGCCGATGTGCTGCAGCTCGCCGGCATCGCCATCGACACGCTGCGCGAACAGGGCGTATGCGGCACCTGCGCCACGCGCTGGCTGGCCGGCGCGCCCGACCACCGCGACAGCTGCCTGAGCCCTGAAGAGCAGGCCACCCATGTGGCCGTGTGCTGCGCGCGCAGCCACGGGCCCACGCTCACGCTCGACCTTTGAAGAAGGAGCCCCCGCCATGCGCATCCTCGTGATCTATTGCCACCCGGTGGAGACCAGCTACAACGCGGCTCTGCACGACGAGGTGGTGCGCAACCTGCGTGCGGCCGGCCACGAGGTGGACGACTGCGACCTGTATGCCGAGGACTTCAACCCCGTGCTCAGCCGCGAGGAGCGCCTGGGCTACCACGAGGTGCCGAGCAACCGCCTGCCGGTGCAGGGCTATGTGGACCGGCTGCTGTGGGCCGAGGCGGTGGTGTTCTGCTTTCCCACCTGGTGCTTCGGCATGCCGGCCATGCTCAAGGGCTTCTTCGACCGGGTGCTGATGCCCGGCGTGGCCTTCGACATCAGCGACCCGCACAACGTCAAGCCTTCGCTCACGCACATCAAGCGCATCTCGGCCGTGGTGACCTATGGCCGCCCGCGCTGGACGGCGCTGCTCATGGGCGATCCGCCGCGCAAGTCCGTCACGCGCTACATGCGCCTGCTGACCGGCGGCAAGGCACGAGTGGACTACCACGCCTACTACCACATGAACGTGGCCACGCCGCCGCGGCTGGCCGCCTTCAAGGCGCGCGTGGGCCAGGCCATGGCGCGCTTTGCCTGAGGGGATCTTGTCCATGCACGCATCCAACGCCCCCGACCACCTGCTGCGCGCGCGGCTGCCGCGCTGGCTGCTGCCGCGCCAGTGGCCCACCCAGGGCAGCCAGCCCGCGCTGGCCGACGTGCACCTGGTGCAGGGCCGCATCGAGTCGATCGCCCCCCACAGCCCCGTGCAGCCCACGCCGGCCGGCGCCATCTGGGATCTGGCCGGCGCCCTAGTGTTGCCCGGCCTGGTGGATGCGCACACCCACCTGGACAAGGCCTTCACCCTGCCGCGCATGGGCACCGTGACGCCCGGCCTGCTGGGCGCCATCGAGGCCATGATGGTGGACCGCCAGGGCTGGACCGAGGCCGACATCCGCACCCGCGCCAGCCGCGCCCTGCAGTGGGCGTACGAGGCCGGCACCGTGCACCTGCGCACCCACTGCGACTGGTGGGAGCCCGATGCCCAGCCGCTCGCCTGGAACGTGCTGCGCACGCTGGCGCACGAATGGGCCGGCCGCCTGCTGCTGGAGCGCGTGGCCCTGATCCCCCTGCACCTGTACACCGAGCGCGCCACCGCCATGCGGCTGGCCGCCACCGTGGCCGACAGCGGCCCGGGCGCGCTGCTGGGCGGCTTCGTGCACTCCACCAACTGGGACCCGCAGGCCCTGCGCCACCTGTTCGAGGCCGCGCAGCACCACGGCCTGAACGTGGACCTGCACGTGGACGAGGAACTGCACCCCGGCGCCCAGGGCCTGGCCACCACGGCCAGGCTGCTGCAGGAACTGCGCTTCGAAGGCCACGTGGTCTGCGGCCACACCTGCGCGCTGGCCGCGCAGGACGAGGCCACCGCCCTGGCCACGCTGGACGCCGTGGCCTTGAGCCCCATCACCCTGGTCACCCTGCCCATCACCAACCTGCTGCTGCAGGACGCCGTGACCGGCCGCACGCCGCGCCAGCGCGGCATCACCCTCATCAAGGAAGCGCATGCCCGCGGCATCCCGGTGCTGGTGGCCAGCGACAACATCCAGGACCCTTTCTGCCCCGTGGGCAGCCTGGACCCGCTGGAGGCCCTGGCCACCGGCGTGCTGGCCGCGCAGCTCGACGCGCCCTTCGACCGCTGGTCCGAAGCCCTGTGCCGCAGCGACTGGCTGCGCCGCGGGCCCGACGCGCTGCCCCTGCAGCCCGGCACATCGGCCGACCTGATCGTCTTCCACCAGGCCGATGGCTGGGGCTTTCCCTCACGCACGCAGCAGCGCGTGGTGCTGCGCAACGGCCGCGTGGCCGGCGGCCATGCCAGCGCTGCGTGGCATGTAGCGAACGCCACCCCGGCCCCCTCCCCCCTTCCAGCACGGAGCCTTGCATGACGACCGCTTCCACCGCCACCACCCCGGGCATCGCCCAGCCCCTGGCCCGCTACGCCGCGTGGCGCCGCGCGGGCGACATGGTGTTCCTGTCCGGCATCATCGCCGTGGACCCCGCCGCCAGCCGCATCGTGCGCGGCTATGCCGACATACCGGACGAGGCGGCCACGCTCATCGGCCGCACGGGCGAGTTCAGCAGCGACATCAAGGAGGGGCCCATCCTCGCACAGAGCTGGTACGTGCTGGACCGCATCCGCCAGACCATCGAGGCCGCGGGCGGCCAGATGTCCGACGTGTTCAAGCTGGTGCAGTACTTCAAGCACCTGGACCACTTCCCCCAGTACAGCCGCGTGCGCAAGCTGTTCTTCCCCGGCGAGCCGCCGGCCTCCACCGTGGTGGAGGTCACCGGCATGCTGCCCACGGCCGACATCCTGATCGAGGTCGAAGCGACTGCCTACCTGCCGCTGCGCTGACCTCCCGCACATCCCTCCATCCACGAAAGACCCGCCCCATGCTGCACGGCTACACCCCGCCCCACCGCTACCTGCCCTACCTGAGCTGGACCGAGATCGTCAACCTGCCGGACAAGGAGAACACCGTCATCGTGCTGCCCACGGGCGCCACCGAACAGCACGGCCCGCACCTGCCCTGCGCGGTGGACACGGTGATCAGCGCGGGCGTGGTCGGCCATGCCATGGCTCGCCTGCCGGCCGAGGTGCCGGCCTTTGCCATGGCGCCAATCACCTATGGCAAGTCGGAGGAGCACCTGCACTTTCCGGGCACCGTCACGCTCAGCGGCGAAACGCTGCTGGCCACGATGAACGAGGTGGGCGAGTCGGTCTACCGTGCGGGCTTTCGCAAGCTGCTGTTCGTCAACGGCCACGGCGGCCAGCCGCAGGTGATGGAGATGTGCGCGCGCGAGCTGCGCCTGCGCCATGGCGACTTCATCGTGGTCCCGAGCTTCACCTGGCGCGTGCCGCACGTGGCGGGCAAGTTCCTGTCCGACCAGGAAAAGAAGCTGGCCATGCACGCCGGCCATGCCGAGACGGCGCTGATGCTGGCCCTGGCCCCGGACACGGTGCACATGGAGCGCGCGGTGGTGAACTACCCACCCGCCTTCCCATCGCCCCTGCTCTCGCCCGACGGCCGCCCCGCCTGCGCCTGGACGGCGCGCGACTTCGGGCCCAGCGGCATCATCGGCGACCCGCTGCCCGCCACGGCCGAGCAGGGCCACGCCATCCTCGATTCGCTGGCCGTGAGCTGGGCCGCCGCCATCACCGAACTGCACCAGCTGCGCTGGGCCCCGCGCGCCGAAGCCACCTGGGGCCGCGCCCACCACACGGGGCATGTGGAGCACTCCTCCGCCCTGGCCTGAAACCTGCGAACACGCAGCAGCTTCCCCCTTTTTGTTGCCCCTTGTCCTCTCTCCACCACCCTACCGGAGCCCTGCCATGATGAAGAAGACCGCCTCCCGCCTGTCCCAATTGGGTGCAGCCGCCCTGCTCGCTGCAGGTGCCGCCGGCACCATGCAGGCCCACGCCCAGGAAAAGTTCACCTACATGACCAACTGGTACGCGCAGGCCGAGCACGGCGGCTTCTACCAGGCCGTGGCCACGGGCCTGTACAAGAAGCACGGCCTGGACGTGACCATCAAGATGGGCGGCCCGCAGGTCAACATCGTGCAGATGATGGCCGCCGGCCAGGCCGAGTGCGTGATGGGATCGAGCGACCTGCAGATGATCCAGATGCGCGAGGGCGGCGTGCCGGTGACCACGGTGGCGGCCGTCTTCCAGAAGGACCCGCAGGTGCTCATCGCGCACGACGACGTGAAGAAGTTCGAGGACCTGAAGGGCAAGACCATCCTCATCGCATCGTCGGCCCAGCGCGGCTACTGGCCCTGGCTGAAGGCCAAGTACGGCTTCAACGATGCGCAGACGCGGCCCTATACCTTCAACATCCAGCCCTTCGTGGCCGACAAGAACACCGCCCAGCAGGGCTACCTGACGTCCGAGCCCTTCGCCATCGCCAAGGCCGGTGTGAAGGCCAACACCTTGATGTTCAGCGACCAGGGCTACCCCGCCTATGCCACCACGGTGAGCTGCATGGACAAGACCGTCAAGGAGCGCGGCACCGCCGTCGCCTCGTTCGTGAAGGCCACCATGGAAGGCTGGAAGAGCTACCTGACCGACCCGGCACCGGCCAATGCCCTCATCAAGAAGGACAACCCGAACATGACCGACGAACAGCTGGCCTACAGCGTGGCCAAGCTCAAGGAGATGGGCATGGTGACGGGCGGCGACGCGGCCAGCATGGGCATCGGCGTGATGACCGATGCGCGCGCCAAGGCGAGCTACGACTTCCTGGTGGAGGCCAAGCTGATCGACCCGGCCAAGGTGAAGCTGGCCGACACCTACAGCACGGCCTTTGTCAAAGACCTCAAGGTCATGCCCTGAGCTTCGGACAACCTCCCCTGCCCTGAAACAGCCCCCGCCGCCTGCGGCGGGGCGCATCCATCGAAAGGCGCGCACGATGACAACCAACGCTCCCGCTGAATCCCCCACCCTGGCACCTGCACCGCGCAGCATCCCCGCCGTGCAGGTGCTGTCGGCCGAGAAGACCTACCCCAACGGCACGCAGGCCCTGCTGCCGGTGGACCTGACCATCGAGGAAGGCGAGTTCGTCACCCTGCTCGGCCCCTCGGGCTGCGGCAAGAGTACGCTGCTGAAGATGGTGGCCGGCCTGCTGGAGCCCACCGATGGCCGGCTGCAGCTGTGGCACAAGCCGGTGGCCCAGCTGGAGGAAAGCGGCAAGAAGATGGCCTTCGTCTTCCAGTCGCCCACGCTCATGCCCTGGGCCAGCGTGCAGACCAATGTGCGCCTGCCACTGGACCTGGCCGGCGTGCCGCGCCAGGAGGCCGATGGCCGGGTGGCCGAGGCCCTGGCCCTGGTGGGCCTGTCGAAGTTTGCCAACGCGCTGCCGCGCGCCCTGTCGGGCGGCATGCAGATGCGCGTGTCCATAGCGCGCGGCCTGGTGACCCAGCCTGATTTGCTGCTGATGGACGAGCCCTTCGGCGCGCTCGACGAAATCACGCGCCACAAGCTCGATGCGGACCTGCTGGACCTGTGGCGCAAGAAGAAGCTCACGGTGATCTTCGTGACGCACTCGATCCACGAGGCGGTGTTCCTCTCCAGCCGCGTGGTGATGATGGCCGCGCGCCCCGGCCGCGTGGTGGAGGAGTTCCGCATCGACGCGCCCTACCCGCGCACGGCGGACTTCATGGTCTCGCCCGAATTCAGCCGCTACGCCAAGCAGCTGCAGGACAGCCTGCTGCGCGCCAGTGCCGACACCGAGGAGCATGCCGCATGAGCACCCCTTACCCGACTGCTACGGCAGCGCCCACCTCGGCCGAACGCAGTGCACCTGCGCGCGCCCCCAAGCCCGCAGCGCCCCGCGTGCCGCTGATGGCCCAGCCCCGCGTGCAGCGCGTGGTCTACCCCGTGCTCGTGGGCCTGGTGCTCATCGCGCTGTGGCAGGGCCTGGTCACCGCCATGGAGCTGCCGGCCTACCTCGTGCCCTCGCCCCTGCTCATGCTCAAGACGCTGTTCACCGACTGGGCAGCCCTGGGCGCATCGCTGTGGGTCACCGTCAAGATCACCGTGCTGGCCTTTGCCGTGGCCACGGTGGCGGGGGTACTGATCTCCTTCGTCTTCGTGCAGAGCAAGCGCATCGAGACGGCGTTGTTCCCCTATGCCGTGCTGCTGCAGGTCACGCCCATCGTGGCGGTGGCGCCGCTCATCATCATCTGGGTGAAGGACCCGACGGCGTCCATGGTGATCTGCGCCGCGCTGGTGGCGCTGTTCCCCATCATCAGCAACACCACGCTGGGCCTGCGCAGCGTGGAGCCGGACCTGCAGAGCTACTTCAAGCTCAACCGCGCCACGCGCATGCAGACGCTGGTGCGCCTGCGCATACCGAGCGCGCTGCCCTATTTCTTCGGCGGGCTGCGCATATCGAGCGGTCTGGCGCTGATCGGCGCCGTGGTGGCTGAGTTCGTGGCCGGCACGGGCGGCCAGGGCGCGGGCCTGGCCTACCAGATCCTGCAGGCGGGCTTTCAGCTCAACATTCCACGCATGTTCGCCGCGCTGCTGCTGATCTCGCTGACCGGGGTTGCGCTGTTCGTGCTGATGGCATGGCTGACCCGCGCCGCCCTGGGCAGTTGGCACGCCAGCGAAAACTCCCAGGACTGAGCCACCCACTTCATAGCCGCCACACCGCGCATTGGTGCGCGGTGCAGGCCCTCTTTTGCCCAACGCGGCCCCTCTTGGCCGCAGGAGATACCGATATGACGACCTCTGCCACCGCAACGACCGCCGCCCAGCAACTGCCCGATCTGCTGCCCGGCCTGGACTGGATTGCCGACCCGCTGCGCGTGGGCCGCCTGTCGCAGGACTTTGCCTGGTTCAGCCCCGTGCTCAAGCGCGACCTGGCCGGCAAGCGCGGCGACGTGGCCGTGCGCCCCCGTACCGAGGACGAGGTGCGCCAAGTGGTGGCGGCCTGCGCCCGCGCGCAGATCCCCCTCACCGTGCGCGGCAGCGGCACCGGCAACTACGGGCAGAGCACGCCGCTGCACGGCGGGGTGATCCTGGACCTGTCGGGCTACAACGGCTTTGGCTGGGTGCGCGGCGGCGTGGGCCGGGCGCAGGCGGGCATCCGCCTGTCGGACTTCGACGCGCAGGCCAAGCCCCAGGGGCAGGAGCTGCGCTGGCTACCCTCCACCTACCGCAGCGCCACGCTGGGCGGGCTGTTCGGCGGCGGCTTCGGCGGGGCCGGCTCCATCAACCACGGCCCGCTGGCCGCACCCGGCAACGTGCTGGCCGTGCGCGCCATGACGGTGGAGCCCGAGCCCCAGGTGATCGAGCTGCGCGGCCCCGAGGCCATGCTGCTGCACCACACCTATGGCACCAACGGCATCGTGCTGGAGCTGGAGGTGGCGCTGACCCCTGCCGTGGCCTGGACGGAGTGCATCGTCACCTTCACCGCATTCGACGCCGCGCTGGAGTTTGCCGACCGCTTTGGCGCCGCCCCGGGGCTGGAGAAGAAGGAGGTGTGCTTTCTGGCCGCCCCCATCCCGGCCTACTTCACCAGCCTGGCCGAGCACCTGCCCGCGGGCTGCCATGCCGTGATGCTGCTGGTGGCCCCGCACTCCGAAGACGGCATGCGCGACATGGCCGCCAAACATGGCGGCACCGTCAGCTACCGCAAGACCGCCGACGAAGTGGAAAAGAGCCACAAGACCCTGCTCGAATACACCTGGAACCACACCACGCTGCACGCGCTGAAGGTGGACAAGACGCTCACCTACATCCAGAGCGGCTTCAACCCCGCCACCCGGCTGGAGCAGGTGAAGGCGCTGGAAAAGGCCCTCGGCGGCGAGGTGATGATGCACCTGGAGTTCCTGCGCACCAAGGAAGGCGCGTTCAACTGCAGCGGGCTGCAGCTCATCCGCTACAGCACCGAAGAGCGCCTGAACCAGATCATGCAGATCTACCGCGACCACGGCGTGCAGATCAACAACCCGCATGTGTACATCGTGGAGGACGGCAAGCAGAACAACCTGGATCCTGCCGTGGTGGGCACGAAGCGCCGCTTCGATCCGCAGGGCTTGCTCAACCCCGGCAAGCTGCGCAGTTGGACCTCCCTGTAGTGACGGGGGTTTTCTGCCATCGCCAATCCATCTGGTGGCGCCTTCCGATGGCCAGGGCGAAGCAAACGTAGGAACCGGCGCATGGGCGTGATGCCGGCCCCCGTGTCGGTGGGCGCGCACCTGCAAAAGACCCATGGACTGGTGCAGGTGGGCACCAGCCCCGACGCGCAGGAGCAGTTCCACCTGATCTACGGCGCGCGCAAGGTGATGCACCCGCTGCTCACGCGCCTGCTGGAGGCCGGAAAAAGCGGAATGCTATTGAATCAATAGCTGTTTGCGCTTATTGGAAAAGCGCTGGAGGCCAGTTTCATTCAAACCCCCAGGCGCCGCCGCCCACGCCAGCCCAGGGCGCCCAGCAGCGCCGACAGCAGCAGCACGCCCCACTCCGACAGCGTGGGGATGGCCTGCGCACCCACTACGGGTGGCGCGGCAAACAGCAGCATCGCGTGCGGGTCGGTGATCGCGCCCGGCGTGGTGGTGTCGCCGTCGCCCACGCCGTTGTCCGTCACGGTGAAGGTCAGCCGGTTACCCGCCACGCTACCGTGAGGGAACCACGTGGACGCCGGGGCGCCCACGCTGGCGGGGCCGAACTTGTGGGGCTGCAGGCCCGCCAGGCTGCCTGCGGGGTAGTCCATCTGCACCGCCAGCGTGGCGCCCGCGCAGCCCGTGGCGGCAAAGCGCAGCACGCCCAGCGGGGCCGTGGCGTTGGCGGGCAGGTTGTCGCCTCCGGTGGCGGCGCTCAACGTGAGGCTGCCCACCACGCAGCCCGCCGGGCCGCCGCTGATGCCCACCACCACCTGCTGCCCCATGCCGCCGCCGGGCAGCGGCAGGCTGACCGGGCTCACGGTGTGCGTGATGCCCGCCAGGGCGCCCGTGTTGTTGGCGTCGCCGCCGTAGCTGGCGGTGATGGCCTGCGTGCCCATGGGCAGGGTGTTCACGGCGCAGACGGCCGCGCCGCCGACGAGGGGCGCGGCCGCGCACAGCGGCACGCCGCCTGCGCTGAACGCCACCGTGCCCGTGGGGCTGTCCGCCCCGGACAGCGTGGCGGTGAAGGTGACACTGGCACCTCCGGGGCTGGGGTTGGCGCTGGCGGCCAGGGCCAGCGCGGGCGTGGCATGGGTGCTTGTCGGCAGCGCGTCGGACACCATGCCGTTGACGAACACGCGCAGCGCGTAGCGGCCACGCGGCAACACGCCCGGCGCGGCCACGTCCACCGTGGTGGCCGACGATGCCGTGGGCGTGAGCCAGCGCGTGGCGCCGTTGTCCAGCCGCCGCAGCTGCACCAGCGGCAGCGGCGTGGGCGATGCGCCCGTGCCACCGCCGCTGGCCTCGCTGTCGCCGTGCAGGCGCAAGCCGCCCAGGGTGAAGGCGGTACCGTCCACGAGGCGGGCCGGGCCGCTGGCAAGCTGGGGCACGCGGGCCGCTGGCACGGTGCCTCCAGCGGGGTCATAGCGTTCGGCACTGGCCAAATTGCCACCGGAACCAATGCCGCCCGCGGCCAGCACGTGGCCCGAAGGCAACAGCACGCTGGCGTGCTGCGCACGGCCCGTGATCAGCGGTGGCGTGCTGGCCCAGGTGTTGGCAGCGGGGTCGTACAGCTGGCTGCCGCTCCGTGCCCCGCTGAGGTAGCCCCCAACCAACAGCACCTGGCCGCCGGGTAGGAGCATGGCCGTTGGATCGCTGCCGCCGGTACCTGAGGCCAGCGTACCCGCGGGCGACCAGGTGCCGGTCGCCGGGTCGTACAGCTCGGCGGTCAGCTCGGCGGTGGGGCTGTTGAAGGGGCCGGTGGCGCCGCCCGCCACCAGCACCTTGCCCGAGGGCAGCAGGGTCGTGGTGTGGTCGCTGCGCGGGATGGCCAGCGCGCCCGTGGCGGTCCAGGTGTCTGATTGGGGGTCGTAGATCTCCGCGAGGGCGGTGCGGCCACCGTTGGTGAACCCGCCCGCCACCAGCACGCGCCCATCGGGCAGCATCACGCTGCTGCCAAAGTAGTGCCGGACCGAGAGCATCGGCGCGCGCAATGCCCAGGTGTCGGTCGCGGGGTCGTAGAGCTCCACGGTGTTGCTGGATGGGCCTGTCCCGTTGGCCCCGCCGACCACCAGTACCTTGCCCGACGCCAGCAGCGCGGCGCCCCCGCCTCTGTGTGCGGCGTTCATGGGGCCGGTGGCCGTCCAGGTGTTGGTGTTCTCGTCGTAGCGCTCGGCGCTGGCACCTGTGCCGCTGGCCACCAGCAACTGGCCGGACGCCAGCAAGGTCAGGGTGGGCATTTCGCGGCTGGTGAGGTGGTTGGCGGCAGGGCTCCAGCTGTTGCCCACGGGGTCATACAGCCGTGCGGAGGTCGACAAACTGGTAATCGCCAACACCTTGCCTGACGGCAGCAGCGAGGCCCGCGTGACGCTGCCCCCCATGCCCATGCTGCCCGCCGCGCTCCACGCGCCGCTGGCGGGGGTGTAGACCTCCGTGCTGGCCAGAAGCGGGCCGGCGCCGGCGCCAGCCACGGCGAGCACCGTGCCATCGGGCAGCACCGTGGCCGTGTGGTAGAGGCGCGGGCTGGCCAGCGCGGGGGCCGCAGTCCAGCTGTTGGTGCCGGGGTTGAACAACTCGGCGCTGCCGAGCAGCCCATGGATCAAGTTGGAGCCTGCCGCGACCAGCACCGTGCCGTCGGGCAGCAGGCTGGCCGTGTGGCTGAAGCGCCCCGTGGTCAGCGGGCTGACGGCGGTCCAGGTGCCGGCACCGGGGTCGTACAGCTCGGCCTGGGCCAGGGCCAGGGCCAGGCTGTCGGCTCCGCCCACCACAAGGACCTGGCCGCTGGGCAGCAGGGTGGCCGTGTGGTCATAGCGCGCGGTGGCCAGCGTATTGCCGACGGTGGTCCAGGTGCCCAGGGCGGGGTCGTAGAGTTCGGCGCTATTCAAAGCGGCGCTGCCATTGGCCGTGCCCCCTGCGACGAGCACCTTGCCATCGGGCAGCAAGGTGGCCGTATGTTCAAAACGCGGCTGGGCCAGGGCGCCGGTGTCGGACCAGGCGCCCAAGCCGCCGTTCGCGGCGGGGTCGAAGAGCTCCGCCGGGCTGGTGGCTGGGCCGGGGGGCCATCCCCCCGCCACGAGTACCTTGCCATTGGCCAACAGCGTGGCGGTGGCTTCGCGGCGGGCATGGCCCAGGGCGCCAGCGGCGGCCCAGGTGCCAGTGGCGGGGTCATACAGCTCGGCACTGGCCAGGACAGCGCCATCCATGCCCCCCGCCACCAGCACCTTGCCGCTGGGCAGCAACGTGGCGGTGTGGCCTTGGCGCGCCGCAGCCATGGCGCCCGTGGCCGCCCAGGCGCCGGTGGCAGGGTCGTACAGTTCGGCGCTGGCGGTGCGCGCGTTGCCTGCCACTTGCCCACCGGCCACCAGCACCTTGCCATTGGGCAGCACGGTGGTGCTGTGGTCGCTGCGCGCGGCAGCCAGGCTGGCACCGCTGGCCCAGCCCACAGCCTGCGCCTGCGCGGCGCCCGCCTGGAGCAGCAGCCAGCCCCCCAGCAGCCAGGCCAGACACAAGGCGGCACGGTGGCGCGCGGACAGCAGGTTTCTTGGCATGTTTTGACCTCCGGCGCTTATCCATTCAGCGCAAGCAGCTATTGTTTTGATAGTTCTTCAGCCATGCGCCTGCGCACAGGCGAGTGGTGCGCGCGATGCTGCCATCGCGCCGGGCCGTTGTCTGTCCTCAGAACTGATGACATCACACAGCTCACCATAATATGGGCGCGGCGCCCCGTCATGTGCACGATCGCAGTCGTCACGAACCCGGGGGGGCAGTCAACGAGGTGGAAGCCACGGGAAGGCAACCAAGGAAAAGACAGAGGACAACCTTCGGTTCACGACGGCGCATGGTTCCTCTGGGTCGACACGCGCCGGTCACACACCAAACCGGTCACTCGCACCGGTATCCCCGTCGGCAACGATCGAACGCCCGGTCTCGGCGGAGCAGTGGCCGTCGGTGCGGCTGCCCGTCGATTGACCGCTCAATACGAAGCCGTCGCTCAGGTTGTCGACGCGAATGACTTGGTACAGCCTCATGCCGTCGGCAATTGCTCTTGCCGAGAACGATTGGCGCACTGGTCTACCTAACCAATACAGCAGAGCTCTTTTGGGGACTCTCGTGTAAGGCCATGACAACCACTTGGTCCAACGCACCAAAAGGCCCCTCCGCCCCCTCGGGGTGAAGCGCTGTGATGCGTACCCGCTCCCTAAAGCGGAGGAAAGAGGTGTGCGGCGTCCCTTCAGCTAGGACCTCAACCATGCGGCGTTCGGCAATGCAGGACGAACCAACGTTGACATCTGTGTTGGACACAGTGCCCGAGCCGATGATGGTGCCGGCCGATAACTTGCGCGTGCGCGCCGCATGAGCAATCAACTGGCCAAAGTGAAAATGCATTTCACCGCCATGTGGGTGACCAAACCATTCGCCGTTGCGCTGCGTCTGCAGCCGCAGGTGCACGCGGCCGCCCTGCCACGCGGGGCCCAGTGCATCGGGCGTGACGGCGATAGGGGCAAACGCGGTGGAGGGCTTGGCCTGCAGAAAGCCGAAGCCGCTTTTGGCCTCGCGCGGGCCGAAGGCACGCAGGCTCCAGTCGTTGATGAGCACGATGAGGCGCACATGCTGCAGCGCCTCTTCAGCGGTGACGCCCATGGGGGTTTCGCTGAGCACCACGCCAAACTCGCCCTCGAAGTCGATCTGGTCGGCTTCGGACGGCAGGGCCACATCGTCGTGCGGGCCCAGAAAGTCGTCGGCTGCGCCCTGGTACATGAGCGGAATGGTCTCGAAGTCCGCCACCGGCGGCACCTTGAAGGCGCGCTCCATGAGATGGCCGTGGTTCAAGAACGCTGAGCCATCGAGCCACTGCCAGGTGCGCGGCAGCGGCGCCAAACACTGGCGTGCATCGAAAGGCATGGTTCCCAGGGCGGCAGGCGCGTTCACGGTGCGGGCCAGGTCGTGCAACGCGGGTTCCACCCCACTCCAGCGTTCCAGCGCATCAAGCAGCGTGGGGGCCACGGGGCAGGCGCCGATGCAGCGGCGCGCGTCGTCCGAAACGACCACCAGGCGACCATCGCGCTGGCCGTTTCGCAGGGTGGCGAGTTTCATGGCGTCACCCCGGCCGCAGGCTGCAGCGGCAGCACCGGGTCGAAGATGGCCACAGCCCGCGTCCATCCTGCCGAGGCGCCGCGCACCTTGACAGGAAAGCACGAGATGTAGAAGCCGCTAGCAGGCAGCGCCTCCAGGTTGTGCAGTTTTTCGAGGTGGCAGTAGCCAATGTCGCGCCCGGCCTTGTGGCCCTCCCAGATCAGCGATGCGTCGCCGCTTTCTGCATAGCGCTGCGCGGTGTAGGCAAAGGGGGCGTCCCAGCTCCAGGCGTCGGTGCCAGTCAGGCGCACGCCGCGCTCCAGCAGGTACATGGTGGCCTCGTAGCCCATGCCGCAGCCCGCCCGCGTGTAGCCGGGCGTGCCGTAGGCGCTGCCCGCGCGGGTGTTGACCACCACGATCTGCAACGGCTGCACCGTGTGGCCGATGCGGGCGAGTTCGGCCTCTACATCGGCGGCCTGCACCACGTAGCCGTCAGGCAGGTGGCGAAAGTCCAGTTTCACGCCGGGCTGAAAGCACCAGTTCAGATCCACCTCGTCGATGGACAGCGCGCGCTGGCCGCCGTCCATGGTGGACGCGAAGTGGTACGGCGCGTCCAGGTGGGTGCCGTTGTGGGTGTTGAGCTGCACATCCTCCACCGCCCACGACTCGCCGTCAGGCAGGTCTTCCTTCTGAAGACCCGGGAAGAACTGCGCCAGGTCCGCAAAGCTCATCTGGTGATCGATGTAATTGATGCGCGGGCCCAGGCCTGGGGGGTCGGAGACAACATCGTTTTCAAGGTGCATCGAGATATCGACGATGCGGCGCGCAGGTGTGGCGAGCGTGGTGGTCATGGCGGGGTCGGGTGGAAAGGTCGAAACAAGGCGATCAGGATTCGGCTGTGAAGCCGGTCTGCTTGATGAGGCCGCGCCACTGGTCGGCATCGGCCTTGAGCATCTGCGCCAGTTGGGCTGCGGTCGAAGACCGGACCTCCAGGCCGTACTGCTTGCCATAGTCCACGACCTCTGGGTGAACCAGCGCGCTTTGTAGCGCTTGCGACGCGCGCTTGACGGTATCGGCAGACGCCTTGCCGGGCAGGAAGAAGCCATACCACTCGCTGACCTTGAGGGGGTAACCCAGCTCCGTCAGCGTAGGCACCTGCGGCAGAAACGGCGAGCGCTTGGCACCTGCAATGGCCAGCACGCGCAATTTGCCGCCCTTGCTGTGCTGCAGGTAGTCGCCAATGGGCCCCCAGAACGCGGGGATCTGCCCGCCCAGCAGGTCTTGCATGCCGGGCACCGTGCCCCGGTAGGCGATGTGGCGCATGTCGATCTTGCTGAACTGGCCCAGCAGCACGCCCACCATGTGCGGCATGGAGCCTGCGCCGGGGCTGCCGTAGTTGGCGTTGTTGGGGTTGGCCTGCAGCCACGCAAGAAAGTCGGCCAGCGTTCGCACACTGTCAGGCACGCCGGGGCCCACCGCCAGGCCGTGGTCGAACATGGCGCCCAACGACACGGGCGCCACGTCATCGAGCGTGTAGCGCAGCTTGGGGTAGGTGTAGGGGTAGATGGACAGCATGGACGACGGGGTGATGAGCAGGCTGGTGCCGTCGGCCGGGCTGTCGCGCAGGTTGAGGATGCCGATCTGCCCGCCTGCGCCGGGCTTGTTGTCCACCATCACGGCACCGGCGTACTGTCCTCGCATGCGGTCACCCACCCGGCGGGCCAGCGCGTCGGCCGTGCCCCCGGCGGGAAATCCCGAGATGATGCGCGCCATGTCGGGCATGGCGTCCTTGCCGGCCTGCGCCCAGGCAGCGGGAGCAACGCCCAGGGTGGGCAACAGGGCGGCAGAGAGCTGGGTGAAGCGGCGGCGGGTGATCATGTTGTCTGTCTCCGGTAGGTATGGGTGGGTATGCAGCACAAGCCCCGCAAGCCCTGTGCGACAGGGCCTGCAGCGGGCGGCATGAAAAAATTATACGAACGTACAAACGCAGAATCACCAGGGTTTGTACGAGTGTTCAATGAATTTATACAAACGTATAAACCAGCCTATGCCCAAATCCACCCCCTCCAAAAAAGCAGCGGCTGCAGCGCACACAGCCTTGGCGGCCAAAGCACCACTACCGGCGCGCAAGCGCGCTGCCGCCCTCAGCGCCACTAGCGAAGAAGCGCTGGCCCCCAACCGCCAGGCCAACATCCTGCAGGCGGCCGAGCGGCTGTTTGCCACGCGCGGCTTTCACGGCGTCTCGATCCGCGACATTGCCGACGAGGCTGGCGTGCCGCTGGCACTGGTGGGCTATTACTACGGCCCCAAACTGTCGCTGTACCACGCCATCTTCCGCGCGCATGCGGGCTACATCGACGTGCGGCTCAAGTCGCTGGCCGATGCCCAGCAGAAGGCACCGCCCGGCCAGTTGCTGGAAGAGATCGTGAAAGCCTTTGTGCTGCCCGTGCTGGAAGTGGCCAGCCAGCCCGCAGGCCACCACTTTCTGCGCCTTTTGTCACGCGGCATGAACGACCACCTGGAAGAAGACGAGCCCATCATCCGCGAGCTGTTCGACCCGCTGGCCCATGCGTTCATCGACGCCATTGCAGCCGCCCTGCCCCAGGCCACGCGCAGCCAGGCCGCGTGGTGCTACCAGTTTGCGCTGGGCGCGCTGCTGCACCACGTGAACGACCAGCGCATCGAGCGCCTTTCGTACGGCCAGAACCAGCCCGGCGACGAGGCCACGGCTGGGCCGCTGCTGGTGCGTTTTATTGCGCAAGGCATGCGCGGCGCCTGTGAAGGCGCAGTGCACTGACGCCGAACCGCTGACACCCCGCCCCGATCACCAGCACTGCCGCGCGAGCGCCGCATGCCAGGCACAGCCACGCCCATTTTTATGGCCTCTGCCCACCGCTACCCCAGGTGGCTGGGGCCCTGCGCTGCCGCCCCACCCACGGCGTCGGCACGC
>NZ_JBWKMU010000011.1:0-254002 GCF_059415205.1 Acidovorax sp. GW821-FHT10E03 | reverse complement strand
ACGCCCATGCTCACCCCGCAACCGCCCCGCCGCAGGCGCAGCCAGATGGGGGTGGGGAGCGAACAGCCAAACAGCCATACGGGCCATCGCTGCGCTTGGCCACGCCTGCGCAGCGCGTGGCGCTTGCGCCCGCGAGATGGGGCCGAGCGCAGCGATGGCCCGAAGGGATGTCCGATTTGTGGGTTCCCTTCTGGATGCGCCTGGGGCGCGCAGGGCGCGGGGTGGCATGTGTGCCGAAGGACACACATTCTTCGTGAACTGACTCACCGCAGTTGTCCGAGCGGAGCGCCAACGGCGCGCAGCGAGTTCTGCGGTGCACCCCGTGACCGAGCACCCCAGGTTGCCCCGCAGCGAAGCGAAGGGGTCGCAGACAGCAGGGTCGCCTTTTCTTTGGTGACTTTCTTTTGGCGAAGCAAAAGAAAGTCACTGCGCCGCCGGGCGCACACCCCGGCCTCCGCGCTCAACCGAGGCACACCACCAACTACAAACCAACAGGCAACAACCAACCCCACTACCCAGCCAACTATCCAGCCCGATACCCCACCCACGACGCCCTCCGCGCCACCCACCACCCCTGCAACGCCTTGCCATACAAAATCAACACCAGCGCCGCCCCAATCAAAGGCAACGCCGCAAACACCCACCCCGTCAGCAACTCCCCCCCCAGCGCCACCCCCACCAGCAACGCCACCGCCGGATTCACGAACGAATAGCTCCCCGCCAGCGCGGCCGACGTGTTCTGCAGCAGCCACAGGTACGCATTGAGCGCCACCAGCGTGCCAAAGACCAGCAGGTACACCCACGCCGCCCACGACCGGGCGCTCACCTGCCCCAGCGCGCTCACGGGCTCGAAGCACAACGCGGCCACCAGTCCCATCGCGCCGCCCACCAGCCACTGCGCCGCAGCCGCCATGGCCGGCGCGGGCAGCGACAGCTTGCGCGATGCGTACGAGCCCACACTCCAGCACAGCGGCGCGCCAAAGGCCAGCGCGGCCCCCAGCCAGGTGGCGGAAAAGTCGCCCTCCATCGCCAGCAGCAGTGCGCCCACCACGCCCAGCGCCAGGCCGATCCAGCTGGTGGCCGGCACGCGTTCGCCGCCCCAGTGCGTCCACAGCGCCAGCCACATGGGCATGGTGGTGACCACGGTGGCCATGAGGCCGGAGCCGATGCCCAGCTTCTGCGCAAAGCCCACGAGGTTCATCGCGAGGAAGACCATGAGGGCGCCGACGATGGCCGAATTGCGCCACTGCGCGGCCGTGGGCAGCGCATGCCCTTGCCACAGGGCCACCAGCAGCATCACGCCGCCCGCGCACAGAAAACGGATGGCGCTCATGAACAGCGGCGGCATGGTCTGCAGCGCGATGCCGATGGCGAAATAGGTGGTGCCCCACACCACATAGACCAGCAGCAGGGCCACGGCCACCGCCCAGGTGCGCTGTGGGCGGGCTTGCGCATTGAAAATCGCCGGCATATTCTTCACCTTACCGAATAATTTATGGAAACCGCGAGGTTTTCGGAATTTTTACCAAAATCAGGCGGCTATGCAAGCAAATATTCAGACAGATGACATGGACGCCAGAATTATTTCGGCATTGGGTGCGGATGGCCGACGTTCCTATGCCGATGTGGGCGCCGAGGTGGGGCTGTCCACCGCCGCGGTGCACGAACGGGTGAAGAAGCTGCTGGACAAGGGCGTGATCCGCCGTTTTTCGATCAGCGTGGACCCCGAGCGCGTGGGCCTGAACTTCACGGCGTTCGTGGCCATCCGCAACGATGGCGGCATCCACTGCCGCGACGTGGCGCCGCGCCTGCGCGCGATGCCGCAGGTGGAAGAACTGCACAGCGTGGCGGGCGAGTATGACTTTCTGGCCAAGGTGCGCACCACCCACGCGCGCGCGCTGGAAGACGTGATCTACGAAATCAAGGCCATCGCGGGGGTGGCGCGCACCACCAGCACCGTGGTGCTCAACACCGAGTTCGAGGACCGGCCGCTGGACCTGGGGTGGATGGGCAGCGGCAAGGCCCCGCCCTGACGCGGGACACTGTCCGGCCCACCCGCCAGGTCAGCGCACCCACGCGGCCGAGCAGCGGTACGGGTAGGCCACAGACTTTGCCTGGGCAGGCGCATGGGCCACACGGCCCATCAGCGCCACATAGTGCTCCAGGGCCGGCGTCGGCAGGCCAGGCACCTTGGCATGGTCGTCGTAGCGGCGCAGGCGAATGGCCTCCTGGGCAAAAGGCAGGGCTTCGAAGCGCATCGCCTCCTGCGCCGTGAAAGGCCCCCCTGCAGGGCCAGGCTGTGCCGCGACGCGGGCGAGAGCGTCTCCCGGTAGCCCGGCTCCAGGGTGCACAGGTAGCGCTTGGCGTCCACGTGCAGGCGGATGGGCTCCAGCACCGCATCGGGCAGCAGGCCGCGCAGGAACGGGAGGGCCATGTACTGGTGCAGGTCGTCCTGTGCGGTCGCATCGCCACCGGGCGCCAGCAGGTGCCCCAGGTCATGCAGCAGGGCGGCCACCACCGTGGCGGGGGTCTCGCCGGATTTCTCTGCCCATTGCGCGCACTGCAGCGCGTGCTCCAGCTGGCTGACGGCCTCGCGGCCGTACTGATGGATGCCCCGGGTGGCCAGCAGGTGGGCGATGTCTTCAAGGCTCAATGCCACGGTGCGCCCCTGTGTCAGACCAGGGCCTTGCGGATGCGCGCCGACACCACGTCGATCGCGCTCACGGTGACCACGATGATGAGCATCACCGCGCAGGTCTCGGCGTACTGGAAGCCGCGGATGATCTCCCACAGCACCACGCCAATGCCGCCGGCCCCCACCATGCCCACCACCGAGGCAGAACGCACGTTGGCCTCGAAGCGGTAGAGGGTGTAGGAAATCCACAGCGGGATCACCTGCGGGATCACGCCGTAGATGATCTCGTGCAGCGCGCTCGCGCCGGTGGAGCGGATGCCCTCCACGGGCTGCGGATCGATGGCCTCGACCGCCTCGGAGAACAGCTTGGCCAGCGTGCCCGTGGTGTGGATCCACAGCGCCAGCACCCCCGCGAACGGGCCCAGGCCCACCGCCACCACGAAGAGCATGGCGAACACCATCTCGTTGATGGCACGGAAGGCGTCGAGCACGCGGCGCACCGGCTGGTTCACCCACCACGGCGCGATGTTGGACGAGGCCAGCAGCGCCAGCGGCACGGCGGTGACCACCGCGAGCGCCGTGCCCCACAGCGCGATCTGCAACGTGACCAGCATCTCCTGCACGTAGATCTGCCACTGCGAGAAATTGGGCGGAAAGAACTCGGCCGCGTACTGGGCCATGTTGCCCGAGTCCTTGACGAGGTCGA
Source organism: Acidovorax sp. GW821-FHT10E03 (assembly GCF_059415205.1). NCBI lineage: Bacteria > Pseudomonadati > Pseudomonadota > Betaproteobacteria > Burkholderiales > Comamonadaceae > Acidovorax > Acidovorax sp. GW821-FHT10E03. Next base: position 250,661 of record NZ_JBWKMU010000011.1, on the reverse strand, counting down.
GCGGGCGCATGTCGGCGCCCTTCCAGGATGCGGCCAGCACCACCAGCAGGATGCCCCAGGAGAGGTACCAGGCGAGGCTGCGCTTGGGCGCGGCGGTGCTCGCCAGGGTCGCGAGCGAAGGGGTCAATGCGGAAGACATGGTGGGGGCTGGCCGGATGCGTTGCGTGCTTGCGTGTTTACTTCAGGGACGCCAGCTGCTGGTCGATCTCGGCCAGGCGGGTCTTCTTGTCGGCGTCGGCCAGCGTGGCATCGGCCTCGATCTTGTTGCGCTTGCCGAACAGGTCGAGCTGGCGAATGGGCGTGAGCTGCGCATTGGTGGATGGCTTGAAGCCCGAGAGCTTGGAGATCTTCATGACGATCTCCTTCTCGCGCGCATCGGTCTTGGCGTAGTTGTAGAAGAAGTCCTTGATCTTGGCCTTGAGCGGCTCGGGCAGGTCCTTGCGGATCACCATGGGGTCGAGCGGAATCAGGGGCGATGTCCAGATGACCTTGATGTCCTTGAACTTCTCGGGCTGGCGCTCCTTGAGCTTCTCGAGGTTTTCGCTGTTGTTGGTGGCCACGTCGACCTGCTTGTTGGCCACGGCCAGGGCGTTGGTCTCATGGTTGGCGCTGCGCGCGATCTTGAAGTGCGTCTTGGCGTCGACCTTGTTCTGCGCGAAGGCGTAGTAGCCGGGCACCAGGAAACCCGAGGTGGAGTTGGGGTCGCCGTTGCCGAAGCTCAGCGACTTGCCGTTCTTGAGCACGTCGTCCAGCGAAGCCAGGGGGCTGTCCTTGTGCACGATGAGGTGCGAGTAGTAGCCCTGCGTGCCATCGGCGTTGACCATCTGCGCGAACACTTCACCATTGGCGCGGTCCACCGCCTCCATGGCCGACTTGTTGCCCAGCCATGCCACCTGCATCTTGTTGAAACGCATGGCTTCGATGAGGCCCGCATAGTCAGACGCGAAGAAGGCGTTGATCTTCAGGCCCGTCTGCTTGGCCATGTCGTCCAGCAGGGGCTGCCAGTCGGCCTTGAGGTTCTGCGAGGCTTCGGTCGAGATCATGCCGAAGTTGATGGCGTCCTGGGCGAGGACGCCCGTGGTCAGGCCCAGGCCAAGGGCCAGGGTTGCGCAGAATTTCTTGATCATGGAAGGCTCCGGAAGGTGAAAGCGGGAGGGGAGAAAGGAAAAAAACGAAGGGCGAAGAGACAGGGGACGGCGGGCAGGCCTCAGGCAGCCTGCGCCAGCGGCTGTGCGGCCCAGCCGGGGGTCGGCGCCTGCGCCGGTGCGGGCACCACGGCCAGGGGCAAGGTGGCGCCCAGGATCTCGTCGGCCTGCACGCCATACAGCTCGCGCAGCAGGGCGGGTGTGAGGGCGGCCGAGGGGCCGTCGTAGACCACACGGCCCTGGTGCAGCGCGACCACGCGGGAGCAGTACTTGATGGCCACGTCCACCTGGTGCAGCGAGACGATGACGGTGCTGCCGTCCTCGCGGTTGATGCGCGCCAGGATGTCCATGACCTTGCGCGAGGATTCGGGGTCCAGCGAAGCGATGGGCTCGTCGGCCAGCACCACCCTCGCGCCCTGCACCAGGGTGCGCGCAATGGCCGCACGCTGCTGCTGCCCACCCGAGAGAGTGGACGCACGCTGCGCATGGCAGTCGGCGATCCCCACGCGGGCCAGGGCCTCGAGCGCCAGGGCGCGCTCATGCGGGCGGAACACGCGCAACCAGCCGCGCCATGGGGGCGTGCGGTGCAGCAGGCCCACCAGCACATTCATCATCACCGGCAGGCGGTCCACCAGGTTGAACTGCTGGAACACGAAGCCCACCTGCGAGCGCACCTTGCGGATATCGCGATGGATGCGCCCGCCCTGCTGCACGCAGCGGCCATCGACCTCGATCAGCGAGCGGCTGTCGCCATCGGCCACCACCAGGCCGGCCACATGGCGCAGCAGCGTGGACTTGCCCGAGCCCGAGGCGCCGATCAGCGCCACCATCTCGCCGGCATGCACCGTGAGGTCGATGTCGCGCAGCGCGTGCTTGCCGTTGGCGAAATGCTTGTTCAGTTGTTCGATGCGCAGGGCAATGGGCATGGCGGATTCCAAGTCGTCTATACAAATGCAGTGTGGAAGGCGGCTGTGACAGTGCCTTGACAGTTGCGGGAAATTTGCATGTCAGGCTACGTTCAGAGCACGCGCTGCCCTTCGCGCCAGACACCGCGCACCACGGCCTGCTGTGAGCCATCGGGCAGCTCGGCCATGTGCACCTGGACCAGGTCGGCGCGCAGGCCGGGCGTGAGCTCGCCCCGGTCGTGCATGCCCGACGCGCGCGCCGGGTTGCGCGTGACGGTGGCCACGGCCTCGGGCAGCGTGAGGATGCCGTCATGGACGAGGCGCATCACCGCGCTCAGCAGGCTGCCCGGCACGTAGTCCGACGAGAGGATGTCCAGCAGGCCCTGGCGTGCCAGGTCGGCCGCCGCCACGTTGCCCGAATGCGAGCCGCCGCGCACCACGTTGGGCCCGCCCATCACGGTGAGCAGGCCGCGCTCGCGCGCTGCCCTTGCCGCCGCCAGCGTGGTCGGGAACTCGGACATGCCCGCGCCTTCGGCATGGGCCTGCTCGACGTGCGCCACCGTGGTGTCGTCGTGACTGGCCAAGGCGATGCCATGGGTGCGGCAGTAGTCCACGAAGTAGGCACGGTGCGGCTCGGCGTACTGCGCCTGCAGGGTGGCCGCATGCTGCACCTGGCGCTCGAACTTCTCGCTGCTCCAGCCCTTCTTGCCGGTGTAGTAGGTGCGCGCCTGCTCGATGTTCTCCCACTGGCGCTGGCCGGGGGTGTGGTCCATCAGCGAGATCAGCGACAGCCGCGGGTGGCCCTGGAAGGGGCCGAACAGGGCGATGGTGTTGGGCGCGGGCAGCTCGCAGCGCACGTGCAGGTGGTGGTCGGCGCGCAGCAGGTTGCGCTCGGTGCAGGTGTCGATGGTGTCGAGCACGCGGTTCCAGGCGCTGCCGCGCAGGCTGTCCACGTCGGCCTCGCCCACGCCCAGGGCGTCGAGCACGGTGGTGATGCCGGCGGCGGCGATCTCGGCATCGTGCGCCAGCAGCGCCGGCATCTCGGCCCACTGCACCTTCGGGCGCGGCATCAGGTGGCGCTCGAAGTTGTCGGTGTGCACCTCCACCAGACCGGGCAGCAGGTAGTCGCCCCCGAGGTCGATGCCCTGCAGCGCGGTGGTGCCGCCCGAGGCCAGGGCGGCTATGCGCCCGCCCTGCACCGAGAGCGAGCCCTGCACCACCTCGCCGGGCAGCACCATGCGAGCGTTGTGAAAGACCGCAGCAGCGCTCATGCGGCCACCCCGCGGAAGTCAGCCACGTTCACGCGGCGCGTGGCGACGGCGGCGCCCACGTGCGCGTCGTGGAAGATGCCGACCAGGGCGGCGCCGCGCGCCACCGCCTCGCCGATCAGGGCGATCACCGTGTCGGTGTTGGCGGCGTCGAGCGATGCCGTGGGCTCGTCGAGCAGCAAGAGGGGCTTGGGCTTGATCATGTTGCGCGCGATGTTGATGCGCTGCTGCTCGCCGCCCGAGAAGGTGGCGGGCGGCAGGTGCCACAGGCGCTCGGGGATGCGCAGGCGGGTGAGCCACTGGCGAGCGGTCTCGCGCGCGGCTTCCAGTGCGTGGATGTCGTCGCCCGCGTCTTCGGCCAGGGGCTCGGCCACCACGTCGAGCGCGCTCACGCGAGGGATCACGCGCAGGAACTGGCTCACGTAGCCCACGGTGTCGCGGCGCAGTTGCACCAGCGCGCGCGGGCTGGCCTGGGTCACGTCCACCGCCGGGCCGCTGGCGGGCTGCACGGTGATGCTGCCTGCGTTGGCGCGGTAGTTGGCGTAGATCATTTTCAGCAGCGTGCTCTTGCCCATGCCCGAGGGGCCGTCGAGCACCACGCATTCGCCCGCGCCAACGGTGAGGTCCACGTTGCCGAGCACGGGCAGCTCGATGCCGTTCTGGTGGTGCAGGGTGAAGCGCTTGGCCACGCCCTTGAGCTCCAGGATGGGTGGGTGGGTGTTCATCATCATGGTTGCAGTACCGAGGAAACGAGGAGCTGGGTGTAGGGGTGCTGCGGGTCGTCGAGCACCTGGTCGGTCAGGCCCGACTCGACCACGCGGCCGCGCTGCATCACCACCATGCGGTGCGCCAGCAGGCGGGCCACGGCCAGGTCATGCGTGACCACGATGGCGGCCAGCTGCATCTGCCGCGTGAGCTGGCGCAACAGGTCCAGCAGGCGCGCCTGCACCGACACGTCCAGGCCCGAGGTGGGTTCGTCCATGAACACCAGGCGCGGCTGGGTGACCAGGTTGCGCGCGATCTGCAGGCGCTGGCGCATGCCGCCCGAGAAGGCGCGCGGCGCGTCGTCGATGCGGCTGGCATCGATCTCCACGCGCTGCAGCCATTCGGTGGCGGTGGCGCGCAGGCGGCCGTAGTGGCGCTCGCCCAGGCCCATGAGGCGCTCGCCCACATTGGCGCCGGCCGACACGTCCATGCGCAGGCCGTCGGCCGCGTTCTGGTGCACGAAGCCCCAGTCCGTGCGGGCCAGCAGCCGCTGCTGCGCCTCGCTCATGCCGAGCACGTCCTGCAGGCTGCCATCGCGGCCCTGGAACTGCACGCTGCCCGCATCGGGCCGGCTGCGCGCGGCCACGGCGTTGAGCAGGGTGGACTTGCCCGAGCCGGACTCGCCGACCACGGCCAGCACCTCGCCGGGCCACAGGTCGAACGACGCGTCCTGCAGCGCGACGCGCTGGCCGTAGCGCTTGCCGATGCCGCGCACGCTGAGCAGGGGGGTGGGGGATGAAAGGGTGGCGTCCATGGCGATCAGGGTTCGATGGAGAAGCTCAGGCCGTGCTGCGCAAAGCCCAGGGATTCGTAGAAGGCATGCGCATCGCTGCGCTTGCGGTGGGACGACAGGGCCAGCTTGTAGCAACCGGCCTCGCGCGCCTGCTGCACGGCGTGGGCCATCATCTGGCGACCGATGCCCTGGCCCTTGCGGTCGGCGGCCACCACCACGTCCTCGACGACGGCCGAAGGCGCGCCCCGGTGGGCCAGGTTGTGCATGACCAGCAGGGTGTAGGTGCCGACCACGTCGGCGCCCGACCCGGTGCTCTCGCAGGCCACCCACAGCCGGTAGCTCGGGTAGGTGCTGAACTGCACCAGCATGGCCCGGGCGTCCTCCAGCGTGAGCACGTGCTCGGGGCTGTCCTCGATGCCCTGGTATAGGGCCAGCACCTCGTCGAGATCGGCCTCGGTGGCTTCGCGCAGGATCACGGTGCTCATGCGGGCTCCCCTTCGGACGCGGCTACCGCCGCGGCCTGGCGCTCCTGGCAGTAGTCGGAGTCGGAGCACACATGCATGCGCGTGCCCTGGTCGTCGGTGATGACCTCGTCGAGGAAGCTGTCCGTGGCGCCGCACAGGGCGCAGCCGCAGTCCCAGCGCTGCACCTCGAAGGGGTGGTCCTCGAAGCCCAGGCTTTCCACCGGCGTGTAGGGCGGCACGGCGTAGATGCGCTTTTCGCGGCCCGCGCCGAAGAGCTGCAGCGCCGGGTTCATGTGCATCTTGGGGTTGTCGAACTTGGGGATGGGCGACGGCGCCATCACATAGCGGCCATTGACCAGCACCGGGTAGTCGTAGGTGGTGGCGATGTGGCCGTAGCGCGCGATGTCCTCGTAGAGCTTGACGTGCATGAGCCCGTACTCGGCCAGGCCGTGCAGGGTGCGTGTCTCGGTCTCGCGCGGCTCCAGGCGCTGCATGGGTTCGGGCACCGGCACTTGGTAGACGAGGACCTGACCCTCCGCCAGCGGCGTCTCGGGGATGCGGTGTCGCGTCTGGATCAGTGTGGCCTCGGTGGTGCGCGTGGTGGTGGCCACGCCCGTGGTGCGCTCGAAGAAGCGGCGGATGTTGACGGCGTTGACCGTGTCGTCCGAGCCCTGGTCGATGACCTTGAGGCAGTCGTCAGGCCCGATGATGGCCGCCGTGACCTGGATGCCGCCCGTGCCCCAGCCATAGGGCAGCGGCATCTCGCGCGAGCCGAAGGGCACCTGGTAGCCCGGGATGGCCACGGCCTTGAGGATGGCCCGGCGGATCATGCGCTTGGTGCGCTCATCGAGGTAGGCGAAGTTGAAGTGGCCGTCGGTGGGCGCGGCATCGGCGGGCAGGCCCATCAGCGCGGGCTCGTGGGGCGCGTTCATGCGTCGTCTCCCAGGGTGGTTTCTTCGGAGGGGTGGGACGCCGCAGTGGCGCGCATGCGGCGCACCAGCTCCAGCTCGGACTGGAAGTCCACGTAGTGCGGCAGCTTCAGGTGCTGCACGAAGCCCGAGGCTTCCAGGCTGTCGCTGTGCGAGAGCACGAACTCCTGCATCTGCGCGGGCGACTCCACCGGCTCGCCCAGCTCGTCGGCGCGCAGGGCGCGGTCCACCAGACTCATGGCCATGGCCTTGCGCTCGCTGTGGCCGAAGGCCAGGCCGTAGCCGCGCGTGAACTGCGGCGGCTGCTGCTTGCTGCCCGCGAACTGGTTGACCATCTCGCATTCGGTGATCTCCATGTCGCCGATGGAGATGGCAAAGCCCAGTTCCTCGGGCACGATCTCCACGGCCACCGTGCCCAGGCGCAGCTCCCCCACGAAGGGGTGCGAGTGCGCGTAGCCGCGCTGCGTGGAATACGCCATGGCTAGCAGGAAGCCTTCGTCGCCGCGCGCCAGGTTCTGCAGGCGCGTGGCCCGGTTGGCCGGAAAGCGCAGCGGCTCGCGCGTCAGGTCGGCGGGGGCCGGATCGCCTTCGGGGATGGGGCGGGTCTCGATCAGCCCTTCCTGGTTGAGCAGGTCCACCACGCGCGGTGTGGTGGCGGGCGCATCGCTCAAAGGTGCGGGGGCGGCCGCTACGGCAGCCGGTGCATCGCCCCGGGCCAGCAGCGTGAAGTCGAGCAGGCGCTGGGTGTAGTCGTAGGTGGGGCCGAGCACCTGGCCCCCGGGCAGGTCCTTGAAAGTGGCCGAGATGCGCCGGGTGAGCGCCATGCGCGCAGTGTCCAGCGGCAAGGTGGTGCCCAGGCGCGGCAAGGTGGCGCGGTAGGCGCGCAGCAGGAAGATGGCTTCCACCAGGTCGCCCGCCGCCTGCTTGATGGCCAGGGCCGCGAGCTCGGGATCGTAGACCGAGCCTTCGGTCATCACGCGGTCCACGGCCAGCTTGAGCTGCGCGCGGATCTGCGCCACCGAGAGCTCGGGCTCGGCCGTGTCGCCCCGGCGCTGCTCGGCCAGCAGGCGGTAGCTGTTGAGGATGGCGGTTTCCCCGCCCTTGACGGCAACGTACATGCGGCTCAGGCCTCCACGGTGGATGGTGATTCGATGCGGGTGGTGCGCGGCAGGCCGGCGATGTGCGTGGCCGTGGCCAGCACCACGTCCACCCCGCGCGGGAAGGCGCCGTGGTTGTCGGCCCACTGCGCGCAGAAGTCCTCTGGCAGCCCCGCGACATGCAGGTGCTGCGCACTGCGGATGCCGGGGCCCGCAAGGCGCCAGGCGCCTGCGCCCTCCCCAGCCGGGGCCAGCACCGCCACGTCGATCACGCAGGTGGCGGACTGGTCGGGGTATTCGTCGCTGCCGCGCTGCAGGCGGGCCAGGTCAGGCATGGCATCGCCCGCAGCCACCCAGGCGAAGCGCGCCTGTTCGGGGGCATCGACCAGCACGCAGCCGGTGTGAAAACGCAGCCACACGCCGGCCTGGCTGGTGGCCAGTTGGGGGGACAGCCACAGCGTGCATTCGCTGTCGAGCAAAGCCAGCAGCACGGCGGCCGACGCGGCGTGGCCGGTGGCGGGCACTTCGGCATCGTGCACGATGGCGACCGGATCACCCGGCTGCGACAGGGCCCGCAGCACCGCGCGGAACACGCCCTGGCTGCCCAGGGCCTCGCTGGAAAAGCCCGCACCCAGTGCGGACAGGGAGATCGTCGGGGTGGCGCTCATTCCTGGTCCTCGTCGCTGTCGTCATTGCCACCGCTTTCGCGGGCCACCGTGAAGAAGTCCACCCGTGTGCTGGCCGTGCGGGCCTGGCGCTCGGACTGCACCTGGGCCAGGTGGCGGCGGATGGGGTCGAGCAGGCTGGTATCCAGCGCAGCCTGGCGCACAGGGTCCTGCAGCAGCGCATCGGCCAGGGCCGCCAGTTGCACCTGGCGGTGCGAGCGGCCGAGCACGTAGGCCACGCCCACGGTGGGCTCGCCGCCATCGGCGCCGTCCACGTCCACGCGCAGTGCGCAGCGGGTGACCGTGACCTCACCCAGGTTGAAACGCTCGCCGGTGCCGCCGGCGCGGCCCTGCACCATCATCAGACCGGTTTCGGGAGCGCGCAGCCAGCGGGCGGGCAGTGCGGCGTGGTCGTGCAGCGCGGGCTCCAGAAGGTCGATGGGCGCGCGGGCCAGCAGCGCCATCCAGTGCGCCCGCGAGAGCGGGCGGCCCGGGCCCGGGTTGTCAAAGGCTTGAAACATGGAGGTGGTACTCTTTAAGTTGTATAGACAAATTGAACAACTGGCGCCAGCTTAGACAGCGCGCATGTAGGTTTCATGACAGCCACCACCAGCACACAAGTTCTTGCCAACCCCGTTCCGGCCGCACGCCCGGCACGCGACAGCTTCTGGACCCGCATCGCCGCCGAACTGGCCGAGGCCATCGGCAGCGGCATCTACCCCCCGGGCCAGCGCCTGCCCTCGGAGCACGCACTGGCCGAGCAGTTCGGGGTGAACCGCCACACCATCCGCCGCTCGCTGGCCAGCCTGTGCAGCCAGGGGCTGGTGCGCATCACCCAGGGCAGCGGCACCTACGTGGAGGACTTCGCGGTGGACCTGGCGCTGGGCAAGCGCGTGCGCCACCAGCAGGGCCTGGCGCAGGCCGGCCTGCGCGGCAGCCTGGTGGTGCTGCAGGAACAGACGGTGCGCGCCACGGCCGCGCTGGCCAAGGCCCTGCAGGTGCCGACGCGCAGCCCACTGCTGCAATTGCGTGTGATCGGCCAGGCCGAGGGCCAGCCGCTGCACGTGAGCGAGCGCTACTTTCCCCTGCCCCGCTTCGCGGGCCTGGCGGCCGTGGTGCGCGAGACCGGCTCCATCACCGCCGGCTTCACCGCGCATGGCGTGGCCGACTACACGCGGCGCGAAAGCCGCATCACCGCCGAGCTGCCCGATGCCGCCGTGGCCGCCGAGCTGCGCCAGCCCGCCGCGCGCCCGGTGCTGCTGGTCGAGAGCCTGAATGTGGACCTGGCCGGCACGCCCATCGAGTGGGCGCGCGCCTGGTTCGCGGGCGACCGCGTCAAACTCACCATCACCCATGACGAATAACCACGCCACGGCCCCCACGGCGGCCCACCGCTATGCGGTGTACTTCGCTCCCCACCCCGGCACCCTGGCCTGGTTGGCCGGCAGCCACTGGCTGGGCCGCTGCGCGGCGCTGCTGCGGCCCCTGCCACAACTGGACATCCACGGCGTGGCCAAGGAAGAACTGGAGCGCCTGACCGCCGCGCCGCGCCGCTATGGCTGGCATGCCACGCTCAAGGCGCCGTTCGCGCTGGCGCCGGGGGTGGACTGGCTCACGCTGCAGCATGCCGTGCAGACGCTGGCCGACAGCCTGCGCCCCTTCAGCATGCCGCCCCTGCAGGTCCAGCGCATCGACGACTTCCTCGCGCTGGTGCCCATGCCCTCGCACCCGGCCAACGCCGAGATCCAGGCCGCAGCCGCCGCCTGCGTGACGCAGCTGCAGCCGCTGGCGGCGCGCCTGTCCGCCAGCGACCTGGCGCGCCGCCGCGCGGCCGGGCTCACGCCCCGGCAGGATGCGCTGTTGCAGCAGTGGGGCTACCCCTTCGTGCTGGAGGAGTTCCGCTTCCACCTGTCACTGACCGGATCCCTCGCGGGCGAGCGTGAAGACACCGTGGAACTGGTGCTCGATGCGGCCGAGCAGTTCTTCGCCGACCTGCCCCCGCTGCGCTTCAACAGCCTGGCACTGTTCGCCGAGCCCGCGCCGGGCGCCGACTTCGTGCTGCTGGACCACCTGGAGCTGGGCGCATGACGGCCCGGCTGGTGTACTTCATGGGCCCTTCCGGCGCGGGCAAGGACAGCCTTCTCGGCTGGCTGCACGCGCACCTGCCAGCCCCCTGCCCCGTGCACTGGGCACGGCGCACCATCAGCCGCCCCGCTGCGCCCGGCGGCGAGGCGCACGAGAGCGTGTCGCCCGAGGCCTTTGCGGCGCTGCGCGGTGAGCAGGCGTTTGCCCTGCACTGGGAGGCCAACGGCCTGGGCTATGGCATCCGGGCCGCGCAGCTCGCGCCACTGGCCCACGGCCAATGGGTGCTGCTCAACGGTTCGCGCGCCTACCTGGCCGATGCACTGGCGCGGTTCCCCGACCTGGTGGCCGTGCACATCACCGCCAGCCCGCACGTACTGCGCGAGCGGCTGCTTTCGCGCGGCCGCGAGACCCCCGGGGAGGTGGAGGCCCGCGTGCAGCGTGCGGCGGCGTTCATGCCGCCCCCGGGCGCGGCCAGCCTGGAAGTGCGCAACGACGGAACGCTGAACGACGCCGGCCAGCAACTGCTGCACGCGCTGAAGCGGTTGCCGGGCTGGCCCGCGCACGGTGGCAAACTTTCAGGTCTTCACACCGCCCCTTCGTCAGCAAACCACCACGCCCCACCATGACCGCCATCACCATCTATCACAACCCAAAATGCGGCACGTCCCGCAACACGCTGGCCATGATCCGCAACAGCGGCGCCGAACCGGAAGTCATCGAATACCTCAAGACCCCGCCCGACCGCGCCACGCTGCTGGCGCTGATCGCCGCCACGGGCGAGCCCGTGATCAACGCCGTGCGCACCAAGGAAGCGGTTTTCACCGAACTGCAACTGGATGCGCCCGGCGTCACCGATGACCAGCTCATCGACGCGATGCTGGCCCACCCCATCCTCATCAACCGCCCCCTCGTCGCAACGCCGCTGGGCACGCGGCTGTGCCGTCCCTCGGAAAAGGTGCTGGACATCCTGCCCTCGCCCCAGCAAGGCGCCTTCACCAAGGAAGATGGCGAGGTCGTCGTCAACGCCCAGGGCCAGCGTGTCTGAGACCGTGGCGCCTCGCACGGCATGAGCGCCGCGCCACAGCGCTGGACCGTGGCGCGCCTGGGCACGGCCCAGACCCTGGCCTGGGCCTCGTCCTACTACCTGCCCGCCATGCTGGCCGTGCCCATGGCGCGCGACCTGGGCGTGGCCACGCCCACCGTGTTCGCCGCGTTCTCGCTGGCGCTCATCGTGTCCGCCCTGCTGGGGCCGCTGGCGGGCCGGACCATCGACCGCCATGGCGGCCGGCCGGTGCTGGTGGGCACCAACCTGCTGTTTGCCACCAGCCTGGCGGGCATGGCACTGGCACAGGGCCCGGTGGGCCTGTTTGCCGCCTGGGTGCTGATGGGCGTGGCCATGGGGTCGGGCCTGTACGAAGCGGCCTTTGCCACGCTGGTGCGCCTGTATGGCCAGGGCGCGCGCGGCGCCATCACCGGCATCACGCTGATCGCGGGCTTTGCCAGCACGGTGGGCTGGCCGCTGTCGGCCTGGATGGAGGTGCACTGGGGCTGGCGCGGCGCGTGCGCGGGCTGGGCCGCGCTGCACCTGCTGGTGGGCGTGCCGCTGAATGGCTGGCTGCCCCGCACCGCGCCCGGCGAGCATGCCCCGGCCGCACCAGCGGGCGCCGACCCCGCCGCCACGCCGGTGGCGCCCGCAGTGCCTGCGCCAGGCCACGCTGTGCGCACCACCGTGCTGCTGTCCTTCGTTTTCGCCGTCACCTGGTTCACCAGCACGGCCATGGCCGCCCACCTGCCGCGCCTGCTGCAGGCCAGCGGCACCTCGCTGCAGGCGGCGGTGGCCCTGGCCGCGCTGGTCGGCCCGGCCCAGGTGGCGGCGCGGTTGCTGGAGTTCGGCTTCCTGCGCCGCCTGCACCCCTTGCTGTCTGCGCAGCTGGCGGCCGCGGCCCACCCGGTGGGCGCGGCCTTGCTCATGGTGGTGGGCGGCCCGGCCGCGCTGGTGTTCACCGTGCTGCACGGGGCCGGCAACGGCATCCTGACCATCGCCAAGGGCACGCTGCCGCTGGTGTTGTTCGGGCCCGCCGGCTACGGCGCCCGCCAGGGCCTGATGATGGTGCCCGCCCGCGTGGCGCAGGCCTTCGCGCCGGTGCTGTTCGGCATGCTGCTCGATGGCGTGGGCGCAGCCGCCCTGTGGGCCACCACGCTGCTGGGCCTCGCGGCGCTGGCGGCGCTGTGGGTTCTGCGGCCGGTGGCGCGGCCCTGATCAGCCCCGCGGCGGCACAAACTCCGCGCGCGCCCGCAGCGCCGTGGCGCGCGAATGGCAGCCTTCCAGGTGGTCGTTCACGAGCCCCATGGCCTGCATGAAGGCGTACACCGTGGTGGGGCCCACGAAACTCCAGCCGCGTTTTTTCAGGTCCTTGGACAGGGCGATGGACGCGGGCGAAGTGGACAGGGTGCGCGCCACCTCGCGCGTGAGGCGCCCGGGCCGGTCGGCGGAGGAAGGCTCATAGCGCCAGGCGTAGTGCGCCAGCGATCCGAACTCGCGCCGCAGCTCCAGCACGCGCCGCGCGTTGTTGATGGTGGACTCGATCTTGCCCCGGTGGCGCACGATGGCCGCGTCCTGCACCAGGCGCTCGACGTCGGCCGGGCCGAAGGCGGCGACCTGCTCCGCGTCGAAGTGGGCAAACGCCGCGCGAAAGCCCTCGCGCTTGTTCAGGATGGTGAGCCAGCTCAGGCCCGACTGAAAACCCTCCAGGCAGATCTTCTCGAACAGCCGCCGGTCGTCCGCCACGGGGAACCCCCACTCGTGGTCGTGGTAGTGGCGGTAGAAGGGCGTGGCCTGGCACCAGGCGCAGCGCGGGCAACCGGCCTCGTCGGCGAACAGGCCGGCAGGCAGGTCGGGGGTGGGTTCGGCGGTCATGCGCCGCATTCTAGAAACTGCACCGGCCACGCTGCTGACAACCGTGCGCACGCCCGGCGCGATCTTCTGCCCATAAACTGCCCCCATGCGCCAGTTTCTCCCCCGCCTGCGGGCCGTGTCCGCCCCGTTGCTTTGCCTTGCACTGTCCGGGTGTGCCAGCACGACCGGTTCGCTGGGCTACTACTGGCAGTCCATGGTGGGGCACCTGGAACTCATGCAGTCGGCCGAGCCCATCGACCGCTGGGTGGCACGCACCGACATCGCGCCCGCGCTGCGCGAGCGCCTGTGGCTGGCGCAGCGCGCCCGGGCCTTCGCCGTGGCCGAGCTGGGCCTGCCCGACAACGCAAGCTACCGCCGCTACGCCGACCTGAAACGCCCCGCCGCCGTGTGGAACGTGGTGGCCGCGCCGCCCTACGCGCTCACGCTGCACACCTGGTGCTTTCCGGTCACGGGCTGCATCGGCTACCGCGGCTACTTCGCCCAGGCCGACGCCCAGGCCGAGGCCGACCAGCTCGCCGCGCGGGGGCTGGAGGTGGAGGTGTACGGCGTGCCCGCGTACTCCACGCTGGGCTACATGAACTGGGCGGGGGGCGACCCGCTGCTTTCCACCTTCATCGCCTGGCCCGAGGGCGACTTCGTGCGCCTGCTGTTCCACGAACTGGCGCACCAGGTGGTGTATGCCGAAGGGGACACGCTGTTCAACGAGTCCTTTGCCACGGCGGTCGAACGCATTGGCGTGGCGCGGTGGCTGGCCACCCATTCCACCCCCCAGGCGCGCGAGGCCTACGCCACCAGCGAGGCGCGGCGCGGCGCGTTCCGCGCGCTCACGCGCGCCACGCGCGAGCAGCTGGCCGCCATCTATGCACAAAAAGATGCCCTGGCGCTGGACGATCAAGCGCTGAATGCTATTAAAAATGAAGCAATGCAGGCATTCCGCGGGCGCTACGCCCAACTGCGCGCGCAGTGGCTGGGCACGGCTTCGGGCACCCAGCCTTCGGTCACCACGGCCCAGGTGGCAGGCTACGACCGCTGGGTGGCCAAGGCCAACAACGCGAGCTTTGCCGCCCAGGCGGCCTACGACGAACTCGTGCCCGCGTTCGAGGCCCTGTTCGAACAGCAGGGCCGCGACTGGCCCCGGTTTTATGATGCCGTACGGCAGCTGGCGCAGCAGCCCCAGCCGCAGCGCCGCGAGGCCTTGCGTGCCCTGCTGCCCGCGCAGCCCCCACAAAAATCCTCTTAAGGAGACACCCTGTGCCTGACATCCACATCCATCGCGAACACCACCTGGGCCTGAAAGAGGCCCGCAAGATCGCCTTCTCCTGGGCCGAGAAGGCCGAGGAAAAATTCGACATGGAATGTGTCTATGAAGAGGGCGACACCGAAGACACGCTCACCTTCACGCGCTCGGGCGTCAAGGGCACGCTGCTCGTGGACGCGCGGCAGTTCGAGATGAAGGCCCAGCTGGGTTTTCTGTTCGGCGCGTTCAAGGACCGCATCGAGGCCGAAATTGGCGAACAGCTCGATGCCCTGCTCAATGCGCCCCACCCCGGCACCAAGAAGCCCGCCGCCGACAAGAAGAAACACGCGGCAGAGGCGGGTGCCGGCAAGCCGGGTACCAAGGCGGCGGCCAAACCTGCGGCCAAGGCCAAGAAGGCGTAGCCGCCAGGACCCGGACCATGACATCCAACGCCACCGGCACCGCCGCCCACAGCCCGGCGTTCGACACCCTGTCCGCGCTGCTTCACACCCGCTACAGCTGCCGCGCCTTTCTGCCCGAACCCCTGCCGCGCACCACCATGCAAGCCATCCTGGCCACCGCGCAACGCACGGCCTCGTGGTGCAACGCGCAGCCCTGGCAGCTCACCATTGCCAGCGGCGCCACGCTCGAGCGCCTGCGCGGCGCACTGCAATCGCACATGGCCGCGGCAGCCCCTGCGCCCGACCTGCCCTGGCCCCGCGAATACCGGGGCGTGTACCAGGAGCGGCGGCGTGAATGCGGCTGGGGACTGTACGAGGCCCTGGGCATCGCCAAGGGCGACCGCGAGGCCTCGGCGCAACAGGCGGCGCAGAACTTCACGATGTTCGGCGCGCCGCATGTGGCCATCGTCAGCAGCGACGAGGCGCTGGGCGTCTATGGCGCGGTGGACTGCGGCGCGTACGTGTCAAGCTTCATGCTGGCCGCGCACAGCCTGGGCGTGGGCTCCATCGCGCAGGCCGCGCTGGCCTCGTACCCCGGCGTGCTGCGCGAGGTGCTGGGCATCGGCGCGGACCGCACCATCGTCTGCGGCATCTCGTTCGGCCTGGCCGACCCCGCGCACCCCGCCAACCACTTTCGCACCACGCGGGCAGCCCCTGCCGACAGCGTGGTGTGGCACGACTGACGGGGGCGGGCACGTCCTCAGGCCGCCGCGCGCAGCAAGGGGCCGCGCGCGTGCAGCACGCCAAACAGGTTCTTGGGGTCGGACAGTTCGGGGATGAGTTCGATCGGCTGGCCCACCCCCAGTTCGGCCGCGGCATGGCGCATGAACCGCAGCGCGGAAAAATCCTCCAGCGCGAAGCCCACCGAGTCGAACACGGTCACCTGCGCATCGCTGCCGCGGCCCGGCAGGCGGCCCGCCAGCACCTCCCACAACTCGGTCACCGCGAAGTCGGACGGCAGTTGCTGGATATCGCCCTCGATGCGCGTCTGCGGCGCATATTCGACGAACACCTGCGCCTGGCGCAACACGTCGGCATGCAGCTCCGTCTTGCCGGGGCAGTCGCCGCCCACCGCATTGATGTGCATGCCGGGCGCCAGCATGTCCGGCGTGAGGATGGTGGCGTTGGTCTTGTCGGCCGTCACCGTGGTCACGATGTCGGCGCCGCGCACGGCCTCGGCCGCGCTGGCGCAGGCCACGGTGCGCAGGCCGCCGCCCTGCAGGTTGGCCTGCAGCTTGGCGGTGGCGGCCGGGTCGGTGTCGAACAACCGCAGCGTGTCGACGCCCAGCAGGTGGTGGAACGCCAGCGCCTGGAACTCGCTTTGCGCACCGTTGCCGATGAGCGCCATGGTGCGCGCGCCGGGGCGTGCCAGGGCACGTGCGGCCACCGCCGACATGGCGGCCGTGCGCAGCGCCGTGGTGAGCGTGAGCTCGCTCAGCAGCAGGGGCGCCCCCGTGGCCACGTCGGCCAGCACGCCGAACGCCATCACGGTCGACAGGCCCAGCCGGGTGTTGCGCGGGTGGCCGTTGACGTACTTGAAGGCATACGTCTCCCCGTCGGCGATGGGCATGAGCTCGATCACGCCGTCCCGCGAATGGGTGGCCACGCGCGCCGACTTGTCGAACGCCTGCCAGCGCAGGAAATCGGCATGGATGTTGTCGGCGATGCCGCGCAGGCAGGCCTCGATGCCCTTGCGGCGCACCAGGTCGATGACATCGGGCGCGCTGAGGTACAGGGTGGTGAAGGTGTTCTGGGAACGCATGGTGCTTGTCTCCGTAAGGGATGGGACAAGTTTCCCGGAGCGCCGCAGCAATGTGAATCGCCAGAACTGCCGCATATTGCAGGCCGGGTTGGCGAAACGGCAGCGCAAACTGCCCTTCTGCCCAATCCCGCGCACCACCTCTGTCTCAGCCTCTTCTGGCTACACCTGCCCGTTCAGGCGGCGTGCCGCCTCCAGCACCGGCTTCACGTAGCGCTCGTCATAGCGGTGCGCGGGCATGGTCAGCGTGACCGCCGCCGCCAGGCTGCCATCGGCATGGAACACCGGTGCCGAGATTCCGGCGACCTCGTCGAGCCGGTCGCCCACGCTGGCGGCATAGCCGTCGGCCCGGATGCGCGCATGCAGCGCGCGGTCCCGCGCGCCCGGCACGCGCCCGGGCGCCGGATCGAACGCCACCAGCACCCGCCCGCCCGTGCCGCGCTCGAGCGGCAGCAGATCGCCCGCGCGGATGTGGTCGCGCACGGGGTGTGGCGAATCCACCCGGAACTGGCACAGGCGCACCTCCCCCTGGCGCACGTGGTAGGCCGCGCTTTCGCCCGTGGCGGCCACCAGATCGCGCAGCACCGGCAGCACCACCCGGTCGAGGGAGAACGCGGCGGCGTACAGCGCATACAGCCGCGCCACCTCGGGGCCCAGGGCGTAGCGGCCGTCCGCGAGCCGCTGCACCCACCGTGCATGCTCCAGCGATGCGAGCAGGCGCAGCGCCGTGCTCTTGTGCAGCTGCGTGCGCGTGGCCAGTTCCGCGAGCGGCAGGGCACCGTCGCCCTGCCGGAACGCACCCAGCAGCGTGAGCGCGCGGTCCACGGCCGCCACGCCGCCCGGTGCGGCATCGGCATCGGCCAGGGATTCATGGGCGGATTTGCGGGGCATGCGGGCGCGGGGTGGAAACAGGACGCAGGGGCGGGGGCTTGACGCGAAAGCGCAAACCGTCAATCATTTCAATAGAAAGAACTTCGTTCCATCTATTAGAACGACAACCCTCCGCAGCGTCAAGCCCCGGCGCTCGGCCAGCCCCGCAGGAATCCGCCCATGCCCGTCCCCGACATCCTCATCAGCGAAGTAGGCCCGCGCGACGGCTTGCAGTCCGTGAAAGCCACCATGCCCACGCAGCACAAGCTGCGCTGGATCGACGCGCTCGTGGCGGCGGGCCTGCGCGAGATCGAGGTCGGCTCGTTCGTGCCCGCGCGCCTGCTGCCCCAGATGGCCGACGTGGCCGAGGTGGTGCGCCACGCGCTCACCCACCCCGGCATCACCGTGATGGCCCTGGTACCCAACCTGCGCGGCGCCGAGGCCGCGCTGGCCAGCGGCGTGCACAAGATCACGCTGCCCGTGTCGGCCAGCGCGGCGCATTCACTGGCCAACGTGCGCAAGAGCCCGGAGGCCATGGTGGACGAGCTGCACGCCATCACCCGCCTGCGCGCCGAGACCGCGCCACAGGTGCTGGTGGAAGTGGGCATTTCCACCGCGTTCGGCTGCACGCTGCAGGGCGAGGTGCCCGAGGACGACGTGATCCGCCTGGCCGCCAGTTGCGTGGCGGCGGGCGTGGACGAGGTTGGCCTGTCGGACACCACCGGCATGGCCAACCCCGCGCAGGTGCGGCGCCTGTTCACGCGGCTGCGCAGCGAGATCGGCCCGCACGCGGGCGCGGCCCACATGCACAACACGCGCGGCCTGGGCCTGGCCAACTGCCTGGCCGCATACGACGTGGGCGTGCGCACCTTCGACGCATCGCTGGGCGGCCTGGGCGGCTGCCCCTATGCGCCCGGAGCCTCCGGCAACGTGGTCACCGAAGACCTGGTGTTCATGTTCGAGGCCATGGGTCTGTCCACGGGTGTGGACCTGCACAAGCTCTTCGCGGCCCGCGTGCCGCTGCAGGCGGGGCTGCCCGGCGAACCGGTCTACGGGATGACGCCCGAAGCGGGCCTGCCCAAGGGCTGGACCCAGGAGACACCACATGCCTGAAAACAACGAGAGCGCCCCAGGCGGCGGCCGGACCGCCCTGCCCTACACCGGCATCCGCGTGGTGGAGTTCACCCACATGGTCATGGGCCCCACCTGCGGCCTGGTGCTGGCCGACCTGGGGGCCGAGGTCATCAAGGTCGAGCCCATCGGCCATGGCCGCGAGGGCGATGCCACGCGCAAGCTGCGCGGGTCGGGGGCGGGCTTCTTCCCGCTGTTCAACCGCAACAAGAAGAGCCTGGCGCTGGACCTGGAAACCCCCGAGGGCAAGGAGGCCGTGCTGCGCCTGATCGCGACGGCCGACATCGTGAGCGAGAACTTCAAGCCCGGCACCATGCAGAAGCTGGGACTGGACTACGCGAGCCTGAAGGCCCTGAACCCGCGCCTCATCTACGTGAGCCACAAGGGCTTTCTACCCGGCCCGTACGACCACCGCACCGCCCTGGATGAAGTGGTGCAGATGATGGGCGGCCTGGCCTACATGACCGGCCGGCCCGGCGACCCGCTGCGCGCGGGCACCAGCGTGAACGACATCATGGGCGGCATGTTCGGCGCGATCGGCGCCATGGCCGCGCTCGCACAGCGCGAGAAGACCGGGCGCGGCCAGGAGGTGCAGAGCGCGCTGTTCGAGAACAACGTGTTCCTCGTCGCACAGCACATCATGCAGTTCGCCGTCACCGGCCAGCCGGCGGCGCCCATGCCCGCTCGCATCTCGGCCTGGGCGATCTACGACGTGTTCCAGGTGAAAGACGGCGAGCAGATCTTCCTGGCCGTGGTGAGCGATGGCGCCTGGGGGGTGTTCTGCGACGCCTTCGGCTTTGCGGACCTGAAGGCCGACCCGCGCCTGGCCAGCAACAACGACCGCGTGCGCGAACGCGCCTGGATGATGCCGCTGCTGCGCGAGCGGCTCGCGCCCTACAGCGCCGCGCACCTGGCCGACGTCTTCGAGCGCCACGCCCTGCCCTTTGCGCCCATCACGCGGCCAGAGGACCTGCTGGACGACCCCCACCTCAACGCCACCGGCGCCCTGGCTCCCATGACCTTGCCCGACGGCCGCGCCACCCAGACGGTGCTGCTGCCGCTGGCCATGGACGGCCAGCGCCCCGGCGTGCGCCTCTCGCCGCCCCGTGTGGGTGAGCACAATGCGGAGCTGCTGGCCGAGCTGGGTTACGACGCTATAAAAATTGAAGCGCTTGGCGCTTACCCAGCAAGCGGTAGCGCCTGATTTTTCTCTGGTTGCTGAGGACCTGCAAAAAAACAAGCGGCCGAGGCCGCTTGTTTTTGACTCCGCCAGCCCGCCCACCAAGGGGCAGGGCCCAGACCAGTGTCACCGTGGAACCGGCTTTGCCGGGCCACCGGTGGCGTCCCCCTGAGGGGGAAGGCGCGCAGCGCCTAAGGGGGCTACTGGAGTGACGTGATCAGGTCGACATATTGCTGCTTGGCGGCATCCGCTTCGGTGCCCTTGAGCTTTTCCCACGCGTCCCATTTGGCACGGCCCACCATGTCGGAGAAGCTGGGCTTCTTCTCGGTGTTGTCGCCGGCGGTGGCCTGCTTGTACAGCGCGTAGATCTTGAGCAGCGTGGCGTTGTCGGGGCGCTCGCTGAGGTTCTTGGAATTGGCTACGGCGGCTTCGAAGGTGGCGTTCAGGTCGGCCATGTCGGTTGCTCCTTGGATGGAAAACGAAAGAAGGGGAAGGGGGAGGGAAAGAACGGTGTCGGCAAGGGTTTGCTGCGTTGTATCTTACGGGCTGCGCACCGCGCCAAGCGGTGCCATCCATAGAGGCAAGCCCCCAAAAACAACCACAACAGGTGTACATCTGATGGTGACCCGCATCCCAGCCCCCCGCGCCCCGGCCACCGAAGGCGCCGCCAGCCCCCTGCGCAAGGTGCGCGCCCAGGCCCCCGACGTGGCCCGCCGCGCGGCCAAGGCCCTTCCGCCCGCCGCGCGCAAGGCCGCCGGCGTGGTGCAAAAGAACGTGCGCCGTGCCGCCACCGGCATGCTGGGCCTCTCGGGCGAACGCATGAGCAAGGTCGACACGGCCTGGCTGCGCATGGACTCGGCCAGCAACCTGATGATGATCAACGGCGTGTGGACGCTCTCTCCCGGCATCGGCTGGGACGCGCTGTGCGAGCGCGTGCAGCAGCGCCTGCTGCAGTACCCGCGCTTTCGCCAGCGCGTGGTGGAGGACGCGGCCGGGGCCACCTGGGTGGAAGACCGCCAGTTCGACATCGCCGCCCATGTGCTGCGCGAGACGCTGCCCCGCACCCCCGGACAGAGCATGCAGCGCGCCCTGCAGGACCGCGTGGGCGAGCTGGCCATGCAGCCGCTGGACGCGCGCCGCCCGCTGTGGCAGATGCACCTGATCGAGGACTTCGTGGGCGACGACGGCCAGCCTGGCAGCGCCCTCGTGGTGCGCATCCACCACTGCATCGCGGACGGCATCGCGCTGATCTCGGTGACCATGTCGCTGGTCGATGGCGGTGCCGAGCCCCCCAGGCGCAAGTCCCGTGCGGACAAGGAGGCCGCCACGGCGGAGGACTGGATCGCCGACACGCTCATCAAGCCTTTCACCGGCATGACCGTGAAAGCGCTCGATATGGCCGGCGACAGCGCGGCCAGGTCGCTGCAGATGCTGGGCGACCCCGAGAAGGCGATGCAGAACGGCCTGTCGGGCACCCTGGACATGGCGCGCGTAGCCTACCAGCTGGTGAGCGACGCGGCCGCCCTGGCGCTGATGCCCGACGATTCACCCACGCGCCTGAAGGGCCAGCCCGGCCAGGCCAAGCGCGTGGCGTGGTGCCCGCCCATCCCACTGGAGGAGGTCAAGACCATCGGCAAGGCGCTCAACTGCTCGATCAACGACGTGCTGCTGTCCTGCGTGGCCGGCGCCATCGGCGGCTACCTGCGCAGCCAGGGCGACGACCCCACGGGGCAGGAAATCCGCGCCATGATCCCCGTGAACCTGCGCCCCATGGAAGAGGCCTGGAAGCTGGGAAACCGCTTCGGCCTGGTGCCGCTGGTGCTGCCCATCGGCATGGCCAACCCGGTGGAGCGCGTGTACGAGGTGCGCAAGCGCATGAATGCGCTCAAGGGCAGCACCCAGCCCATCCTCGCGTTCGCGATGCTCGCCGTGGCGGGCCTGATGATCAAGCCCGCGCAGGACGCGCTGCTCAACCTGTTCGGCCGCAAGACCACGGCGGTCATGACCAATGTGCCGGGGCCCAAGGAGCAGCTCACGCTGTGCGGCGCGCGCGTCACGCAGTGCATGTTCTGGGTGCCGCAGTCGGGGGACATCGGCCTGGGGGTTTCCATCCTAAGCTATGGCGGCGGCGTGCAGTTCGGCGTGATCACCGACACCACGCTGTGCCCCGAGCCGCAGCGCATCATCGACGCGTTCGCGCCCGAGTTCGACCAGCTCTCGCTGCTCACGCTGATGCTGCCCTGGGGCGAATGAAGCGGCACCCTGTGACGCTGCGCGGCCTGGCGGCCCTGGCACGGCGGCCGCGGATGAAGGCAGCCGCACTGCTGGCGGCGCTGTGGGCCGCTGTGCCCCTGGCGCAGGCCGCCGTGCGCGAGGAGCATGCCGAGCGCCCGTACGCCGTGCATGCGGAGCCTGGCGACACGCTGCGCCAGGCGCTGAACGCGGCCACGCCCATCGTCACGGACGGCCAGCGCTTTCACGGCCACACCCGCTGGAACGTGCGCTGGACCTTCCGCTGGGGGCGCGAGGCCTCGTCGGGCGAATGCCGCATCACCGAGGTCACCACACGGCTGCGCACCGAGGTGCAGCTGCCCGAGCTGCGGCGCGCCACGCCGGCGCAGCGGGCGCTGTTCGACCGCTACCTGCCGGCCCTGTCACGCCACGAGCAAGGCCATGTGCAGTTCGGACGCGACGCCGCCCGCGCCATCGACCAGGGCATTGCGCAGCTGCCCGCCGCGCCGGACTGCGCCACGCTGGAGCGCCAGGCCAACGCGCTGGGCCACCGCCTGCTGCGCGAACACGCCGAGCGCGAGAAGCAATACGACCGCGACACGCGCCACGGCGCATCGCAAGGCGCCAGGCTGGAGTGAGCGGATCATCGCCCGGCCTCGGCCAGGCTAGCCCCGCACCGCGCTGCGGAAAGCCGCGGACAGCGCCGCCAGGGCGTCGCGCGGGCGGCCGTCCCTGATGCGGGTGTGCAGCAGCACGGGCAGGCGGGGCAGTGCGGGCAGCGCAAGGCGCGTGCCGACGTCCACCGCGCCCAGGGGCAGCATGCGCGGGGCCAGCGCCGCCACCCCCAGCCCGGCCATCACGGCCGCGGCCACCGCCGCCACGCCGCCGCCCACAAACACCTCGGCCCAGGCCATGCCGGCGGCATCCAGCGACCGCCCCGCCATCGCGCGCACGCCACAGGGCTCGGCCAGCGTGGCCAGGGGCAGGGGTTCGCCCGCGCGGTGCTGCCAGCCGGGGGCCGCGAGCCAGCCGAACTGCTCTTCGGCCAGCAGCTCGCCGTCGCTGCGGCCCACGTGCATGCGGGCCAGCACCGCATCCAGCTCGCGCCGGTCGTAGGCTTGCAGCAGGTCGCCGGACGAGCCGATCCGGATCTCGATCAGGAGCTGCGGGTCCTGCGCGTTCATGCGGGCGATCAGCGCGGGCAGCTCGGGCCCGGCCACGTGGTCGCTGATGCCGATGGTCAGGCGCTGGCGCGCCTGGGCGAACGTGGCGAGCGCGCGGTCGTGCACGGCCAGGAGTTCACGGGCGTGTTCCAGAAAGGCGGCGCCCCGCGCGGACAGCTGCACATGCCGGGGCGTGCGCTCGATGAGCCGGCAGCCCAGGCGGGCCTCCAGCCGCTGGAGCTTGAGGCTCATCGCGGCCTGCGCCGTGCCCATGGCCTCGGCGGCGCGCGTGAAGCTGCCCAGCTCGGCAATGCGCACGAAGGCCTCGACGGCATCGAGGTCCAGGGATCGCTCAACCATTTGAATTTGATATTTCTGAAATAGATATCCATAGCATATTCATATGGATAGCATTTCGCCAGCTTCTTCTTTTGTTGTTCAAAAAGGATCTTGCGATGCCCCTCATCCACATTGCCATGCGCGCCGGAAAGCCCGCGGCCTACCGCCAGGCGATCTTCGACACGCTGTACCGCGCCCTGCGTGAAACCTTCAACGTGCCCGAGGACGACCAGTTCATGACCATCACCGAGCACGAGGCCGCGAACTTCCGCTACAGCCCCACCTACCTGGGCGTGGTGCGCAGCGACGACGTGGTGTTCATCCAGATCACCGCCAACAACACGCGCACTCTGGAGCAGAAGAAGGCGCTGTTTGCGCGCATCGCGCAGCTGCTCGGGGAAAGCCCGGGCCTCAGGCCCGAGGATGTGTTCGTGAACATCGTGGAGGTCGCCAAGGAGAACTGGTCCTTCGGGCATGGCCTGGCGCAGTACGCGTAGCCATCCATTCCACGGCGCTGCGTGCCGTGGGCGGCGGTGAAGGCGGGTCGGCACGGCACCTGCGAACCAGCCGCCGGGCGGAGTGAACGGGCCGCCATGGCGGCCCGCCGCGTTCAAGACGCCGAGCAGGTAAAGCTCTCGGCCTTGGCGGGGTCGCCCATGCCGTTGTAGCGCGGGAACTTGGGGTACTCGCACACCGGGCGCTGGGCCAGGGGGGTGCTGGTGCCGGGGGCAAATTTCGTTGCCACCAGCTTGTCGGGGGCCGCGCCTTTTTCCACCCAGGCGTCCATGGCAGCGAGCAGGTCGATGGAACGCGGCTCGGTGCCCGCCCCGTCCAGGTCATGCCCGTTGGAAGGCGAGGTGACCATGCGCGCAAAGCCCTGCACCTTGCTCGCGCCCAGGCGCTGCTTCACCGTGTCGAAGTATTCCGCCGTGCGGTACACCGACACGCAGGTGTCGCCCAGACCATACCAGATCAGCAGCTTGCCACCGTTGTCGGCAAAGGCGGAGATGTCAGGGTCGGTACCGTCGATCATCTCGGCCAGCCGCAGATATTTCGCCTGGTACCGGGTCGGGTCGTGCGTCAGGATGTTGGCGTTGGGGTTGCCTTCCACCAGGCGCGCGGCTTCCGTCACGGCCATGTGGTTGAACGAGTCGGGGTTCTCAAAACTGGTACCGAACATGTACGACTGCCAGTCCGAGGTGGACGCGCCGCCCCGGCCATAGCGCGGATAGCCCACGGCACCGCGCGACAGGGTCACGGGCGTCTTGTGGTCGCTGTAGATGAGGCGGATGGATTCGATCTGGCCGGCCGTCAGGCAGCTGTCGTTGTCGGCGCCCTGGCACAGCAGGTCGGTGGGCACGTAGTTGCATGCCGCGACGTTGCCGATGATGCCGTCCTTCAGGCCATCGAGACCATCACACGCGGCCGTCTCGGCCTTGGCATACAGCGCGATCTTGGCCGGGCTCATCCAGTTCTCGCGGCTCTTGAAGATGTGGCGCAGCACCGTGGGGCCCAGGTTGACCTGGTGCGCCTGCTGGCTGATGGCGGGCTCCATGGCCACCACGCCGTCGTAGTCCTTGGGGTACTTCTGCGTGGAGATCAGACCCGAGCGACCGCCGTTGGAGTGGCCCATGTGGTAGCGCCGCACGGGGCGCTTGCCGTAGAACTCCGTGGCGATGGTGGTGCCAATCTCCAGCACGAAGTGGTTGGCATCGAACGCATGGTTGCGCAGCGCCACATCGCTGTTGCCCCAGGCAAAGCCGCGCACCTGGTGGCCAGAGTCGGAACTGATCTTCACATAGGGATTGGCCGATGGACCCACGAGCTGCTGGTACCACGGGTCATCGGTCGGAATGAACCCGTCGAACCCACCGCCGCCAATCGTCAGCGTCTTGCCGTTCCACTGCGCCAGCGTGGGCAGCTCCACCGCCCAGTTGATCGTCGACTCGGGCGAGGACACGATCTGGCCGCGCACAATGCAGGCGTCCGGGAGCGTGCCCTCGGCCTTGCGCAACTCGGTGCGCGTGACCTTGGCGCCATGGGGCAAGGCGGTGGAGGTGTAGGCGGCGCAGGCCTCGGCCAGGGGCCTGCTGGCCAGGGGCGCGGGGGCATCGCCGCCGCCGCCGCAGGCCGTCAGCGCCACGGCGGCAAGGGCAGTCAGGGTGCAGGCGGCCCACCGCCCCGGGGAGGCACGGTGGTGGACGCGGCGATGGGGTGCCACGCCGGCAAGGAATGGAATCGGGAACATGCGGGAGTCTCCAGTGATGGTGGTTTTCAGGAGCCCAGGCACTGGCAGCAGCAGCAGGACGGCCGCCACCGCAGCCCTTGTGGCTCCGGTGGGGACGATAGGAAAAGAAGGCTCCCTTGCAGCCCCTGCAAATGCAGAGGGCCCGGGAAACTACCGAGCAGGCCTGGCTACCCGTTGCGCAGCGCCGCCACCAGCGCCAGCTTGTTGTTCACCCCCAGCACGGCGTAGGCGGTGCGCAGGTAGGTGCGCACGGTGGCGGGGGTGAGCCCCAGGGTGGCGGCGATGTCCTTGTGGGAACGCCCCTGGGCGTAGAGCATGGCGGCGCTCAGCTCGCGCGGGGCCAGTGGGGACTTCTGGTGGCGCGATGCCATGCTGACAGCCACCAGCGGACCGCAGGGTTCGAGCCGCAAGCGGCAGGATTTGCCCACCAACAGGCTGCAGGGAGCACGTGGCAGGGCCTGCAGAACCTCCAGCGGCACGCGGGTTCCCGTCCAGCCGGGGCACGCCTCGCCCAGCGCCATGCTGATGCGCAGGCCCGCAAACAGCAGCTCTCCCGAGGGCTCCGCCAGCGCAAAGCTGTCCCAGGGACGGCTGGCGGACTCGCTCTGCAGCCGCTGCAGCACGTGGTGCCAGTGCTGCAGCAGATGCACCACAAATTCGCCAAACAGCACGGTCTCTTCGTCGGTGAATTCCGAACGCGCCTGCGGGCGGTACACCGAGACAAAAAACATCAGCCCGCTGTGGGGCAGCTCGGCGGTGAGCGCCATGCAGTGGTACAGGCCATGGCGCTGGCTGAACGCCACCACCTCGGGGTGTTCCACGATATCGCCCACCACATCGCGCTCGCGGATCACCACGCCCAGCCGGGTCATGGACTGGCGCGCGAACTCGTCCACCGCGGACAGTTCGTTCCATTCCTGTGCAAAGCTCTGGCTCAGGCCGATGCTGCCATGCAGCCAGTTGCGCGGACCGGTGTGCACATCGCCGGCCGACACCTCGCCCCACCAGGCCGCGTCGAAGGGGACCAGCTCCCGCAGCGTCTGCAAGGCCTGGTGCAGCATGTCCTGCGGCGGCGCTTGCTGCGCCCCCCGCGCCAGCGCGAGCAGGCTGCGGCTGAGCGCCCGCAAGGCATCGGCGGGGCCGCGCCCGCCCGTTGCGGAAGGGGGCATGCTCATCGGCATACCGCCGGGGCGTCTTGCGCTGCGCGAAGCGCGTCGTCTGCGTGGGCCATGGCGCCAGTCTCCTGTTTTTTCAGGCGATGGTAGCGGCCACGCACGGGCCGCCACCCCAAGCCCCACCCGAGGCGGCGGCAGGTGCGTGCGCAGCCCGCTACGCGGCTGCAGCCCGCGCCGGCGCAAATGCTATCATTTTTATAGCTTTCTGCGCTTATTCACAAAGCGCCAGCGGCCAATTCCATTCCATTCAGCGTGCCAGCCCATCCACCGCCTGGAACATCGACTGCCGCGCCTGGCTGATGATCTGGCCCTTCCATTCATCGGTGTCGGTGTAGAACGCCGCCAGCATCTGCGCCTTGATCTGCGCGGCCTTGTCGGCGGGGGTGCCGGGGTGCAGGTTGAGCCACTGTTCGGCGCGAATCGCGTTCATCACATCGAGCACGGGCACGGTACCGTATTCCATGGCGATGCCGGTGTACTCGGCATGCGGGCATTCGTCGTAGATCGAGGTCCACATGAGGCCGGTGAGGAAGGCCGAGGTGGACGAGCCGTCATAGATGGAGGTGACCGGCGTGGCGCCGCCGCCATCCCACCAGGCGCGTGCGCGCGCCACGGCCACATCGTCGTCGTTGCCGGCGTAGATGCGCTCGCCATGGCCGCTGGGGCCCAGGCCCGTGTGCAGGTCGATCCACGCGATGTGCGACGCGCCCGCGCCATGCTGGCGCAGCACCTGGCGCAGCGTGCGGTTGCTCCAGGTGGGCTCGGTGCCGCCAAAGAACAGGCCTTGCGGAAACTCGTGCTGGCCCCGCGAGATGGCGGCCTGCCAGGCCGCCTCGCCCTTGGTGCCGATGTACTGCTGCACGGCGGCGGCATTCTCGGGCAACGGGGGCCACGCCTCGGGCAGCAGCAGCGGCTGGACTTCGCGGTAGGCCTCGTTCACGGGCAGGGGCTTTGAAAAGTCCTGGAAGTTGCGGTTCAGGTCCACGTTCTCGTGGGTGAAGCGGCGCACGTGCGAAAAACCATAGGGGTTGAGCGCGTGGATGTAGAGCGTGGCCACGCCGGCCGCGCGCGCCTTGTCGCGCCACTCCTGGTCGTGCAGCGCAAACACCTGCACGCCGCTGCCGCAGTAGCCTTCCACGCCGTGGCAGGCGCTGCTCACGATGAGCAGCCTGGTCGCATCGGCCGGGCCGTCGCGCACCACGTCCATGGCCAGGTCTTCGCCGTCGCGCCCTTTGAGCGGGTGGGCGTGTGATTCGATGGGCAGGCCCGCAGCGGCCGCGGCCTCCAGAAATTTCTTGCGGGCCTGGGCGTAGCTGGGCGAAAAGGCGCGGGCGATGCCGATCATGGGCGGTGGCTTTCGTGGGTGGGTTGGGAACAAGAGAAAAGAAAGCCCGGGCACGCAGGGGGCCCGGGGCGTCAGGACAGCCAAGAAGCCGGCGTCAGGCCGCCGTTGGCTGCGCCAGCCACTCCTCGGCCAGCTTGACCCAGTAGGTAGCGCCCAGCGGGATCAGGTCGTCGTTGAAGTCGTAGCTCGGGTTGTGCAGCGTGCAGGGCCCGCCGCCATGGCCCATCTCGCGGTGCGCGCCGTCGCCATTGGCGATGAAGCAGTAGGCACCGGGCTTGGCCTGCAGCATGAAGGCGAAGTCTTCCGCGCCCATGGTGGGCTCCTGCACCAGCACATTGGCCTCGCCCACGATGCCGGCCATCACCTTGCGCGCAAAGTCGGCCTCGGCCGGCGAGTTCACGGTGGGCGGGTAGTTGCGGTGGAAGTGGAATTCGCAGGTGGCGTCGTGCGCGGCGCAGGTGTGCTCGGCCACCTGCTTCATGCGCTTTTCGATCAGGTCCAGCACCTCGATGGAGAACGTGCGCACCGTGCCCTGCAGCTCGCAGCTGTCAGGCACCACGTTGGTGGCCTCGCCCGCGTGCACCATCGTCACCGAGATCACGCCCGCGTCCACGGGCTTCTTGTTGCGGCTGATGATGGTCTGGAAGGCCTGCACCATCTGGCAGGCGATCGGCACCGGGTCGATGCCGTTGTGCGGCAGCGCCGCATGGCTGCCCTTGCCGCGGATGGTGATCTTGAACTCGTTGCTGGACGCCATCACCGGGCCGGGGCTCACCGCGAACTGGCCCACGGGCATGCCAGGCCAGTTGTGCATGCCGTACACGGCCTGCATGGGGAACTGCTCGAACAGGCCGTCGGTGATCATCTCGCGCGCACCGCCGCCGCCCTCTTCGGCCGGCTGGAAGATCAGGTACACGGTGCCGTCGAAATTGCGGTGCCTGGCGAAATGCTGCGCCGCGGCCAGCAGCATGGCCACATGGCCGTCATGGCCGCAGGCGTGCATCTTGCCCTGGTGCTTGCTGGCGTGGGCAAAGGTGTTGAACTCCTGCATGGGCAGGGCGTCCATGTCGGCGCGCAGGCCGATGGCCCGTCCGCTGGCGCCGCCGTCGCGGCCCTTGACGATGCCGACCACGCCCGTGGTGCCCAGGCCCCGGTGGATGGGAATGCCCCATTCGGTGAGCTTTTGCGCCACCACATCGGCGGTGCGCACCTCTTCGAAGCACAGCTCGGGATGCGCGTGAATGTCCCGGCGCACGGCGGCAATACTGGCCGCCTGCGTGACGATGGAATCAATAACGTTCATGATATGTATCCTTACGATCTCACAGTCTAGCCCGCTGGCCTGCCCTGCGCCACCCGGGGTTTATTTGCACTGCAACATGAAGCTCTCCCCACACGCCCTCGAACTCGCGCAAACCCTGGTGCGCATGAACACCGTCAGCCACAACTCCAACCTGGAGCTGATCCATTTCATCCGCGACCACCTCGCCCGGCTGGGCGTGAAAAGCCGGCTGACCTTCAACGAGGACAAGACCAAGGCCAACCTGTTCGCCACCCTGGGCGAAGGCAAGCCGGCCGGCGTGATCCTTTCGGGCCACACGGACACCGTGCCGTGGGATGGGCAGGAATGGACGATGGACCCGCTGAGCGCGCGCGTCCTGGACGGCCCCGAGGGCCCGAGCCTGTATGGCCGGGGCAGCGCCGACATGAAGGCCTTCATCGGCATCGCCGTGTCGCAGGCCGAGCAGTTCCTCCACAGCAACGCGCCCTTCGCCGTGCACCTGGCCTTCAGCTATGAGGAAGAGATCGGCTGCTTCGGCGTCAAGGAACTGATCGCCGACCTGCGCGACGCGAACATCAAGCCGCTGGCCTGCATCGTGGGCGAACCCACCAGCATGGTGCCCGCCATCGCCCACAAGGGCGTGTACCGCTACAAGTGCTGCGTGCGCGGCAAGGAGGCGCACTCGTCGCTCACGCCCCATTCGGTCAACGCCATCGAGATGGCGGCCCGCGTGGTCGGCCGCCTGCGCGACATGGGCGAGGGTTTCGAGCGCGAGGAGCCCCGCTTCGAGGGCTTCGATGTGCCGTTCTCGACCACCAGCGTGGGCCAGTTCCACGGCGGCATCGCCGACAACGTGGTGCCGCGCGATGCCGAGTTCCGCTATGAATTCCGCGACCTGCCCACGGCCAACGCCGCGCAGATGCAGTCCGAGGTGGTGGCGTATGCGAAATCTCTGGAGCCGCGCATGAAGCAGGTGGCGCCGGCGGCCGGCTTCTCGTTCGAAACCATCTGCGAGATCCCGAGCTTCCTGGGCAGCAAGGACGACCCGGTGACGCGCTTGGCGCAGACCCTGTCGGGCGAGAAGAGCACCACCCTCGTCGCCTTCGGCACCGAGGCCGGCCTGTTCAAGAACGCCGGCATCTCCACCGTGGTCTGCGGCCCCGGCAGCATCCGCCAGGCGCACCAGCCGGACGAGTATGTGAGCCTGGAACAGCTGGCGCGCTGCGAGGCGTTCATGCAGGGGCTGGCGCGCACCACCTCGATCGACTAGCCAAGTCCTGCAAAGCCTCTGGCCAACGCAATCCCCACGCGGGCTGCAACTGGCGCGCCCCAGACCAGTGCCACCGTGGAACTGGCTCCGCCAGGCCACGGGTGGCGTCCCCCTCTGGGGAAGACGCGAAGCGGCTCAGGGGGATATCAAGTCCTCACGCGTCCGTCCCCCGTCAGCATCGACATCTCGACAAACTTCGACGCCGCGTGGCTGGTGGCGCTGAACGACACCGGAAACCCCGAGATCACCTGGTTGCCGATCGCCTCGGTGCCGGCGATGAAGCTCTCGCGCGTGAGCTTGCCACTGCCTTGCGCCTGCCGCAGGCCCTCGGTGAAGATGCGGGCGGCCAGGTAGCCTTCCATGCTGGAATAGTTGGGCTGCACCTTGTCGCCCCCCTTCTTGATGGCCTCCAGGAATTCGCGCGTGATCTGGCGCGAGGGCTGGTAGGGCGAGGGCACGACCTGCGAGACCACCACGCCCGCGCCGTCCTTGCCCAGCTCGTCGGCCAGGGCCTGCGTGCCCACGAAAGACACGTTGTAGAACGTGCCGCCGTACCCCGCCTTGCGCGCCGCGCGCACGAAGGCCGCGCTGCCCGCATAGGCGGCGATCTGCACCACGGCGTCGGGCTGGGCGGACACCAGCTTGTCCACGGCGGCCTTCACATCGGTGGAATTGCGCTCCACCGTGGCCGTGGCCACCGCCGCGAGCTTGAGCTCGGCCAGTGCCCGGTTCACGCCGTCGAGCCCGGCCTTGCCGTAGGCGTCGTTCTGGTAGAACACGGCGATCTTCTTGAGCCCGAGGTTGGTGAGTTGGCGCACGATGAGCGCGGTCTCGTCGTAGTAGGACGCGCGCACATGGAAGATGAGCCGGTTGAATGGCTGGCGCAGCGCCTCGGCCCCGGTGAAGGGGCCGAAGAACGGCACCTTCTCCCGGGTGAACAGGGGCAGCGCGGCCAGGCTGGTGGGGGTGCCGATGTAGCCGAACAGGGCGAACACCTCGTCGGCGATGAGTTTTCTGGTGTTTTCGGCGCAGCGGTCGGGCTCGTAGCCATCGTCCATGGTGCGGATCTCCACCATGCGCCGGCCCACGCCGCCCTGGGCGTTGAGCTGGTCGAAAAAGAGCTTGGCCCCCAGGTTGAACTGCACGCCCAGCTGCGCCGCCGGGCCGGTGAAGGCAGCCGACTGGCCCAGCACGATGCGGCCTTCGCCCTGGGCACCCGCCCTCTGGAAGCCCCCCAGCGCGGCCGCACCCAGGCCGATGGAAAACTGTCTGCGCCCCAATGCCATTTGCTTCATGGTGAAATCCCTCTTCCTGTCAACACAACGAGGCTGACCCCTCGATGCTGCCGGTGAGCAGCCTGCTGGGGAAGCGATGCGCAATTTGATAGATGTTGGTTAGATATGCACGCCGTTTCCAACCCTCTGGCAGTTTAACGACCACCCCACATATGTCCACGCCTTCCGCCACCATTTCTCCGCCAGCTGCCCCCGTCCAGGTGCGTGGCGCCTGCCCGCACGATTGCCCCGACACCTGCGCCCTGATCACCACCGTGGACGACAACGGCGTGGCCACCCGCGTGCAGGGCAATCCCGACCACCGCCACACCGACGGCGCGCTGTGCGCCAAGGTGAGCAAGTACACCGAGCGCAGCTACCACCCCGAGCGCGTGCTCACTCCGCTCAAGCGCACGGGCCCCAAGGGCAGCGGCCAGTTCGCGCCTGTCAGCTGGGACGAGGCCCTGGACGACATCGCCCATCGCCTGCAGTCCATCGCCGCGCGCGACCCCGAGGCCGTGCTGCCCTACAGCTACGCCGGCACCATGGGCATGGTGCAGGGCGAGAGCATGGACCGCCGCTTCTTCCACAAGCTCGGTGCATCGCTGCTCGACCGCACCATCTGCGCATCCGCCGGGGCCGAAGCGCTGACGCAGACCCTGGGCGGCAAGGTGGGCATGAAGGTGGAGTTCTTCGCCGAATCGCAGCTCATCCTCATCTGGGGCAGCAACTCCATCGGCAGCAACCTGCATTTCTGGCGCTACGCGCAGCAGGCCAAGCGCAATGGCGCCCGGCTGGTGTGCATCGACCCGCGCAAAAGCGAGACAGCCGACAAATGCCACGAGCACATCGCCCTGCGCCCGGGCACCGATGCCGCGCTGGCCCTGGCGCTGATGCACGAGCTGATCGCCCACGACTGGCTGGACCACGACTACATCGCGCGCCACACGCTGGGCTGGGACCCGCTGCGCGAGCGCGCCCTGCAGTGGCCGCCCGAGCGCGCCGCCGAGATCTGCGGCATTCCGGTCGAGCAGATCCGCCAGCTGGCCCAGGACTACGGAACCACCAAGCCCGCCGCCATCCGCCTGAACTACGGCATGCAGCGCGTGCGCGGCGGCGGCAACGCGGTGCGCGCCGTGGCCTGCCTGCCCGCCCTCACCGGTGCCTGGCGCCACCGCGCGGGCGGCGTGCTGCTGTCCAGCTCCGGCCAGTTCCCGGCGCAGCGCGCGGTGCTGCAGCGGCCCGACCTGATGCCCCAGGCGGCCTCAGGGCGCGTGCCCCGCACCATCAACATGACGACCATCGGCGACGACCTGCTGCGCGAGGCATCGCCCGCCTTCGGCCCGAAGGTCGAGGCCGTGGTGGTCTACAACAGCAACCCCGTGGCGGTGGCCCCGGACTCGGGCAAGGTGGTGCGCGGCTTTGCGCGCGAAGACCTGTTCACCGTGGTGCTGGAGCACTTCAAGACCGACACCGCCGACTACGCGGACTACATCCTGCCCGCCACCACGCAGCTCGAACACTGGGACGTGCACCTGTCCTACGGCCACACCGACGTGGTGCTCAACCGCCCCGCCATCCAGCCCTTGAGCGAGGCCCGCAGCAACGCCCAGATCTTCCGCGACCTGGCCGCGCGCATGGGCTTTGCCGACCCCTGCTTTGCCGACACCGACGAGGCGCTGTGCCGCCAGGCGTTTGGGGATGCCGTGGACTACGCGCTGCTCGAATCCCAGGGCTTTGCCACCGTGGCCATCCCGGATGCACTGTTCGCCGAAGGCAACTTTCCGTCACCGTCGGGCAAGTGCGAGTTCTACAGCGCCCGCCTGGCCGCCCAGGGCCTGGACGGCCTGCCCGACCACCTGCCCAACTACGAACTGCAGGGCACCGACGCACGCTACCCCCTGGCCATGATCTCGCCGCCTGCGCGCAACTTTTTGAACTCCACCTTCGTGAACGTGACGAGCCTGCGCAACATCGAAGGCCGCCCGATCCTGGAGATCCACCCCGACGACGCCGAAGCCCGCGGCATCGCCAACGACGCCGTGGTGCGCGTGTTCAACGACCGTGGCAGCTACCAGTGCCACGCCACCGTCTCCCGCCGCGCACGGCCCGGCGTGGTCAACGGCCTGGGCATCTGGTGGCGCAAGCTGGGGCTTGACGGCACCAACGTGAACGAGGTCACCAGCCAGGCCCTCACGGACCTGGGCCGCGCGCCGACGTTTTATGACTGCTTGGTGGAGGTGGAGGCTGTGGAGGCAGCGGCAATAGCAGGCTGACCGCGCTCTGCCAGACACGCAGAATGCTCATGTTTTGATAGCTAATGGCGCTTATTGGACAGGCGCCAGTAGCTATTTTCACTAAAAACCACCTCTCACTGTGCCTGCATGGCATGGGTGCGGCCTGCGTCCCCCGCAGTCAACGCCAGAAAGTGATGCACCACGGGCCGCTCCGCTCCCTGGTGAAACCGCAGCGCCTCCGCCTGCAGGTCCGCGTCCGCCTTGGACACGCGGTGGTGCTGGCGCCGGTGCTCGGCCCAGGATTCGACCAGGAACCATTCGATGACCCGGCCCGGCTCGCCGGTGTGTTCGGCCACGCCCCAGGCGTAGGCACCGTCGCGGCGGCGCTCCTGGGACAAGCGCTGCATGGCCTGCAGGAAGGCGGGCAGGTCGGGCTTGGCGATGCGGTATTCGATCTGCACCATCACCGGGCCCCGGTCGTGCGCGACGGGCTCGGCCAGCAGGGGCTCGGGCCAGTGGTTGGAGGGCTGCAGGTCGGCCTCGCCGGTGGGCAGCTTCACGCGGTGAAAGATGAGCGATGCCACCACCAGCCCGGCCGCGCCCATCAGCAGCGTGACCGGCAAGCCGGCCTGCCCCGCGATGAGGCCCCAGCCCAGGCTGCCGGCGGCCATCGCGCCGTTGAAGACCATGAGGTAGATGGCCAGGCCGCGGCCGCGCACCCAGTTGGGCAGCACGGCCTGGGCCACGCCGTTGAGGGTGGTCAGCGCGATGATCCAGCCCAGGCCCAGCACCAGCATCAGCGCCACGGCGGCCCACTGGGGCGGGGCCACGGTCAGCACGCCCATGACGGCGGCGGTGAGCAGGGATGCCAGCAGCACCAGGCCGTCGGTGTCGAGCCGCTGGCGCAAACGGGGCAGCAGCACGGCGCCCAGGATGGCGCCCGCGCCCACGGCGCCCAGCATCACGCCGTAAAAGCCTGCCGAGCCGCCCAGCATGCGGCGCGCCACCAGCGGCAGCAGCGCCCAGACGGAGCTGGCAAACAGAAAGAACACGGCCGCGCGCAGCAGCACCACGTGCAGTTCGCGGCTGGCGCGGGCGTAGCGCACGCCGGCGCGGAAGGCGCCGAAGAACTGCTCGTTCAGGCCTGACGCCTCGGCCTTCGGGCGCTTCCACCACAGCAGCGCGGCGATCACGAACACATAGCTCAGCACGTCCAGGCCGTAGGCCATCGCCGCGCCGAAGCTGGCCAGCAGCAGGCCGCCCGCCGCAGGGCCGATGGCGCGTGCGATGTTGATGCCCAGCGAGTTGAGCGCCACGGCGCTCTTGAGTTCGCTGCGCGGCACCAGCTCGGGCACGATGGACTGCCAGGTGGGGCCCATGAGCGCAGCGCCGATGCCGCCCACGAAGGTCAGCGCCACCAGCCACTCGACCGTCAGCGTGTGGGTGTTGGCCAGGATGAGCAGCGTACCGCTGACGGCGGCCAGCAGCACCTGCACGCCGATGAGGAAACGGCGTCGGTCCAGGATGTCCGACAGCACACCCGCGGGAATGGCGAGCAGAAAGACCGGCAGCGTGGCGGCCGTCTGGATCAGCGCGACCGCGGTGGGGCTGGACGAGAGCTCGGTCACCATCCAGGCGCTGGCCACGTCGCGCATGAAGCTGCCGATGTTGCCCAGCACCGTGGCGGTCCACAGCACCGCGAAGACGGGAATGGCCAGCGGCGCGAAGCTGCCCGATGCGGTGGTGGTGTCGGGTTTGGTTGGGCGGTGATCAGACATGGCGGCCTCCGAGGTCGTGCCAGGCGACGAGCAGCATGCCGCCCACCAGGCCCCAATGTTCAAAAAATGCGTTGGCGCTGCGCTGCCGATCGGCGGGCGGTGCAGCCCAGAAGCGGTCCGCCAGCAAGGCGGCGAGCACGGTGAAGCCCGCCAGGGCCAGCGCCCCCAGCCAGCGGTACCAGCCCGACAGGATGAGCGCCGAGGCCGAGAGCTGCAGCACCAGCGTGGCGGCAGCGATGGGCGCGGCGGGCGCCAGGCCGAGCGAGCGCACCTCGGCCACGGCACCGGCAAAGTCACGGGCCTTGCCGATGCCGCCCTGCAGGTAGGCGGCGCACAGGCACAGCAGCGCCAGCGTCTGCACCCAGGGAGCGGTGGCGGCGGTGTGCAATGCGTGCAGCACCGTCACACCGCCCAGCAGGCGCAGCCGAGCGCACCCCAAAAGCCCTGCAGGTCGGACACGGGCAGCTTGCTGCTCCAGGCCGTGGCATGGGCGTGGCCGTGCAGGTTGCAGTTGCTGGCACAGCCGCAGTTCGCCGCCGCGTTGCGCAGCACGGCCTGCAGCGGCGCGCCGTCCGGCCCTCCCTGGGCGCCCCAGGCGCCGTAGCCGCCGAAGGTGCGCACGGGCGACCAGTCGGGCATGGCGGGCGGCGGGGCCGCGTCGTCGAAGCGCGCGAAGTCGCCCACGCCATAGACCACCTTGCCGCCCACCACGGTGAGCAGGGCCGTGGTGTCGGCGATGTCGGACTCGGGGCAGGCAAAGAAGTCGCGGTCCGGCACGACGAGGTCGGCCAGCTGGCCCGCCTCGATGCGGCCCTTTTTGCCCTGCTCGTTGCTGAACCAGGTGACGTTCTCGGTCCACATGCGCAGGGCCTGGTCGCGGGTGAGGCAGTTGCGCTGCGGCGTGAGCTGCAGGCCGCCCACCGTCTTGCCGGTGACGAGCCAGGACAGCGACACCCAGGGGTTGTAGCTGGCCACGCGGGTGGCGTCGGTGCCGGCGGACACGTTGACGCCCTTCTCCAGCATGCGCTTGACCGGGGGCGTGGCCTCGGCCGCCGCGGCGCCGTAGCGCTCGACGAAGTACTCGCCCTGGTAGGCCATGCGGTGCTGCACGGCCACGCCGCCGCCCAGGGCGGCGATGCGGTCGATCGACTTTTCCGAAATGGTCTCGGCGTGGTCGAAGAACCAGTTCAGGCCGGCCAGCGGCGTGTCCTGGTTGACCTTTTCGAACACGTTGAGCGCGCGCTCGATGGTCTCGTCGTAGGTGGCGTGCATGCGCCAGGGCCAGCGGTTCTGCGCGAGGATGCGCACCACCTCTTCCAGCTCGCCTTCCATGCCGGGCGCAAGCTCGGGCTGGGGCTGGCGGAAGTCCTCGAAGTCGGCGGCGGAGAACACCAGCATCTCGCCCGCGCCGTTGTGGCGAAAGTAATCCGTGCCCTGCTTGTACTGCGAGGTGGCCGTCCAGCTCAGGAAGTCTTCCTTCTCGTGCTGGGGCTTTTGCGTGAACAGGTTGTAGGCCAGGCGGATGGTGAGCTGGTCGGCATCGGCCAGCTCCTGGATCACGTCGTAGTCATCCGGATAGTTCTGCATACCACCGCCCGCGTCGATGGCGCCGGTCACGCCCAGGCGGTTGAGCTCGCGCATGAAGTGGCGCGTGGAGTTGACCTGGTAGTCGTGCGGCAGCTTGGGGCCCTTGGCCAGCGTGGCATACAGGATGGCCGCGTTGGGCTTGGCCAGCAGCAGGCCCGTGGGGTTGCCCGCGCTGTCGCGCACGATCTCGCCACCGGGTGGTGCGGGCGTGTCCTTGCCGTAGCCCACGGCGCGCAGCGCGGCGCCGTTGAGCAGCGCGCGGTCGTACAGGTGCAGGATGAACACCGGGGTGTCGGGCGCCACGGCGTTCAGCTCGGCCAGCGTGGGCAGGCGCTTTTCCGCAAACTGGTGCTCGGTGAAGCCGCCCACCACGCGCACCCACTGCGGCGCGGGCGTCACCGCCACCTGCGCTTTGAGCATGGCCATGGCATCGGCCAGGCTGCGCACCCCGTCCCACCGCAGCTCCATGTTGAAGTTGAGGCCGCCGCGGATGATGTGCAGGTGGTTGTCGATGAGCCCCGGCAGCACGCTGCGCCCGCCCAGGTCGATGACCCGCGTGCCCGCACCGGCCAGCGCCATCACCTCGCGGTCGTCGCCCACCTTGGTGAAGCGCCCTTGCGCAATAGCGACCGCGCTGGCCGTGGGGTTGGCGCGGTCCAGCGTGGTGAAGCGCCCGTTGCGCAGGATGAGGTCAGGGGTTTGGCCGGGTTGTGTCATGGTCTTCGGACTTCGAAATTTCAGCATTGGCAGAGCGCAAAGAGTGCACCAGATTTCGTAGCGAGCGGGCCGAGGTCGCACCGAGGACCGCAGCCGTACTTGCGTACGGCGAGAACCGCAGGTGCGAGATCGGCCCGCGCAGTAGAAAGATGGTGTGCTCTTTCAGGCTTCGTGGGCGTTGAACATGCTTTTGGCGTAGGTGATGCCCAGGCCATAGCCGCCACCGAACTTCTTGGCGATACCCGTCGTCATGTCGTACGTCTCGCCCCGTGCCCAGTCGCGCTGCAGCTCCAGCAGGTACTGCAGCGCCGTAATGGGCCGCGCGCCGGCCTGCACCATGCGCTCCATGGCGCGGTTGTGCGCTTCCACGGAGATGTCGCCACTGGCGTCGGCGATCACATACACCTCGAAGCCCTGGTCCAGCGCCGACAGCGCCGGGCCCACGATGCACACGCTGGTCCACAGGCCGGCCAGCACGATGCGCGGCTTGCCGATGGCGTTGACACGTGCGATCACGGCCTCGTCCTCCCAGGTGTTCATGGAGGTGCGGTCCAGCAGCGCCTGGCCGGGGAACGGTGCGGTCACTTCTTCGAACATGGGGCCGCTGAAGCTCTTCTCAGCCACGGTGGTAAGGATGGTGTCCACGCCAAACCCGGCGGCCGCGCTGGCCACCAGACCCGCGTTGGAGCGCAACGTGATCGCGTCGATGGAGTGCGTGGCAAAGGCCATCTGCGACTGGAAGTCGATCATGACCAGGGTGTGGTCGTCGGCGTTCAGCAGCGTGGCGCCGGGCTTGGCGTAGGCGACGGGGCGGGCGGCGTTGGCGCTGGCAGTCGTGGTCGTTGTCGTGTTGGCGTGGGTCATGGTGAGCTCCCTGGAAATTGAAGACGAAGTACGTGAAGAAGAACCAACAAAAAACGAGTCAAGGCAATGCGGCGGGCCGGGGCGCAAGGGATGGGCGGCATCGCCCGCCCCGCTCCTCAGCGGCGCCCCATCCGCTCAGTGCGGCATCGTGGGCAGCTCGTTGGGCCGCAGGTCGAACACCAGCACCTCGGCGCCTTCGCCGTGGGCAAAGCGCAGGGCCCCGGCGTCGCGGATGCGGGCGCCGTCGCCTTCGGACAGCCGCTCGCCGTTCACCTCCAGGCTGCCGCGGGCCACGTGCACATACACGTTGCGGCCCGGGCCCACGTCCAGATCGGCCGCTTCTTCGCTGCCGTCGAACAAGCCGGCATAGACCCGGGCGTCCTGGTGCACGGCCAGCGATCCGTCGGCCCCTTCGGGCGAGATGATCTGGCGCAGGCGGCCGCGCTTGTCGGCCTCGCTGAAGTGCACCTGCTGGTAGCGGGGTGCGGCACCGCGGGCACCGGGCACGATCCAGATCTGCAGGAAGTGCACGGGCTCAACGCCCGAGTGGTTGAACTCGCTGTGGCGCACGCCGGTGCCGGCGCTCATCATCTGCACGTCGCCAGGGCGGATGACCGAGCCGGTGCCCATGGAGTCCTTGTGCTCCAGCGCGCCTTCCAGCACGTACGAGAAGATTTCCATGTCGCGGTGCGGGTGGGTGCCGAAGCCCTTGCCGGGAGCCACGCGGTCGTCGTTGATGACCAGCAGGTCGGAAAAACCTTGCTGATTGGCGTCGTGGTAGTGGCCGAACGAGAAGGTGTGGCGCGAATGGAGCCAGCCGTGGTTGGCGTTGCCGCGGTGTTGGGCTTTGCGGATGTCGAGCATGGTGTCTTCCTTTCGATGTCTGTCGATGAATTTCACACTGGGAGTCCGGTTTGAAATCTGCTGGATTTCATTGGGCATCAGTGCTGCGATGGATGAAGTATCCGGCGCATGGGAGGGCATCAGGTTGAAAGGTTTGGCCATCCATCATCGATAATTTCGATGATTGAAATTCCGGGCCTGTTGCCATGCTGAAACTCTCCCTCGAAGCCATCGAACTGGTGGATGCGATTGCCCGCTACGGCTCGTTCGCGGGCGCCTCGGAGCGGCTGCACAAGGTGCCGTCCACCATCTCCTACGCCGTGGGCAAGCTCGAGGAGCAACTGGGCCTGGCCCTGTTCACGCGCAACGGGCCGCGCGTGGCGCTCACGCCCGCGGGGCACGAGCTGCTCAAGGAGGGCCGCTGGCTGCTGGCCTCGGCGCGGCAGCTCGAATCGCGCCTGCGGCAGATCGCCACCGGGTTCGAGTCCGAGCTGCGGCTGGTGCACGACTCGCTGATACCCACCAGCGCGTTCAACGACGACATCGCGGCCTTTGAGGGGCTGGACTGCGGCACGCGCCTGCGCATCGGCTGCGAGGCGCTGACGGGCACCTGGGAGGCGCTGCGCGACGGGCGCGCCGACATCATCGTGGCGGCGGGCGAAGGCCCCGCCGGCGGCGGCTACAAGGCCGTGGCGGTGGGCAGCCTGGACTTCGTGTTCTGCGTGACTGCGTCGCACCCGCTGGCGCGCCTGGGCCGGCCGCTCACGCGCAGCGACCTGCTGGAGCACACGGCCGTGGTGGTGGGCGACGGGGCGCGCACGCTGTCGGACCGCACGGTGGGCCTGCTGTCGGGCCAGCGGCGCATCACCGTGCCGTCGATGCAGGCCAAGATCGCCTGCCAGGCCGCCGGGCTGGGCCACGGCTTCGTGCCGCGCGCCTGCGTGCGGGTGGAGCTGGAAAACGGCATCCTGGTGGAGGTGCCGGTGGAAGAGCCCCGCGCTGATGAAACCTTCTGGCTGGCCTGGAAGCCCGAGCACCGGGGCGAGGCGCTCAAGTGGTGGTGCGAGCGGCTGGCCCGGCCGCTGCTGCCCGGAATCCTGCCGTACTAGGGATCCTCTGCACGGATCGAGCTGCCAAGTGTGCGCTGCGGATCGGGATGGAGTGCAAGGCGCAAAACGCAGCAATAGCCGTAGCTATTGCGAGTATTTGCAACGCCGCAGGCCGCCCGAGACCGCAGATGCACACGGCGCGATGATTCGTGCAGAGGGTCCCTAGGGGCCCGGCGGAAGCCGGCACTACACTTTTGATAGCTGCTTGCGCTTGCCAGACAAGCGGTAGGCAGCTTTTTTATCTTGATAATTCAGACTCAGCGCCA
This sequence comes from Acidovorax sp. GW821-FHT10E03, assembly GCF_059415205.1. Lineage (NCBI taxonomy): Bacteria > Pseudomonadati > Pseudomonadota > Betaproteobacteria > Burkholderiales > Comamonadaceae > Acidovorax > Acidovorax sp. GW821-FHT10E03. The sequence continues at coordinate 209,321 of NZ_JBWKMU010000011.1, read as the reverse complement.
CTGCTGCGCGAAGAACTGCACCACCTGCGCCTCCAGCACCGCGTGGTAGGCCACGCGGTCGAAGCCCGCCGGGTTGGCGGCGGCGTCGCCCGCGTCGGACGGCAGGCTCTGGCTGGGCTGGGCCATGAAGGCGAAGTGGCCGGCACCCGGCACGGTGTCCGCCTGCGCGGTGGGCAGATTGGCGGCCACCAGCCCGCCGTGGTACTTGCCCGTCAGCACGGCATCCTGCTCGGCCACGCGCAGCAGCACCGGCACGGTCACGGCTTTGAGGCTCTCGGGGGTAAACACCACGGCCATGGGCGCCAGGGCGACGATGGCGCGGATGCGCGGGTCGGGCACGGAGACCAGGGCGCCGTCCGGCACCACGTTGGCGGGCGTGGCCGTGTTGGCAGCGGCCGGCTGCGGCGCCTTGGGGCCCTGGGCCAGGCCGCAGAAGCCGGGGTCGTCCTGCACGCTGCGGCAGTGCTGGGCGGCGCGGGCGGGCTCGGCCTGGGCGCCGGCCAGGGCCAGCACGGTGTAGCCGCCGGCCGAGTGGCCCAGTGCGCCGATGCGGCCGGCCGGAATGCGGGGGCCCCACTCGGGGCTGGCCAGCAGCGCGTCGAGCACGCGGCTGACCTGGCGCGGGCGCTCGCCGAAGTAGCGGCCCGAGGTGATCATGGAGCGGTCCTGCCAGTTGTCGCCCGGGTGGCGCACGGCGGCCACGAGGTAGCCCTCCGCCGCCAGGCGCGTGGCCAGGTTGTGGTGCGCGAGTTCATTGCCGCCCGTGCCGTGCGACACCAGGATCAGCCCCTTGAGCGGCTCGGCCGACACGGGCGCGCCCAGGCCGACCACCGGGCGCCAGGGGCCCAGCTGCACCACGCCCGCGCTGCGCACGGTGGGGTAGAACAGCGCGACGTTGATCGGCTCGCCACCGGGCACGACCAGGGTGCGCAGGCCGGCGTGCTGGGCCGATGCGGGGCCTGCCAGTGCGACCAGCGCCACGAACGCGGTGGCCGCTACGGGCCGGACATGCCGCGCTGCCCACCGCAGGGCGAGGGAAAGAAGAACAATGAGGAGGATCACGGTGTGCCTTTCGTCTTGGAGTGCCAGGGGCCGCGACCTTGGAGTGACGGTCGGTGCGGCATGGCGGCACTGTAGGCACCGCAGGCCGGCAAAGGCAGCGGCATGCGACGAAATGCGCGGGCGTGGCGCGAAATGGCAGGCGACGGGCGCGAGCCGTGTGCGAACCGGGCGTTAACGCGCGCTGGGTGGGCGGGTGGTGGCCCGTGCGGGTGGCCGGCCTGCCAGCCGCCCGGTGGGCATCAACCCAGCGCTTTGAGCAGCGCCTGCGCCGCCGGCTCGGACGACGCCGGGTTCTGCCCGGTGATCAGCAGCCCGTCGGTGACGACGTGCGGCTGCCAGTCGGCCTGCTTGGTGTACAGGCCGCCGTGCGACATGAGCATGTTCTCCACCAGGAAGGGCACGACGTCCGTCAGGCCCGCAGCGGCCTCCTCGCCGTTGGTGAAGCCCGTCACGTTCTTGCCGCGCACCAGGGGCGTGCCGTCTGCCGCCTTGACGCCGCGCAGCACGCCGGGCGCGTGGCACACGGCCGCCAGGGGCTTGCCGGCGGCCAGGGTGGCCTCGATGAGGGCGATGGACTGCGTGTCGTACGCCAGGTCCCACAGCGGGCCGTGGCCGCCGGGATAGAACACGGCGTCGAACCGGGCCGCGTTCACTTCGGACAGCTTCAGGGTGCTGGCCAGTTGCGCCTGGGCGGCGGCATCGCCCTTGAAGCGGCGCGTGGCATCGGTCTGCGCATCGGGCGCATCGCTCTTGGGGTCCAGCGGGGGCTGGCCGCCCTGGGGCGATGCCAGGGTCACCTCGGCCCCCGCATCCTTGAACACGTAGTAAGGGGCGGCAAACTCTTCCAGCCAGAAGCCGGTTTTCTTGCCGGTGTCGCCCAACTCGCTGTGGGACGTGAGAACCATGAGGATGTGGGCCATTGCGGTCCCTTTCTGGGGGTGAGTGAAACGTCAAGCCGCCCACCGTACCCGCAATCCGCGCAGATGCGCCCGGGTGCGGCGCAGGTTGCGGCGTTGGCCTACAGCGCCGCTTCGAGAATGCGCCGGCTCACGGCGGGCGTGATCTCGCGCTGCTCGCCCAGCTGCAGCATCCCGTGCGCCTCCAGCTGCGCCACCACGGCGCCCACCGTGTCGGCGCCCAGGCCATAGCCCGACAGGCGCGTGGCGATGCCCATGCTTTCAAAGAAGCCGCGCGTGCGGTCGATGGCGGCGGTGATGCGCTCGTCGTCGGTGCCGGTGGTGATGCCCCACACGCGCTCGCCGTACTGCAGCAGCTTGGCGCGCTTGGGGCCCCGGCGCTCGTGCAGCAGCGCGGGCAGCACGATGGCGAGCGTGCGCGCGTGGTCGATGCCGTGCAGCGCGGTGAGCTCGTGGCCGATCATGTGCGTGGCCCAGTCCTGCGGCACGCCCGCGCCGATCAGGCCGTTGAGCGCCATGGTGGCCGCCCACATGAGGTTGGCGCGGTCGTCGTACACGGGCTCGGGGGCGGTCAAGAGGCGCGGGCCGATCTCGATCAGCGTCTGCAGGATGCCTTCGGCAAAACGGTCCTGCACGGGCGCGTTGACCGGGTAGGTGAGGTACTGCTCCACCGTGTGCACGAAGGCATCGACCACGCCGTTGGCCAGCTGCAGGGGCGGCAGGGTGTAGGTCTTGGTGGGGTCGAGCACCGAGAACACGGGATAGGTGTGCACGCTGCCAAAGGCCAGCTTCGCGCCCTTGGCGCGGTGGGTGATCACGCCGCCGTTGTTCATCTCGGAGCCCGTGGCGGGCAGCGTGAGCACGGCGCCGAAGGGCAGCGCGGCGGTGACGTTGCGGCCGTGCTTTTCCAAAATGGCCCAGGGATCGCCGCCCTCGAACTTCACGGCCGCTGCGATGAACTTGACCGCATCGATCACCGAGCCGCCGCCCACGGCGAGCAGGAAGTCAAACCCGCCTTCGCGGATCTGCGCCACGGCCTTCATCGAGGTTTCATAGCTGGGATTGGGCTCGATGCCGCTGAAGGTGGCGTGCTGGCGGCTGGCGAGCGCCGTGCGCACCTCGGCCAGCGTGCCGGTCTTCTCGGCACTGGCGCCGCCCACGAGGATGAGCACCTTGGCGGCGGCGGGCACGAGCTTGTCCAGGTCGGCGATGCGGCCCTGGCCGAACGCGATGCGGGTGGGGTTGTGAAAGTCGAAATTCAGCATGGCAATCCTTGGGTGGGGTGCGGGCATTGTGTCGTGCCCTGGGGCGGGGCGAGCGTCGCCTGCGCAACACGGCGGGCAGGCACACCGGCCCGCCAGCGCGCCATGCCCCTCCCTGCCCCGCCTACCGCAGCACCACCAGCGCCGCAAACCCGAGCAGCAACACCATCGCCAGCGCCAGCGCCACGATGCCAGCGATGCCCACCGTCAGCACCGTGGCCACGGAGAATCCCCCGCTGCGGCGCAGGGTGCCCAGGCCCCGCAGCAGCAGGACCAGCGCGGCACACAGCGTGCACAGCACCATGCCAAAGGCCGCGGTGATGCAATCGAGCCCGAACGTACCGCATGCCATGGCCTGCCCGAAGCCGGTGAGCAAGGCCAGCGACACGCCAAGGCCCACGGCGAGCACACCAAGCCCCGCCCAGACCGGCACCGGCACGCGCGCCGCCGCCGAAGATGTAGTGGTGGTGGTGGCCATGGATCAGCCCTCGGCCTCTTCTCGTGCCGCCTGCCAGGGCAAGGCCGGGTCGGTGAAGGCGGGTTGCCACAGGTCGGCATAGACCGCAAACGCCTGCCGGCGGGTCTCGTCCGACTCCAGCTCGACCGCGGCATCGTCAAGCCCCCGCACGCTCCAGTCGGCCAGCACGGCGTAGCGCCGCTGCGCCGTGTCGATCAGCACCGAATGCAGGGCGTGGGTCGTGCACGCCACATAGCGCCCACCGGGGCTGACCAGGAAGTAACCCACGTCGCCGGGCCGCAGGGCAGCCAGTGGCAGGGCGCGGCGCAAGGCATCGGCCCATTCGGGCGGGGCGGGTACGGGCATGGAAGAAAGAAACTCCTGGTGGGGCGCGGAACGTGCGCGCCGCGGTGGCGCGTCCTGCGTGGACCGACTGTAGCGGCAACGGCCACGGCCACGCTGGCGCCGCCCCTCAGGTGCTGCGGTCCCCGGGAGGCCCCGATCAATCCGGCGCCCCTGCCGCCCCACCCCTGGTTTCGCCCTGGCGACCGGACTCCGCGCCCGCCAACACCTGCAGCCGCTGCGCCATGAAGTCGCGCAGCGCGCGCACCAGCGGCGTGAGCTGGCGGCGGCTGGGCGCCACGAGGAACAGGGGCACGGCCTCGGTGGTCCAGCCCGGGCACAGCGGCACCAGGCGCCCGGCGGCAAGGTCGTCCGCCACGTCGAAGTACGACTTGTAGGCGATGCCCCGGCCCCGCACGGCCCAGCGGCGCACGGCGTCGCCGTCGTTGGACACATTGCGGCTGCGCACGCGCACCAGCACCTCCTGGCCCGCCGCATCCCAGAAGCGCCAGCGGTCGTGCACGTCCTCGCCGAGCATGAAACACAGGGCGTCATGGCCGGCCAGCGCATGCGGCGTGGCGGGCACCCCGCGAGCCTGCAGATAGGCGGGCGCGGCGCACAGCACGCGCCGGTGGTCGGCCGCGAGCGGCAGGGCCACCAGGCTCGAATCCTGCGGCTTGCCGTAGCGAAAGGCCGCGTCCACCGGTTCGCTGTAGACATTGGCCATGCGGTCCGACAGCTGCAGGCGGATGTCGATGCCCGGGTGCTCGGCCTGGAAGGCATCCAGCCACGGCAGCAGCACGTTGCGCCCCAGGTCAGAGGGGGCGGCGAGCAGGAGCGTGCCGCGAAATCCGCGGGCCTGGCCGCCTTGCAACTGGCCCCGCACCTGCTGCAGCGCGGCCAGTGCGGGGCGGCAGTGCTCCAGGAACAGCTCGCCCTCCTGCGTGAGCCGCAGGCTGCGCGTGGAGCGCACGAAGAGCGCCACGCCCAGCTCGGCCTCCAGCCGCTTGAGGGCCGCACTGGCCGCCGCCGGCGTGAGGTCCAGCGCCCGCGCGGTGGCCGACAGGCTGCCGCTGTCCACGGTGCGCACGAAGATGTCGAGGTCCTGCAGGCTTTTCATGGGTGGTGTGGGGAGTTTTAGGGCTGTATTTTCAAAATTTCTTTGAATATTGATTCAACCACCATCCTATTTAAAACAAAAGACAACAGGATCACCATCACGGCCATGTTCCACACCGCTTGCCAAGGCACAACGCCATGACCTCCACCGCCACCGCGCCCGCTCTCGCGCGCCCCTTGCAACTCGGCCCGCTCACCTTGCCCAACCGCATGGTGATGGCCCCCATGACCCGCGCCCGCAGCAGCCAGCCGGGCGGCGTGCCCAACGCGCTCATGGCCGACTACTACGCCCAGCGCGCCAGCGCCGGGCTCATCGTGAGCGAGGCGAGCCAGGTCTCGCCCCAGGGCCAGGGCTACAGCTTCACGCCCGGCATCCACAGCGACGCGCAGGTGCAGGGCTGGCGCCGGGTGACCGACGCGGTGCATGCCGCCGGCGGCCGTATGGTGCTGCAGCTGTGGCACGTGGGCCGCATGTCGCACGCCAGTTTCCACGCCGACGGCCTGCCCGTGGCGCCCTCGGCCATTGCCCCCGAGGCCCGGGTGTGGGTGGCGGACGGCGACGGCGTGGGCCACATGCTCGACTGCCCGGTGCCGCGCGCGCTGCAAGCGAGCGAAATCGCCGGCGTGGTGGACGACTTCCGCCGCGCCGCCGCCAACGCCATGCGTGCTGGGTTCGACGGCGTGGAGATCCACGGCGCCAACGGCTACCTCATCGACCAGTTCCTGCGCACCACTTCCAACCACCGCAGCGATGCCTATGGCGGCCCGGTGGCCCACCGCACCCGCTTCGCCCGCGAGGTGGCCGCCGCCGTGGCCAGCGAGGCCGGGGCCGAGCGCACCGGCATGCGCCTGGCGCCGTTCATCACGCAGCGCGGCATGGACTGCCTGGACATCATCCCCACCATCCTGCACCTGGCACGCGAGCTGGACACTCTGGGCCTGGCCTACCTGCACCTGGCCGAAGCCGACTGGGACGATGCCCCCTCCATTCCCGCCGATTTCCGCCAGGCCCTGCGCGCGGCCTATGGCGGCCGCGTGATCGTGGCGGGCAAGTACACGCCCGAACGCGCGCAGCAGATCCTGGATTCGGGCATGGCCGACCTGGTGGCCTTTGGCCGGCCGTTCATCGCCAACCCCGACCTGCCCGCGCGCTATGCGGCCGGGCTGCCCCTGGCCGGCTACGACCCGGGCACGCTGTTCGGCGGCGCGGCCCAGGGATATTCCGACTACCGCGCGCACGCGGCCGCGGCGTGACGCCTGGCCGCCACCGCATGGACCGGTCTTTTTCCACCTCCCTTTTCTGCAAGGACACACCACCATGAAAGCCATTGGCTACCAAGCCCCCCGCGCCATCGACCACCCCGCATCGCTGCTCGACATCACCCAACCCGACCCCGTGGCCACCGGCCGCGATCTGCTCGTGGAAGTGCATGCCGTTTCCGTGAACCCCGTGGACACCAAGGTGCGCAAGGGCAGCGGCCCCGCCGAGGGCCAGGCGTACAAGGTGCTGGGCTGGGACGCCAGCGGCATCGTGCGCGCCGTGGGCCCCGACGTGACGCTCTTCGCGCCCGGCGACCGCGTCTGGTACGCGGGCTCCATCGCACGCCCTGGCACCAACAGCGAACTGCACCTGGTGGACGAGCGCATCGTGGGCCACGCCCCCCAATCGCTGGACTTTGCCGAGGCCGCCGCGCTGCCGCTGACCACCATCACCGCGTGGGAGCTGCTGTTCGACCGCCTGGGCGTGGTGCCCGGCAAGCAGCCGACGAACAGGACCCTGCTCATCATCGGCGCGAGCGGCGGCGTGGGCTCCATCCTCACGCAGCTGGCGGCGCGGCTCACCAGCCTCACGATCATCGGCACCGCATCGCGCCCCGAAACGCAGCAATGGGTGCGCGACCTGGGCGCCCACCACGTGATCGACCACAGCAAACCCCTGACGCAGGAGCTGGCGCGCATCGGCCACCCCACGGTGGACATCGTCGTGAGCCTCACGCAGACCGACGCGCACTTCGACCAGATCGTGGAGGCCATCGCGCCCCAGGGCCGGTTCGCGCTGATCGACGACCCGGTGTCGCTCGACGTGACGAAGTTCAAGCGCAAGTCGGTGTCGGTGCACTGGGAGCTGATGTTCACCCGCGCGCTCTTCGGCACCGCCGACATGATCGGCCAGCACCGGCTGCTGACCGAGGTGGCGCAGCTGGTGGATGCGGGGCTGATCCGCACCACGCTGGACCAACGGTTTGGCACCATCAATGCCGAGAATCTGAAGCGCGCGCATGCGCTCATCGAGAGCGGCAAGGCGCGGGGCAAGCTGGTGCTGGAGGGATGGGCCTGAAGAACTGCGGGCCACGCAGGGGGGCGCAGCACCATCCGCGCGGCAGATTGTGTGCCGGGTTGAAAAACACTGTATTTACAAACAGTATTTCAGGTATAAAACAGGGCACCACAACCCGAGGAGACCTCCCATGCTGGACCACATGACCTTCCGCGTCACCGACATCGCCCGCACCAAGGCGTTCTACACCGCAGTCCTCACGCCTTTGGGCTACAGCCTGTGTTTTGAAGGCAACTACGGCTCCAACATGCTGGGCTATGCCTACCCGGCTCCGTCCGAGCCCGACGGCAAGAAGGCGGATGTGTGGTTCATCGACGGCCCCTCGCCCTACGGCGGCCCGCCCGCCACCACGGGCTGCCACCTGGCGTGGCGGGCCGCCACGCGGGCCCAGGTCGATGCCTTCTACCGCGCCGCCGTCGAAGCCGGGGGCCAAGACAACGGCGCCCCGGGCCTGCGGCCCGACTACCACCCCCACTACTACGGCGCGTTTGTCATCGACCCCGAGGGCAACAACATCGAGGCGGTGTGCCACCTGCCTGAATAGTCGATGGGCCTGCTGGGGCCAGCGGCCTGCCAGGCTGATGGGGTGGAGAGGCCTGTCAAGGCCAGGCGGCCACCCAGTGCACCGTTCCGTGCACCGAGGTGCTGAGGGATCAGTCCAGCTTCACGCCCGCCGCCTTGATGATCTCGCCCCAGCGCTTGGACTCGGCCCGTGCCATGGCGCGGAACTGCTCGGGCGTACCGGGCAGGGCTTCCATGCCGAAGTCGTTCATGCGCTTGACCACAGCGGGGTTGAGCAGGGCCTTGTTCAGGTCGCCGTTCAGGCGCGCCGTGATGGCCGCGGGCAGACCGGCGGGCGCCAGGATGCCCTGGAACGCAAACACCTCGGTGTTGGGCACACCGGCTTCGGCCAGCGTGGGCACGTCGGGCAATGCGGCCACGCGCTTGGCCGAGCCGATGGCCAGCGCGCGCACCTTGCCCGAGGTGATCACGGGCAGGCCGGCGGCCAGGTCCAGGAACATGCAGGGCACCTGCCCGCCCATCACGTCCTGCAGCGCGGGCGCCGCGCCCCGGTAGGGGATGTGCGTGAGGAAGGTCTTGGTGCGGTTCTTGAACATCTCCATCGCCAGGTGGTGCGGCGAGCCGTTGCCGGGCGATGCGTAGTTGAGCTTGCCGGGGTTGGCGCGCGCGTAGGCCAGGAATTCCTTGACCGTCTTCGCTTCGAACGCCGGGTGCACCACCAGCGCCAGCGGAAAGCGGCTGATGCCGCCCACGTAGGTGAAGTCCTTCTCGGGATTGAACGGCAGCTTGGTGAACAGGTGCTCGTTGTAGGCCAGCACGGCGTTGTCGGCCGACATGAAGGTGTTGCCGTCGGGCTTGGCCGTGGCCACCAGCTGCGCGCCGATGTTGGTGGACGCGCCGGGACGGTTGTCCACGATGATCTGCTGGCCCAGGGTCTGGCGCATGGCCTCGGCCACGGTGCGCGCCAGCACGTCGGTGCCGCCGCCGGCCGGGTACGGCACCACCCAGCGCAAGGGCTGGTCGGGCCACGCGGACTGGGCGGCGGCCCAGGGGGCGGCGGAGGTGGCGCCTGCGGCGGCCAGGGCGGTCAAGAGGGTTCTGCGGTGCATGGGGCTGTCTCCTTTTACTATTCAATTGATAGCTGCTTGCGCTTATATATCAAGCGCTAGAGGCCATTTTGGCTTAAAAATCTCTATGCCACACGTTCAGCGCACGGCGCATGAAACGGGCACATCCTCAGGCCAGTGCCACCGTGGAACTGGCTCCGCCAGGCCACTGGTGGCGTCCCCCTGAAGTGGAAGGCCCCGAAGGCGACTCAGGGGGCTGCAATGGTCTGGTCGATCGCGCCGAAGATGCTGGCGCCGTCCTTGCTCTTGACCTCGATGCGGATGGTGTCGCCGAACTTCATGAACTCGGTGCTGGGTTTGCCGTCCTGGATGGTCTCGATGCAGCGCTTTTCGGCGATGCAACTGTAGCCCTTGGGCCATTCGGTACGGCCGCTGGCGTCGGTCACGCCCTTGTTGCTCACGGTGCCGCTGCCGATGATGGAGCCGGCGCGCAGGTTGCGCGTCTTGGCCACGTGGGCGATCAGCTGGCCGAAGTGAAAAGTCATCTCGGGGCCGGCGTCGCACATGCCGACCTTGCGGCCGTTCCAGGTGGACTGCACCGTGAGGTTCACGCGGCCGTGGTCCCAGGCTTCGCCCAGCTCGTCCAGCGTCACGGCCACGGGGCCGAACGCGGTGGCGGGCTTGCTCTGGAAGAAGCCAAAACCCTTGGCCAGCTCGGCCGGGATCAGGTTGCGCAGGCTCACGTCGTTGGCGATCATCACCAGGCGGATGCCGTCCAGCGCCTGGTCGGCGGTGGCGCCCATCTTCACGTCGCCGGTCACCACGGCGATCTCGGCCTCGAAGTCGATGCCCATGGCCTCGCTGGGCACCACCACCTCATCGCAGGGGCCGATGAAGTCGTCGCTGCCGCCCTGGTACATCAGCGGGTCGGTGTAGAAGCTTTCGGGCACCTCGGAGTTGCGCGCTTTTCGCACCAGTTCGACGTGGTTGATGTAGGCCGAACCGTCCGCCCACTGGTAGGCGCGGGGCAGCGGGGCCATGCACTGGGCGGGGTCGAAGGGAAAGGCGTGGCGCGCGCGGCCGCTGTTGAGCTGGTCGTACAGGTCCTGCAGCTGGGGCGACAGGAAGCCCCAGTCATCCAGCACCTGCTGGAGCTTGCTGGCAATGCCGGTCGCATAATGGGCTGTGCCCAGGTCGCGGGAGACGACAACCAGTTGGCCGTCGCGCGAGCCGTCTTTGTAGGTAGCGAGTTTCATGGTGGCAGGACCTTTGTCTCAAGGGGTTGAAAGTCTTCACCCAGCACGAATTACGCTTGGGTAAATTGATTTAACTAAACAAAACTCGCAAATTTTAGTGCACATGGACAAAGAACGTGCAGGAATTCAATCGGTCGAGGTGGGTTTTGCCCTGCTGGAGGGGCTGACACGCTCGCGCGGACCGCTGATGCTCAAGGATGTGGCGGCCTCGGCCGGCATGAGCGCGGCCAAGGCGCACCGGTATCTGGTGAGCTTTCAGCGCCTGGGCCTGGTCACGCAGGACAGCCGCACCGCGCGCTACGACCTGGGGCCCGCCGCCCTCAAGCTGGGGCTGGCCTCGCTGGCCCGGCTCGATGCCGTGCGCCTAGCGCGCGAGCGCATGCCCGAACTCATGGAAAGCATCGGCCACACCTTGGCGCTGGCCGTGTGGGGCAACCACGGCCCGACCATCGTGCACTGGGAGGAATCGCCCCAGGCCGTGACCGCCAACCTGCGCCTGGGCGACGTGATGCCGCTGCTCTCGTCCGCCACCGGCCGCTGCTTTGCGGCGCATATGGCGCCCGACGTGGTGGCTCCGCTGCTCAAGGACGAGCTGGCCCGCGCCGTGAAGATGCGGCGCACCGACCTGCCCTCCACAATGGCCGAGGTGAACGCACTGCTGGCGGAGGTGCGCACGCGCGGCGCGGCCCGCGTGGTGGACACCCTTCTGCCCGGCATCGTGGCGTTCTGCGCACCGGTGTTCGACGCGGACGGCCATCTGGAGCTGGGCATCACCACGCTGGGCTCCATCGCCACCTTCGACCCGGAATGGGACGGCGCCATCGACGTTCCGCTGCGCGCGGCCGCCGCCCAGCTGTCGAGCGACCTGGGCGCCGGCAGCGCCTGACGCCCCCTCCTGCACGCATCGCTGTAGATGCCACGGCGCGCCCTGGTTCTCATCACCGCCCTGGTACTGGCCCTGCACTGGCTGGTGCTGACAGGGGTGCCCCTGGCGTGGGACAGCCCCCAGCAGCCAGCGGCGGGCCGCGTCTTCAGCACGCGCAGCGTGGCAGTCCCGCCGCCCGCGCCCGCCTCCACCGCGGCTCCAGTGGCCGCGCCCACGCCAACGCCGCCTGCGGCCAAGCCCGTGGTGCGCAGGAAACCTGCGCCGCCCGTCCCCTCCCCGGCCGCGGCAGATCCGCCGGTTGCGGCGCCCGGGGCCTCCGTGCAGGTGGCGGGTGCAGAGGCCAGCGCAAGCTCCGCCACCGCCGCGCCAGCCGCCGACGTTGCCACGCCAGACGCGGCCACCCCGGCATCAGCCCCCCAGGCCGAGGCACCGGCACCAGCGGCTTCGGCACCGCCTGCGGAAGAAACCACCTCCACCACCGCCGCCGGAATCGACATCGCGCCCCCGGGCTCCGGCACAGCGCGCAGCGCGGGTGCCCCGCCGCCGCCCGTGCGCATTCCGGCCCCCACGCGGCTGGCGTTCGACGTGAGCGGGCAGGCCAAGAAGTTCGCGTACAACGCCCGCGCCGAGCTGCTCTGGCAGCACGACGGCAGCCGCTACGAAGCACGCCAGGAGGTCAGCGCCTTCCTGGTGGGCAGCCGCACACAGCGCAGCGTGGGCGCCATCACGGCCCAGGGCCTGCTGCCCGAGAAGTTTTCCGACAAATCCCGCAGCGAGCAGGCCGCGCATTTCGACCATGCCAAGGGCCGGGTGACCTTCAGCGCCAACACACCCGAGGCCGCCGTCGGCCCGGGCGCACAGGACAGGCTGAGCCTGTTCATCCAGCTGGGTGCCATGCTGGCGGCCGACCCGGGCCGCTTCGTGCCCGGCACGCAGGTCACCATCACCACTGTGAGCGCCCGTACCGCAGACCGCTGGACCTTCACCGTCGAAGGCCCGGAAACGCTGGACCTGCCCGCCGGCCCCACCCCCGCCCTGAAGCTGCTGCGCCTGCCCCGCAAGGACTACGACCAGAAGGCCGAGCTCTGGGTCGCCCCCGCCCTCAACTACCTGCCCGTGCGCATCAAGCTGACCCAGGCCAACGGCGACTTCGCCGACCTGCTGCTGCGCAGCAGTGGCGCGCCGTGAGGCGTGGTCGCGGCAGGCCGGTTGAAACTGGTCTGCGCAAGAGGGAAGACGGCACAGCAGGCGGCTGCGGCGCCCACTCCAGCATCAAAGTGTTGCGCCCGAGCGCCACCCGAGCTCCGGACCGGTAAAAAACCCCCGGAAGCCCGGCCGCACCGCTTTTTCATGAAATACTGGAACGCAGCAGAGAGCCAAGCCCAGAGCGGGCTTCCGCTGATCACCGATCCGTAGGACAAGGCGTTACGACCTTGCCAGCGTTTCCCGGAAGCCGCCTTGGGCCTTGAACTCTGCGAACCCGCTGTCATCTGACATCTATATCGACAAGGGGAACACGATGCACATGCTCTACGACTCAGAATCCTTCGTGGTGGTCCACATGCTGCCCGACGCCGTGGAGAAAAAGAGCACCCAGGCGCTCAACGACACCGCCCCCGCCGTTCCCCAGCTCGCACGCCATGGCTTTGAAATCGTGGACAAGCGTTCGGGCAAAGAGGTGTACCTGGACGGCTCCTGGGCCGAGATGTTCCAGGAGCAGATCCTGGCCTGGCAGCGCGACACCCCCACGCAGGAAGAAGTGGAAGACGCGCTGGACCGTTATGCGGGGCTGGCGCAGAACCCGGTGGTCGTGCACTGAGCGGCGCGCGAAGGGCCGCGCAGCCTCTCCCCCCCTCGTGGCCGGATCAAATGCGGATCCCGTCTGGCATCAATCCTTGTACATGTCGGCTATGCATCGCGGTATAAGCCGCTTCCAGGTGCCTCGCAAATTGCCGCGCATCAAATAGTGGCGAGACAACTTTCTGCTCCGCCAGTCTGGCGCGCAGCGCCTGCAAGCGCCCCGGGTCCTGCGCCAGCGCAATTGCCAGGGCCTCGTATTCGGCCGCGTCCCGGGTCACTAACTCCTGCATGCCCACGGCATGGAGCAGGCTGGACGCCACGCGGGCAGCAAACGACCTGCCCTGGCAGGTAAGCACTGGGAGCTCCGCCCACAGCGCATCGCTGGCTGTCGTGTGGGCGTTGTAGGGTAACGTGTCCAGGAACAGGTCGGCGCAGCGATGGCGCGCCAAGTGCTCATCCAACGGCATGCGCGGTGCGAACACCAGCCGCTCTGGAGCAACACCTCGCGCCTGCGCTTCACCGCGCAAATTGGTCACTACGCTGGCATTACCTTCAAAAAGCCACAGAACACTGCCTGGTACAGCGCGCAAGATACGCATCCAGCTATCGAAAACGAGTGGGCGAATTTTGTAATTATTGTTGAAGCAACAAAATACGAACCCCGCACTTGGAAGCCCCAGTTCCTCACGAGTGAATACCCTGTCACTGATTCTTCGCTTCGCGTCATTGACTTGGTAGCTGTGCGGCAAGTACACAACCTTCTCAGAAAAAAACTCCCTCTCGGCATCCGGAATGACCACCCTGTCGGCCATCACATAATCCATATATGGTGCCCCTGTCGTTCCTGGATATCCCAGGTAACTAACCTGTACGGGCGCACAACGATGAGAAAAAACTCCAAAACGTTGGTCTGTAGTGAAGCCTTTCAAATCGACAGCAATGTCTATGCCCAGCTCCCTTGACATACGGGCAACATCAGCATCCCGGTGCTCACGCACATCGATAAAATGATCGAAGCTGGCAACCAAGCGTTCTCGCATTGAATCATGGATATTTGGCCCGCTTGAAAATGCAAACCATTCAAAATGCTGCCCATCATGCTCCTCAAACAGCTCCGCCATGAGATATGCAGTCGCATGACCATAAAAATCAGCAGAATAGTAGCCAACGCGAATTTTTTCAGATGACGCATGCTGAGGAATTGCACCCAGAGAATGATTCTCTGGGAAATCCGCCTTCACCCGATTAATAGCAGCTCGCATTTGCAGCGAGGGCGAATCAAACAACGACAACGCAACAAAAGGTGGCACATTATTTTCACCAGCAAGAATGCTTTCTTCGCAGCGTTTCAAATCGGCAGATAGCTCACTCCAGTCGCAAGAATGAACACGGCTATTCACAATCCAGCCGAACAAATACTGGTTATCTGGCTGCATATCCGACGCAGCCAGGAAGTCTGCTAGAGCCTCTGCATGTCTGTTGAATCGTACGTGGAGACCCGCACGGTTAAAGTACAGGCCGGGCCTGTCAGGAGCCAACCGGATTGCCAAGTCGTACATGTCCAGCGCATCTGCAAACAGCCCTGCGTCGGTCAGCACCACCGCCAGAAGTGCAAGGATGTCCAAGTCATGGGGTTGCAGCGCAGAAGCCTTTCGCAGCACAGGCACGGCTTGGTCGTACCGGGCCAGCGCATGTAATGCCTGCCCCAGGTTCTTGTACGCTGGCACCAGCTTTTCGTCTGACTGAATGGCTGCTTGAAAATGCGGTACCGCCAACTCCCATTGTTCCTTCTGGGCCAGGATGGCGCCTTTACCGTTGTGGGCCTGAGCATGTAGCGGTTGCAGTGCGAGCAACCGGTCGAAGCCAGCTAGCGCCTCATCGGTGCGGCCTAGTGCTGCATTCAACGTTGCAAGGTTCAACAGGGCATCGACGTAATTGCCGTCCAATGTCCAGGCCTGCTGGTAGCACGCCAACGCCTCGTCCAACCGATCGAGCGCCCGAAGCGCGGTTCCTTTGTTGTTGTGGGCGGTAGCCATTCGGGGTTGGACGGCGATAGCCAGATCGTAGCTTTGGAGGGCCTCTGAAACCCGTCCAAGCTCAACCAATGTCTTTCCCCGGTTGACATGAGCCTCGGCAAAATCGGAGCGCAGTGCAATGGCGCGATCAAAATGCGCCAGTGCCTCTTCACGCAGTCCCAATGCACCCAGTGCAAGCCCGCAGTTGACATAGGGCGCGGGATCCCTCGGCTGCTGCTCAATCGCTTGACCAATCAAATCGCATGCAGCCTGGTGATGCCCCGTCTGGTACGCCAAAACGCCCAGCATGTGCAAGGCTCCAAAATGGCGCGAATTGACCTGCAGGATGGCGTTATACATTTGATTCGCTTGTGTCAACTGCCCCTGCTGGTGCAAACGTATGGCCTGCTCAAACAATGCCGTTTGCTGGGTCTGGAGACTCCGTGGAGGGCGGCCACCCAAGTTGTATTTGATGCTCATGATCAGAAAGTGCGGCCATACAAGGGCACGCGCAAGATAGTTGTGTAAGCGAACGCATCGCCATGAACTCTGATTGTGCGGGAGGCCGCGGCCGCGGCCGCGGCCTCGCCCAACGCAGTCGCTCCCTGCCACATATCAGGCCTCGGAGGACGGGTAGATTTTGCGGTACAGCGGGTCCACCAGCATCAGCACCGCGATCAGCCGGCACACCTGGAACGCCGTGACCACCGGCACGCCCAGCTGCAGCACCTTGGCGGTGATGGCCATCTCGGTGATGCCTCCGGGCGAGGTCCCCAGCAGCAGGGTGACCCAGGGCAGACCTGTCGCCCAGGCCAGCGAGGCCGCGAACAACGCGCACACCCCCATGAGCACCAGGGTGCCCACCGCCACCGACACGAGCCAGCGCGGCGCCGTGTGCAGAAAATCCGCACGAAAGCGGACCCCCAGGCTCACGCCGATGACCAGTTGCGCCGCATTCACCATCGCCTGGGGCACGGCGGACAGGGTGATGCCTGCCATGGTGAGCCCCATGGACACCAGCATCGCGCCCATGAACCACGGGTTCGCCCGGCCCAGCCTGCCCATCAGCAGGGCCCCGGCCCCCGTCAGCAGCGCCATCAGCGCCAGACCGGGTGCGCTCACCACCCGGGCCGTGGGCGGCAGGATGTCCAGGCCATGCAGTCCGCTCCATTGCAGCGCGAAAGGGATCGTGACCGTGACGATCAGCAACCGCAGGCTGTGGCTGGCCGCCACGAGGTCGGTGCGGGCGTTCTCGCGTTCGGACAGCAGGGTCATTTCGGATGCCGCACCGATGGCCCCCGAGAAGTAGCTCGTGGCCCGCAGCATCGGCGCAGGCACCCCGTGCATGCGCGGCGCATGCACCCTGTACAGCCAGGCGCCAAACAGCCAGCCCAGGAACAGCGCCCACACGATGCCCAGCGCGATGGCCCACCAGAGCCCGCCAATCAGTCCCACGACCTGGGGCGTGAAGTACAGGCCCAAGGCGGCGCCAATGGTCCACTGCCCCGCATTGCGCAAGGGCCCCCAGCTTTCCGTGGGCCCGCCAGCGATGGACACCACCGAAGTGGCCAGCAGCGGGCCGATCATCCAGGGCAGCGGGGTGTGAAGGGCTGCGCAGCCGATCGCGCAAGCCAGAGCGAGCAACAGGGTCAGGAGGATACGGAGAAACAGATTCATGGCAGCGGGGGCTCGGTATCGGCATCGGAAAGGACCAAACCCCGGCGGGCACCATACCCGCACCTCCTGCCCCTCGACATGTTCCAAATGGAACGGGGGGCATCGCGGAATGGCACAGCGGGGGCGGATGCCAGACACGCGCTGGCTCCGCCTCCCGGGGCTCAGCCGGCGTCCGCCTCCTTGAAATAGGCAATGGTCCGGCGCAAGCCCGCGTCAATGTCGACGCGGGGGGCCCACCCCCCCAGCAGCTGGCGCGCCAGCGAAATGTCGGGCTGCCGCTGCCGGGGATCGTCTCCCGGGAGCGGGTGGTAGGTGATCCGCGCGGACGAGCCCGTCCCTGCGAGGATTTTCTGCGCGAGTTCCAGGACGGTGAACTCCCCTGGATTGCCCAGATTGACCGGTCCCGCCACCTCGTCCGGCGTGGCCATCATGCGCACCAGGGCTTCCACGAGGTCATCCACGTAGCAGAAGCTGCGGGTCTGCGTCCCCGCCCCGTAAACGGTCAGATCCGCCCCGCGCAGCGCCTGGATGATGAAGTTGGAGACCACCCGGCCGTCATCCGGACGCATGCGCGGGCCATAGGTATTGAACAGCCGCACGACCTTGGTGCGCACGCCATGCTGGCGCCGGTAGTCGAAGAACAGGGTCTCCGCGCAGCGCTTGCCCTCGTCGTAGCAGGCCCGCACACCGATGGGATTGACGTTGCCCCAATAGGACTCAGGCTGCGGATGCACGCCGGGGTCGCCATACACCTCGCTCGTCGAGGCCTGAAGAATCACGGCATGGCACTTGCGGGCCAGCTCCAGCAGATTCATGGCACCCAGCACGCTGGTGCGCAGGGTCCGCAGCGGATCGGACTGGTAGTGCACGGGCGACGCGGGGCAGGCCAGGTTGTAGATCTCGTCCACTTCGGCATCCAGGGCCTGGACGACGTCGTGGCAAAGCACACGAAACCGCGGCGAGGCCAGGAGGTGGGCGATGTTCTTTTCCAAGCCGGTGGAGAAGTCGTCCACGCACAGCACCGCATGGCCATCCTTCAGCAGGCGCTCGCACAGATGGGAGCCAAGAAAGCCAGCGCCTCCCGTGACCAGGATTTTTTTTTCCGTCGTCATGCTGCCATGGCCCCGAGTGCATCCGCAGCGCTGCGGCCCACGGTCAGATAGTCGAACCCCAGGGCCCGCATGGAGCGCGGCTCGTACAGATTGCGCCCGTCCACGACAAGGGGCTGCCGCAGGGCCGCCCGCAGGGCATCGAAATTGGGACTGCGAAACACCTGCCATTCGGTCACGATCAGCAAGGCGTCTGCACCGCGCGCGGCGTCAATGGGATCCTGGGCATAGCTGATGTGTTCGAGCAGTTCGGGCCGGTCGCGCAGATCCTCCTCCAGGCAACGGCGGGCCTCCTGCATGGCCACCGGATCGAAGACCCGAAGCACCGCCCCGCGCTCCAGCAATTCACGGACCAGCACCCGGCTGGAAGCCTCGCGCATGTCATCGGTATTGGGCTTGAAGGCAAGCCCCCACACCGCCAGCTGACGGCCGGAAAGATCCGGTCCGAGCCGCTGGGCGAGCTTGTCCACCAGCAGCCGCTTCTGTCTATCGTTGACCTGTGCCACCGCCGCGAGCAATCGCAGCGGCAGCCCGACCTCCTCGCCCATACGCTGCAACGCAGTCACATCCTTGGGAAAGCAGCTGCCGCCATAGCCCACGCCCGGGTAAAGAAAGCTCTCACCAATGCGCGGATCCGCGCCGATACCCACGCGCACGGGTTCGATGTCCACACCCAGCCGGTCGGCCAGGTTGGCCATCTCGTTCATGAAACTGATGCGCGTGGCCAGCATGGCGTTCGCCGCATACTTGGTGAACTCGGCACTGCGCCGGTCCATGCAGATGACGCGGTCGTGGCCATGCCCGAACGGGCGGTACAACTCACGCATGAGGTTGCCGGCCCGCAGCTCCTGCGGCGTGTCGCCGCAGCCGAGAATGATGCGGTCGGGCCGCATGAAGTCCTCGATCGCGCTGCCTTCCTTGAGGAATTCTGGATTGGACACCACGGCGTAGCCAGGGGCCGGGTCCGCGCCTTCCCCGCGTCGCGCCAGCGTGGCGGCGACAGCACGGTGCACCGCTTCGCCCGTGCCGACGGGCACCGTCGACTTGTTGACGATGACCTTGAAGCCCGTCATGTGCGTGGCAATGGCACCAGCCACATCGAATACATGGCGCAGATCCGCACTGCCGTCCTCCGCAGAAGGAGTGCCCACCGCGATGAACTGAACATCCCCGTGGGCCACTCCGCGCGCCATGTCGGTGGAGAACCCCAGCCGGCCCGCGCGGGAGTTGCTGACGACCAGCTCCTGCAGCCCGGGCTCATAGATAGGCACTTCTCCGCGCTGAAGGGCTGCAATCTTGTCGGCATCCGTGTCGATGCACAGGACATCATTGCCCAGTTCCGCAAGGCACACCCCGGTGACAAGCCCTACATAACCGGTTCCGAACAGGGTGAGATTCATTTTTGGAGTCAGAGCAAAGTTGTGGAATTGGCACGCGCTGCGTACGCACCCGTGACGGCGCCAGCCACCGCTGCTCGGGGCTGCCAAGGAGGAAGCATCACACCTCGATCACATCGGGAGGCAAACCCTGGCACAAGCGGTCGTACATGGTGGTGTACGCCGATTCCACATGGCGTGCGAAGAGCCTGGCATCGAACAGCGGCGACACAGGGCCCTCCCTGCGCAGTTTGCCGCGAATATGCCCAAGCTGCGAGGGGTCACGGGCCAGCTCAATCGCCCGCGCCTCGAAATCGCCCTGGGTCTGCGCGATGAGTTCCGGCAGTCCGACGGCGCACAAGAGACTGGCAGCCACGCGGCTCGCGAATGACTCCCCCATGCATGTCAACACCGGCAACCCCGCCCACAAAGCATCGCTGGCGGTGGTGTGCGCGTTGTAGGGCAGGGTGTCCAGGAACAGGTCCGCCAGCCGCAAGCGCGCCAGATACTGGTCCATGGGCATGCGCGGTGCAAACACCAGGCGCTCCGCGGAAATCCCCCGGGCCTGCGCCTCGCGCCGCAAGTTCCGCGCGGCTGTCGGGTTGTCTTCCAGCAGCCACAGCACGCTGCCTTCGACAGCGTGGAGGATGCGCATCCAGCCGCCGAAAGTGGGTGGCATGATCTTGAAATTGTTGTTGAAGCAGCAAAAGACAAACCCGCTGGCTGGCAGACCCACCTCCTCGCGAGTAAATTCGCGCTCCGCAATCTTGCGCCGCGAATCGTTGACCTGGTAGCTGTGGGGAAGGTAGACCACTTTTTCAGTGAAATGGGCCTGGGATTGAGGCGGGATCACCACCTTGTCGGCAATCACGTAGTCCATGCAGTCGGCCCCGGTGGTACCCGGATAGCCCATATAGCTGGCCTGGACAGGGGCACACCGGTGGGAAAAGCAACCCAACCGGCTCGCCATGGTAAAACCCATCAGGTCAATGGCGATATCGATACCGAGTTCCCGAGAGAGACGGGCGATCTCGATATCACTGCGCTCACGGACATCCAGAAAATGATCAAACGCCGCCGCCACGCGCTGGCGCATCCTATCCTGTACGTCAGGCCCCACGGAGAAGGCGAACCACTCGAACCGCTCGCGGTCATGCACCTCAAAGAGCTCGGCGATCAGGTGCGCCATGGGGTGATCTCGAAAATCTGCCGAGTAGTACCCCACGCGGATTTTTCCGTGCCTTGCACGTGCAGGAATGGCGCCCAGTGCCGGAGCAGGAAGCTCGCGCTCGGCCTGGAGCCGCGCCGTCTCCTTGTGAAGCGCGGGCACATCGAACAATGACAACGCAATGAACGGCTCCAGCGCGTGCTTCTGGTGTGTGACTGCCTGCTGCAGCTGAAGGATCTCCTCCTCCAGACCCTGCCAAATGCAACCATTCACCTTCGCCGTGGCGATTTCGCACTGCAGCACAGGAATCGGGGCAGACAGGCGCTGAGCCAGGTACAACTGCTGCAATGCTTCGTCATACCGCTTCATCTCCCGCAGAAGCCTGCCCATGAGGAATCTGGACTCCCCTTGCTGGGGCCGAAGCTCGACCGCGCGGCGGACATCCGCCAGCGCGTTTTCCAGGTTTCTCAGTTGCAGTTGCGCCTCGCCCCGGTTGTTGTATGCCTCTGCGTACTGAGGCTGGAGGGCCAGTGCCCGGCTGAAGCTGGCAACTGCTTCGGCATAACGCCCCAACCGAAGCAAGGCCGTGCCCCGATTGTTGTGCGGCTCCGGTATCTCGGGTGCGCGCGCTATCACTTCGTCCATGCATTCCAGGGCTTCTCCAAACTGCTTCATCTGCAGGTGCACGCAGCCCAGATTGAAACGCGCCTGCGCATTCCCGGGCTCCATCGCCAGCACGCGGCGGTAGCTTTCCATGGCCTCCGGCAACCGGCCCAGCGTTTGCAGGACGGTTCCGCGGTTGTAGTGCGCCAGCACCAACCCCGGCGAAAGCGCGATGACCTGGTCGAATGAGGCCAAGGCCTCTTCGTTGCGCTGCAGGCGCAGCAGGGCGTTGCCGCGGTTGAAGTACGGATCGACGTAATCGGGCTTGAGTGCGATGGCCCGGTCGTAGGCACGAATGGCGTCGGCAGTCCGGTTGGACAGCAGCCAGTCATTTCCCCGCGTGTTGCAAGCTGTCGCGTCATCGGGGAGGGCTGGCTCAGGGGCGACTCTATTGCCCGACACCAGGCCCGTGCCGTAGTTGATTCCGAACTTGAAACCAGGCGGTGTGGAAGATAGGGAGCCCACCTTGAAGGGCTGGCCAAAATGGGGTTTCTTTGCGTCGGTCAAGGTGCGTCCCGGTGCAGATGAGAGAGTGACATCCCGTGATGGTAAACACCTGCACGGCTCCAGTCCCGATCCGCCCTCCACCCGGGTGCCATCGGCCTCTGGACCTGAGAGGCTCCGGGGGCAAGGCTCCGCTCGCTCCGTCTAGTCAACCGTTCCGGAACACGGGTACTGCGGCACCCGGCTCAATCACGGCACACGGGGGCGCTGCAGAGGGCACCACCGTGTCAGGCAGCGCCGCGGCGGCGCGCCATCTCCCGCCCCATCCCGTCCAGCGCAGCGGGCTCCAGCAGGTGCAGCGCCGCCGGGTAGGCTTCCTGCTCCTCGCGGCGGATATGGCCTGCATAGCGGTCCGCAAATCGATCAAGGAGCGCCTCCTCCGATTCCGCGAATCCCTGGATGGCTCCTTGTTCCAGCGCCTGCAGCGCAACCCGTGCTGCAGCCCAGTCCGCCACCATGCGGACATGGTCGTCCTGCAGGCTGCGCACCAGCGCCAGGACCCCGGGCTCGGCCTGGGCGAGCAGCAGCGGGAAGACGTGGAGTTCCTCGTCTTCATGGTGCAGCGGTGCGGCGATGTCGAAATACCGCAGCACGTCGCGCGCCGCCTGGCGGGCGCTCTCGTCGGCACCCTGCAGGCGCACATGGGCGCGCAGGCGGCCCAGCAAGGCCAGCGAACGCTGCACGCGCTCATGGCAGGCCTCCAGCATGGCGAAGGGTTGCTCGAACCCGACGGCCGGCGCGCTGAAACCGGGGATATGGCGGGCGGATGGGGCGGGCCAGGCCATCTGCGCCTCAGCCGAACCGGACGGGCTGTCCCTGCCGGTCGAAGGGTATATACGCCCCATGGGACCCACCCTTGATCGCATCGACCATGCGTTGCAGGGGCGCCTGGGCATCCGCACTGGTGGGTGCCTTGTCCAGCGTGCCCGACAGGGCTGCTGCGAACACCATGGCCCAGTCATGGCCCGGGGCGCTGAACTGGCTGGCCTCTTCCACCAGCGCACTGAACGAAGGCAGCTCCTGCGGCGCCTTGTCCACGCACATCAGCGGCACCAGGGCTCCGCCCTGCCCCGCTTCGAAGCGGGCACGCTGGGCCGGGCTGGCGTCGTCCGGCAGCTCCACCGCGGCAAACACGAACAGGAGGCGCTGGGGCTCGGGCTGCAGGCGCGCAGCCTGCAGCAGGTCGTCAAAACTGGAAATGTCCATGAAGGTTTCTATGAAATGAAAGGAAAGGAATCGCCGGGCGCGCCCCGCTTCAGAAGCCGGGCAGCACCACGCCCTGCTGTGCGTCGAGCGTGCTCACATAGCTGTCCGCCGCGGGCCGGGCACGCGCGGCCTTGCGCGACTGCACGGTCCCGATGCTGACAAAACACAGCGCCTGCTCCCAGGGGGCCAGCTGGAACAGCCCCCGCAGCCCGCCCGACGTGAGGGCCTTGCCGCTCGTGAGCGCCGACCCATACCCCTGCGCTGTGGCCATGAGCAGCATGTTCTGCACCGCGCATCCCGCGGAAACCAGGCGCTCGGACAGGTCGATGCCGGGGTCGCCGCATTGCCCGTTCACCACCACCAGCATCAGCACCGGTGCCCGGTAGGCCTTCTCGCGCGCCTGCTCGGCCTGCGCCAGCGTGGCTGCGGGATCGCGCTCACGCAGGGCCTGGGCAAACACATCGGCCAGCGCCGGGCGCGCTGCCTCGGGCACCAGCACGAAGCGCCACGGCACCAGCTGGCCGTGGTCCGGTGCGTGGGACGCGGCGTTGAGGATCTGCGCCAGTTCCAGGGCACTCGGCCCCGGGGCGGCCAGCCGCTTGGGCAGGATGGTCTGGCGCGACTGGATCAGCGCCGCGGCCATGGCGGCGACATCCTCCGGCGCGGCGGCCGCGCGTGCAGCGCCATGCGCCGCAGGGGGCACGGGCCGGGGCGTGTGGTTCAAAGGCCAGGGAATGACAGCCATGGAATATCCTTGAAAAGGTGCTTCAGCCCGGACGGCCATCGGCCCGCACCCGGCCATACCACCGGCCCAGCCGGACGCCCCACACGCCCATGGTGACGGCCCACAGGCACGCTGCCAGCGGCAGCAGCCAGGCCCACGCGATACCGAAAACACCCGGCACCGCCGACGCGATGCGCAGCACCGTGGCCGCCTGCAGCAGCCAGAACAGCGACCACGCGATGCGGTCGGCGACCAGAGCCCGGCCACTGTGCCCGCACGACACCCGCGTCACCATGGCCAGCATCAGCGACGCCAGGCAGCCCATGGTCAGCGCGTGCAGCGCGCCCAGGCCCAGCGTTCCCAGGCCAAAGCCCCAGGCCAGCCACTGCGACAGGCCTCCGAGCACGAAAGCCAGCCCCAGCCACAGAAATCCGATGTGCAGCATCGCCAGCAGCCGGTTCCTGAGGCTTTGCACCAGCCCCCACACGCAGGCCAGCCAGACCAGCACGCCCCCCACCACCAGCTGCAGCGTGCCGTGCACCAGCGTCCAGGCGGGCCCCGCCTGGGTGGCGGGCAGCCCGGCCCACTCCAGCCAGGCGGCGAGCACCTGCAGCAGCGCGGCGGCGAGCATGAGCCACAGCACCCAGAAGGGCCGCCACGCCTGCACCATGGGCATGGCGCTGGAGGTGAAGAAGGGGATCATGCGGTGCGCCACCGTGACGTAGACCACGACGACAAACCCCCACAGGCCGGTGAACACCCAGGCGCGGGCGAGCGCATGTGTTCCCACGGCAAGGCTCAGCCACAGGCCCGCGAGGCTGAGGCAGCCCAGCGCGCAGGCGCCCGCGACGACACGCGCATGCAATTGGTCCTGCGCCTGGCTCTGGCGCACACGGCCCCAGAACAGCGCCGACATCCACACCAGGCCAACGGCCGCCAGCGCCAGCCCCGCGAGGGCCGCGCCAATGCGCCAATGCGCGCCCGCCAGCCACAGCAGCCAGCCCGCGGCCTGCGCCACCAGGGGTGCGCGCAGCGCCTGCGCCGGCAGGGGCGCCACCCCGAGCCATTTGGGGCCGGCCGTGAACAGGAAACCCGCAAAGAACAGCGGGATGAAGCCGAATGCCATCACGACCGAATGCACGAGCGTGGGGGACAGCGCATAGTAAAGGCCCCACCAGCCGGTGGACCTGGCCACCTGCACCAGCGCCCACCATCCCCCCGACGCCACCAGCACCACCATGGCCAGGAAGAAACCCAGCCGGTGCGGTGCCAGCATGAGGTAGCGCCAGCGCCACCGCGTGTCCAGCGCGGCCAGCACCTCAGGCGACGGTTTTCCCGCCGCGGGGCGCACGGGAATGACCGGCCGGGAGGTCACCCACAGGTCCCCAGGTGTCCACACTGCGTGCAGTAGTCGCAGCCGTCCTTGCGGATCACGGCGTGGGCGCCGCATTCGCTGCACTTCTTGCCCGCCATGGCCTGCGGCACGGCCACCGGCGGCGGCGCGGGTTCGTCCAGGGGCAGCTGCTGCTGCACGGGGTCGGCCACGCGGCGCGCCAGGATGTTCTGGATGGCATAGGCCATGGCCGCCACTTCGGAGTCGTGCCACATGGGCACCAGGGTGCCATCGTCCTTGCGGTGCTGCCCCAGGCGCACCGGGCCCCGGTCCCAGGCCACCTTGCGCATGTCGGACAGCGCCCGCTCCAGGAAGCCGCCGCGCGCCGCCAGCGACAGCATGCGCATGCTGGAGGTGATCCACTGCTGCGATTCACCGCTCTGGCCCACGGGCATGAAGAACTCGATGGCGCGGTCCACCGTGCCGTTGCCAACCCCCGTGGGCACGGGCAGGAACGACACAATGAGGTACAGCGTCTTGTGGCCTTCCTGCGTCCAGTACTCGAGCTTTTCGGCCACGGCCGAAAGGCCGCCTTGGGGGCGGCTTTCGATCACGGTACGCATGGGGTCCACCGCAGGTGCGGGGGGTGCTACAGATGCTGGTTCAGGCGCGGCGTGGGTTTCCAGCACCGATCCCAGGATGGCATTGGGCCGGTAGGTGGCCAGGCCCTTGAGCCTGGCGCGCCAGGCCTGCAGGTACAGGTCCTTGAAACCTTCGTAGGGATAGTCGGCCGGGATGTTCACCGTCTTCGAAATAGCCGTGTCCACAAAGGGCTGCACGGCCTCCATCATCGCAATGTGGCCTTCAGCCGGCATGGCCAGCGCCGAGACGAAGTAGTCCGGCAACGCCTCCACATCGCCGCCCAGCTCGCGGTACAGCCGCCAGGCGTGGTCCTCGACAGCGTACTCCGAGGTGCTGCCGTCGGACTCGCGCTTCTTGCGCTTGTACATCCACGAGAAAGGAGGCTCGATGCCGTTGGAGGCGTTGTCGGCAAAGGCCAGGCTCACGGTGCCCGTGGGGGCGATGGACAGCAGGTGGCTGTTGCGGATGCCGTGCTGGCGGATGGCGGCCTTGAGCGAATCGGGCAGGCGGCTGGCGAACGTGCCCTCCGACAGGTAGGGCTCGGCCTGGAACTTGGGGAACACCCCTTTCTCGCGCGCCAGGTCCACCGAGGCGGCATAGGCGGCATCGCGCATGCACTCGGCGATGCGCGCGGCCATGGTGCGGCCCTCGGGCAGGTCGTAGCGCAGGCACAGCATGGCCAGCGTGTTGCCCATGCCGGTGAAGCCCACGCCGATGCGCCGCTTGGCCATGGCCTCGTCGCGCTGCTGCGGAAGCGGCCAGTAGGTCACATCGAGCACGTTGTCCAGCGCGCGCACCTGCAGCGCCACGGCCTTCGTGAACGCATCGAAATCAAACGCGGCCACGCCCCCGAAACCGAAGGGATGGCGCACAAAGCGGGTCAGGATGATGGGGCCGAGGTCGCAGCACCCGTACGACGGCAGCGGCTGCTCGCCACAGGGGTTGGTGGCCGCGATGTCTTCGCAATAGTGCAGGTTATTGTCTTCGTTGATGCGGCCCAGGAACAGGATGCCGGGCTCGGCGAAGTCATAGGCCGACTTCATGATCGTGTCCCACAGCTCGCGCGCGGGCACCGTGGCGTAGACCCACTGGCCATCGGCGCGCTGGCGGGCTCCCTGGGCCAGCAGGGCAGTGCCGGGGCGTGCCTTGTGCACCAGCTCCCACGGCGCGCTGTTCTGCACGGCATGGATGAACTCGTCGGACACCCCCACCGACACATTGAAGTTGTTCCAGCGCCCCGGCGTGCGCTTGGCCGTGATGAATTCGTGCACATCCGGGTGGTCGATGCGCAGCACACCCATCTGCGCGCCCCGGCGCGCGCCCGCGCTCTCCACGGTGGAGCACGACTGGTCGAACACGTTCATGTAGCTGCACGGCCCCGAGGCCATGGACGCGGTGCCCTTGACCTGCGCGCCCTTGGGCCGGATGCGCGAGAAGTCGTAGCCCACGCCGCCGCCCCGGCGCATGGTTTCCGCTGCCTCGCGCAGCGCCTCGTAGATGCCCGGGAAACCCTCGTCGTCCACACCCTGGATGCAATCGCCCACGGGCTGCACGAAGCAGTTGATGAGCGTCGCCTGGATGTCGGTGCCCGCCGCGCTCATGATGCGGCCCGCCCCGATGGCGCCCGCCTTCAGGTTGGCCAGGAACAGGGTTTCGTACTTTTCGCGGAGTTCTGGTTTTTCGACCGAGGCCAGGGCCCGCGCCACGCGCTGGTACAGCTCGTCGGCGGTGGTTTCCCCGGGTTTGAGGTATTTCTCACGCAGCACATCCAGGCTGATGGGCTGCAGGGACGAGGTGGGCTTGAGGGGGGGCTGGGGTTCGCGTTTCATGGGGGCCGATGATTTGGGTTTCACGCCAGTGAGGTCTTGCGTTCCATCAAGAGGGACTCATTCCTCGCGGATCTGCCACGAGCATGCCCGACAAGGTCAAAGCTCGTCCAGAAGAACCTGCCCATCATGCTCCACGTACGGATGGTAAGGACCGGTTCCGCTGTTGTCCGCCCGCGAGGCCGGCACAAAACCGCCCGTCTTGACATCAAACACATGGACTTCTCCTTCCTCGATCACATAGTGCCAGCCGTGCAGGCTGATCTGGCCCGACTGCACGCGGCTGCGCACCATGGGGTACTCCATGAGGCGTTCGAGCTGCAGCACCACCGCGCGCTGCTCGGTGCGGCGCAGCACCTCGGGGCCAGCCTGCATCGGCAGCAGGGCCTCGCGCCCCAGGTCCAGCCAGCGGCTCAGGTTGGGCGCTTCGGGCGAAACCTCACCATACATCGCCTTGATAGCCCCACAGTGACTGTGGCCGCACACCACGATGCGGCGCACCTGCAGGTTGAGCACCGCGAACTCGATGGCCGCCGTGGTGCCATGGTGGCCATGAGATCCGTCATACGGCGGGATGAAGGCACCCACGTTGCGCACCAGGAAAAGCTCCCCCGGGCCCGCGCCCGTGAGCAGGTAGGGCACCAGGCGCGAGTCGGAGCAGCCGATGAACAGGGTGGTCGGGTGCTGCCCTTCGTCCACCAGCGCCTGGAACTGCTCGCGGTACTGGGGAAAGGCGTCGTTGTGGAAACGGCGCAGGCGATCAAGCAGCTCGTCGGGCATGGGCAGGCAATCGGGTGGCGTGCGGTGCAACTACTGTACAAGCGGCGAGTCGGCCGCGTCCAGCGACACGCCTTCCACCACGGCCGCGCCCGCCAGCACCTGCAGGTACTGGCGCAGGGCGTTCACCCAGGCCTGCTGGCGCAGCGTGAGGGCGATGGCCCGGCGCACTTCCTCGAACGACGGCTGCTGCCCCGGGTCGCGGGCCACCACCTCCACCACATGCAGGCCAAACCGGCTGTGCACCAGGCGTGCGAGCACGCCGATCTCGGCGCTGCCAAACACCTCGCGGGCGAACTCGGGGGCGCAGTCGGCGCGGGTCAGCCAGCCCAGGTCGCCGCCTTGCTGGCCGCTGGGGCAGTTGGACCACTGCGCAGCCGCCTCGGCAAACTTCGCGCCACCATCGTCCGCGCAGCGCAGGTCGATCAACATGGCCTCGGCACGCAGCCGCAGCTGCTTCACGTCCACGCCCGGCGTCACGGCGAACAGCACGTGGCGCAGCTGGGCCCGCTCGCCATGGGCGTGTGCCGCAGGGTGGGCGTCGTGGTAGCGGCGGCAGGCTTCTTCCGACGGGTCGGGGATGGGCAGCTCGCGCTCCAGCAGCTGCTCGATGGCATTCGAGGCCTCGGTGCTGATGGCGCCTTCGACACCCGGCACGTCGTCCTGCGCCAGCAGGCCGCCTTGCTGGGCCGCCTGTCGCAGCAGCTCGGTGCAGGCACGCTGGCGCAGGGCCTCCTCATCCAGCCACTCGGCCGTTGAATTCAATGCCACGCCGTTGATGCGCGCCACCGGGGCCTGCCCCATGGGCTGAGGGGTTGCCATGGCGGGCGAGTCTGCCATGGCAGTCGCTCCTACCGTGGCGGAGAGCGCCTCGTAGGCGGCCGTCTGCTCCGGGGAGAGCATGCTTTGGGGGGCGCTCTGGCTGGTTGCGCTGGTGCCGCAACCGCAGCTACCGGTTCCACATCCGCTCATGGTGTGCTCCTTTTGTGATGCGAAATCAAGCGCCACGGCGGTCTTGCGACTGCATGTGGCCGGGCGGCAGGTTCAGGCGGCGCGCACGCACTACCTGATAGGGGCGCAGCACATAGGCCAGCGTGCCAAAGCCGCTCCACACATGCACCAGGCGGGTGAAGGGGAAGATCAGGAAGATACTCATGCCCAAGAACATGTGCGTCTTGAAGATCCAACCCGCACCGGCCAGCAGATCGACCGCGCCACTGCGGAAAGTGACGATGCGTTGCCCCCACTCAGCCAGGCGCATCATCATGGAGCCGTCCAGATGTTGTGCCGACAGCGGGATGGTGGCCAAGCCCAGCGCCAGTTGCACCCACAGCAGCACCAGGATCAGGATGTCGCTGGTCTTGGAGGTGGCGCGGATGCGCGCATCCGACAGGCGGCGGTGCAGCAGGAGGGACAGGCCCACGAAACCCATCAGGCCTGCAATGCCCCCCGACACCATGGCCATGAGCTGCTTGGCGCCTGCGCCGATGAAGTGCTCATACAAGAAGTGCGGTGTGAGCATGCCCACGGTATGGCCAAAGAACAGGAACAACACCCCCACATGAAACAGGTTGCTGCCCCAGCGCAGGCTGCCGGTGCGCAGCAGCTGGGAGGAATCGCTTTTCCAGGTGTACTGGTCGCGGTCGAACCGCGCCCAGCTGCCGATGAAAAAGACAGCGAGGCAAATATAGGGATAGATGCCAAACAACAGGGTGTCAAGCCAGGCGGTCATACGGAGACTCCTTCTGGTGCCCGCTCGGCGCGGGGGGTACGAACAAAATGCAGAGGCTGCGGCTGGTCGGGCTTGGACTGGCCCTGGGTGCTGCAACCGCCAAACGCTTCGGGCTCGGCCCAGGCCTCGTCCATGGACGGCTCGGGCGTGAGCGCCACCGACTGCACGCGCTGGCCCGACACTTCGAGCACCGCAGCAATCACGCTGGCATAGGGGCTGTTGCGCGCCACCAGCGCGCTGAACAGCGCGTTCAGGATGTGGGCCATTTCGCCCAGGAACTCCCTGGCCACCTCCACCGGCTGGGTGGAGGCGAACTCCAGCACCACGGGCAGGTGGTCGGGCAGCTCTTCGGCTTCGAACTTCAGGCCCGCCTTGTCGTAGGTCTGCAGCAGGTCGATGAGCGCCGGCCCCCGGTCGCGCGAATCGCCGTGCACATGCTCGAACAGGTGCAGCGAGGTCTGGCGGCCCCGGTCGAAGTTGTCCACGTAGCGGGCCTCGGCTTCCAGCGGGTCGATTGCCGCAAGGTGCTGGCACACGGCTTCGAGTTCGGCCATGCGCTCGGGGGTCAGCGCCTGCTCCACCTGCAGCGCGTCGATGAGCTGCGGCATCACGCTGCGCAGTTGCGCATCGGGGTAGCTCAGCAGGTAGCCCAGGGCGCGCAGGGTCAGGCGCACGGAGGTCGGGTTCTTCTTGAACATGGTGATTCCTTTGCCTGTGCTTCAGACCGTGGCTTTGATCGGGATCGTGCGGGGCTTCTTTCCGCCGAACATGCTGGTCTCGGTGGCGCCATCGGAACAGCCGTTGCCAAACGAGAAGCCGCAACCGCCCCGGATGTCGAACGCGTTCTCGGCGTACTCGCGGTGGGCCGACGGGATGACGAAGCGGTCCTCGTAGTTGGCAATCGCCATCACGTGGTACATCTCCTCCACCTCGGCCATCGACAGGCCCGCCTGCTTGAGCACGGCCAGGTTCTGGCGCTGCTCCACATGCTTGTCGCGCTGGTAGGTGCGCATGGCCAGCATGCGCTCGAGCGCCCGCACCACGGGCCCCGTGTCGCCTGCGGTCAGCAGGTTGGCCAGGTACTGCACGGGAATGCGCAGCTGCGACACATCGGGAATGTCGCCATTCACGCCCACATGGCCCGCGTTGGCGGCAGCCGTGATGGGCGAGAGCGGCGGCACATACCAGACCATGGGCAGCGTGCGGTATTCGGGGTGCAGCGGCAGGGCCACCTTCCATTGCACGGCCATCTTGTAGACCGGGCTGTTGCGGGCGGCGTCCATCCAGCTGTCCGGAATGCCGTCGATGCGGGCCTGGCGGATCACATCGGGGTCGTTCGGGTCCAGGAAGATGTCGAGCTGCGCCTGGTACAGGTCGCGGTCGCGCTCCACGCTGGCGGCTTCCTGGATGCGGTCTGCGTCATACAGCAGCACACCCAGGTAGCGGATGCGGCCCACGCAGGTTTCCGAGCACACCGTGGGCTGGCCCGCCTCGATGCGCGGGTAGCAGAAGATGCACTTCTCGGCCTTGCCCGACTGCCAGTTGTAATAAATCTTCTTGTAGGGGCAGCCCGAGACGCACATGCGCCAGCCGCGGCACTTGTCCTGGTCGATCAGCACGATGCCATCTTCCTCGCGCTTGTAGATCGAGCCGCTGGGGCACGACGCCACACACGCCGGGTTCAGGCAGTGCTCGCACAGGCGCGGCAGGTACATCATGAAGGTGTTTTCGAACTGGCCGTAGATGTCCTTTTGCACATCGTCGAAGTTCTTGTCCTTGCTGCGCTTGCTGAACTCGCCGCCCAGGATTTCTTCCCAGTTCGGGCCCCACTCGATCTTCTCCATGCGCTTGCCGGTGATCAGGCTGCGCGGGCGGGCCGTGGGCGCGGCCTTGCTCTCGGGCGCGGACTGCAGGTGGTCGTAGTCGAACGTGAAAGGTTCGTAGTAGTCGTCGATCTGCGGCAGGTTGGGGTTGGCGAAGATGCGCATGAGCAGCTTCCACTTGCCGCCCTGGCGGGGCGCGATGGAGCCGTCCGGGCTGCGTACCCAGCCACCGTTCCACTTGTCCTGGTTTTCCCATTCCTTGGGGTAGCCAATGCCGGGCTTGGTTTCTACGTTGTTGAACCAGGCGTATTCCACCCCGGGGCGGCTGGTCCAGACGTTCTTGCAGGTGACGGAACAGGTGTGGCAACCGATGCACTTGTCCAAGTTCAGCACCATGCCGATTTGTGCGCGAATTTTCATCGTGTTTCTCCTTGTCTTCGGCTTCAGGCGTGGGCTGCTGCGCTGGACGTTGGCTCGTCATCGAGCCAGTCCACGCGGTCCATCTTGCGCACCAGCACGAACTCGTCGCGGTTGGTGCCGATGGTTCCGTAGTAGTTGAAGCCGTAGCTGTACTGCGCGTAGCCACCAATCATGTGGGTGGGCTTGAGCACGATGCGGGTGACCGAGTTGTGGATGCCGCCGCGCGTGCCGGTGATCTCGGAGCCGGGGGTGTTGATGATCTTCTCTTGCGAGTGGTACATCATCACCATGCCGGGGTTCACGCGCTGGCTCACCACCGCGCGGGCCGCGATGGCGCCGTTGGCGTTGAAGAGTTCGACCCAGTCGTTGTCCACGATGCCGGCGACCTTGGCGTCGTCTTCGCTCAGCCACACCACCGAGCCACCCCGGTTCAGCGTGAGCATCATCAGGTTGTCGCTGTACGTGCTGTGGATGCCCCACTTCTGGTGCGGCGTGATGAAGTTCAGCTGGATTTCCTTGTTGCCGTTGGGCTTCTTGCCTTCGACCTCGTGCAGCGTCTTCAGGTGCACCGGTGGGCGGTAGCTCACAAAGCCTTCACCGAAGTCACGCATCCACGGGTGGTCCTGGTAGAACTGCTGGCGGCCCGTGAGGGTGCGCCATGGGATGTACTCGTGCACGTTGGTGTAGCCGGCGTTGTAGCTGACCTTTTCGCTCTCCAGCCCCGACCAGGTGGGCGAGCTGATGATCTTGCGCGGCTGCGCCTGGATGTCGCGGAAGCGGATCTTTTCGTCCTCGCGGTGCAGCGCCAGGTGCACGTGGTCGCGCCCGGTCTGCTTGCCCAGGGCCTCCCAGGCCTTGCAGGCCACGTGGCCGTTGGTTTCGGGGGCCAGCATCATCACCACTTCGGTGGCGTCGATGTCGGTCACGATGCGGGGCATGCCCTGCGTCACGCCTTCTTCCTTCACACGGCCGTTCAGGTCACCCAACTGGCCCACCTCGGTCTGCGTGTTCCAGCCGATGCCCTTGCCGCCATTGCCGGCCTTGTCCATCAAGGGGCCCAGGGCGGTGAAGCGCTTGTAGAGGTTGGGGTAGTCGCGCTCGACCACCGTGACCTGCGGCGCGGTCTTGCCGGGAATGAGTTCGCACTCGCCGTTCTTCCAGTCGCGCACGCCATAGGGCTGCGCCATTTCACCGGGGGTGTCGTGCATGATGGGCGTGAGCACCACGTCCTTTTCGACGCCGAGGTGGCCCACGCTGACCTCGCTCACGGCCTTGGCGAAACCTTTGTAGATCTCCCAGTCGCTCTTGGCCTGCCATGCAGGGTCCACTGCGGTGGACAGCGGATGGATGAAGGGGTGCATGTCGCTGGTGTTGAGGTCGTTCTTCTCATACCAGGTGGCCGTGGGCAGCACGATGTCGGAGTACAGGCAGGTGGTGCTCATGCGGAAGTCGAGCGTGACCAGCAGGTCCAGCTTGCCTTCGGGCGCGTGGGTGTGCCACTGCACTTCCTCGGGCTTGGCTTCGTCCTTGCCCAGGTCCTTGCCCTGCACGCCGTGGGTGGTGCCCAGCAGGTGCTTGAGGAAGTATTCATGCCCCTTGCCCGACGAGCCCAGGATGTTGGAGCGCCACACGAACATGTTGCGCGGCCAGTTGGACGGATGGTCCGGGTCCTCGCAGCTCATCGTGAGCGTGCCGTCCTTCAGAGACTTGACGACGTAATCCTTCGCGTCCATACCCGCGGCAGCGGCATCCTTGGCCACCTGCATGGGATTGGTCTTGAGCTGGGGAGCCGATGGCAGCCAGCCCATGCGCTCGGCGCGCACGTTGTAGTCGATCTGCGCACCGTGGTAGGCCTTCTTGTCGGCC
Organism: Acidovorax sp. GW821-FHT10E03; assembly: GCF_059415205.1. Taxonomy (NCBI): domain Bacteria; kingdom Pseudomonadati; phylum Pseudomonadota; class Betaproteobacteria; order Burkholderiales; family Comamonadaceae; genus Acidovorax; species Acidovorax sp. GW821-FHT10E03. The sequence goes on along the minus strand of NZ_JBWKMU010000011.1, from coordinate 175,432 downwards.
AGGGGCGAGAGGATTTCCTCCATGCCCAGCTTCTCGTAGCGCCACTGGTCGGTGTGGGCGTAGAAGAAGCTCGTGCTGTTCATCTGGCGGGGTGGGCGGATCCAGTCCAGCGCAAACGCCAGCGCCGTCCAGCCGGTCTGGGGCCGCAGCTTTTCCTGGCCCACGTAGTGCGCCCAGCCGCCACCGCTCTGGCCGATGCAGCCGCACAGCATCAGCATGTTGATGATGCCGCGGTAGTTCATGTCGCAGTGGTACCAGTGGTTCATCGCCGCGCCGATGATCACCATGGACTTGCCATGCGTCTTGTCGGCGTTGTCGGCGAACTGGCGCGCCACGGTGATGATCTGCTCGCGCGGCACGCCGGTGATGGCCTCTTGCCAGGCAGGGGTGTAGGGGCGGTCGGCGTCGTAACCGCCACCGGGCTCTTCGCCGGGCAGGCCCCGGTCAATGCCGTAGTTGCCTGCCAGCAGGTCGAACACCGTGGCCACCATCACGCGGCCCTGGGCTTCGTGCCCGGCCAGCTCCAGGTGGCTCACCGGCACGCGGCGCACCATCACGTCGCCACCTTGTTCGTTGGCCGTGAAGTTGGGCGTTGCCACACCGCCAAAGTACGGGAAGGCCACATCAGCCACGTCATGGGCCTGCGCGCCGTCCTCGATCACCGACAGCTTGAGCTTGACGGTGTTGCCGGTGCGTGCCTCTTTGTTCTCCAGGTTCCACAGACCCTGGTCGGAGCGGCCGTCGGCCCCCCAGCGAAAGCCGATGGAGCCATTGGGCAGCGTGACCTGGCCCAGCTCGTCGTAACCCACCGTCTTCCAGTCGGGATTGTTGGACTGGTCGAGCTGGCCGGGGAAGTCGCTGGCGCGCACATAGCGGTCGGGCACCATCACCGTGCGGCCATCGGGCAGCGTCTTTTCCTTCAGCACCACCAACAGCGGCAGGTCGGTGTAGCGGCGTGCGTAGTCGTCAAAGTACGCCGAGCGGCCCTTGCCGCCGTCCTTGAAGTAGAACTCGTTCAGGATCACATGGCCCATGGCCATGGCCACAGCAGCGTCGGTGCCCTGCTTGGGGTGCATCCACAGATCACCCAGCTTGGCCACTTCGGAATAGTCGGGCGTGATGGACACGACCTTGGTGCCCTTGTAGCGCACCTCGGTCAAGAAGTGCGCATCGGGTGTGCGCGTCTGGGGCACGTTGGAGCCCCAGGCAATGATGTACGAGCTGTTGTACCAGTCGGCCGACTCGGGCACGTCGGTCTGCTCGCCCCAGGTCTGCGGGCTGCTGGGTGGCAGGTCGCAGTACCAGTCGTAAAAACTCATGCACACACCGCCAATCAGGCTCAGGTAGCGTGAGCCAGCGGCGTACGAAATCATCGACATGGCCGGGATGGGCGAGAAGCCGATGATGCGGTCCGGCCCGTGCTTCTTGATCGTGTACACGTTGGCCGCGGCGATCATCTGGTTGACTTCGTCCCAGGTGCTGCGCACGAAGCCGCCCAGGCCCCGCTGCTTTTGCCATTCGCGCTTGGAGGCGTCGTTCTCGACGATGCTGGCCCAGGCGTCCACCGGGCTCTTGGCCAGGGCGATGGCGGCGCGCCAGTGCTTGAGCAGGCGGCCACGCACCATGGGGTATTTCACGCGGTTGGCGCTGTACAGGTACCAGCTGTAGCTGGCGCCGCGCGCGCAGCCACGGGGCTCGTGGTTGGGCAGGTCGGGCCGGGTGCGGGGGTAGTCGGTCTGCTGGGTTTCCCAGGTGACGATGCCGCCCTTGACATAGATCTTCCAGCTGCAGCTGCCCGTGCAGTTCACGCCGTGCGTGCTGCGCACGATCTTGTCGTGCGCCCAGCGGTCGCGGTAGGCGTCTTCCCAGGTGCGGTCTTCACCGTTGGTTTCGCCGTGGCCCTGGGCAAAGGTCTCGCGGGGCTGCGAGAAGTACGAAAGGCGATCGAGGAAATGGCTCATCGGGGGCTCCTTGTTCTGTCTTGTTCAGGTGTGCTCAGCAAGGCATGGCGGCGTTCTTGCGCGCGTAGTGCCACCAGGTGATGACGATGCAGACGATGTAGAACGCGAAGAACGTCCACAGCGCGGCATGGGGGCTGCCGGTCAGGGCAATCGAGCTGCCATAGCTCTTGGGAATGAAGAACCCGCCGTAGGCGGCCATGGCGGCGGTGAAGCCCAGCGTGGCCGCGCCCAGGGTGTTGCCTTCCTTGTTGGCATGCGCGATGGCGGCCGGGTCGTTGCGGTCCACGCCGCGCATGGCTTCGGTCAGGAAGATCACGGGGATCATGCGGAAGGTGGAGCCGTTGCCGATGCCGGTGGTGAGGAACAGCACCAGGAAACACACGAAGAAACCCGCGAACTGGCCTTCGTTGCCGCCGGGGCCGCCGGAGGGCAGGAAGAACGTGACGCCCACCACCGCGATGGCCATGACGATGAAGTTCCACAGCGTGACGCGTGCGCCGCCGAGCTTGTCGGCCAGCCAGCCGCCAAAGGGGCGGATCACGGCGCCCACCAGCGGGCCCAGCCAGGCATAGGCCAGGGGGTTCACGCCGGGGAACTGGCTCTTGATGAGCAGCGGAAAGCCCGCCGCATAGCCGATGAACGAGCCGAAGGTGCCGAGGTACAGCACGCACATCAGCCAGTTGTGCTTGCGCCTGAAGATCGCGGCCTGCGCGGCGAACGAGGCGCGCGCGTCGGCGATGTCGTTCATGCCGAACCAGGCGGCCAGCGCCGTCAGCGCGATCCATGGCACCCAGATGAAGGCGGCGTTCTGCGTCCACACCTGCACGGTCTGGCCGTTCTTCACGATGGTCTGGCCTTCGCCGCCAAAGATGCCGAAGATGCCGGCCGTGACCACGAGCGGGCTCAGGAACTGCACCACCGACACGCCCAGGTTACCGAGGCCCGCGTTCACCCCCAGCGCCGAGCCCTTGCGCTCCTTCGGAAAGAAGAAGCTGATGTTGGCCATGCTGGAGCTGAAGTTGCCGCCGCCCAGGCCACACAGCAGCGCCAGGATGAGCATGGTGGGGTAGGCCGTGGTGTTGTCCTGCACCGCAAAGCCGATGCCGATGGCGGGGATCAGCAGCGAGGCGGTGGAGATCGCCGTCCAGCGGCGTCCGCCCACGAGCGGCACCATGAATGAATAGAAGATGCGCAGCGTGGCACCCGAGAGCGCGGGCGCCGCCGCCAGCCAGAACAGCTGGTTGGTCGAATACTTGAACCCGAGGCCCGGCAGGCTCACGGCGACCACGCTCCAGACCTGCCAGATGGCGAAGGCCAGGAACAGCGCGGGCACCGAGATCCACAGGTTGAGCTTGGCGACGGCCTCGCCTTCGCGCTCCCAGAACGACTTGTCCTCCGGAGCCCAGAGGGTGAGCAGGCGCCCCTGGCGCCCGCTGGTGGTGGTGGCAGACATGGTGAGGTTCCTTGAAAAATCAGCGGGCGCCAGCCGGTGCGGCGGCGTTCGGCGAGCCCATGAGACGGGTGTTGCGCACTTCGGTGAAGTACATCCAGATCAGCGACACCCACACCACGCCGTACATCAGCATGAAAGCGCTGGAGCGGATGCCGGTGATGTCCATCAGCGCGCCGAACAGGATGGGCAGGATGAAGCCGCCCAGGCCGCCGGCCAGGCCCACGATGCCGCTGATGGCGCCGATGTTGTGGGGGTAGTCGTCGCTGATGTACTTGAAGACACTGGCCTTGCCGAAGGCCCAGGCAATGCCCAGCAGGAACATCAGGCCGGTGAACAGGTAGACGTTCAGGCCGATGTGGAAGGTCTTCGGGCCGTTGACGGTGGCGATGGTGAAGTCGGTCTGCGGGTAGCTCAGCAGGAACAGGCAGATCCAGCTCACCCACATCACCCACCAGGTCACGCTGTGGGCGCCGTACTTGTCGGACAGCATGCCGCCGATGGCGCGCAGCACGCCGCCGGGCAGCGAGAAGCAGGCGGCCAGCAACGCCGCCACGCGGATGTCCAGGCCGAACTCGCCCACGTAGTACTGCACCATCCACAGCGACAGCGCCACGTAGCCGCCGAACACGATGCTGTAGTACTGGCAGTACTTGAGCACCTTGGGGTCCTTGAGCGCCTTGAGCTGGTCGGTGAACTTGACGTTGCTTCCCACCAGGTGGGCCGGGTCGCTGTAGCTGAACAGCCAGAACAGCACCAGCGTGCCCAGCATGATGGCCGCGTACACCTGCGGCACCATGGTCCAGCCGAAGGCCACCAGCAGCACCGGGGCCACGAACTTGTTCACGGCTGCGCCCGAGTTGCCCGCGCCATACACGCCCATGGCCGTGCCCTGGCGGTGCTTGGGGAACCAGCGCGCCACGTAGGGCGTGCCCACCGAGAACGAGCCCCCCGCCAGCCCCACGAACAGGCCGATCGTCAGGAAGTGCCAGTACTCCGTGGCGTAGCCCATCATCCAGATGGCGGGCACGGTGGTCGCCATCACGGCGGCCATCACGATGCGGCCGCCGAAGCGGTCGGTCCAGATGCCCAGCGGCACGCGCACCAGCGAGCCCGTGAGCACGGGCATGGACATGAGCAGCCCGAACTGCGTGGAGTTCAGGTTGAGCATCTTCTTGATGGGGATGCCGATGACGCCGAACATCATCCAGACCATGAAGCAGACGGTGAATGCGAAGGTGCTGACGATCAGCACCGACCAAGCCTGGCGGGTGCGCTGTGGGCTTTCGCCCGGGGGCAAGGTGGTGTGTGCCATTGCGCGGTTCCTCTTCCTTCTTCTCTTTGGGGTATGGCTGTATGGTCCGTTTTCAGGGCCGCCCTGAACATCCTTCGCAAGCACACCCGCGCCACGGCAGAAGGACTAGGCCGGAGGGCGCCGCGAGGCCCGCGCATCGTCCGAAGGAACTATGGACACCGGGGCCGTCTGGGTGCAGCAAAGTCCCCGGCGCGCGCGCACGGGCCGCCAATGCCGGGTCCACCGGGGTTGGATATCGAAAGAAAACAGGCTTTCGCGCTGGATGGACAAACGCCAGAAGCTACCAATTCAGTAGCAAATCACCACATGCGGCCACCGGGGATGGCGGCCGTGGGCACCCTCTACTCCGTGCGCTGGCGGTCCGAGGCGTAGACCGCCGCCTGCACGCGCGAGGTGAGGCCCAACTTGCGCAGGATGTGCTGCACGTGGATCTTCACCGTGGTCTCGGCGATGTCCAGGGTGCGCGCGATTTCCTTGTTGCTCGCGCCGCGCGCGATCTCGCGCAGCACGTCCTCCTCGCGCGGCGAGAGCGGCGCCACACCGCCCGCGGGATCGGCCTGCAGCGGCGCGGGCGCGGACGCCAGGGCGTGGGCTGGCGGCGCCTCGGGCGCGCCTTGCGACTGGAACGCCGCCACCAGCTTGCCCATGAGCTCGGGGCTGACCACCGGCTCGCCGCGTGCCGCGCGGCGGATGGCCTGGGCGAGCAGGTCGCCGTCGATGGTCTTGAGCAGGTAGCCCTGCGCGCCATTGCGCAGCGCGGCGGCCAGGTCCTGCGAATCCTCGCTCACGGTGAGCATGAGCACGCGCGATGCGGGCGCCACTTCGCGCAGCCCCCGGATGGCGTCCACGCCCATCACGCCGGGCAGGTGGTTGTCCAGCAGGATCACCTGGGGCCGCAGCTGCGGCGCCAGGCGCAGCGCCTCGGCGGCGTCGCCCGCCTCGCCCAGCACCAGGAGGCCCGCGTCCTGCCCCAGCAGGGCGATCAGCCCCCGGCGGAACAGCGTGTGGTCGTCCACCACGAGCAGGGTCACCGGCGGCTGCATCGGGGCGTCCGGGTGCGCAGGGACAGCTGCCGGAAAAGGGGCGGTGGTGGTGGTGTTGTTCATGGTGCGTGCGCCGCCACCGGGCTGGTGGCGGCGGCAGAGGGGGTGTCCGCGCCGGGCGGCGTGCCGCGCGAGGCGCGGGCCACGGATGGCGGGGTGGCGGGCGGGTGCGCCGGCGGCGCAGGCATGGGGGCGGCGGCCGTCACCGTGGGCAGCTCGATGCACACGCGCGTGCCCTGGCCCGGCGCGGATTCGACCTGCAGGGCCGCCCCCACGCGCTGGGCCCGCTCGCGCATGATGCCCAGGCCCACGTGCAGCGAGTCGGGCGGCACGCTGGCCACGTCGAAGCCCTTGCCGTTGTCCTGCACCTCGAAGCGCCAGCGCGGGTGCCGGTGCACCAGCAGTTCCACGCGCGTGGCGCCCGAATGCTTGCGCACGTTCGACAGCGCTTCCTGCACCATGTGCAGCACCTGGATCTGCAGGTCCGGCGGCAGCGGCAGCCCATGGCCCACCATGCTGAGCACGGTGGCCATGCCGGTCTGGTGCTCGAACTTGGACAGCGTGGCGCGCAGGGCGGACTCGATGTCCTCCTCGCTGGTGCGCGTGCGAAAGTGCACCAGCAGCTCGCGCACGTCGGCATAACACTCGCGCACGCCCACGTCCAGCTCGCCGATGCTGCGGTCGCGCTTGGCCTCGTCGCCGCGCGCCACCGCGTCGCGCAGCAGCTGGGTCTGGATCTTGAGGAAGGCCAGCGACTGCGCGATGGAGTCGTGCAGTTCGCGCGCCAGCAGGCTGCGCTCCTCGGCCACCGCCGCCTCGCGCTCGAGCGCCGTCGCGCGCAGGCCCTCCATGGCGCTGGCCAGGTGGCGCGTCATGGCTTCGAGCAGGTCGCGCAGCTCGTCGGTCAGCTCGACCTGGGAGCGGAAGAACAGGTCCACCTCGCCCAGCAGGCGCTGCTGCATCTGCACGGGGATGGTCACCATGGTTTCAAAGCCCGCTTCGCGGCAGTGGGGCAGCGCGACGTGGGTGGACGGCGTGATGGGAATGACCCGCGTGCGCGCCTGGGCCTGGGGCTGGCCGCACAGGCAGCTGCCCGTGTGCAGGCAGTGCTCACCGTCGGCCATGGAGCGCGGCAGGCCGTCACCGGCCAGCAGCACATAGCGTTCGTTGGCCTCGTTGGACCAGCGCACGGCCGCCGCGTCGGCCCCGGCCACGCGGCGGATCTGCTGCACGAAGCCCTGGGCCAGCAGCTCCAGGCTGCCCGCGGTGGACGCCAGCGCGCTCACCTCGTACAGCGCGGCCAGGCGCTGGTTCTTCACGGCGATGCTGGCGGTCTTGTCGCGCACCTTGTGCTCCAGCTCGTCGTGCGAGGCCTGCAGCGCGTGCGCCATGAGGTTGAAGCCCGCCGAGAGCTGGCCGAACTCGTCATCGGTATCGACCGGCAGGCGCGTGCCCAGCTCGCCCTGGCGCAGCCGGGCCTGGGCCTGCTGCAGGCGCGCCACGGGGTTGATGACGAGCAGGTAGCTCACGGCCATGAAGGTCACGGCCGCCACGATGGCCAGCGCCATCATGAACAGCTGGAACAGGTGCAGCGCGGCCGTCCAGCCCGCGATCTGCAGCTCGATCGCGTCGACGAAGCCGTCCACCTGCTGCACGAACGCGTCGGCCTGCGCCAGCGTGCGCGCGCGGTCGGGTGGCTGCGTGGCCACCCAGCCGCTGCGCGCCTGCGCCCACTGCGCGCGGATCGCGTCGAAGCGCGTGAGCGTCTCGGCGCTCCAGGGCACGAACAGCGGCCGCGAAGGATCGCCCGTGCGCAGCAGCTCCAGGCTCGCATCGAACAGGCGGGCGCGCTCCTGCACCGCCTCGGGCGGTTCGGTCTGCAGCACCAGCACCATGCGCAGCATGTTCATGCGCAGCCGGCCCGCCTCATTGACGGCGGCCGCGCCGCCCTCCAGCTTCCAGGTCACCCACAGCGTGAGGCTGATGGAGGCCAGGGCCACGAGCAGAAAGCCTCCACCCATCGCCAGGAGCTTGGTGGTCAGGGTGGGCTTGGAGCGCATCGGCCCAGTGTAGGCAGGGGGTTCGCCCGAAGTCTTGACCTGCGTCAAGTCGCGGCCGCGTAGCATCGCCCCATGCACACACAGCACCCGACCACCTTTGCACCGTCTTCGGCCCCGGCCCGTGGCCGCTGGCGGGTTTGTACGCTGGCCTGGGCCGCCGCCACGGCGGCGGCGCTGAGCGCCTGCGCCAGCCCTGAATCCAGCGCCCCGGTGTCGCCCGCCGCCTGGCCCGCTCGCCTTGAGGCCCTGCTGCCCGCCGACGTGCTGCTGCTGGGCGAAAAACACGATGCCCCCGAGCACCAGCGCCTGCAGCGCGAGGCCGTGCAGTGGCTGGCGGCGCGCGGACAGCTGGCGGCCCTGGTGCTGGAGATGGCCGAGCGCGGGAACGGCACCACCGGCCTGCCCCGTGACGCCACCTCGGACCAGGTGCAGGCCGCCCTGCAATGGAAGGACGCCGCCTGGCCCTGGCAGGCCTATGGCCCCGTGGTGATGGCCGCCGTGGCCGCCGGCGTGCCGGTGCTGGGCGGCAACCTGCCGCGCGCGGATATGCGCGCGGCGATGGGCGAATCCGCGTGGGACCGGCACTTGCCCGCCGCCGCGCTGCAGCGCCAGCACGAGGCGCTGCGCGAGGGCCACTGCGGCCTGCTGCCCGAGGCGCAGATCGCCCCCATGGCCCGCATCCAGATCGCGCGCGACGCCAGCATGGCCCGCACCGCGCGGGAGGCCCTGCGCCCCGGCCAGACCGTGCTGCTGGTGGCCGGCGGCGGCCATGTGCTGCGCAGCCTGGGCGTGCCCACGCACTGGCCCTCGGATCTCAGGTCAAAGGTGGCCCTGGCCCAAGCAGGAAAAGCGCAGGAAGCTATCAAAAACGAAGCAGATGCGGTGATCGAGACCCCCGCCCCGCCGCCCCGAGACCATTGCGCGGAACTGCGCCAGCAGTGGGGCCAGGGCGCGCGCACGGGCGGCTGACGGCGGCGGGGCGAGCGTTCAGCGCGGCTCGCCACGCTCCCGCAGCAGCGCGGCGAACCCGTCGGCGGGCAGCGGGCGGCTGCACAGGTAGCCCTGGTAGGCGTCGCATCCGCGCGCCTTCAGGAAGGCCAGCTGGCCCTCGTCCTCCACCCCCTCGGCCAGCACCGACAGCCCCATGCTGTGCCCCATGGCGATGATGGCCGCGCTGATGGCCATGTCGTCCGCGCTTTGGGGGATGTCGCGGATGAAGCCCTGGTCGATCTTGAGCACGTCGATGGGAAAGCGCTTGAGCTGCGCGAGCGATGAGTACCCCGTGCCGAAGTCGTCCACCGCGATCCGCACGCCCACGCTGCGCAGCCGCATCAGCACCTGGCGCGCCTCCTCGGTGCGCTCGGCCAGCGCGGACTCGGTGATCTCCAGCTCCAGCAATTCGCTGGGAAAGCCCGAGTCGGCCAGCGCCGCCGAGGTGCACCCCGCCAGGTCGGTCAGGTGGAACTGGCGGGGCGATACGTTGACGGCCAGCGTCAGGTCGGGCAGGCCCTCGGCGCGCCACTGCTGGCCCTGGCGGCAGACCTCGCGCAGCACCCATTCGCCCAGCGGGCCAATCACGCCCGAGGTCTCGGCCACGGGGATGAAGCGCGCGGGCGAGATCAGCCCCTCCTCGGGGTCGTTCCAGCGCACCAGCGCCTCGGCCCCCAGGATGCGCCCGCTGGCGATGTCCACCTGCGGCTGGTAGTGCATCTGCAGATGGCCCTGGGCCAGCGCCAGGCGCAGGCGCGATTCGAGCGCGAGCCGCTCGCGCGCGGCCTGGGTCATGGCTTCGTGGAAGAAGCACCACGCGCCACGGCCCCGGGCCTTGGCGCCGTACACCGCAGCGTGCGCGCCCTGCAGCAGCAGTTCGGTGGTGGCGGCGTGTTCGGGGAACATGCAGATGCCCACGCTCACGCCGGCCACCACCTCGAAGCCGTCGGGCGAGCGCCAGGGCTCGGCCACGGCGGCGATGAGGTGGCGCGCCACGGCCGCAGCGCCGTCCGCATGGCGCAGGTGGCGCGCCACCACGGCCAGCTCGTCGCCGGCCAGCCGCCCCAGCACGTCGCCGGGCCGCAGGGCCGACTGCACCTGCCGCGCGATGTGCTTGAGCACCTCGTCGCCCGTGGTGTGGCCGTAGCTGTCGTTCACGTCCTTGAAACGGTCCAGGTTGAGCAGCAGCACGGCGATGTGCTCGCCGCTGGCGCGCGCCTCCTGCACCACCTGCTCCAGCTGGTGGCCGAACCAGGCGCGGTTGGACAGCCCCGTGAGCGCGTCGTTGTGCGCCAGGAATTCCAGCTGCCGCTGGTGCGCCTTCTCCTCGGAGATGTCGGTGAACATGCACACGTAGTGCGTGACCTCGCCCGCCGGGTCGCGCACGGCCGACAGCGACATGTGCTCGGGGAAGACCTCGCCGCTCTTGCGCCGGTTCCAGATCTCGCCCTGCCAGTGGCCCGTGCGCCGCAGCGTGCTCCACAGGGCCTCGTAGAACGCCTTGTCGTGCCGGCCGGACTTGAACACGCGCGGCGTCTTGCCCAGCAGTTCCTCCTCGGTATAGCCCAGGAGCCGCGTCACGGCCGCGTTGGCGGACAGGATGCGGCTGTGCGCATCGGTGACCACCACGCCCTCGATGGTGTTGTCCACCACCGTGGCGGCCAGCCGCTGGCGGGCCTCGCTGGTCTGCAGCGCGGCCCGCGCGGCCTTGATCTCGTCCAGGTCCTGCACCACGCAGACCAGGTGGGCGGGCTCGTCGCCCGCTTCGGGGATCTGCGTCACGGTGCACAGCACCGGCACCCCGCGCGTCCCGCCGGGCCGCCGGCACTCGCGCTCGTCCACGCAGTGGTCGATCTCTCCCGCCAGCAGGCGCACCAGCTGGGCGGTGGCCCCCTCGGGGTCGGGGGACTGCATCACATCGTGGAAATTGAGGTGGCGCACCTGCGCCAGGGACACGCCCAGCAGCTCGCACAGCCGCTCATTGGCCCAGAGGAAGCGGCCGTCCGGCGCCACGCGCGCGAAGCCCGCGGGTGCATGGCGCACCACCTGGGCCAGCTCCCGGGCCATGGCCCAGCGCACCTTCTCGGCGTAGCGCATGCGCCGCAGCATGCACCAGGCGAGCACGCTGGTGGCCAGCACATAGCCCCAGCCTTTCCAGGTCTGCCAGTGCGTGAGCTGGGCCGGGTCGGTCACCCAGCGGGCCAGCAGCGCGTCGCCCGCGAACACCCAGGCCACCCCGAGCACCAGGTACAGCAGCATCCCCCGCCAGGGGGCAAGACGCGGGGCATCGCCCGGATTGACCATCGATTCCCTCGTTCCTTGGGCGCCTGTAGCCATGCTGCGACAATTGGGCAGCTATGACGACCAACGCCTACATCCTTACTCTGTCCTGCCCCGACCGCCTCGGGCTGGTGCACGCAGTCTCCGGCTTCCTGCTGGAGCACGGCGGCAACATCGAAGAAGCCGCCCAGTACAACGACCACGCCACCGGCCTGTTCTTCATGCGGGTGCAGTTCGCCTGCGACCAGCATGACCACGCCACGCTCAAGACCCGCCTGGCCAGCTTCGCGGAGCCCCACACCATGCGCTGGAGCCTGCACGCCACGGCCGCCCCCATGAAGACGGTGCTCATGGTCAGCAAGGAAGGCCATTGCCTCAATGACCTGCTGTTCCGCTGGAAAAGCGGCCTGCTGCCCATCGACATCCGCGCCATTGTCAGCAACCACCGCGACTTCTACCAGCTCGCGGCCAGCTACAACGTGCCGTTCCACCACATCCCGGTGACTGCCGCCAGCAAGCCGCAGGCCGAAGCGAAACAGTTGGAGATTATCGAGGCCGAAGGGGCCGAGCTGGTGGTGCTGGCGCGCTACATGCAGGTTCTTTCTCTTGATCTGTGTCAAGCTTTGGCCGGACGGGCGATCAACATCCACCACAGCTTCCTGCCCAGCTTCAAGGGCGCCAAGCCCTATTACCAGGCGCACGACCGGGGCGTGAAGCTCATCGGCGCCACGGCGCACTACGTGACGGCCGACCTGGACGAAGGCCCGATCATCGAGCAGGACGTGGCCCGCGCCGACCACACCGACACGGTGGAAGACCTCACGGCCCGGGGCCGCGACACCGAAAGCCAGGTGCTGGCCCGCGCCGTGAAGTGGCACAGCGAGCACCGCGTGCTGCTCAACGGCCACAAGACCGTGGTTTTCCGCTAGCCCGTTCTGCCCCATGGCCACGGCAGCTCCGTCCTCCTTCCTCAGCAGCGCGGCACGGCGCATCCCGCCGATACAGTGCCTGCTGACGTTTGAAGCCCTGGCCCGCCTGCGCAGCGTGACGCAGACCGCGGACGAGCTGTGCGTGACGCCCAGCGCGGTGAGCCACCGGGTCAAGCAGCTCGAACAGATCCTGGGCGTGCGGCTGTTCGGGCGGGCCGATTTTTCGCTGACCACCGAGGGCAGCGCCTACCTGGCCCACGTGCGCGAGGGCCTGGGCGCGCTGCAGCGGTTTCCGGGGGCCGCTGCGGCGCCCGGGCGCCGGCGGCTCAAGCTGGCCGTGACACCCACGTTCGCGCGCACCATCCTCATTCCGCGCCTGCGCCAGTTCACCGAGGCCTACCCCGAGATCGACCTGGCGCTGCAGGTGTCCATCCCGCTGCTGGACGTGGTGGCCGAGGACGCCGACCTGATGGTGCGCTTTGGCCCCGGCCACTACGCCGACGTGGAGCATGTAGAGCTGGCCCGCGACGTGGTCACGCCCCTGGCCTCGCCCGCGTTCGTGCGCGAACACGGCCCGTTCGACCGGCCGGAGGACCTGGAGGGCGTGCCCCTGCTGCGCAGCCCGCTGGAGCCCTGGCGCACCTGGTTTGCCGCCACGGGCCTGGACTGGGCCGAGCCCAGCGAGGGCTCGCAGTTCAACGACATCGGCCTGATGTGCGACGGCGCCGCCGCCGGCATGGGCGTGGCGCTGGTGCGCCTGAAGCTCGGGGCGCCGTGGCTGGAGAACGGCACGCTGGTGCGCCTGTTCGACACCGATACGACCAGCCCCCACGCACACTACCTGTGCTGGCGCACGGGCACCATGGACCGCTGGGAGTGCGCGGCGTTCGCCGAGTGGCTGCGCAAGACCATGGCCTGAGCCCTCGCCGCATTCAAGGCCATTTTGGCCCCCAGCGCTTGCCCACAAAGCGCCAATAGCTATATATTTTATAGCACCCCAAATCCATCCTACCCTCCCTCTGTGGCGCGCAGGGTCCCAGATTCACGCAGCCCGCCTGACGCCGTCACCCGGCACGCGCCTCTCGCCTGTCCTGTCTCTTGACCTCTCCACCACCTCACCACGCCGTGCCACAAGACGCCCACTTCAAGAAGAGATACCCCACGCTGGAGCAGAACGCGGTGCTCAACGCCACGGCGAGCGCGGTGCTGGTCAACGCGCTCGCGGGCACGGGCAAGACCACCACCCTGGCCATCAAGGCCGCCGACCTCCTGCGCACCCAGGGCGCAAGCCGCATCCTGATGCTCGCGTATTCGGAGGCCGGGCTGGCCGCCATTGCGCAGCGCCTGGAAAAGCTCGTTCCGGCCATTCCGCGCCAGGTGCAGATCATGACCGTGGAGCAGCTGTGCGCCACCGTGCTCAAGGAACAGGGCGACGAGCTGGTGCGTGTCACCGAGCCCCTGCAAAAGAACCTGCTGGTCCGCCAGGCCCACACCGCGCTGCTCCAGGACCCGGCGCTGGACAGGGCGCCCGAGGCCGGCGACTTCCTGTCGCGTGAACTGGACGTGCAGGCCTTCGCCGACTTCGAGGCCCGGGCCAAGCAGCAACTGCTGCTGCGCGACATGGACCGCTCGGACCTCGGCGCCCTGCCCTACTGCCGCGAGCACCAGCTCGACTACGGGCTCTACCAGCTGCTGGTGAAGTACGAACGCCTGCGCCGGGGGCTGAACCACGAGCCGCATTTCTACGCACCGGGCGACTGCACGTATGAAGTGGCCACGCAGCTCGGGGAGCTGGATTTCGGCGATGCCTTCGCGCCGCTGCAGGGGCGCTTCGATGCGGTGCTGTTCGATGAGCTGCAGGACCTGGACGAAGCCGCCATGCTGGTGCTGCGGCATCTGGTGCAGGGCGGCAACGGTCTGTTCGTCGGCGCGGGAGACTTCAACCAGCACATCCTGCCCGGCGCGTTCTCCGTCTTCGGCGACAGCCTGGCCCGCATCCGGCAGGAGCTGCCCGCGGACACCCAGGTGGTCGCCCTCAACACCACCTACCGCTTCGGCAACGCCATCTGCCAGGGGCTGAACCCCCTGTTCGGCGTGGAATTTGCCGCGCACTACCCCACCAAGCCCTCCGCGTTCGAGCGGCGCAGCTACACCGACGACGAGGATTGCGCCCGGCAACTGCTGGCGATCCACGACGCCGTGCTGCACCAGCAGCCCCCCGCGCCCGGCGGCACCACGCCCCCTCCTTGCCTGAACGTGGTGCTGCGGTCGCCGGAAGACTCCATCCTGCTGGAATGGATGTTCGCCCACGAAGGCGTGCACTACGCCTGCTTGGGGCTGAAGCGCTTCTACCAGCGCCGCGAGATCGCCCTGGTGCTGGCCATCATGGGGGCCATGCAGGGCTGCGGCACTGGCGTGCGGCTCACGCAGGGCATTCTGAGCAGCGCCATGGAAGGCCTGCTGCGCTACGTGCGGCGCGGCAGCCAGCCGGACCAGGACGTGCTGGCCAACGGCGCGTTCGACATGCAGGCGCTGGTGGAGGACTCCCCCGTCGAAATGGACACCCGCGCCGTGGCGGCGGAACTCATCGGCAGGCAGGACCTGGTGCGCCGATTCCTGGTGCGCGCCAGCTTCAACCCCCAGGCCCCGGTGGCCTCCCCCGTGTGCGAACAGTTGCTGGCCTTGCCCCCCGAGGCCTGCGCCGACGCCGGGCAGCTGTGCGCGCACCCGCTGGTGCACCGCTTCTTCGCGCAGGCGCCCATCAGCCCGCAGGAGCTGCGCTACTGCAGGGACAGCCTGGCGGCGCTGGCCCGCATCTGCGCCGGCTTGTCCGTGGACGAATTCCTGGGCCGGCTCACGCTCATGGTGCAGGCCAGCATCCACCAGCACACCCAGCAGGAAGCCTCCAGCCTGCAGCTGCTGACGGTGGAGCGCTGCAAGGGGCATGAATACGACTATGTGGCGGTGCCCTTGGTAGAGCGCGGACGCTTTCCGCGCAGCGCCGCCCTGCAAGACGCTTACCGTGAACGCAACATGCTCTATGTCGCCATGACGCGGGCCAGCAAACGCCTGTGGCTTCTGGAAGGCAGCCAACGACCGGTCAGCCCCGGGCCGGTGTGAGGAGGATGAGGGTGAGGAGGGGGGCTGCGGGCCGCCCACCGGCCCAATTCAAGACAAAGGATCCTCCAGCGCTTTGCCCACATGCGTCAGCCGCTCATTGATTGATAGCAAACGGCCACACCCAGGCCATTTCACAGACCGCTGCAAGAAAACTCACACTCCCGCGCGCGGGCTTCCTCTACAGTGGCGGCCATGAACACTGCCGCCGAACCCACCACAGCCCTGTCCGAACGCGCCGCACGCCAGGCCGAGGTTGTCCAGGCCCTGAGCCGCGTGATGCCCGCGCACGCGCTGCTGTGGCACGCCGAAGACACCACCCCCTACGAATGCGACGGCCTCACCGCCTACCGCCAGCGCCCGCTGGTGGTGTGCCTGCCCGAAACATACGAGCAGGTGCAGGCCGTGCTCAAGGCCTGCTACCACCTGCAGGTGCCCGTGGTGGCGCGCGGCGCGGGCACGGGCCTGTCGGGCGGCGCCATGCCGCATGCCCTGGGCGTCACGCTCTCGCTCGCCAAGTTCAACCGCATCCTCGACCTGAACCCCGAAAGCCGCACGGCCGTGGTGCAGTGTGGCGTGCGCAACCTGGCGATCAGCGAGGCGGCGGCACCCTACAACCTCTACTACGCCCCCGACCCCAGCAGCCAGATCGCCTGCACCATCGGCGGCAACGTGGCCGAGAACTCGGGCGGCGTGCATTGCCTGAAGTACGGCCTGACGGTGCACAACGTGCTCAAGGTGAAGGGTTTCACGGTGGAAGGCGAGCCCGTCGAATTCGGCAGCGAGGCACTCGACGCCCCCGGCTACGACCTGCTGGCCGCCGTGATCGGCAGCGAAGGCATGCTGGCCGTGACCACCGAAGTGACGGTCAAGCTCATCCCCAAGCCCCAGCTGGCGCGCTGCATCATGGCCAGCTTCGACGACGTGCGCAAAGCGGGCGACGCCGTGGCGGCCGTGATCGCCGCCGGCATCATCCCCGCCGGCCTGGAGATGATGGACAAGCCCATGACCGCCGCCGTGGAAGATTTTGTGCACGCAGGCTACGACCTCACGGCCGAAGCCATCCTGCTGTGCGAAAGCGACGGCACGCCGGAAGAGGTGGAAGAAGAAATCGGCCGCATGAGCGACGTGCTGCGCGCGGCGGGTGCCACCGCCATCTCGGTCAGCCAGGACGAGGCCGAACGCCTGCGCTTCTGGAGCGGCCGCAAGAACGCCTTCCCCGCCAGCGGCCGCATCAGCCCCGACTACATGTGCATGGACTCGACCATCCCGAGGAAGCGCCTGGCGGACATCCTGCTCGCCATCCAGGAGATGGAAAAGAAATACCAGCTGCGCTGCGCCAACGTGTTCCACGCGGGCGACGGCAACCTGCACCCGCTGATCCTGTTCGATGCGAACGATGCCGACCAGCTGCACCGCTGCGAACTGTTTGGCGCGGACATCCTGGAGACCAGCGTGGCCATGGGCGGCACGGTGACGGGTGAGCATGGTGTGGGCGTGGAGAAGCTCAACAGCATGTGCGTGCAGTTCACGGCCGAGGAGAACGCGCAGATGTTCGGGCTCAAGCACGCGTTTGACCCGGCGGGGCTGTTGAATCCGGGGAAAGTGATTCCCACGCTGAACCGGTGTGCGGAGTACGGGAAGATGCTGGTGCGCGGGGGGGCGATCAAGCATCCGGATTTGCCGAGGTTTTGAGGACAGCGGCCCCACCTGCCCTGTTTGTTGACTAAGTCGAAGTTAGCATTCCGGTCAGTAAGATCGCTTGAATCGCTTTCAGACCAGGAAAATCTTGAGCTTTGACACACTGTTGCTTATCTGCTTTGCCCTCGCGTTGGTTCAGTGGATCGTCATCGTCGTAAAAACGAAGAAGCATCGCAAGTTTCTTGATCAATTCAAGGCAAGCTCACACGCTTATGCGATGGCGCAACTAGCGCAGACCCATCCGCAGGACGCATTTTTGATCCGCGCGTGCTATGCGCTTTTTGGTGTTGAAGTAGCTGTGGCAACGCTCTTGAAGACGTTGTTTTATTAAGCCCCCAAAGGCGTTGAAGTTCGTTTCTGACTGAACACGAACGGTCGGTACGGAGCGATAGCAGCCGGCGAACCGCCGACAATCCGAACACCTATCCTCTGCCATTTTGACCAGATGCTCAGCGACTCCCCCTCCACCCTCCTCCAGTCCGGCAACGCCCTCGTCGCCCAGGCGCAAGCCGTAGCCACGCAAGACTTCGCCGCAGCGCGGGCGCTGTGGCGGCAGGCGGGAGTGTTGTTTCAACGGGCGCATGACGCCGACCCCGGGCAGCACGCTGCGGCATTCCGACTGGGGCAGGCGTGGGTGGCCGAGGCCCATGCGCTGCAGAAAGAAGGATCAGAAGATGCGACCGCGATGTGGCGGCAGGCGGCGCTGCAGTGCGAGGTGGCCTTTGCGCTCGACCCGCACCATGCGGTGACGGCCATGCACATCGCCAGTTGCTACGCCTGGGCGCAGGACGCCGAGGCCAAGCAGGCCTGGGCGCAGATTGCGCAGCATCTGCAGGAAGAACACGCAGCCAACATGGCGGCGGATCAGGCGGCCCGCTAGCAGCGCAGCGCTGGCGCGGCCGAGCAACGCGATGGCCCGTGTGGCTGCTCGGCTGTTGGCTGTTCGGCTCCCACCCCCTGCTGGCTGCGCCTGCGGCGGGGCGGTTGCGGGGTGAGCATGGGCGTCGCAGCGCCCATGCCTCGTGCTCTGACTCGCCGTGGTTGTCCGAGCGGCGCGCCGCAGGCGCAAAGCGAGTTCCACGGCGCACCCCGCAACCGCACCGACGCAGGTTGCCCCGTAGCGAAGCGCAGGGGTCGCAGACTGGGGGTCGCCTTTCTTTTGGGTACTTTTCTTTGGCGAAGCAAAGAACAAGTACCTCGCCCGCCGGGGCGAGTCCCGGCCTCCGCCCTCAACACCAGCATGCTTTTCGAACCAGCACGCCCTGGCTGCGACAAGCTCAGCCCGAACGGTTGGGGTGGAACGCACCGGCTTCGACAGGCTCAGCCCGAACGAGTGGTCAGCTGCCCACCACCGCCCGCCAAATCTCCCCAGCGTGCGACACCACAAACAGCATCAGCCCGATCAGCCCGCCCACCACGGTGCCGTTGATGCGGATGTACTGCAGGTCCTTGCCAATGTTCAGCTCAATCAGCTGCGTCATCTCCTCGGTATCCCATCGCCGCACGGTGTCCTCAATGTGCTGCGCAATGAACGCCGACACATCCGGCGCCAGGCCCTCCACCCACCGCTCCAGCCGGTCATTGAGCGACTGCCGCAGCGCCGCATCCCCCGCCAGCGACTGGCCCAGCCACTGCCCCAGGTTGCGCACCTGCCGCGCCAGCACCGAATCCGCGTCGGCCAGATCGCGCTGCAGCGCCCCGCGCAGGTCCTGCCACAGCGCCTGCACATAGCCCCCCACCGTGGCATCGGTCTGCAGCCAAGCGCGGATCTCTTCGCCCTTGCGCGCCCAGTCGGGGTCGCCGCGCAGGCGCTCGATGAAGCGCTGCACCGCCGCATCGAACTGCGCGCGCAAGGCGTGCTGCGGGTTGGCGGCCACATCGGCCATCACGCTCTCCAGCGCGCGCGCCAGCAGGGCCGAGCCCTTGTCGCCCAGCCAGTCGCTGGGCAATAGCCTCTCGGTGCGCGGGTGGTCCTTCTTGAGCCAGGCCACGATGGTCTGCGCCACCCAGGCGCGGGTCTGCTCTTTCTGCAGCAGCTCGATGAGCTTGCCCAGCACGTCGTCCAGCAGCGCCTGGTGGCGGCCGTTGTGCGTGAGGGTGCCGAGCACCGCCGCCAGGGCCCGCGACATGTCCACCTGCCCGATCAATGCGCGCGCCGCCTTCTGGATGAAGCGCTCCACCTGCGCGTCCTGCACCGTCTCGAGCGCGGCCGACGCCAGGCGGGTGGCCTGGTGGCCCAGGAGCGCGGCGTTGCCGGGTGCCGTGAGCCACTGCGCCAGCCGCTCGGCGGGGTCGTGCCGGCGGATCAGTGCCACCAGCGAGGGCACGTCCAGGAACTTGTCGCGCACGAAGACCGCCAGGTTGCTGCCGATGCGCGCCTGGTTGCGCGCGATGACCGCCGTGTGCGGGATCGGCAGGCCCAGCGGGCGGCGAAACAGCGCCACCACCGCGAACCAGTCGGCCAGCGCGCCCACCATCGCGGCCTCGGCCACGGCCTTCAGGCAGTTCAGCCACAGGCCCCGCTCCACCACGCTGGTGGCCACGAACACGGCCGACACCAGCACCAGCAGCCCGAGGGCGTGGCGCCTCGCACGTTGCAGGGCAAGGGCTTGTGGCAGCGGTTCGGATTCCGGGGTCATGGCATCGGACATGCAGCATGCGGGCGGGCGGGGCGGCCGGCCGGCGGGGGATTCAAGATGCATTCACCCTACCATGCCCGGCCCCGGCGCATGCCCCGTCTCCACTCGCGCCCCGGCCGTCCAGGCGCACCCACTGTCATTCGCGGGGCGCGGGCTCCCTGGCCAGGATGCCGCGCGCGGCGCGCTCCTCCTCCCGCAGCTCCCGCAACCGCCGCACGTTCGCCAGGATCATCTGCCGCTGGGCGGGCGTCAGGATGAGCCGCTGGCGTTCACGGTCGTCCACGGGCGGGGCGGGCACCACTGCCGCCACCGCCGCCACCGGCCGGGCGCCGTCCTGCGAACAGCCCCCCACGGGGTGGTCCCGCCCTGCGCAGGGCGGCAGCGATCCTTCGCGGGGGTGGCGGGGGCCGCTGCTGCACACGTCCCGGCCCCCTGTCAGTGCGGCAGCCCGCGCACCGCGGGCGTGACCGCCGCGCAAGTACATGGGTGACTGTGGCGCAATGCAGAACCCCGCACAATGGGCCGGCGGCCGGGCCACCCCCGCGGCCGCCGCCCGCCCGGCAGGGCTGCCGCGCGCATGCAGGCACCGGGAAACCAGCCCACCCGCTCCCGCCGGGCTTCCCAGGTTTCCATCCTTCGGTGTTCGACAGCCACGCCACCCTCCTTGCAAGGCCGCTCGTTGCCCCTGAATTTGCGGGCAGACCCGTTACGTAACCAACGAGCAAATTGATTGCGTGACTATATACAAGAATCACCGCGGCTCCTGCGCGCCTTTTTAGTGTGACTGCATGCAGGATGCAAAAAGACAGTTTGCGGACCGGTTACGCAAGGCGATGATGGACGCAGGCTATGAACCCAGGCCGGCGGTGCTGGAGCGCGAGTTCAACACCCGCCACTGGGGCAAGCCCATGACGCTGCACGGCGTGCGCCGCTGGCTGCTGGGCGAGACCATGCCCGACCACAAGAAGCTCACCACCCTGGCCGAATGGCTGCAGGTGCCGGTGCAGCAGTTGGGCTACGGCGATGCAGAGCCCCTGCGCGTGCGGGAGCGGCAGGCGCAGTGGCATGCGGGCCTGGGCTACCAGGACCGCGAACTGTTCGACATCTACCTGCGCCTGCCCGTGCCCAAGCGGCGCCTCGCGCGCGACGTGATCCTGGCGATCGCGCGCGCCCACGCGGCCGAAGAGGCCGAGCGCGAAACCCAGGCCCCCTAGGGATTCTCTGCACAAGCGAATCACCGCGCCGTGTGCATCCGCGGTCTCGGGCGGTCCGCGGCGCGCACTTGCCGCCCGGTGCGTGCCGAGCCCCCAGGCACCGCCACCGCGCCCGGCCACCACGAAAAAAAGCCACCCGCGGGTGGCTTTTTTCAAGAGGCCCGCGAAACACGGGCGGCGGCCCGGTTCAGCCGCGCGGGGCCACCTGGTCGAGCGCGGTGCTCAGGTGGCCCACCGTGCGGTCCACGTTGTGCCACTTCTCCAGGCCGAACAGGCCGATGCGGAAGGTCTTGAAATCCGGCCCCTCGTCGCACTGCAGCGGCACGCCGGCGGCGGTCTGCAGGCCCACCTCCATGAACTTCTTGCCGTTCTGGATGCCGGGGTCGGTGGTGTAGCTCACCACCACGCCGGGGGCCTTGAAGCCCTCGGCCGCCACGCTCGGGAAGCCGCGCGACTCGAGCAGCGCGCGCACCTTGGCGCCCAGCTCGATCTGCTCGTCGCGCACCTTGGCAAAACCGTATTCACGCGTCTCGGCCATCACTTCGGAGAGGCGCACCAGCGCGTCGGTGGGCATGGTGGTGTGGTACGCGTGCTGGCCCTTTTCGTAGCCCTCGGCGATCTGCATCCACTTCTTGAGGTCGCACGAGAAGCTGCTGCTCGTGGTGCCGTCGATGGCCTGGCGCGCGCGCTCGCTGAGCATCACCATGGCGCAGCAGGGCGAGCCGCTCCAGCCCTTTTGCGGGGCCGAGATCAGCACGTCCACGCCGGTGGCCTGCATGTCCACCCACATCGCGCCCGAGGCCACGCAGTCGAGCACGAACAGCGCGCCCACCTCGTGGGCCGCGGCCGTCAGGGTGCGCAGGTAGTCGTCGCTCAAGATGATGCCGCTGGCCGTTTCCACATGGGGCGCGAACACGACCTTGGGCTTTTCGGCGCGGATGGTGGCCGCCACTTCCTCGGCCGGGCACGGCGCCCAGGGCGCCTGCGGGCCGCTGCCCTGCGGGCGCGCCTTGCACACCACGGAGCCGCCGCCCAGGCCCTTGTCGGCGTCGAAGATCTGCGTCCAGCGGTAGCTGAACCAGCCGTTGCGCACGATGAGCACCTTCTCGCGATTGGCGAACTGGCGCGCCACGGCCTCCATGCCGAAGGTGCCGCTGCCGGGCACCAGCACGGCGGTGTGGGCGTGGTAGACCTCCTTGAGCGTGGCCAGGATGTCCTGCATCACGCCGGTGAAGCGCTTGGACATGTGGTTGAGCGCGCGGTCGGTGTAGACCACCGAAAACTCGAGCAAACCATCGGGATCGATATCGGGCAGCAGTCCGGGCATGGTGAAAAGTCTCCGTCAAACAGGGGCGCCGCCCCGGCGTGGGGCGGGCAAGGCGGGCCAGCTTAGCATGCAGCGCGCGGCCCGCGCGCTGCCCTACCAGGTGTCCACGAACCGGTGCCCGGGCGGCGCCACCCGCGCCGATGCCAGGCCCCGTGCCAGCCATGCGCGCGTGTCGGCCGGGTCGATCACCGCGTCGATCTCCAGCGTGGTCGCCATGTGCAGCGCCTCGCCGTTGGCGTACGACCTGGCCAGCAGCTTGGCGAACAGCGCGTCGCGCTCGGCGCCCTCGGGCAAGGCCTCCAGCTCCTTGCGGAAGCCCAGGCGCACCGCGCCTTCGAGCCCCATGGCGCCGAACTCGCCCGTGGGCCAGGCCACGGTGAACACCGGCGCGTGAAAGCCCCCGGCCGTCATGCCCATGGCACCCAGGCCGTAGCCCTTGCGCAGCACCACGCTGAAATACGGCACGCGCAGGCTGGCGGCGGTGACGAACAGGCGGCTCACGTGGCGCACCTGGGCCGTGGCCTCCACCTCGGGGCCGACCATGAAGCCGGGCGTGTCCACCAGGCTCACGATGGGCAGGCCGTGCGCGTTGCACAGCTGCATGAAGCGCGCGCCCTTGTCGGCCGCGTCGGCGTCGATGGCGCCGCCCAGGTGTTGCGGGTTGTTGGCCAGGATGCCCACGGGGCGGCCCTCGATGCGCGCCAGCGCCGTGTGGATGCCCGCGCCGAAGCCGGTGCGCAGCAGCAGCAGGCTGCCGTCGTCCACCAGGCCGGCCATCGCCGCGCGGGTGTCGTACACGCGCAGGCGGTTCTCGGGCACCACGGAGCGCAGGGCCCGTGCGTCCGGCGCCGTCCAGGCACCGGTGCGCCCCTGGAAGAACGACAGGTAGTGCCGCGCGGCCGCCACGGCCCCGGCTTCGTCATCGACCAGCACGTCGATCACGCCATTGGCATGCTGCACGCGGCTGGGGCCGATGTGCTCGGGCTTGAACACGCCCAGGCCGCCGCCCTCGATCATGGCCGGGCCGCCCATGCCGATGTTGCTGCCGCGCGTGGCGATGATCACGTCGCTGCAGCCCAGCAGGGCCGCGTTGCCCGCAAAGCAGCGCCCCGCCGCGATGCCGATCACCGGCACCTGGCCCGAGAGCGCGGCGTAGCTGGCGAAGGTGTGCACGTGCAGGCCGGCCACCACGGGCATGTCGGTGTCGCCCGGGCGGCCGCCGCCGCCTTCGGCGAACAGCACCACGGGCAGTTTCTGCGCCAGCGCCACGCCCAGCATGCGGTCGGTCTTGGCGTGGTTGCGCGCGCCCTGGGTGCCCGCGAGCACGGTCGCGTCGTAGGACATGACCACGGCGCGGGACTTCTCGGGCCCGAACAGCGCACCGTTGATGCCGCCGATGCCCGTGACCATGCCGTCGGCGGGCGTGTTGGCGATGAGGTCATCCAGGCTGCGGCGGCGCGTCTGCGCGGCGATGGCCAGCGTGCCGTATTCGATGAAGCTGTCCGCGTCGCACAGGTCGGCGATGTTCTCGCGCGCGGTGCGCCCGCCCTGGGCGTGGCGCCTGGCGATGGCCTCGGGCCGCGCGGCGTCGAGCGTGAAGGCGTGGCGGTCCCGCACGCGCTGCAGGTCGGGGCGAATGGCATCCAGGTCCTGCTGCGCGCCCTGTGCGTCCTGGGCGGCGTCCGCCCCCTCCACGGCATCGAGCACCAGCAGCGGCTGGCCCTGCACGAGGTAGCCGCCCGGCACCGCGAGCAGCGCGCGCACGCGGCCCGCATGCGGCGCCAGCAGCATGTGCTCCATCTTCATGGACTCGAGCACGGCCAGCTCGGCACCCGCGGCCACCACGTCGCCCTCGGACACGCTCAGTTGCACGAGGCGCGCGGGCATGGGAGCGAGCACGGAGCCTTCGGGTGCGGGCGCTGACGGATTTTTGGGGTTTTGAGCGCTAGCGCCCGAATCATATGCGCCATTAGCTATATTTTTAGTAGCAACCAGCAGTTCTGGCAGCACCGACTCCAGCCAGCGCGTGTGCACCTGCTGGCTTTCCATCTCGGGCCGCGCGGCCAGGGCCTGCAGCAGCGCGAGGTTGGTGGCCACGCCACCGATGCGGCACTCGTCCAGCGCGCGCCGCGAGCGGCGCAGCGCATCGGCAAAGCGCGGGCCGCCCGTGTGCACGATGAGCTTGGCCAGCAGCGTGTCGTAGTGCGGCGAGGGCGTGGCGCCCGCTGCGCCGTGCGTGTCCACGCGCACGCCGGGGCCGGTGGGAAGGTCGAAGCGGGTGAGCGTGCCGCTGCCGGGGGTGGCACCGCCCTGCGCGTCCAGCGTCTCGGCGTTGATGCGCCACTGCACCGCAAAGCCGCGCACGGCGGGCGGCGCGGCGGGGTCGAGCCCGATGTCTTGCAGCCTGCGGCCGGCCGCCAGCGCGATCTGCGCCTGCACCAGGTCCACGCCGGTCACCTCTTCGGTGATGGTGTGCTCCACCTGCAGGCGCGGGTTGCATTCGATGAACACGAAGGGCACGTCGCTGGAGGCCAGGTCCACCAGGAACTCGAAGGTGCCCAGGCCCTCGTAGGCCACCGCGCGCGCCATGGCCAGCGCGGCGGCGATGATGCGTTCACGCAGCGGCGCGGGCAGCGAAGGGCTGGGCGCGATCTCCACCACCTTCTGAAAGCGCCGCTGCAGCGTGCACTCGCGCTCGCCCAGCGCGACCACGTCCTGGCCGTCGCCCAGCACCTGCACCTCGATGTGGCGCGCGTTGGACATGAGCCGCTCCACATACACGCCGTCCACGCCAAACGCGGCCTGCGCCTCGCTGCGGCAGCGCGCGTAGGCGGCGGGCAGGTCGTCCTGCGCCTGCACGGCGCGCATGCCGCGCCCGCCGCCGCCGCCAATCGCCTTGATCACGATGCCGGCGCCGCCCTGCTGCGCGAAGAAGGCCTGGGCCTCCTCCAGCGACACCGCCGCCTGGGTGCCCGGCATGAGCGGCACGCCCTGCTGCAGCGCCAGCGCGCGGGCCTGCGCCTTGTCGCCGAACAGCGCGAGCTGCGCGGGCGTGGGGCCGATGAAACGCAGGCCGGCCCCGGCGCAGGCGCGCGCGAAGTCGGCGCGTTCGCTCAGGAAGCCGTAGCCGGGGTGCACGGCGTCGCAGCCCTGCGCCTGCGCGATGGCGATGATGCGCGCGCCGTCCAGGTACGCGGCGGGCCCGGTGGCGCCCAGGGCGACGGCGCTGCCCGCGGCCTGCACGTGCGGGCTGGCCGCATCGTCATCGGCAAACACGGCCACGCTGGCGATGCCCAGGTCATGAAGGCCGCGCACGGTGCGCAGCGCAATCTCCCCCCGGTTGGCGACAAGAACTTTGGTGAACAGAGCGGGCGATGGCATGGGGTGTTGCTATGGTTGGTGGAGCTGCCAGCGCAGGATGGGCAAGCGCTGGAATCGTTTCTGGTTCAAAGGTCGCGCAGCAGGCGGCGCAGCACCTTGCCGGCGCCCGTGGCCGGCAGCGCGTCGATGAAGCGCACCTCGCGCGGGGCCTTGTAGGGCGCCATGTTCTCGCGGCACCAGGCCACCAGGGCAGCGGCGTCCACGTCCTGGCCGGGTTTCTTCACGATGAAGGCACGCACCACCTCGCCCTTTTCCGCGTCGGGCACGCCGATGACGGCGGCCTGGGCCACGGCGGGATGCTTGATGAGCAGGGTCTCCACCTCTTCCGGGAACACGCTGTAGCCGGAGACCTTGATCATCTCCTTGAAGCGGCCGATGAAGGTGACGTAGCCGTCGGCATCGATCTTGCCCATGTCGCCGGTGTAGACCCAGCCGTCCCGCAGGGTCTTGGCCGTGGCCTCGGGCTTGTTCCAGTAGCCCTTGAAGTTGCCGGGGCCGTGAATGGTGATCTCGCCCACCTCGCCCGTGGCCAGCGGCGCGCCGGTGTCGGGGTCGACGATGCGCAAGGTGTTGCCCGGCACGGGCTTGCCCTGGGTGCCCCAGCGGATCGCGTCCACCGGCATGGCGGTGTCCACCGTGTGGGTTTCGCTCAAGCCGTAGGCGGCCTCGTGCGCGATGCAATGGGGCGCGAACTGCCGCCACTGCTGGGCGAGCGCCTCGGTGAAGGTGATGCCAAAGCTCGTGACCGGGTTGCGGCGCAGCGCGCTCCAGTCCATGGCGCGCGCGCCCGGCACCTGCATGAGCGCGCCGTTCATGGGCGCGATGCTGTACCACCAGGTGATGCGGTGGCGCTCCAGCGCCTGGGCCACGCCCAGCGGATCGAAGCGGTACAGCAGCACGGCCGTGGCGCCGGTGTAGACGGGCAGGTTCACGCCCATCACCATGCCGGCGATGTGGTACAGCGGCGCCACCGCGAGCAGCGTCTCCTGCTGCGTCATGCCATTGCAGTCGGCCGACGCGGCGGTCTTGAAGGTGGCGTTGCCGTAGCTCAGCATCGCGCCCTTGGGCAACCCCGTGGTGCCCGAGGTGTAGGTCATGAGCGAGACATCGTCCATGGACAGCGCCACGGGCGCGGGCCGCTGCCCGGTGCGCGTGGCGGCCAGGAAGTCCTCGCAACCCGCGGGGGCTGGCGCCATGGCGGCACGCATGGCCAGCAGCTCGGCGGGCGCGTCGATGCTGAGCGCGCCGTCGGGCAGCAGCTCGGCATAGCGCACCACGAACACGTGCCGCAGCGCCGTGCTGGCGCGCACCTTGTCCACCACGGGCAGCAGCACGTCGGCCGCGACGATCACGCGCGCCTGCAGGTCGGTGAGCTGGTATTCCAGCTCGTGCTCCTTGTTCAGCGGCCCGCAGGGGCAGACGATGGCGCCGATCTTCTGGATGCCGTAGTGCGCCATCACGTACTGCGGGCAGTTGTTCATGAACAGCGCCACGGGCTCGCCCTTGCCCACGCCCAGCGCCTGCAGGCGCGCGGCGAAGGCGTCGCTGGCCGCGTCGAGCTCTGCCCAGGTGACGGGCTGGCCGTACCAGAGGTACGCGGTGCGGTCGGGCGTTTCGCGCGCGTGGCAGCGCAGGTGTTCGTGCAGCGGCAGCTGCGGTGCGGTCTGTGGCATGGCGTTGTCTCCGAGGTGTCTGGAATCGCTGGTTCTAAGGGCTTGCTAAGGGTTTGCGATAGGCACCCCTGCCCGCCAGCGTCTTGCCAATATATACCGACTGGTAGAACAATGCTACCCATGGGTATAAATCAACCGTCACACAAAGGACAGCCTGCCATGGGCCAGCAGCTCCCCATGCAGGCCAGCGGCCGGCAGAAAGCCGCCACGGCCGGGTCGGACGAGAAGCGCGAGCGCATCCTGCGCGCAGCAGAGGCGCTGTTCGATGCGCAGGGCTACGCCAACACCACCATCGAGCAGATCGTGCAGAAGCTGGGGGTGACCAAGCCCTTCGTCTACTACTACTTCCGCAACAAGCAGGAGATCTTCGAGACCCTGTCGTGGGCACCCGCCGTGGCGTGCTTCACGGCCATGGACTTCGCCGAGGACGACCCGCGCCCCGCGCACGTGAAGGTGGCCGAGGGCATCGACCGCCTGATCCGCGCCACGCTCGCGCACCACCCGTCGGCGTTCTTTCCGTACCGCGAACCCCAGGTGTACCGCCCCGAATACCTGGCCACCCAGAAGCAGCTGGCCAACCATTTCTACGACAAGCTCTGCGCCCTGCTCGAGGAAGGCCGCGAGGACGGCATGTTCGAGTTCCACGACACCAAGATCACCGCCCTGGCGGCCTGCAGCCTGCCGGGCTTTCTCTACAACTGGTACCGGCCGGACGGCCGCCTGTCGGCCGACGAAGTGGCGCAGGAGCTGTCCACCCTGGCCTACCGGGTGCTGGGCCTGCGCGCCCGGCGCCGGCCCGCGCGCTGAGCGCGGCGAGAGTCTTTAGCCCCCACACACCCTTCAAGGAAACCTAGCCACCATGCTGCTGTCACGACGATCCACACTGGCGCTGCTCGGCGCCACATCGCTCGGCCTGAGCCGCGCGCTACACGCCTCCGCCCCGTTCCCGGCCAAGCCGCTGCGCTGGATCGTGCCCTACCCCGCGGGCGGCGGCTCCGATTTCATGGCGCGCACGGTGGGCCAGCCCATGTCGGCCGCCGTGGGCCAGAGCGTGGTGGTGGACAACAAGCCCGGCGGCAATGGCGCCATCGCCGTGGCCGATGTGCTGCGCGGCCCGGCCGACGGGCACACGCTCATCAACGTGGACAACGGCACGCTGGTCTTCAACCCGGTGCTGTACCGCAAGCTCGGCTACGCGCCCGACAAGGACCTCAAGCTCGTGACGCTGCTGGCGCGCGCCCCGATGATCCTGGTCGTGGGCCCCGCCTGCGACGCCAAGGACGCAAAGGAGTTCATCGAGCAGGCGCGGCGCCAGCCCGGCACGCTCAACTTTGGCTCGGCGGGCGCGGGCACGCCGCAGCACATGGCGATGGAGATGCTCATGCACCACGCCCGACTGAAGATGACGCACATCCCCTACAAGGGATCGTCGCCCGCGCTCGCCGACCTGGCGGGCGGGCAGATCCCGGCGGTGATGAGCGACTACGCGGCCGCGGGCGGCTTCCTGCAGGCGGGCAAGCTGCGCGCGCTGGCGGTGGCCGACAGCCGGCGCCACCCGCGCCTGCCCGATGTCCCCACGTTCGAGGAACTGGGACTCAAGGGCGTGGAGGCCACGGCGCTGGTGGGCGTGGCGGTGCATGCGTCCACGCCGGATGCCACCGTGCAGGCGCTGCAGAAAGCCATCGCCCAGGCCCTGCTGTCGCCGCAGACCAGCGCCCGGTACCGCGAGGTGGGGATCGAGCCCGTGGGCAACACGCCGCAGGAGTTCACGCAGATGATCACGGCCGAGGTGTCGCGCTGGCACCCGCTGATACGCAGCCTGGGCATCGCGCTCGACTGACGGGCCCAGCCTTCTCCCTCCCGCCGGGGTGGCAAGCCCGCCCCGGTCTCACCACGACAAGAAAGCGAGACAAGCACCATGCTGCGCCACCCCCTGACGCGTTCCCTCACGCCCCTGGCCGCCTGTGCGGCCCTGCTGTGCACCGCCGCCGCCTCCACGGCCTGGTCGCAGGAGACCTTCAAGGTCGCCTACATCGACCCGCTCTCGGGCCCCTTCGCCAACGTGGGCGAGCTCATGCTCACGCACACGCAGTACGCCATCGAGGACATCAACGCCAAGGGCGGCGTGCTCAAGGGCACGAAGCTGCAGTTGCTGCAGTTCGACAGCAAGCTCTCGGCCCAGGAGAGCCAGAGCGCGCTGCAGGCGGCCATCGACCAGGGGGCCAAGGCCATCGTGACGGGCGGCTCGGGCTCGTCGGTGGTCACGGCGCTGGTGCAGGCGGCGGCGCGCCACAACCAGCGCAACCCGGGCAAGGAGATCCTGGTGCTCAACCACTCCTCCATCGACCCCGAGCTCACCGGCAAGGCCTGCAACTTCTGGCACTTCCAGTTCGAGGCCAACACGGCCATGAAGATGAAGGCCATCGCCAACTACATCAAGAAGCAGCCGGACATCAAGAAGGTGTACCTGCTCAACCAGGACTACGCGCATGGCAAGCAGTGGGCGCACTACGGCCGCGAGATGGTGGGCCTGGCTCGGCCCGACATCCAGTTCGTAGGCGAGGCTCTGCACCCCATCGGCCGCGTGAAGGACTTCGCGCCCTACCTCGCCAAGGTCAAGAGCACCGAGGCCGACTCGGTCATCACCGGCAACTGGGGGCAGGACATGACGCTGCTGCTCAAGGCGGCGGGTGACGCGGGCTACAACCTGCGCTACTTCAACCACAGCGCGGGCTCCATTCCCGGCACGGTACTGGCGGTGTCGCAGGCCAAGCAGGGCCAGCTGACCTGGGTGGCCGAATGGCACCCGGGCCAGGCCGACACCCCCAAGGTGGACGCGCTCGCCAAGGCCTACCAGGCCAAGACGGGCAAGGACTTCCTCGCGCCGCGCATCGAGATGACGCCGCGCTTTCTGGCCGCGGCCATCAACAAGGCACAGTCCACCGACCCGGTGAAGGTGGCCCGCGCGCTGGAAGACCTGACCATCGACTCGGTGGTGGGCCCCGTGCGCATGCGCGGCGAGGACCACCAGCTGCTGCTGCCGCAGGTGGTCAACACCATCGCGCCGGTGGACGGCAAGACCGTCAAGGTCGGCTGGGAAGGCACGAACTATGGCTTCCGCACCGATGCCGCCTACACCGGCAATGAGCTGGCGCAAGGCACGGACTGCAAGATGACCAGACCGTAGCCCCCCTGAGTCGCCTTCGGCGCCTTCCTCCAGGGGGACGACGCCCTCGCTGCGGGGAGGCCCTGGCTCGGCGTCCCTGGCCTCGGCAGCGCCCATGTCGCCGGCCGAGCGCCTTGCGGCCGCAGGGGAGGCCAACGCGACTAACATGGCCGGTCTTTGCATTCATTGACCCGACCCACGAGGACCGCGCCCATGCCCGACTTTCGCAGCGACACCGTCACCCAGCCCACGCCCGCCATGCGCGAGGCCATGTTCAAGGCCCCGCTGGGCGACGATGTGTTTGCCGACGACCCTTCCGTGAACGCACTGCAGGAGCATGCGGCGCAGTTGCTGGGCTTCGAGGCCGCGCTGTTCGCACCCTCGGGCACGCAGACCAACCTGATCGCGCTGTGGGGCCACTGCCAGCGCGGCGACGAGGCCATCGTGGGCCAGAGCTGGCACACCTACCGCTGGGAGGCCGGTGGCATGGCGGTGCTGGGCTCCATCCAGCCGCAGCCGGTGGAGACGCAGCCCGACGGCACCTTGCGCATTGCCGACATCACCGCCGCCATCAAGCCCGACGACCCGCACTTCGCGCGCACCCGCCTGGTGGTGCTGGAGAACACGACCGGCGGCCAGGTGCTGCCGCCCGCCTACATCGCCGAGGTAGCCCAGCTGGCGCGCAGCCGGGGGCTGGCGATGCACCTGGACGGCGCGCGCCTGTTCAACGCCGCCACGGCCAACGCGGCGCGCCACGGCACCGATGTGTACGACGAGGCGCGTTCGCTGTGCAGCCATTTCGATTCGGTGTCGCTGTGCCTGAGCAAGGGCCTGGGCGCCCCCGTGGGCTCGCTGGTGCTGGGCTCGCGCGACTTCATCCGCCAGGCGCGCCGCACCCGCAAGATCCTGGGCGGCGGCATGCGCCAGGCCGGCGTGCTGGCCGCCGCGGGCCACTACGCGCTGGAGCACCACGTGCGCCGCCTGGCCGACGATCACGCGAACCTGGCACGGCTGGCCCAGGGGCTGAGCGATATCAACCAGCGCCATCCGGTGCTGCAGGGCAAGATCACGGTCCACCCCTGGCAGACCAACATCCTGTTCACCGACCTTCATGCGGACGTAGCCCCCGCCTTCACGGCCTGGCTGGCAGAGCATGGCGTGCGGGTGACGAGCAGCCTGTACGGCGTCGCCACGCGCCTGCGCTGGGTGGCGCATCTGGACGTGAGCGAGGCCGATGTGACAGCGGCGCTGGACTGCGTGGGGCGGTTCCAGCTGCCGGGCTGATCGACCGGCTCATGCTTCAGGCGGGGTAAGTCCGACCTCCAAAAATGCCGGTGCCCACGCGCACCATCGTGCTGCCGGCGTGGATGGCGGCCTCCAGGTCGGCCGTCATGCCCATCGAGAGCGTGTCAAAACGAGCCAAGCCTGGCTCGTTCAGGGCGCATATCTCGTCAAAAAGCGCTCGGGCGCGGGTGTGGATGGCCAACTGTGCTTCGAATTCAGGAGCATGGTCCGGGATGCTCATGATCCCGCGCACCACCAGCCGTGGCAGTTTCGCGACAGCACGCACCAGTTCCAGCGCGTCGGCCGGCGCCACGCCCGACTTGGTGGCCCCGCTATCGATGTTGACCTGAACGCATATTTGTAACGGCACCAGGTGCTCCGGCCGCTGGGCCGACAGGCGCTCGGCGATCTTCAGGCGGTCCACCGTGTGCACCCAGTCGAAGTGTTCGGCCACCAGGCGCGTCTTGTTGCTCTGGATGGGCCCGATGCAGTGCCACTGCAGCGCCACGCCGGGCGCGGCGGCGCGCAGGGCGATGATCTTGTCCACCCCTTCCTGGATGTAGTTCTCGCCGAAGTCGCGCTGCCCGGCGGCCACGGCCTCGGCCACGGCGTCGGCGCCAAAGGTCTTGGAAACCGCCAGCAAGGACACGCTGGCCGGGTCGCGCGAGGCGGCTGTGCACGCCCGCGCCATCCTGCCCAGAACCTGTTGGAGGTTGTTAGCAATCGTGGTCATAATGTTTGACAGCGTATCAAACGATAGAGGGATTCCGTGGACATTACCCAACTGCTCGCTTTCAGCGTCAAGAACAAGGCCTCCGACCTGCACCTTTCCGCAGGCCTGCCGCCCATGATCCGGGTCCACGGGGATGTCCGCCGCATCAATGTCGATGCGCTCGACCACAAGACGGTGCATGCCATGGTGTACGACATCATGAGCGACTCGCAGCGCAAGACATATGAAGAGTTCCTGGAGGTCGACTTCTCGTTCGAGATCGAAGGCCTGGCCCGCTTTCGCGTCAACGCCTTCAACCAGAACCGCGGCGCGGCCGCCGTGTTCCGGACCATTCCTTCCAAGATCTTGACCCTCGAGCAGCTCAACGCGCCCAAGATCTTCGGCGACCTGGCCCTGAAGCCTCGCGGTCTGGTGCTGGTGACCGGCCCCACGGGCTCGGGCAAGTCCACCACGCTGGCCGCCATGGTCAACTACCTGAACGAAACCGAGTACGGCCACATCCTCACGGTGGAGGACCCGATCGAGTTCGTGCACGAATCCAAGAAGTGCCTGATCAACCAGCGTGAAGTCGGCCCGATGACGCTGTCGTTCGCCGCCGCGCTGAAGTCCGCGCTGCGCGAAGACCCGGACGCCATCCTGGTGGGCGAAATGCGCGACCTGGAAACCATCCGCCTGGCCATGACGGCGGCGGAAACGGGCCATTTGGTGTTCGGCACGCTGCACACCTCCAGCGCCGCCAAGACCATCGACCGGATCATCGACGTGTTCCCCGCCGAAGAAAAGGAAATGGTCCGCGCGATGTTGTCCGAGTCGCTGCAGGCCGTGATCTCGCAGACGCTGTGCAAGACCAAGGACGGCTCGGGCCGCGTGGCGGCGCACGAGATCATGCTGGGCACCAGCGCCATCCGCAACCTGATCCGCGAGGCCAAGGTGGCGCAGATGTACTCCACCATCCAGACCAGCAACAGCGTGGGCATGCAGACGCTGGACCAGAATCTCACCGACCTCGTTCGCCGCAACATCATCAGCCCGGCCGAGGCGCGCGCCAAGGCCAAGATCCCCGAAAACTTCCCGGGCTGATCCGCGCGCGGCACCCATGTACCCTGCGGCCCGACGAGCTGCCGCACACCGGAGCACTGTATGAAAGGCATTCTGAGCCTTCTGAAAATGAAAACCCGCGGCGGCAAGCCCATGGAGGACAACACGGATTCGGTGCTGTTTTCCACGGCCTTCGCCGGCCAGGGCGTGGACGATTCGATGCTCGTGCCCTGGGAGGCGCGTGCGGTGGAAGTGGGCGCCAAGCGCTTGCCCACCAGCCGTGGCGGCAAGCTGCTGCAGGGCCTGTGGGCCAAGGACAAGTACATGGCGCACCTGGACAAGGACGCCGTGGAGCGCATGGAGCGTTTCTTCGAATTCGCGGCCATCCCGTCCAACCGCGACGTGATCCGCCAGGACGAATACGGCAACTTCATGGTGGTGCTGCTCACCGGCACCATCGCGGTGGACCGCGTGCAGCCCTGGGGCGAACAGCTGCGCCTGGCCGAGACCCGGCCCGGCGACATCCTGGGCGAGATGTCGCTGCTCGACAGCGGCATCCGCTTTTCGGCCTGCACCACGCTCACCGACTGCGAGATCGCCGTGCTGAGCGCCGAGGCCATGGACGACATGATGACCAAGGACCCGCAGCTCGCCGCCAGCCTGATCGCGCTGCTGGCCCGCAAGCTGTCGCTGCGCCTGCGCGTGGTGAGCGCCCGCCTGAGCGACAACCAGAAATGATGATGCGCGGATACCACCTGCACAACGACCACCCGACAGACGAACACCCCCGGGAGAAATTCTGATGGAACGCGATCAGGCCAGTAAATTCATCAATGACCTGCTCAAGTTGATGGTGAGCCGCAATGGCAGCGACTTGTTCATCACGGCGGAATTCCCCCCCGCGATCAAGGTCGATGGCAAGGTGACCAAGGTGTCGCCCCAGCCGCTCACGCCCAACCACACGCTCACGCTGGCGCGCGCCATCATGAGCGACAAGCAGGTGGCCGATTTCGAACGCACCAAGGAGTGCAACTTCGCGATCTCGCCCGCCGGCATCGGGCGGTTTCGCGTCAACGCGTTCATCCAGCAGGGCAAGGTCGGCATGGTGCTGCGCACGATTCCACTCACGCTGCCCACCATCGACGGTCTGGGCGTGCCGCAGGTGCTGAAAGAAGTGACCATGACCAAGCGCGGCCTGTGCATCCTGGTGGGTGCCACGGGCTCGGGCAAGTCGACCACGCTGGCCGCCATGGTGGACTGGCGCAACGAGAACTCGTTCGGCCACATCATCACGGTGGAAGACCCCATCGAATTCGTGCACCCGCACAAGAACTGCGTGGTGACGCAGCGCGAGGTGGGCCTGGACACCGACAGCTGGGAAGCAGCCCTGAAGAACACGCTGCGCCAGGCGCCCGACGTGATCCTGATGGGCGAAATCCGCGACCGCGAGACCATGGAGCATGCCGTGGCCTTTGCGGAAACAGGCCACCTGTGCCTGGCCACGCTGCACGCCAACAGCGCCAACCAGGCGCTGGACCGGATCATCAACTTCTTCCCCGAAGAGCGCCGCGCGCAGCTGCTGATGGACCTGTCGCTCAACCTGCGCGGCATGGTGTCCCAGCGCCTGATCCCCAAGCAGGACGGCAAGGGCCGTGCTGCGGCCGTGGAAATCATGCTGAACACCCCGCTGATCTCCGACCTGATCTTCAAGGGCGATGTCTCCGAGATCAAGGAGATCATGAAGAAGAGCCGCAACCTGGGCATGCAGACCTTCGACCAGGCACTGTTCGACCTGTACGAGGCCAACGTGATCAGCTATGAAGACGCGCTGCGCAACGCCGATTCGCTCAACGACCTGCGCCTGCAGATCAAGCTCAACAGCCAGCGCGCCAAATCGCCGGACCTTGCCTCGGGCACCGAGCACTTCGCGATTGTGTGACAACCCCCTGAGCGGCTGCGCCGCTTCCCCCTTCTCTCGCGCTGCGCGCGGGAAAGGGGGACGACGCTGGTGGCCTGGCAAAGCCAGTTCCACGGCGTCCGCTGGCCTGGGCCGCGCCAGTTTCAAACGCTGCCCCCGTGGCGGCCTTTTTTTGCAAGAACCACTCCCATGCCAAGCACCAATCCCCGCAACTACGACGCAACCCCATCCCGCAAGGTCGCCTTCCTGGGCCTGGGCGTGATGGGCTATCCGATGGCCGGCCACCTCGCGCTGGCCGGGCATGAGGTCACGGTCTACAACCGAACCGCTACAAAATCCATAGCTTGGTGCGCGGAGTACGCCGGCGCCAAGGCGCCAAGGCATGCCGCAACGCCGCGCGAGGCCGCGGCCGGTGCCGACATCGTGTTCTGCTGCGTGGGCAACGACGATGACCTGCGCTCCGTCACCCTGGGAGCCGACGGCGCCTTTGCCGGGATGAAGCCGGGCGCGATCTTCGTGGACCACACCACCGCGTCGGCCGAGGTGGCGCGCGAGCTGTACGCAGCCGCCCGTGCCCTGGGCCTGCACTTCGTGGATGCCCCCGTCTCCGGCGGCCAGGCCGGCGCGCAAAACGGCCTGCTCACCGTGATGTGCGGCGGCGACGCGGCGGCCTTCGAGGCGGCCCAGCCCGTGGCCATGGCGTTCTCGCGCGCCTTCACGCTGCTGGGTGACAG
Organism: Acidovorax sp. GW821-FHT10E03; assembly: GCF_059415205.1. Lineage (NCBI taxonomy): Bacteria > Pseudomonadati > Pseudomonadota > Betaproteobacteria > Burkholderiales > Comamonadaceae > Acidovorax > Acidovorax sp. GW821-FHT10E03. The sequence goes on along the minus strand of NZ_JBWKMU010000011.1, from coordinate 139,479 downwards.
CGGCGCGGGCCAGCTGGCCAAGATGGTCAACCAGATCTGCATCGCCGGGCTGGTGCAGGGGCTGTCCGAGGCGGTGGCGTTTGGCCAGAACGCGGGCCTGGACATGAAACAGGTGCTGGAGGTGATCGGCAAGGGCGCGGCCCAGAGCTGGCAGATGGACAACCGTGGCAAGACCATGGTGGACGGCAAGTTCGACTTCGGCTTTGCGGTGGACTGGATGCGCAAGGACCTGGGCCTGGTGCTCGACGAAGCCAAGCGCAACGGCTCGCGCGTGCCCGTGACGGCGCTGGTGGACCAGTTCTACGCCGATGTGCAGAAGATGGGCGGCAACCGCTGGGACACGTCGAGCCTGATCAAAAGGCTGACATAGCCCCCTGGGTCGCCTGCGGCGCCCCGGTGGCACGCGCCAGAAGCGCGCGCGGCCTCTTCGGCCTGGCGAAGCCGGCTCTGCGGGTGCGCTCGCTTGTGCCGTGCCAGCTTCATGCCGCAACGCGCGATACAGGGTCTCCAAGAAAAAATCCCGGTCCGCGTCATGCGAACCGGGATGTTTCGACCCAGGGGCTGTGCAGGCTATCGAGCCTGACCGCCCGCTTTCAACCGCCGGGCGATGCGCTGTTGTCGGTGGTCACTGGCGCGGGCTGCGGCGCGATGCGGCGCAGCTCTTCTTCCGAGACGATCTCGAACACGCGCACGACCTTGCTCACGCCGCTCACGCCCCGGGCGATCTCGGTGGCGCGGTTGGCCTCGCGCTGCGACACGCGGCCCATCAGATAGACGATGTTGCGCTCGGTCACCACCTTGAAGGAGTTTGCCGAGATGTCCTGGGCGTCCACCAGGCTGGCGCGCACCTTGCCGGTGATGAAGGTGTCGTTGGAGCGCTGGCTCAGGCTGCTGGCGGGCATCACGGCCAGGTCATTGACGACCGAGCGCGTGTTCTCCACCTGCGACACGATCTGCTCGACGGTCTGGCGGTCCTGGGCGCTCGGTACCTCGCCGGTCAGCAGGGCCTGGCGGTTGTAGCTGGTCACGTTGACATGGGCGCGGTCGCCCAGGGTTTCGCGGATGCGGTTGGCGGCGCGCAGCTCGATGCCTTCGTCCTCGATCTGCGTGCCGGTCGTGCGGCGGTCCACGGCCATCACGCCGCCCACGACGGCGCCGCCCACGATCAACGGCGCGCAGGCCGACAGGCCCGCGGCCAGCGCGGCGGCGGCCAGCACCGTGCACACGGTGCGCCGGGTACGTTTCAGGGTGGTTTGCTTCATAGGGGAATCTCCTGTTCGCCAAGTAACTGGGCGTCCACGCCATCGCTCAGGCAATGCAGCACCAGGGCATGGACTTCGCGCACGCGCGCGGCGCGGTCGTGCGGAACGCTGATCAACACATCGGTCTCGCGCAGCAGGGCGGCCAGCTTGCCGCCCGTGCGGCCGGTCAGCACCACCACGGTCATGTCACGCTCGTGGGCGGCCTCGGCGGCGGCCAGCAGGTTGGCGTCATTGCCGGTGACCGACAGCGCCAGCAGCACGTCGCCCGCCTGGCCCAGCGCACGCACCTGGCGCGCAAACTGCTGCGCCGCATCGTGGCTGCCACCCGTGGCGGCCGTGAGCAGCGTGCTGTCGGAGGTGAGGGCCAGCGCGGCCAGCTCGGGCCGGTCGCGCTCGAAACCGGCCACGCAGAACGCGGCGAACTGCTGCGCCTCGGCGGCCGAGGGGCCGTTGCCGCAGGCCAGCACCTTGCCGCCGCTGGTCACGCAGGCCAGCACGGCCTGCACGGCGGCGGCGATGGGGTGGCTCAGAACCTGCGCGGCCTGGTACTTCAGGTCGGCGCTGTCGATGAAATGCTGTTGGATGCGTTGCTCAAGCATGAGGGCCCGATGATACCCGCCGCGTGTTACAGCTTTTGTAGCAAACCGTAGTTCCCTGCATGGCGCCGGCGCCAGGGATGGCGGCCACCGGGCGCGCGCCTACTGCGCATCGAAGGCGGCCTGCAGCCACTGCACGGACTCCTCGACCAGCACCACATCGAAGCGGCACGGCGGCGGGGAAGGCAGGCGCAGCAGGTAGTGCCGGGCCGCGAAAATGATGCGCCGCTGCTTGGTGGCGCCAATGCTGGCCCCTGCGCCGCCAAACGCGCGGCCCGCGCGGCTGCGCACCTCGACGAACACGAGCGTGCCGTCCCGTGCACGCATCACCAGGTCGATCTCGCCGCCGCCGCGCCCGGGCGTCCGATAATTGCGCTGCACCAGTTGCAGGCCCGCCGCCTGCAGGTGGGCCAGGGCCTGGTCTTCCGCCGCATTGCCGCGCTCGCGCGTGGTGGCGGGTTTGGCGGCCGGGCCAGGGGCTTCCGCCGGTTTTCTCTTTCCAAGGAATTTCATTGAGCGCATCTTTCGCTTCAGCCCAGGGCGCCGCGCGTGAAGCGGCGGCTGCGCAGCATTATCCCGAGGGCGCCCTGTACGTGGTGGCCACGCCCATCGGCAACCTGGCCGATATCACCCTGCGCGCGCTGCATGTGCTGCAGATGGCCGACACCGTGGCCTGCGAGGACACGCGCCATACGCAATCCCTGCTGCGCGCCTATGGCATCGACAAGGGGGCCTCGCAGCTGCTGGCCGTGCACCAGCACAACGAGGCCGAAGCCGCTCAGAACGTCGTGCAGCGGCTGCAGCAAGGCCAGCGCGTGGCGTACGTGAGCGACGCGGGCACGCCCGGCGTGAGCGACCCCGGCGCCCGGCTGGTGGCCGCCGTGCAGGCGGCCGGCCTGCGCGCCGTGCCCCTGCCCGGCGCCAGCAGCATCACCACCGCGCTGAGCGTGGCTGGCGCCGTGGCCCACAGCACCGAACACGGCGGCTTCGTGTTTGCGGGCTTCCTGCCCGTCAAGAACGCCGAACGCGCCACGGTGATTGCACAGCAGCTGGCCCATGAGCCCCGCTGCGTGGTGCTGCTCGAAGCCCCGCACCGCATCGGCGAACTGGCCCAGGCCCTGGCGGTGCTGGGCGATCGCCCGGTGACGCTGGCGCGGGAATTGACCAAGCAGTTCGAGGAAGTGACCACGCGGCCCGCCCATGAGCTGGCGGCGTGGCTGGACGGCGCCCCCCAGCGTTCGCGCGGCGAGTTCGTGGTGCTGCTGCACCCGGTGGCGGTGGCCAGCGACGATGGCTCCAGCCTGCGGGTGCTGCGCCTGCTGGTGCAGGAGCTGCCGCTGAAAACCGCCGTGCGCCTGGCCGCCGAGATCACCGGCGCATCGCGCAATGTGCTGTACGACACGGCCCTGGCATGGAAGCGCAGCGGTGCGGACGACGGTGGTGCAGACAGCGGCACCGCGGACTGATTCCGGCCCGGATTTCATGCCAAATTGGCCTTAGACCCTTGGCAGGAAAGCGCCAAAAGCTACATTTTCAATAGCAAACCGACCCGCCACGGCGAGTACCGGCACCGGCCAGGGTGCGCGGCACCTCCCGCCGGACTCTCACCCCGACACCGCCAGCCCGGCCGCCACGCCGCCGAACAGGTCGCCTTCCACCTGGGGGGTGCCGGGAAATGCCGCCTTGAGGGCCTGGCGCAGCGGCCGCAGGGCCGACGAGCCGCCCGTGAGATAGATCGCATCGACCCCCTGCTGCCCCAGGCCCGCCAGCTGCACACATTCCTGCGCGCAGGCCACCACCTGTTCGAGGGGCTGCGACAGGAACCGCGCCAGCCCCTCGGGGGTGACGGATTCAGCCAGCCCGGCCTCGATCCAGTCCAGCGGCATGGGCGCATCGGCATCGCCCAGGGACGCGGCGATCTTGGCCTGCTCCACGGTGTTGGCCATGCGGTGCCCCAGGCGCTCGTGCAGCACCCGCATGAGCCGCGCGTGCAGCCGGGCATCTGAATAGTCGGTGCGCAGGTTCTGCGCGTCGCGCAGCGCGCGCGGCGAGTACAGCCACTGGATCAGGTGCCAGGTGGACAGGTCGAAGAACACCCGGCTGGGCACCTCTCGCCCCGCGGGGCCGGTGTGCCGAAATCCGAGCAGGGGCATCAGCAGGTCCAGGCTCAGCCGCCGGTCGAAGTCGGTGCCGCCCACGTGCACGCCGGTGGTGGCCAGCACATCGCTGCCGCGCTCGGCGCGCGCCATGCGCTGCGGCCCCAGCCGCACCACCGTGAAGTCCGACGTGCCCCCGCCGATGTCCACCACCAGCACCAGCGACTCGTGCGTGATGCGCTGCTCGTGGTCCAGCGCGGCGGCGATGGGCTCCAGCTGGAACGACACCTCGGCGAACCCCGCGTCCACCGCGGCCTGGCGCAGCGCATCTTCCGCCTGCTGGTCGCGGCCGGCGTCCCCGTCCACGAAATGCACCGGGCGCCCCATCACCACCCGGGCCGGCATGCCGCCCAGGTCATCGCGCGCCTTTTGCACCAGCATGCGCAAGAAGAGGCTGATGATGTCCTGGTAGCTCACCAGCTTGTTGTGCACCGCCGTCTTGTCCTGCAGCAGCGCGCTGCCCAGCAGGCTCTTGAGCGAGCGCATCAGGCGCCCCTCCGTGCCCGCCAGGTACTGCCCCACGGCATCCCGGCCAAAGTGGGTGCGGTGGTCTTCCGCATTGAAGAACAGCGCGGTGGGCAGTGTGGGGGCGCCTCCTTCGAGCGCGATCATCCGCGCGGGCCCGGTGCCCTGGCGCACGGCCATCGCGGAGTTGGAAGTGCCAAAGTCGATGCCGAGGGTGGTGTCCTTCAGGAAGGGTGTCATGGGAGGTCAGAGAATCGGTGGCGAAGTCACTCTGCACGGCCGAACTGTCGTGCCCGGGCCGGCGAGTGGCGGCGGTGGCCGCGTGGAACAGGGTGAATGGCATGCCGCGAGGCATGCCGGGGGAAACCGTCCGGCGCCCAGGGCGCCCATTGAAAAGAAAAGGCCCTTGATTCCTTCATCAAATCAAGGGCCTTCGGCTGTGCAGGCGGGTACCGGCACATCGGCCGCGCATTCACACGCCGTTGCCTGGCGTTGCCGCCGGGCCTGGTGCCTGCCACGGCATGGCGCCCTCGGATCGGCAGCGGCAGTGGGGCTCCCGTGGAGCCGCTGCGCAGGGCGGCATTGTCTCACGCTCCGCGCGCCCTTGGCCCGAAGCGGCATGCCGCCCCCGGCAGGTGCGCATGGAAACCGGCGACCGCCCGCCGCGGCCACCGGCGGGCACGGGAAAGGCAGGCCGTCAGCCCCGGGTGAGGCCCCGGCGCGCCGGGGCCGGCGCCTTCTTCGCCGGCGGCGGGGGCTGGCAATCGCTGCACTGGCCGTACAAGGTGATGTCGTGGCCGTCCACGGTGAAGCCCGGCGGGGCCAGGTGCGCGAAGCCGCCGGGGCATGCATGGATATCGAACACGCGGTGGCAGACCCGGCACAGGAAATGGTGATGGTGGTCCTGCCCCGCCATCTCGTAGCGGGCGCTGCTGCCGGGCAGGGTCACCGGCTCGATCGTGCCGTCCTCCATCAGCGCGCGAAGATTCCGGTAGACGGTTGCCACCCCCAGCGAGGGGATGTCGGCGCGTGCTGCCTCCAGGACCTCCTGCGGCGACAAGGGACGCCCTGCGGTGGCTATCGCGGCGTGGATTGCCGCACGCTGGCGGGTTGCTCGTTCCATGGTCGTGTTTCTTGGGGGGTCGGTGGGCTCCCGCGATTCTAGGGACTCGCCGTGCCCCACGGGACCGGCGGGCGGCGCGCCCTGAGGGGGCCCACAGAGCTCCACCATGCCATCTATTGGTTCCCCGCAAGGCCTCCAGTCGGTATATTCGACCTGGCCGATAGCAGCCAGCCAACGGATTCCTGATGTGCTGCACGATGCAGCAGGCATGGCGAACCCCGTCCTTCCGGTGCCGGCGTACTGTTCGATCCGGGTCCATCCGGCCGGGTCTCCTCACGGAAAGGTCAATACGGTGGCACGCTGGTCCAGTTTCGAAAGCAAGGTCGCCATTGCATTCGGCGCCGCCGTGCTGGTGGTGGCGGCGCTGGTGGCGGCCACCTGGCGGGTGGCGAACGATGCGTCCCAGACCGCGCTGATGCTCGCGCATACCCATGAGGTGCTCAACAACCTGGCCCGCACCCGTGGCTATACCCTGCAGATCGAGCTGGCCACGCAGAACTTCCGGCTCAGCGGAGACCCCGCCCACATCGCCGAACGCGACGACACCATCGCGCAGAGAGAGCGCACGCTGGAGAGGATCCAGTTGCTGACCGCCAGCAACCCCGACCAGCACCAGCGCTGGGGCCAGCTGCGGGAAATCGTGAACCAGCGGATGGTGATCTCCCGGCAGGTCGAGATGCTGCGCAAGACCCAGGGCCAGGAGGCCGCCAATGCCTTCGTGGCCACGGCGCCGCTGCGGGCCACGCGCGCACGCACCTACGAGCTGCTCGGCGACATGGACACGGCGGAGCGCCACCTGCTCACGCTGCGTGCCAACGCGCATGCCCAGGCACGGCAGAAACTGGTGGTGGCGGGCTCCATCGCCGCCGCGATGCTGGTGGCCCTGCTGGGCGCGACCTACCTGCTGATCCGCCGGCAGCTGCGCGAAACCGAAACCAGCCAGCGCGCGCTGGCGGACAGCGAAGAAAGCCTGTCGACCACGCTGCACTCCATCGGAGATGCCGTGCTGGCCACCGACACCGAGGGCCGCATCCTGCGCATGAACCCCGTGGCCGAGCAGTTGACGGGCTGGCCCATCGCGCTGGCCCGGGGGCTGCCGGTGGAAGTGGTGTTTCGCATCGTCAACGAACAGACCCGCGAGCCCGCCCTGGTGCCCGTGGCCGCCGCGCTTGCCACCGGCGAGATTCAAGCCCTCGCCAACCACACGTCGCTGCTCGCGCGCGACGGCACGGAATGCCCCATCGCGGACAGCGCGGCCCCCATCCGGGATGCCAACGGCCAACTGCATGGCGTGGTCCTCGTCTTCCGTGACGTCACGGCAGAGCGCCAGGCCGAGCAGACCATTCGCGCGCAGAACATCCTGCTGGAGTCGCACGTCCGGGAGCGGACGACGCAGCTCAAAGAAAGCGAAGACCACCTGCGCAGCGTCATTGGCGCGGTTCCCGCGCTGATCGCGTTCGTGAGCGCCGAGCGGCGCTATGTGTACGTGAACGACCAGTACCGCCAGAGCTTCGCCCCGGAACGCGCGGACATCACGGGGTGCACGGTGCAGGAAATACTCGGCGACGAACGCTACGGCCAGGCCGCCCCGATGATCGACGGCGTGCTGGCGGGCACTCCGCAGGCCTATGACTGGCAGCCCTTCCCCGGGGTCTGGCAGGCCATCCGCTACCTGCCCAGGTTCGAGGCGCACGACAAGGTGGGCGGCTACTACGTGCTGGGCACCGACATCACGGACCGCAAGCACTTCGAGAACCGCATACAGACGCTCAACACCGAACTGGAGCAGCGCATACGGCAGCTGGAGCACGCGACCCGCGCCCTGCGCACCCTGAGCGCCGGCAACCGCACCATGCTGCGGGCCAGCGAGGAACAGGATCTGCTGGACAGCATGTGCCAGGCCATCGTCACGGCCGGCGGCTATGGCATGGCCGTGGTCTGGTACTGCGGCAGCCGCCCGGAGCTGCCCCTTGAACCCATGGCCGAATGCGGCTACCCCGGCGGCATGGACGCGCTGCGGCAGCTGGGGCTGGACCTGAGCGGCACGGCCCTGGGCCAGGGGGTCACCTCCAGCGCCATCCGGACCGAGGAGGTCTGCCTGGTGCGCAACATGAACACCGACCCCGGCCATGCGCCCTGGCACGGCAGGCCCCACGGGCCGAGATCCGGCATCTCGTGCCCGCTGCGGGTGGCAGGCCGGGTCATTGGCGCCTTGTCCATCTACGACCCAGAACCCGACACCTTTGGCGAGGACGAAATCGCGCTGCTCACGGAGTCCAGCGATGACCTTGCCTATGGCATCGCGACCTTGCGCTCGCGCGTCGAACAGGAGCGCGTGCAGGCCGCCATGCACCACTTCACCCGGCATGACCCGTTGACGGGCCTGCCCAATGCCCTCCAGTTCGAAGAGGCGCTGGCCGCCGCCATCCACGAAGGCGGTGAACAGCCGCGCTCGCTGGCGGTGCTGCAATTCAATATCGAGCGCCTGAGCGAAATCAACGAAGCGCTGGGCTTTGCGCACGGCGACGACATCCTGCGCGAGTTCGCACGGCGGCTGCAGCGCAGCGCCCCGCCATCGGCCCTGGTGGCCCGCCTGCGCGGCGATGAGTTCGCGGCCCTCTTGCCGGACAGCGACCTGCACGCCGCCCGCCACACGGTGAACATGCTGGAGCAGAACTTGTCACAGCCGATTTCGGTGGCCGGCATCGCGCTGGATGTGGTGGCCAAGGCCGGCATCGCGCTGTTCCCGGAGCACGGGCGAACCGTGCACGACCTGCTGCGCCGCATGGACAAGGCGGTTCACCAGGCCAAGAGAATGGGCGTGGACCACGTCGTTTTCATTCCTCAGCAGGAACAGGACCAGGCCGAGCGCCTGAACATGGCGGGCGAGCTGCGCCACGCGATCGACGCCGGCCAGCTGCGGGTCTACCTGCAGCCCAAGGTCGATTTCGCCAGCGGCCGCGTCTGCGGCGCCGAGGCACTGGTGCGCTGGCTCCACCCCCAGCGCGGCCTGCTGGCGCCCGGGGTCTTCATCGAACTGGCGGAGCACACGGGGCTCATCAAGCCGCTGACGGAATGGATGCTGGTGTCCGTGCTCGACATACTCCAGGCCTGGCAGCGCCAGGACTGCGCCCTGCCCATCGCCGTCAACCTCTCGGCGCGCAACCTGCGCGATGAGCAGCTGTTCGCCAAGTTCCGCCACTGGCAGCGCGAGCGCGGCGTGGCACGCGGGCTGCTGGAGGTGGAGATCACCGAGAGCACCGTCATGGAGGATGCGCAATACGCCATGGGCGTGCTCCACGCCCTGCGGGAGGAAGGCATTCCGCTGTACATCGACGACTTTGGCACCGGCTACTCGTCCCTGGCATACCTGCAGAAGCTCCCCGTGGACTGCATCAAGATCGACCAGTCTTTCGTCGCCGCCATGACACACGACAAGAGCTCCGCCAAGATCGTGCGCTCCACCATCGACCTGGTCCATGACCTGGACCGCAAGACAGTGGCCGAGGGCATAGAGACCCGCGAGCACTGGGAGCAGCTCTTGCATCTGGGGTGCGACATAGCGCAGGGCTACTTCATTGCCAGGCCCATGCCGGCGGACGAGTTCCCGGCGTGGGCCGCCAGCTTCAGGGCACCGGCTCCCCCGCCCGGGGGATGACCGCGTTCACGCGCCGGGCAGAGGCCGTGCGCCGTGAGGGCCCCTGCACGCCCATCAGCCCCGGCGGCGGCGCAACCCCAGCAAGGCCATGGCGGCCAGCGTGGCCCCCGTCAGCACCACGCCCCATTCGCTCAGCGTGGGAATGGCGGTGGCCAGGCCCGCGGCGGCCAGTGGCATCACCGGGTCCACGATCACGCCGTTCTGGGCCCAATCGTCGTCTCCCAGCTGGCCGTCGGTCAGGTCGAAACTCACGGCGTTGCCGTCGATGGTGAGATTCCTCGGCGCAAAGAAGCTGGCGCTGGCGGCGCCGCTGCTGGCCCTGCCGTACTTGGTGAAGCCGGCGACCGGCTGCGGCCACAGGGTGGTCACACGCACCGTGGCGCCCGGGGTGCAGTCCACCAGCCGGACGCGGAACGCGCCCTGCGGCGCGCCCTGCCCCGGCGGGGCGGCGCTGGCGGCCATGAAGCCGGTGGCGGCGGGGTCGAACCGGCAGCCGGCGCCTCCACCCGTGAAGCTGGCGCTGGCCGGGCCGCCCGCACCCGTGGTGGGCACGGTGGTGCCGCTGTAGGTGACAGGGATGGCGATGGTCTGCTGCACCTGGGCGGCAGCGGCGTAGTTCGCGTCGCCTGCCTGGTTGGCATTGACGGTGCAGGTGCCCGCGCCGGCAAATGTCACCACGCTGCCCGCGACCGAGCAGGCACCGGCCGTCGAGGCGGCATCGATGGTGAACACGACCGGGTTGCCCGAGCCGCCGCCGAGGGCTGACACCGCATAGGCCCCGCCCACGACGGGGTACGCCGGTGGCGTGGAGGTGAACGTGATCGCCTGGCCGGGCAGGACCACCTGGTTGACGAGGACGTTCATCGTCGTCTTGATCGTGCCGTCGCCCTTGCTCGTCGCCGTGAGCGTGCGCGAGCCGGGCCCGGCAAACGTCGCCGCGAACGCCGCGCTGCCTTCGCTTTGCTGGATCTCGCCCGGCATCGTGTCGCCCGGGTTGCTGCTCGTGATCGCCCAGCGTGTCGTATCGTCGATGTTCGCATTGACCGGGTCGGCCACGGTCAGCCGGAACGGGATCGGCGCATTGGCCGCGACCGTCACCGACGCGGCGCCGGGCACCATGTCGATGGTGCCCGGGCCACCGAGCGACGGCGCGGGCAGCGGCAGGTTCTCGAAGTGGATGACGGCGCGCAGGTTGTGCCCCGGCATGCTGATGATTCCCTGGTACTGGCCCGCGACGCGGTTGGCCCGGGCGTCGTAGATGTAGTAGCCGGTGCCGCCATCGCCCATGAAGCCCTGCTCCGCCGGATCGGGATCACTCTGAATGATCGCGCTGGCGCCGCTGGACGGCACCGCGACGTTGATCGGGGTCGCATAGGGCAGGTAGGAACCTTCGGGGGTCGATGCCCTTGGGTCGATGACGATGGGGTTTCTCGTGAAGAGCTGCCCCAGGCGCGCGCGCAGCGACAGCGACGGGTTGCACATCCCATCGCCCAGCGCAAGGCAGTAGTTGCGCGTGTGTTCGCTGTCGTCCCTGTCGAACTTCATGAAATTGCGCATCCTGTCCGACACGGGCGTGATCGCGGCAACGAAACGCGGCATGTGCCCGGTCCGGGTGTTGTTGTCGCTGTCCAGCGTCAGCGGAGCCTGCAGGTTCGTCGAGCCGGCGATGGCGAAGTTCTCGCGGCGATCCGCGTTGTAGGCACCCGCGAGCGCGGAGACATAGCCCTCGCTGGCATCGACGAACAGGGACTGGTTCTGCGCATCCCGGTCGAGCGGTGCGGTGGCGAACAAGGCTGCTGCGGATGGTTCGGCCCAGCCCCCGTTCCAGGAGGTGACCTGCTGGTTCTGCGAGGTGAATCCCGGCCTGGTGTAGAAATTCGCTTGCGGCTGTGCCGTGGCCTGTTCCGGCACCGGCGCATTCACGAACGCCACCATGGTTTGCTTGACCCCCACGGAACCCATCTCGTTCAGGGCGGTGCGCAAGGTGAAGGCGCCCGTGGGCAATGATTGCGGCTGTATCAGCGCATATGCCCGGTTGCCCGGGACGCCGCTCAGCCACAGATTTTCGTCCTGGGCAAAATTCCGTGAAGCCACGGAGGGGTCGATGGACGACTGGCGCACGCTGGTCGCGGCATAGGCGTTCCTGGTGGCGCCCACCGCATCGCTGAGCGTGATCAGCAGCTGGGGCTGGTGCAGTACATGGGCCTGCCCCGCTGGCAGCTCCTTGCTCGCGAACTCGAAACTGCCAAAGGTGTTGTCGTTGGGATCGGGGGCCGCGCCCACACGCATCATCGACTCGACGTTGTTGGCCAACCGGTATTTGACCAGCTTGGTGACATCGAAGCTGTAGAAACCCGGCGTGGTGATGCGCAGGGGCTGCGCGGGACTGTCCGCATCGGTGGCGGCCGCATCGGCGCTGGCCACGGACTGGCCGCAGTGGGGCGCCGTGTCCTCGCGCTCGAAGCAATCGGCACCGTCCTGATGGGCGCTGAATATCGCGATATAGCCAGGCGCGGCCACTTTCTCCACATAGAGCACCAGGCGCGCGCGCGCGACCTTGTCGGCATTCAGCGTGTAGGCTTCCTGCCCCACGGAGGCCGTCGTGCTCGCCTTGTCCACGACCAGCTTGGTCAACGTTCCGCTCGGCAACGTGGCGTACGAGAACTTCAGCTGCGCATTCGCGTCGGGGTTCACGAGCAGCGTGGGCTCGAAGGGGAAATAGTCCGCGTTGCGGGTGTAGCCGTCGGCGACAAGCGGCGCCTCGATCCACGACGACAAGGTCGCTCCGCCGCAGGCCTGCAGCAAGACCACCGCCGCCGCAAGCGCGAGCCCCCGGACCGCCCGGGACCTTTCCAGGGATGCGCCCGCGCTGCGCCCTGGCCGGGAGCTGTGGCGCGCCGTTGCGCCCGGCCGCATCGCGGCCTCTACCATCCGAATCATGTATTCCTCACTCCGTGGTGCGTTCGAGAAAAGCCGCTCGGGCTTGCCCTGAATGGAACGGTGTCGGCCACCGTGTTCTTGTGGATTCAGGTGCAGGCCCCTGCTTGCGGGACCGGAAGTTACCGGATGGGCACGGTTTTGTATGTCCCCCGTTTGGGCGACATGACAAGGGCCCCGGGGGATGGCAGCATGGACAGAGCACCCGCCGAATGGGCGCGCATTGACGACCTGGAACCCATGCAGAAACCCACCGACCCCGCATGCAGCCCGAAGAACCGACCATGATCCGCCGCTTGCCACCGTACCGGCTGGCGCAGCCGGCCTGCCGGGCACAGCAGCCCCGCCAGGCCCGGCGCTTTTGACCTGGGCCTGTGGCAGCATCGGCGCATGGTTTCCCTTCCTCGCACAACTCCCTGGGCGCCGGATGCGGCGCCTGCGCCCCCTGCCATCCGCGTGGCGGTGGTGGAGGACGACTTCGTCTGCCGCAACGCGCTGGCGCATGCCTTGCAAGGCGCGGCCGACATGCATCTGCAGTGGGTGGCGGCCAGCCGCGCCGAAGCGCTGGCGGCGCTGCAGGCGGACGATGCGCCGCTGGACGTGCTGCTGCTGGACCTGGGGCTGCCCGATGGCAGCGGGCTCGACGTGCTGGCCGTGCTGCGCGCGCGCTGGCCCGGGGCGGCGGCCATGGTGAGCACGATCTTTGGCGATGAGGCGCATGTTCTGGGCGCCATCGAGGCCGGTGCGATGGGCTACCTGCTCAAGGACCTGCCCCCCAGCGCCGTCGTGGACGAAGTGCGCAGCCTGCATGCGGGGGGCAGCCCCATCAATCCGATGGTGGCGCGCAAGCTGCTGCTGCGCCGCGCGCAGTCTCCCGTGACAGCCAAGCCGTCAGCGGGCCTGGAGCCGGGGTTGGCGGCGGCGGAGATCACGGAGGTGGCACCTTCGGCGCGCGAGGCCGAGTTGCTGCGCATGGTGGCACGCGGCTACACACTGGACGAGGTGGCGCGGGCGATGGGCGTGTCGCGCCACACGGTGCGTACCTTCGTGCGGCGCGTGTACGCCAAGCTGCAGGTGACGACCCAGGCCGAAGCGGTGAGCGCCGCGGCGCGCAAAGGGTGGATCGATGTGGCTTGATCTCGCGCGCCTGGCGCTGCGGCTCTTGCTGGCCGGTGCCGCCGCCGGGGGCGCGGCGCTGGCAGGCATGCTGCCCGCGCACCTGGTGCAGGCGCAGGCGTGGAATCCCGCCAGCGGGGGCTGGGCGCCGCCGCCCTCGCTGCACGAATCACCCGATGCAGTGCTTTCGAGCACCATACCGTGGAGCACGGTGGACCTGCCACATGCCCGCGCACGCAGCACGGTCTCGACAGCCGCGCAGGCCGATGCGCCACCCGAGGTGTGGTGGTACCGCCTGCGGGTGCCGGGCGAGGCGCTCGCCGCCACGCCCCAGGGCACGCGCCTGTACATCCCGCGCTGGCAGACAGTGGGCACGGTGGCGGTGTATGCCGATGGGCACCTCGTCTGGCAGTCGCACGGCAGCCGGGTCTGGAACAGCTTCAACCGCCCGGTGTGGGTGGACCTGGCGGGCCATGCTGCGCCCGGCATTCCCCTGGAGGTGCATGTGCGCATGGCCAACCTGCCCGGCGTGGGCGGCGCGCTGTCCAGCGTGTGGGCCGGGCCGGCCGAGGCGCTCTGGCCGGGGTGGCGGCTGCGCAGCCTGCTGCAGACCGACCTGGTGGCCTACCTGCGCGGTGCCTACCTCGTGCTGGGCGTGTTCGCGCTGGCGGTGTGGCTGGTGCGGCGCGGCCGGGGCGAGGCGGGCTACCTGCTGTTCTTCCTGCTGTCGGTGGGGCACTTGCTGGCCACGCTGTTCTACCTGGTCGATGCCGAGGGCTTCGGCGTGCCCGACGAATGGTTCTCCTGGCTCACGCTCGTGGGCTCGCTGGGGTCGTCGGCCTGCTCCTTCTTCCTGTTGTGCCGGATGCAGGGCCGGGGCTATCCGCGGCTGGCGCGCGCCGTGGTCGCCTATTGCGGCTTGGTGGCGCTGGCGGCCCTGCCACTGTGGGACCTGCGGCACGAGGCGATGCTGCCGCTGTTGCGCCTGGCGCTGTTTCCTCCGGCCCTGGTGGTGCTGTGCGTGGCGGCGCTGGGCGCGTGGCGCGAACGCTCCTGGTCCAGCGTGCTGCTGGCCGGGGCCGTGGCGCTCTCGTTTCCCCTGGCCATCCACGACCTGGCGATGCAGCGCTACCGCATCAGCATCGAGCACATCTACCTCACGCCCTACGTGTACATGGGCGTGTTCACCATGTTCCTGCTGGTCGGGTTCACGCGCTACCACCGCGCGCTGGAAGTCGCCGAGCAAGCCAATGCCGTGCAGGCCGAGCGCCTGGCCGCGCAGGAATTGCAGCTGCGCGAAACACACGAGCTGCTGCGCGCCGCCGAGCGCGAGCAGACGCTGCTGCACGAGCGCCAGCGCCTGATGCGGGAGATGCACGACGGCGTGGGTTCCTCGCTGATGAGCGCGCTGCGGCTGGTAGAGACTGCGCCGGCGGCACCCGTGGACGTGGCGCAGGTGCTGCGGGAGTGCATCGACGACCTGAAGATCTCCATCGACTCGCTGGAGCCCGTGAATGCGGATCTGCTGGCACTGCTGGCCGGCCTGCGCTATCGGCTCGGGTTGCGGCTGGAGGGCGCGGGACTGGTCATGCACTGGCAGGTGGACGACCTGCCGCCGCTGCCCTGGCTGGACGCGCAAAACGCGCTGCACGTGCTGCGCATCCTGCAGGAGATCCTCACCAACATCCTCAAGCACAGTGGCGCGACGGAGATCGTGCTGAGCACGGCCGAGGCCGTCTGGCCCCCGCCAGAGGGCGGCGGCGATGGCACGCGCGGCGTGCAGGTGTGCATACGGGACAACGGCCGTCCATTCACCCCCCCGGCGTCCGAGGCGCTGGCGCCCGCCCGCCGGGGCCTGCCCAACGTGCACAGCCGCGCGCTGGTGCTGGGCGCGCATTGCACCTGGAGCACCAGTGACGGCGCCCAGGCGCAAGGTTCCACCTTCACGCTGTGGCTGCCGCTGCACAAGCAGGGCTGACACCCCGCCCTCCGCGCGAGCCAGCCGCCACGGGATCGTTGGCACCGGTTCAGGGCCGATGGCGCCAGCACAAGGCATCCACCGCAGCGACAGCGGTGGCGATCCAGAGGGCATGAAGTGCCGCCATCGAGCGAAGAAGACTGTGCGATGGGGACTTCCGTGCGCAGCGGGACCCTAGCCGCGCAGGAAGTCTCTTGCCACCAGGCCATGCCGGCGCAACTTGTCGTACAGCGTCTTTCGGGGGAGATGGAGCTGCTCGGCGGCCTGGGCCACGCGGCCCCGTGCCTGGCGAAGCGCTTCACGTATCAGCGCGGCCTCTGTTTCGTCCACGCGCGCGGTGAGCGACGTAGAAACCGGCGGCGGATCGGCTTGCGAAAGCCCGTCGGGCAGGCCCAGGCAAAGCCTCTCGGCAACGTTGCGCAGCTCGCGGATATTGCCGGGCCACCGGTGGGCCTTCCAGCGGCGCAGGTCGTCATCGCTCCATTCCGGTTGCGCCATGCCGTGGTGTTGGGCGAACTCGCGCAGGAAGTGGGCCATGAGCAGCGGGATGTCCGGCATGCGATCGCGCAATGGCGGGACGTCGATCGTCACCACATTGAGCCGGTAGAACAAATCCTCGCGGAATCGGCCTGCCGCCGTCATGGCCTTGAGGTCCCCCTTGACGGCGGCGAGCACGCGGCAATCGACGGGTATGGAGACATTGCTGCCCAGCCGTTCGATCTCGCGCTCCTGCAGCACCCGCAGCAGCTTCAGTTGAACGGAGAGCGGCATCGACTCGATTTCATCGAGGAACAGCGTGCCTTTGTTGGCGAACTCGATGCGCCCCACGCGCCGCTTGGCCGCGCCGGTGAAGGCACCCACCTCGTGGCCGAAGATTTCACTCTCGATGACGCTCTCTGGCAGGGCGCTGCAGTTGAGCGCAACAAAGGGACCGCTGCGGCCGCTGGCGGCATGAATCGCCCGTGCCACGACCTCCTTGCCCGCGCCCGTCTCTCCGGCGATCAGGACATCCACGTTGGTCGCCGCCAGTGCGCGAACCAGTTGGCGGACACGCTGCATGGCGGGTGTCTGGCCAATGAGCGGACGCCCCTCTTCGCAGGGCAAGCGCTCGCGCAGGCGCCGGTTCTCTTCCAGCAGCACGCGCCGCTCGACGGCCCGGCGCACGACGCCGACCAGCGTTTCCGAGGAAAACGGCTTCTCTATGAAATCGTAGGCGCCTTCGCGCATTGCCTGCACCGCCATGGCGACGTGCCCGTGCCCGGTGATGAGAACCATCGCGACTTCACGATCATGCTGGCGCAATCTGTTGAGCAGCTCCAGGCCATCCATGCCGGGCAACTTGACGTCGCTCACGACGGCCCACGGCTGCACGTCCTCGAAAACATCCAGCGCGGCCTCCGCGCTGCCGACCGCCTTCACAGTGATGCCGGCAAGCACCATGGCTTGCTCGAGGCCGCGCCGCACGGCGGGCTCGTCATCCACGAGGAGAACTCGCGGCCTTTCGTCGGCAGGGATGGGTGGCACGGGCATCAATAGACCTCCAGCGTGATGGTGAAGAGCGCGCCCTGCCGGTCCAGGTTGCGCGCTTCGATGCGCCCGCCGAAGCTCTCGACGATGCTTTGCGAAAGGGCGAGCCCAAGACCCAGCCCCGCGCCCGCGGGCTTGGTGGTGTAGAACGGTTCGAACAGCCGTTGCATGGCCTCTGGCGCGATGCCGCCGCCCGTGTCGCTGACGGAGATGACGGCATGGCGCCCTTTTTGCCGGACCGCCACCCTCACCAGGCGCTCCGCCCGGAACTCGACCGCGTCGAGCGCATTGCGCATCAAGTTCACGAGCACCTGTTCGAGCCGGATGGCGTCGGCCCGCACCGGGCGGGTCGCCAGCGTTGAGCTGACCAGGATATCCGCCCGCACCTCGCACCGCCGAGACTCTACGAGCATGAGCGCATGATGGATCGCCATGTCCATGGCCACGGGTTCGAGGCTGGTGCTGTCGGCGCGGGCAAAGGCCTTGAGCAGCGCCATGATGCGCCCCATGCGGGCGGTGAGTTCGCTGATGAGGTGAAGGTTCTCGCGCACCTCTTCCAGGCGCGCGCCGTCAAGCAGCGTGATCGCGTTGTCCGACAGGGTCCGCAGCGCGGTGAGCGGCTGGCTGAGCTCGTGGCCCATGCCCGCAGACATCTGCCCGAGCACGGCGAGCTTGCCCGCGTGCACCGCACCGTCCCGCGTCTCATGAAGAATCGCCTCGGTACGGCGCAGTTCTTCGATCTTGCGTTCCAGCGAGGCATTGGCTTGGCTGATATCCGCCGTGCGCTCGATGATGCGCTGCTCGAGCCGGGCACTCGCTTCCACCAGCGCGCGCTTGGCTTTGCGCATCTCCTCACGGCGATACCGGCCTTCCTGAAAGCCGACGGTGAGCGCCCCCAGGAAGGCGGCGACGGAGGTGGCGGCCAGTGCGGCCAGGACGGCGGCGCGGCGCGAGGGTGCCTGGTCCACCAGAAGTGCGGCACGCCAACCCAGATCTTCGCTCGCATGGGTCGCCATGGTGTAGTGCGTGATGCCCCCTTCAAGCGCGAGCGTTGCGTGGGACCGGGTGAAATCCAGCCCCGGCCCGGGCAGCGCGAGCAGCGGCAGGTCCCCATACTGCCGCGATTGCCGGATGCGCTCGCGCGCGGCCGGTGCGAGCGCGGCGACGGTGCGGTACCGCCACTCGGGAACGGAGCTGAGAATGACCACGCCCTCGCGGTCCGTGAGGATCACCACGTCGGTGCTCTGCCGCATGGCTTCCTCGAACTTTTCGAGCGAGAGCTTGACCGCGATCACACCGCGGGCGCCGCCCGGCGCCACCACGCCGGCCGCCAGGAAGTAGCCGGCTTCGCCGGTGGTGGATCCGATGCCGTAGAAGCGCCCGGTGCGGCCCGCCATCGCATCCTTGAAGTAAGGCCGATAGGCGTAGTTCTCGCCAACGAAGGTCAGCACCTGGTTCCAGTTGCTCGAAGCCAGCGTCGTCCCGCCGGCATCCAGCAGGTAGACGGCAGAAATGCCGGAGGCCTTCGCCACTGTTTCAAGATACGCGTTGGCGGCGGCCTGGGCCGCCAGCGTGTTCGTGTCCAGCAGCGAGCCAAGCGTTGACTTGAGTCCGATGATGCCTGGCAGGGCTTCGTTGCGATGGACGAGCGCCTGCAGGCTGAGCACGACAAACTCGAGGCGTTTCGCGGCGCTCCGGGCCTGCTCTTCCCGATAGAAAGTGAAGGTGGCCACATAGGCGACCGCGCCGCACAGCGCGCATGCCGCCAGCACGACAACGTGGCGCCACCGCCAGCGGAGCGTCGTGCCCGCCCGGGCGGGTATCGAGAGATCGCCCGAGGATGCATCGCGCGCCGGATCCGCCGCAGGCAAGACCCGCAGCGAAGAGGCATTGCGGGATGTCGTCATGGGCGATCCGTGGGGTCAACCTGCCTGCACGGCGCAGGCCCATTCTTCCATCAGCGCCGTCCCCGGCGCGATGCAGGGGGCTCGGGCTCCAGCTCCCCGGGGGTGGTGTCGGTGGCATCCCTGAGCTGCCCTTCATGGTCGTGGTGAACCAGCAGCTGCCGCGTGCGCTGCCAGGACGACAGGCGGGCGGGCGGCACGTCAATGTAGGAGGCCAATGCGGACAGCGACGATGGCTCATGGGTGGATGGCGCCTCGCGTTCATGCTGGCGGCGGCGCCACGGTGCCACCACCAGCATCGATACAAGGATCGCGGCGATCACTGCCGCGTACAGGCCAAGCAGATGTAGCACTTCGGGCTGCGAGCGGGCATTGAGCACATAGGGCCAAGCGTACCAGACCGCACAGAACCAGATCGCGAGGGTGAGCGCAGGGCGCAGCACGCGCAGCCAGAGGTACATGGCGAGCGTGCGCCGCGGCGACCGCCCCGCGCCGAACGCCTGCAGCGAGACCCGGGCGGCATCGATGATCGGCTCCTCGCCCACTGGCTGCCCCCAGGAATGCCGCCGGCTCGGTGGGCGCACGTCGGCGTGCGGCGCGGGCGGCAGGGCGTGGTCGTCGGGCTCATGAGACATCGGAGACTCCTCGGTCGGGGCTCGTCCACACCGCGCGC
Source organism: Acidovorax sp. GW821-FHT10E03 (assembly GCF_059415205.1). Taxonomy (NCBI): domain Bacteria; kingdom Pseudomonadati; phylum Pseudomonadota; class Betaproteobacteria; order Burkholderiales; family Comamonadaceae; genus Acidovorax; species Acidovorax sp. GW821-FHT10E03. The sequence goes on along the minus strand of NZ_JBWKMU010000011.1, from coordinate 120,084 downwards.
TTGCCGCGGCGGCGCATCAGAGCGTTGGGAAGCGCGACCACGGTGGTGGTCATCGTGATGGTCCAGAATGCGATCGGATACCAAATCGTTCCAGCGAAATAGCGCATGAGATCGCGGTCGTAGCGCCGGTCGATCCACAGGCTCAGCAGCATCTGCAGGATGCAGGTCATGGCCAGCAGCGTGCCTTGCCAGTGCGGAAGAAGCGTGGAGTGCCACACCGATTCCTGCGGCAGCAGCGGACGCATCGCGCTGATCAGCAGCACGATCGCCATCGCGTAGGCCCACACCACGCTCGCCATGTATTCGCCATAGATGAGCCACAGGCGCCAGCTGCGCAGACGCAGGATGGAGGGCGTGATGCGCAGCATGGTCTGGATACCGCCCACCGCCCAGCGCAGGCGTTGTTTCCAGAGGCCGCGCAGCGTTTCCGGCATCAGAATCCAGCACAGCGCGCGCGGCTCGAACCGCAGCCGCCAGCCAAGGAGCTGCAACTTCCAGCTGATGTCGATGTCTTCGGTGAGCACATCCGGGCTCCAGAAGCCCACCTCGAGTACCGCGCGGCGGCGGAACATGGCGAGCACGCCGGACACCGTGAACAGCGTGCCGACAAGCTGCTGCGAGCGCTTGATGAGACCGATGATCGAGGAGAACTCACCCACCTGCATGCGCCCGAGCAGCGTGGTGCGCGTACGGATGCGCGGGTTGCCCGTGACGGCGCCAATGCGGTCCGAGACCAGCATGCGCCGCAGCATCCAGGCGATGGCGTTGGGGTCCACCAGCGCGTCCCCGTCGATGCCGAGAATGTACTCGCCGCGCGCGAGCTGGCTCGCGGTGTTGAGGCCGACGGCCTTGCCCTGGTTGCTGGCGTTGTGGATCACGCGCAGGCGGCTGAACTCCAGCGTCATCGCGTCGAGCAGATCGCCAGTTCCATCGGTGCTGCCATCATTGACGGCGATCACTTCATAGTTCGGGTAGCGCGTGCGCATCAGCTGCTCGATCACTTCTCGCAGGTGAGGCGCCTCATTGAAACAAGGGACCACCACCGTGACGAACGGCCGCGAGGGCAATGCCAGCAAAGGGTCGGTCTCTACGTCGTCCTTGCGTTCGAACGCCCACGCGTGCGAAAGGCCGCCGGCCATCCACACCCATGCCATGAAGAACGGGTAGTAGAAAACGAAACCGAAGAGCAGCGAGGGCAGCGCCTGGACAAGCCACGGGCCGGAGGTCATCGGGATTCCCCGGCCTGCGCAGGCACCGCAGGCGCCGTCTGTGGAGGGACCGTCGCCGCGGCACCCGCCGGCGAGCGCAGCGCGCGCGGCAGCAGCTTGCGCACCGAGATCGCGCGGCGCACCGTGTCGAGCGAGGGATGGTTGCCAAGAAAGTCATCCGGGTAGTAGCCCAGGTGCCGCACGCCTGCGCGCTGCAGCTGCGCCCACTGGCGCGTGAGCTCGTCGTTGGGCACGGGCTTTCCGGTATGCCAGTCGCGGGCCTGCAATTCGAACACGGTGCCGTCCAGACCACGGGGGGTGTCGGCTGCGCGGCGCGCCAGCCGGGCAAGCCAGCCCTGGGCATCGCTCTCGCGCTCCATGCGCGGCATGGCCATCAGCGCAACATAGTCGTAGGCCGCGAGCGATGCTTCGTAATTTTGCGCGAACCATTGCTCCGCCTCGGGTTCGAGCACGGGCCGGGCGTACAGGTTGCGCGCGGTTTCGAGCGTTGGCCGCCAGGCGCCCACCCGGCCCAGGAGCTCCTGGGTGAACTCGATGAGGTGGCGGGTCTTGGCGGTGGTCCAGCGGGACCGCAGCGCCGGATCGGCCTGGATGGCGCCCACGTCGGGCGGCAGGCCCCAGCGGGCGTAGGCGGACAGCGCGTCGGGAGAGGCGTCCTCGTCGTCGGCCAGCATTGCGTCGTCGTGGAACAGCAGGCCATCGAAGAAGGTGTAGCGGCCCAGGTCTTCATAGATGTCGCCGATCAGCGTGCGCACCGCCGGATGGAAGGGCGTGAGCCGGTGATAGCGGTCGGCCGGCGCCTTGCCGCCCTGCGCCATCACCGTATGGGCAGACAGTGGATGCGAAGCCGGCAGACGGTAGGCCATCACCGGCATCCAGGCATAGACCTTCACGCCGGCGCGGCTGCGCAGCTGCCAGGCAGCGCGGCCGAACAGGTCGGCGCGCACGGGCAGATGGCGGTTCGGGAAGTACATGGCATCGGCCACGCCGTCGCCATCGGGGTCGGCGTAGGCCTGCAGGAACACCGAGCGCGGCCGCACGGCGGCCACACGCTCGATCAGTGCCGAAAGGTTGCGCTCCTGCTGTCCCGGATCGGGGTCGTACACATAGTCAAGGTCCACGTGCATCACGCGGTTGACAGGCCGCGTCTCGCCGCCCGCAGGGCTGCGCAGGAGCTGGGCGTATTCGGGCGCCGCATTGTCGTAGACGGCCAGCGCGCGGCGGATGCGTGCGAGCGGCACGGCGGCCGTATTGGGGCCATCGTCCAGCGTGAAGGTGATTGGCATGCCCGCGCGCTCGGAGGCCCGCAGCGCCATCGCGTTGTAGGCGCCATAAGGCCAGACGGTGGCGCGGACCCTGGCGCCGGTGCGCGCCTCGATGATCTCCCGGCTGCGGCGCAGGTCGGTCTCGATGCGGTGCAGGTAGGCGGCATCTTCTTCGTAGCGGCCGGTCCCGGGATCGTAGCGATGCGTGGCGGCGGCCGCCAGCATGTTCCCCTGCGGGTTGGCCTGGATGCCCATGTGCATGGCATCGCTGTGGCTGGCGAACTCGGCCAGGCCCGAGCGCGCCATTTCGGCGGCCTCGCGCCAAAGCAGGAAGTTCTCGCGTGGCGCCGGCTTGTCGCCCCAGTGCACCGGCTGGCCTTCGGGCACCTCGAGCCAGCTCGTCACCAGCGCGAAAAGCGCCGGGTACCCGTAGCGCTTGAGCAGCGGAAACACCTTGGTGTAGGCGCTGCGGTAGCCGTCGTCGAAGGTCAACAGCACGGGCCGGACGGGCAGGGGCCGGCCGCCCGCACGCGCGTCGATGATCTGCTGCAGGCTCACCGGGTGGTAGCCGCTGTACTGCAGCCAGGCGAACACCTCCACGAGCGTGCGGTCGTCAATGGCGGTGGCATCGGGCGAGCTCTCGAAACTGGCGCGCACGCCGGTGCGCACGTCATGGAACGAGATCACGCGAAAGCTCACGCCATCGTCGGGGTCGGCCGGCGGCAGCGGTTGGGCGGGCGCAAGCCGGGACAGCGCGCACAGCGCAAGCCCGATCAGCAGCCATGCCATGGCGGCCCGCAGGAAGGGGAAGGTGTTCTTTGCGGACATCACTGCAGGGGCATCGAGAAGTTCAGAAAGACGCTGCGCTGTCGTTCACGCACGCCGTCGTAGGGATGGCTGGCGATGCCCAGGCCGTAGCGCAGCGTGAGCCGCTGGCCCAGGCTCCAGCTGTGTTCATAGCGCAGGCTCCACAGCGGTCCGCTGCCGAAGCCGCGCTGGTGATAGTTGCCTCCACCGACCTCGATGGCCTGGAAGAACTGCCGGTCGTCGCTCTTCCACGTGAGCCATTGGGCCCGCGCCGCAAGCCGCACGCTGGCATCGCGCGGCGGGTTGAAGTACGGCGTGTCCAGCACGCGGCCACGGCCCGTGCCGGCCTCGAGCCGGGTCTCGGCCTGGACGCGCGGCGTGCTGACCCAGCGCTCGGTCCAGCCCAGGCCCAGGCCGCTGCGCACATTGCCGTCGCTGAAATCCAGGCGCTGCCACTGCAGGTTGAAGCGGCGCGCCTCGTTCACCACATGGCCCACGCCGCCCGCCATCTCGCGCGCGCCTGTGCCAGCTACCCGCGCCTTCCAGGGCAGTTCCTTGCTGTCGCCATCGTAGGCAGCCCACAGCCGCCAGGCATCGCTGGCGCGGTAGTCGACGCGACCGGCCATCCTGTTGCGGTAAGGGCCGGCAGCGGCATGCTGCAGAGCACCTTCGGCCACCCAGGGACCGCGCTGCCAGCGCAGGCCGAGGCCACCACGGACCCTTTTGGCGTTGCCGGCCTCGGTGCTGCCCTGGGCGAGCGACTGGTCGTAGAACACGCGCCACTGGTCTGCGATGAGTCCCGAACTCAGCCGGCTGTCGATGCGCCACTCGCCGCTGGCGATCACGGCGCCACCACGCGACGCCGCGGCGTCGACCTCAAGCCGCGCACCGGTGAGGGTATCGCGCTTGCGTTCCATGTCGCGCACCTGCAGGCTGTCGGGAACATCGGCCACCAGCGATGCGGCGCGCTGGCGGGCTTCGCCGAACCAGCCCGCACCGAGCAGCGCCTCGACATGGCCGACGCGCATGCCGATGTCGTCGGGATGGTCCGCCATCTGCGCCTCAAGGCGCGCGAGCCCGGCCTCGGGGCGTTCGCGCAAGCGCTCGGTGAGGCTGGCGCCAAGGGCATAGCCCGCGTTGAGCGGCGCGTCCAGCGTCAGCGCCGTGAAGCTCTGCTGAGCAAGCGCGAGCCGGTCGGTGTAGAGCTGCATCAGCGCACGCATGCCAATCACCTCGGTGTATTGGCTGTTGGGCCGGCCAGGTTCGGGTGCCAGGCGCGTGAGCGCCGGCGTGCTCTCCTCGAGCCGCTTGAGCAGCGCTTCAGCCTGTTCGAAGCGGCCGGTGTCCAGGTAGGCATAGACCAGGCCGAAGTGGATTTCGCCCGGCATCGGCACGTCCGCCCCACCCTTCGCGATGGCGGCTTCATACAGGGGCACGGCCTCGGCCGAACGACGCTCCTGCGCGAAAGCGCGGGCCGCCGCGGCAAGTCCGTGGAACGGCAGGTCGATGCCCGCCAAGCTCAGGGTTTCGTAGAGCGCGACGGCGTCCCCGGGACGGCCACGCTCCACCAGCGCGAGCAGCCGATCGGACTCAAGATTCCTGCGCAGCACGCGCCAGGCCTCGGCGTCCGCGCCGTGGGCCTGCTGCGCCGCGGCTTCTAGCCGGACCAGGGCGGCCTCCTGGCCGGCCAGCACCTTGTCGAGTGCGACCACGCGCGCCACGCCCCGGCGTTGGTCGCGCTCCTGGAGGGCCCAGCGCAGCCGCTGGGCCAGTGCCTTCTGCTGCAGCATGGACAGCGCCAGCGCGGAAAAGGCGCCGGGGTTTTTCCCTGCGGCTGCTTCGGCTTCGGCGTCGTCGAAGGCGGTAGGCGCCGCGCCGTTGTCGGCGAGCAGAAAGTCGGCCTCGCGGCGAATGTCCAGGCGCTCGGGGCGCAGCGCACCGGCCTCGGCGTAGGCGGCCATCGCGATCAGCGGCTGGTCTTCGGCGCGGGCCACGGCAGCGCGCAACTCCAGCAGCGCGACACGGACTTCGATGTGCTCTGCCGCTTTCCGCATGAGCGCCTCGCTGATTGTTTTCGCGCCCACGACATCTCCGCTGTCGAGGCGCCAGAAAGCTTCGTGGATGCGGGGTCCGAGCGCCTGCGGCTGCCGCGCGCGCCAGATGCTGATGGTGTCGCCTTGCAACGCGGTGTCCTGCACGCGCCGCGCGGCCACGGCGAGCGCCTCCAGCGCGTAGTCGCTCAACCCCGCCGGGGTTTGCTGGCGTCCCAATGTCACGGCTTCGGCGAACTGGCCGCCGGCGGTCGCCATCACGACGGCGTCGGAGACCAGACGCTGGCGCACGCTGTCGCTCAATGGCACGTCGAGCCAGTCCTTCAACTGCTGCAGCGCTTGGGCCGGGGGGACATGCCCCCCGCGGTGCGCCAGGATCAAGGCATCATGCCGCTGCGGGTCATAGGCCATGGAACTGCGGCCCGTGGCAGCTGGGGCGGAGTCCGCCGGGTTCGCGAATGCCACCGAGGCACCCAGCATCAATGCGCAGGCGATGGGAGGGAAAGCCGTTGACCACCCTCGATGCCGCAGCGGAACTGCGCCGACAGCCCCGGATGGCCGTTCCGCGGCAAACGATCCGCCGTCTTGTTGGAGGACTGGCACTCGGCAATCCGGCTATCGATGGAATTTGGCAGCAGTGCGCGGCGCCCATGCACACCCCAGGCGCTCGCCGTCATCGCCGATGACTGCCTGGCAAGACGGGTGGAGGCAGGGTGGAGGGGCGTGCGGCTTGGGGTGTGACAGCATGGAGATGGGGGTTCCTGAACCTGTGTTGGACGAAGCCGCCTTGTTCATGGTGGCTTGAAATCACGCAAGAAGATGGTTCACACGGCATCCATTTCTGCAATCGATGAACCGATCAACGAATGTCCATCTAGCAACGCATGTGCCACACGGCGCCGTCCTTGGAAGTCATTGATTTCAAAGAGATTTCCATTTCCATGGCGGCACCTTTCCCGCATTCCTGGATGAAAATCCATCCCAAAAAACCGGAGAGGCTGGAAATCCGCACATGCCGCGCGGTGATGCCCTGCGCCCGCGTTCACCCCGGACGCGGCATGTGCCTGAAGGAAAGACAACCCCGGGCTTGTCCGGCCCGTGCCGGCGGCCAATGAGCCGACAGATCGCCCCCATACGCTGGGCGCCTTGCGGCTGGGGGGTGTCGCTGCGGGTGGATGGCCGCGCTGCGCATCCACAGAATGGCCATGGGGCTTCGGCAGCAACCTCGACGGATCCGAAACCTTCCCAGCCACGGACTGGGCGGCCGCCTTCAACGATCCAGCGTGCGCAACACCTGCGCGAGCTTCTTCACAGCGGTCTCCAGTTCCTTCGGCGCATACGCGGCAAATCCCATGAGGAATCCGGCCCGGCTCGTGCCCGCTGCATGCAATGGCGTAAGTCCCAGCAGATCGATACCGGCACGCTGCGCTGCGCCCATGGCTTCCAGCTCGGGAATGTCGCGAATGAACCGGCAGGGCATTTGCATGCCGCCGTCCGGCACTTCAGGCTCGACGAAGTCCGCCAGGTGCCTGCGCACGAGCAGTTCCAGGGCATCGCGCCGCTCACAATAGACGGCACGCATGGTCCGCACGTGCGCCCCGAAATGGCCACCCTCCATGAAGCGCGCCAGGGTCAGTTGCGGAATCGGCGCGCTGTGCCCATCCAGCAGGGTGCGTGCGGCGGTCATCGGAGCCACGAGTTCGGGCGGCAGCACCATGAAGGCAATGCGCAAGCCCGGAAACATCGACTTGGTGAATGTGCCGATGTAGATCGTTCGCTGGTTCGGGTCCAGGCCCTGCACGCAGGCCGTGGGCTTGCCCGCGTAATGGAACTCGCTGTCGTAGTCATCCTCGATGATCCAGGCCTGGTGCTGCCGGGCCCATTCGATGATGTCCAGCCGCCGGTCCAGCGCCAGGGTGGCTCCGGTCGGAAATTGATGCGAAGGCGTGAGAAACACCGCCTTGCCCGGTTGCCGCGCCTTGCGCAGAGGCTCCACCCGCATTCCCTCCCCATCCAGCGGCACGGGCACACATTCCAGCCCCGCGGCGTCGAACGCCTTGCGCGCGCCGTGGTACACGGGGTCTTCAACGAAGATGCGGTCGCCAGCGTCCAGCAGCACGGTAGCGCACAGGGTCAGGGCCTGCTGGGAGCTGGTGAGCACCAGCACACGCTCGGCCGTGGCATGCGCGCCGCGTTCGAGATTGACGTAGTTCGCAATCGCACGCCGTAGCGGCTCCATCCCTTGCGGTGGGCTGTGCAGCAGTGCCGTGGTGCCCCAGTCCTTCAGCACCTGCCGCTCCAGCCGCTCCCAGGTGGCCAGCGGGAAGCCGCGCGTTTCCGGCACGCCGGGAGCGAACGGGCGGGGAGCCAGAAAGTCCCGCACCCCACCGCCGCGGAACATGGCCGATCCGCGCTGGCTCAGCCGCAGAGGTTCCCGCAGTGCTGCAGGGCGCCGCCCCGTGCCCCGCCTCCGCAAACGCTGAGCCCTCTCCGAAACGAAGCTGCCGCTGCCCACGCGCCGTTCGATAAACCCCTCGGCATGCAGCTGGCTGTATGCCGCCTCCACCGTGTCGCGGGACAGGCCCAGCGACTTTGCCAGTGCGCGCGACGCAGGCAGTGGCGCCCCCACCTCCAGCGCACCGTCGAGGATGAGTTGCCGGATGGCGCGCTGAATGCGCGCGTGCAGGGGCAAAGCGCCATGCGCTGGATCGAGCACCCAGGCTTTCACGGATTCAAGTTGCGCATGCTTGAACAATTGGCCGGTATCTCATCGAAAAATTGGCTGGGCGCAGTATGCCATTTCAAGCCTATAAATCAGCACCATGGCCCGCTCCATGGGGCCACTTTCAGGAGCCCCGATCCCACATGCCGTCCCCACCGCCCGCCTCCTCTTCCCGCTGGTCCGATCTCGCCCATCCCATTGTCGCGGGCCTCATTTCCGTCATCGTCAACTACGGCGGTACCTTCATTCTCGTGTTCCAGGCGGCCAGGGTGGCAGGCCTGAGCCCGGAGCTGACGGCATCGTGGGTGTGGTCGATTTCGATTGGCGTGGGCGTCACGGGGCTCATGCTCAGCTGGCGGACGCGCGAGCCGATCATTACCGCCTGGTCCACGCCGGCAGCGGCGTTCCTGGTGACGGCACTGGCCACCACGCCCTATGCCGAAGCGGTGGGCGCGTACCTGATCTCCGCCGCGGCCTTTGTGGCGCTGGGGCTGTCAGGCTGGTTCGAGCGCTTGATCCGGCTGATTCCTTCGGGCGTGGCCGCAGGCTTGCTCGCGGGCATCCTGCTGCAATTCGGCATCCAGGCTTTCGGCGGCATGGGCATCGATCCGGTGCTGGCTGGCTTGCTGATCGTGACGTATGTGGTGCTCAAGCGCTTCAGCGCACGCTATGCCGTCGTGGGCATCCTGGTGCTGGGCCTGCTCTTTCTGCTCATGCAGGACCGGGTGGACCTGTCGGGACTGAGCTTGAAGCTCGCCGCCCCGGTCTTCACCATGCCGGCGTTCTCGCTCAATGCCTTGCTGAGCGTCGCCTTGCCCCTGTTCCTCATCACGCTGACCGGCCAGTACATGCCCGGCATGCTGGTGCTGCGCAATGACGGGTTCAGGACCAGCGCCAATCCCATCGTGGCGCTGACCGGGCTCGGCTCGCTGCTGATGGCGCCGTTCGGTTCGCATGCCTTCAACATCGCCGCCATCACCGCAGCCATCGCCACGGGCCGCGAGGCGCACGAAGATCCCTCCAAGCGCTGGATCGCGGGCATCGCCGCAGGCGTGTGCTACATCCTCGTGGGCGTGTTCGGCGTGACGCTGGCGGCTGTCTTCATGGTTTTCCCGGCAACCTTCATCACCACGCTGGCGGGCCTGGCGCTGCTGGGCACCATCGGCGGCAGTTTGGCCACCGCACTGGCCGATGCCAAGACCCGTGAAGCGTCGCTGATCACCTTCCTGGCCGCGGCGGCCAATATCACGCTGCTGGGCATCGGTGGTGCGTTCTGGGGCCTGGTGGTGGGCCTGGCGGCGCACGCCGTGCTCAATGGCACACTGCCGCGCCGCGGGCGCCCCGCCACCGCGGCAGCGGCCGCAGAGCCCGCGATCATCAAGAGGGAAGGGAACCAGGCCAATGCTTGAGCCACCGGACACCCAGACCCGCCACGGCCAGCATGGCCGCTATCCGCAGGCAGCTTCCGTCGACGACTTCCGGCACAACCTGGCGGCGGTGCGCGCCCGCATGGATGCCGCCTGCCGCCGCGCGGGGCGCGACCCGGCCGGGGTGCGCCTGCTGCCGGTGAGCAAGACCAAGCCCGAGTCCAGCCTGCGCCTGGCCTACGCGGCGGGTTGCCGCCTGCTGGGTGAAAACAAGGTGCAGGAAGCCTTCGGCAAATGGGAAGCCATGCAGGACCTGGCCGATCTGCGCTGGTCGGTCATCGGCCATCTGCAGACGAACAAGACCAGGCTGGTGGCACGCTTCGCCAGCGAGTTCCAGGCACTGGACAGTCTGCGCGTGGCCGAGGCGCTGGAGCGCCGCCTGCAGGCCGAGGGCCGCGCGCTGGATGTGCTCGTGCAGGTCAACACCTCGGGCGAGGCCAGTAAGTACGGCCTGTCGCCCGAGGACGTTCCGGCGTTCCTGCGCGCGCTGCCCGCTTTCCCCGCGCTGCGCGTGCGCGGGCTGATGACGCTCGCGCTGTTTTCGCCAGAGGCGGAGCGGGTGCGGCAGTGCTTCATTCTGCTGCGCACTTTGCGCGACCGCTTGCGCCAGAGTGCGCCCGCCCACATCGCCCTGGAGGAACTGTCCATGGGCATGTCCGGCGATTTCGAGATCGCCATCGAGGAAGGCGCCACGGTGGTGCGTGTCGGCCAGGCCATCTTTGGCGCCCGCCCCCTGCCCGACAGCCACTACTGGCCCGGCGAGCCCAGCACCCAGGAGCCACGTCCATGAAAACCGCCATCGCCCTGCGCCATCTGCATTTTGAAGACCTGGGCACGCTCGAGCCGCTGCTGGCGGCGCGTGGCTATGCCGTGCGCTATCTGGACGCCACCACGGATGATCTGCACGCCGTGGACACGACCGCGGCGGATCTGCTGGTGGTGCTGGGCGGCCCCATCGGCGCTTTCGATGACCACATCTACCCCTTCATCCACGACGAGCTGGCGGTGATACGTCAGAGGCTGCAAAGCCGGCGACCGCTGCTGGGCATCTGCCTGGGCGCGCAGCTGATTGCCCGCGCGCTGGGTGCGGGTGTTGCCAGCATGGGCATCAAGGAAATCGGCTTTGCGCCCCTGGTGCTGACCCCGGAAGGCGAGGCATCGCCGCTGGCGGCGCTGGCCCACATGCCCGTGCTGCACTGGCATGGCGACCGCTTCGACATTCCCGAGGGGGCAACGCGACTGGCAGGTACACCCACCTGCGCCAACCAGGCCTTCCGCATGGGACGCCACGTGCTGGCGCTGCAATGCCATCTGGAAGCCGACCCCCGCCAGATCGAGCGATGGCTGGTCGGCCATGCCTGCGAACTCGCGCAGGCGGGCATCGATCCGCGCGCATTGCGCGCCGAAGCGCAAGCCTTGCAACCCGGTTTGCCGCTGGCGGCACGGGCGGCTTTCACCGCCTGGCTGGACGGGATCGAGGCAGGCCTTCAGGAGGAGACTCCGTGAGAAAAACCCGGCATTCCACGGCATCTCGACCGCCATGAACCGGCCCGGCCTGGACCGACCCCGGGCCAGAAATGGATAGCCCCATTTCTGGCCCGGGACGCACGCCGCCGTCGCATGCGCTGAGGGCTGCGGCCCCTCAGTGCCTGTGCGAATGATGGGCATCCGGCACGTGGGCGTGGCGGTGCCGCACCGGACCGTGGACGTGCACATGGCTGTGCGGCCCCGCGGGCATGGGCTCATGGGCGTGCCCATGGTGACCGTCGTCATGGGTGTGGGCGTGCTCATGTTCCAGGAACTCGTGCGCATGCTCGTGGTGATGCGACTCCATCAAATGAACGGCCACCCCCAGCAGCATCAGCACGCCCCCCGGCAGCATGCCCCACCCCCCGGGGCGATCCCCCAGCATGAGCGCCAGCGCCGCGCCCATGAACGGGGCAAAGGCAAATACCGATCCCGTGCGTGCCGCCCCGAACGCGCGCTGTGCAAGCAGGTAGAAACGCAGGCTCAGGCCATAGCCGCTCGCACCCACGGCCAGAAGCCCCAGGGCGGGCCCCGCCGCGGGAGCGGGCTCGTCCGTCAGCCAGGCCAGCGCCAGCGTGGCGGTGACGCCCAGCACGGCCTTCGCCACCACGACCTGCCCCGGGTCACGCTCCGCCAGCGCACGTGACAGCGTGTTGTCCAGGCCCCAGGCTGCCGTGGCGCCCACAACGGCCATCAGTCCCCAGAACTGGCTGCTGTTTCCGCTCTGCCCCTGGTCCAGCACGAGGGCGATCCCGCCGGCCAGCAGCAGTGCCACGGCCAGTCCCACTCTGCGGTCCATGGTTTCGCCGTAGAGGCGCCAGGCCAGCAAGGCCGTGAACAGCGCCTCCAGGGTCAGCATCAGCGACGCGCCGGTGCCGCTCGTGCGCTGCAGACCCCAGGCCAGGGCCACGGGGCCGATGCTGGCGCCCAGCAAGGCCATCGCCAGCAGGCGCGGAAAGTCTGAACGCCGCAGGCGCGCCTCCCGCTCGGCGGGCTGGCGCAGCAGTGCGCCGATGAAGGCAGCGCCTGCATAGAGCAGCGCCGCCGTGGTGAACGGGCCAACGCCCAGGCCGAGTTTCTGCACCAGCGGCGTGCTGATGCCAAACAGGACGGCCGCCAGCAACGCAAGCAGGCCGCCCCGCAGGGCGGGAAGGGTGTGGGTCGGATCTTTCATCAGCGCTCCATTCTTGCCCATCGGCCCGATCGGCGCCCCCGCCCTGCTGGCATTCTTCTTTCTTTCCCGCCTCCAAAAAAGGCTCCGGCCAGGGCGCTGTTCGCACCCGCAGCGCTGGCCCTTGCCTGCCATGTGTGGCTACAAGCTCGAGCCCCCATCGACGACCAACTGGACCCCGGTGATGTAGGACGAATCGTCCGAGGCAAGAAACAGCGCGGCCTTGGCGATGTCCCAGGGCGAACCCTGGCGCCCCATCGGGCATCGCGCATCACGGGCCCGGTGGCCGGCTGCAGCCTCTTCCGCGCCGCCGTACAGAGCGTCGGCATGGGGGGTGCGGATCATGCCGGGGATGATGCAGTTGCAACGCACCTGGTCCGCGGCATATTGCCGGGCAATGACACGGGTCATGTGGTTCAGGCCGGCTTTGGACGTGCTGTACGACAGAAACTGCATGGGGCTCCACTTCAGGCTTGCCGTGGACGAGACATTGATGATGGAGCCCGACTTGCGGGCGCGCATCCCGGGCACCACAGCACGTGACGTGGCCATCGCTCCGCGAAGGTTGATCTCCATGACCCGGTCCCAGTCCTCATCCTTCACATCCAGGAGGTCGCCCTGCATTTCAATGCCCACGTTGTTGTGCAACACGTCGATGCGCCCGTGCTGCGACAGAAGCTGGCGCACGACATCGTTCACTTGCGCCGTGTCGGTGACATCCATCTGCACGGCCTGGGCGCGGCCGGATTCCCCGTGAATCATCTTTGCAGCGAGCCCGGCGGCGTCCAGCGAGCGGTCTGCACAAACCACGATCGCGCCTTCCCGCGCGAAGGTGAGCGCACACGCGGTCCCATTGCCCACCTGCCCTGCGTCCGTGAAGTCCTTGCGCAGGGTACCGGCACCCGTGACGAGCACCACCTTGTCTTTCAGTTTCATAGCCCATCCTTTGAGGAAACGTTTCCTCTCATGCTATGCCAACCTCGTCATGGAGCGGATGGGGATAACCCCACGGTCTCGCGGCTCGCTGGGTGAATTTGTGCAACGGGCCTATTGCCTTAGGGGAATTTCAGAAATCAACACCTGTCGACATGGCAGGGTAAACCCCGGTCAACCCTTTGGCAGAATCTGCGCAAAATAGCGCAAACGTTTCCACAACAAGGAAAAGGACCCATGACCAACGAAGAGTTGCGCCAGGCGCGCATCCAGACCGTGCGAGACCACATGGCGCTGGAGTGCACCCAGGACTGGGACGGTGTCATCGACACCTTCGAGCACCCGCGGTATGAGATGTATGGCAATGGCGCTGTCTACGACGGCGAAGAGCAGGTTCGCGCCTACTTCCACGCTTCGCGCCAGGCCTTCCCGGACCAAGCCAACGAAGTCATCGCCATCGCCGCCGACGATGCACAGAACACCGTGCTGGTGGAGTTCTTCCTTTTCGGAACTCACCTGGGCGAGTTCCGCGTGCGCGACAGGACGTTTGCGCCGACCGGCAAGAGCTTCAAGGTGCGCATGGCGGCCACGTTCCTGTTCAAGCCGGGCTCGGCGAAAATCATCTGCGAGCGCCCCTACACCTCGCCGGACCTCAAGCTTCAGCAACTCGGGCTCCTGTAGGTGCAACACCCACCCCTTCAGGCCGGCGCGCTAGATGGTCGCGCACGACTCCCGCTCGATGAGCCGCATCTCCACAACGGCCGAACGGGGGCCTGTGGATTCGTCTCGCATCTGGGAGAGCAGCAGCGAGGAGATGTCGCCCGACAACGCCTTGATGTCCCAGGCCAGCGAGGTGATGGACGGGCTGTGCAGTTCCGAGAAGTCCGAGTCGCCGATGGATATCACGCTCACGTCTTTCGGGATGGCCCGCCGAGCGCTGCGTATCGCGGCCAGGACGCCCGCCAGAATCTTCGTGCCCAGGCACAGGAAGGCCGTGGGCCGCTCTCCCGGCATGTTCAGGAGCATCTGGGCCCGCTCGGGAGGAAAGTTCATCGACGAATCCGCCAGGCAAATCAAGCTGGGGTCGAAGCCTATGGACGCTTCCACGAGGCAGTCCTGATAGGCCCGGATCCGGTCCTTGATGGGCTGGATCTGGCTGCCCGGTGTCAGAAGGGCGATGCGCCGGTGGCCCCTGGCAATCAGATAGCGCATCGCGGAGCACGTGCCCTGGTAGTGGTCGACCTTCACCGAACTCAGTGCGTTTCCTCCATCGCGGTCGAACAGAATTGTTGGCGTGCCTTTGATTTCAGACACCAGGTGCGCGATGGAGTCGGTTTGGCACGGGCCAAGAATGATGCCGTCGACCTCTCGGCTCTTGAACAGGCGCACGAGGTTGACTTCGGTCGAGATGTCGTTGTTGGAACTGGCGACAAAGCAGGCGTAGCCACTTTCGGACAGGCTGCGCTCGAGTGTCTTGACCAGGCGGCCGTAGAACGGATTGGAGATGTCGCTCACGATAACGCCCACCGCATGGCTCTGCTTGGAACGCATGGCCCGCGCAATCGCATTGGGCTGGTAACCCAGGCGCGCCGCAACCTCCTGAACCTTTTTCACCGTGTCTTCACTGACACGGCCCGCCCGGTTCATGGCCCGAGATGCGGTGCTGATCGAAACGCCCGCCACGCGAGCCACATCGTGAATGCTAACTGCTGCCATCGAATCCGCCGTCCGTTCAAATCATTCAATCGCCGCAATTTTACGCCTATTTTTAGTTTTTGCGGAAACGTTTCTTCATATTAACGCGGACAGGATACCCCATGGCAACCCCCACCTCGCTGACCCCACAAGATGAGCTGCTCACGGTCAATATCAGGAACATGGACTATTTCCCGGGCGGAGCACCGGGCTCGGAAATCATTCCGCTCTTTCTCGACCGGGAAAATGGAATATGGGTGCTTTATGGGAAATTCGCCCCTGGCACCAGGCTTCCAAAGCACTTCCACACGGGTACGGTGCACTTTTTCACCACCAAGGGGCAATGGAACTACGTCGAGTACCCCCAAAACCCGCAGACCGCCGGGAGCTACCTCTATGAGCCGGCGGGCTCCATCCACACTTTTTGCGTGCCTGACGACGCACCGGAGCCGGCGGAAGGATTCATGGTCGTTCACGGAGCCAATGTGAATTTCGATGGCGAGGCCTTCATGAATGTCCGCGATGCAGGGGCCATCGAAGACGGGATATTGAATTATGCAAGGACACAAGGGCATTCCATACCCGCATATATCTCACCCAGGGCTGCCGGATACAAAAACAGATAATCCCGGCCTGATTTTCAACCGCAAAAGGAGACATGATATGAAGTCGCGCAGAAACGTTCTGAAAACCACTGCGGCGGTCGCCGCCTCGGTGTTTGCTCCTGCCCTGTCATGGGCGCAAGCCAAATGGACGGCGAAAAAGCCGATTCAATTGATTGTTCCTGGCCAGGCGGGGGGCAACTCCGACATCTTTGCCCGACTGATCTCCAACGCCATCGGCAATGCCCTGGGCCAACCCATCGTGGTGGACAACAAGCCTGGCGCCTCAGGAACCTTGGCATCGGGCATTCTGAGCAAGTCACCAGGAGACGGCCACTACCTGCTGGCCGCCAGCAGCGACACCCATACCATCTACCCGCACTTCTTCAACAATCCGAACTTCCGCCCCGAAGGCCACGTCCCCGTGGCCGTGCTGTGCTTCGTGCCGTTCGCGCTGGCCGTGCGCAAGGACCTGGACGTGAAGGACGTTGGCGAATTCATCGCGCTCGCCAAGCGCCAGCAGGTGAGCTTCTCGACCTGGGGCGTGGGCACCACCGGCCAGGCCGCCATGATGCTCTTCGGCCGCGCCGCCGGCACCAGGGAGATGCTGCACGTGCCGTTTACCGGCAGCGCTCCGGCTATTCAGGCGCTGATGGCTGGCCAGGTGGATGCCATGATGGGCGCCATTCCGCTGATTTCATCGGCACGCGCACACCTGAAGCCGCTGGCGGTCATGTCCACGAACCGATCGCCGGCGATGCGCGATGTCCCCACGATGGACGAGGCAGGACTGGTCATCAACGAGACCAAGGAGTTCTGGGTGGGCATCATGGCGCCGCCCGGAACCCCCGCCGATGCCGTGCACACCATCGCCGACGAGGTGCGCAAGGCGATGGCCCTTGCGGCCGTGAAGAGCCGCATCGAAGAGCTCGGTGCCATCGCCGAATTCGTCGGGCCAGAGGACTTCAAGAAGGTCATCTCCCACGAGTTCGCCCAGTGGGCCCGGATTGCCCGTGAAGCGGGTGTGACGCGCCAGAACATTGGCTAGGTGCCCGCATGTCGTCATCCGTGCTTTTCCTGCGATGAAACAGCTCCACCTGGGCAACACCACGGTCGACAAGGTCGTGGAAATCGACAATTTCTGGGTAGACCCCACTTGGCTCTATCCCAACATTGAACCGTCAGCGGTCTTGAAACACCAGGAGGCCTTGGGCCCGACGTTGATTCACCCAGAGACGAAGAAACTCAACCTGAGCTTTCACAGCTATCTGGTGCGCACGGGGACGGCCAATATCCTGGTGGACACCTGCAACGGAAATCACAAGGACCGGCCCCGCGCGAAGTGGCAGCACATGTTCAAGTCGCAGGAGTACTTGCGCAATCTGGCACGCCTGGGCCTGGGCCCCGAGGACATCGACATGGTTCTGTGCACCCACCTCCACACCGACCATGTGGGGTGGAACACCGTGCTCAGTGATGGCCGATGGATGCCGACTTTTCCCCGCGCAAAGTACATCTTTGCACGGGAAGAGTTCGAACATTTCCTTCGGCAGCACCAAAGCGGGCCGGAATTTCCGGTGGGCCAGGGCTCCTTCCTGGACAGCGTGCTGCCGGTCGTGGAGGCCGGGCAGGCCCTCTTGGTCGACTCCAACCACAGGGTGGATGGAGACCTGGCCAAAGGCGTCTGGCTCGAGGATGCCAAAGGGCATACGCCAGGCCACGTCACGGTCCATGTGAAGGACAACGGACAGCACGGGGTCATGACGGGCGACATCTTCCATCACCCCATCATCTTCCTGGAGCCCGGGCTCATCAACACCGGCGACTGGAACCCCACGCTGGCGCGGGAGACGCGGCAACGGCTTTGTGAGCGATTTGCCGACACATCGTCCGTCCTGCTGACGATGCACTTCCCCGCGCCGACCGCCGGCCGCATCCATTCATGCAGTCACGGCTTCAAGTTCAAGTACCTCAGCTGACGGGCCAGTGCAACCCCAAAAAGGAGACAACCGATGACGAAGACATTCAAGCTATCTCGCGTTCTTGCCGGCCTCGTGATGCTGGCGAGCGTGGCGGCCCTTGCGCAAGGCAAGGACTATCCCCACCGTCCCATCAAGCTCTTGCTTCCCTTGTCCGCGGGCAGCGGCGGCGACGCCCTGGGCCGCCTGGTCGCCGAAGCGATGGGCAAGCGCTTGAACGGATCGTTCTTCGTTGAAAACAGGGTGGGGGCCGGCGGCACCATCGGGGCCGCCCAGGCGGCCAAGTCGCCGAACGACGGATACACCATCACGATGGGAGGCATGACGTCCCACATCATTGCGCCGGCCGTCTATGCGAAGCTGCCCTACGACCCCGTGAAGGACTTCACTCAAATTGGCCGCATCGGTACCGCAGGGGTCGTGGTGGTTTCCACGATGGCATTTCCCGCCAAGGACCTCAAGGGGCTGGTCGCGCACTCCAAGACCCTCGACAAACCGCTTCAGTACGCGACCTGGGGCCATGGTTCCACCGGTCACCTGTGTGGCGAAGTCATGGTTCAGAAAGCGGGAGCGAAATTCGACCACATCCCCTTCAAGTCTTCGTCCGACCTGGTCACAGGCCTTCTGGGCAACCACATCAACGTGGCGGTGCTCGACATGGGCACCGCGTCGCCCCTCGTGAAAGCAGGCAAGATCCGGGCGCTGGGCATCTGCGGAACACGCTCGCCCAGCATGCCGGACGTGGGGACCTACCCGGACCAAGGCATTGATTTCAAGAGCGAGCTCAGCTGGGTGCTGTTGGCCCCCGGAGGGTTGTCGGCGGAGTTGACGCTCAAGCTCACGGAGGCGCTGAAAGAATCGCTGGCGGACAAAGGCGTTGCGGACCGGATGCTGGAACTCGGAATACAGCCCGCCTACCTGCCGCCAGCGCAACTGCGCCAGCTGATGGCCGAAGACGTGGCGACCTGGAAGCAGGTGGCGGAAGCCGCGAACGTGCTGCCAAACTGAGCGCCACGCCCACATTCCTGCCAAGGCGGCGGATGCGGGCTGATTCTGCGAGTTGGCTCACTCGCTGAAAGCTGGGGATCACGGCGCAGGAGGGTCACCGCACCCGCGGCCTATCGCCGCTGGCAAGGATGCGCTGCACCAACAAAAAGGGCTCCCAAAGGGAACCCAGTTTGCTTGTCATCAGTGCGGGCCTGTTCAAAACACTCCCCATGGCAGCGGCACCCGCGAAGTGCCGCCACCATGGGAAGGCCCGCAACTGCGTCAATTCAATTACATGGCGCTGAATTCGCCCGAAGGGATCTGGCCGGTGCGCACGGCTTCGGCAGCCTGGGCACGCACTGCGGCGCGGTCGGCGGTGGACTTGTAGGTCACCACACGCGAACCGGCGGGTTCGATGGAGCGGGTCTGTGCCACGGTGGCGGCTTCGGCTTGCACTTCGGCGCGCGTGCGGTTCGTCTCGAACTTGGTGGCGAACTGCGAAGCATCGGCTTCATCGGCCTGGGCACCGAAAGAAGCGAAAGCAGCCACAGCGGCGATGGAGAGGAAACGTGCGGTCGTGTTCATGATGAAAATCCTTGAAGTTAAAAAAGCGTCTCAAAAAAGCCGGGACAAAAACCATTTCTGAACCGGGTTCGGTGAGTCGCCTTGCGGGTTCGGCTCATCGATGGGTTGAACTGTACGCCTGGGGTATCCAAAGAAAAACCACCTGGTCGCGAACTAACTGTTCCAGTATTGAGAACAATCGAAAAGGAGCGCAGCTCCCCAGACCATTCTCAACAGCAAGCCGAACATCAACCCCTCGCCCTCCCATGTCCAGGCCCGCCTCAGTCGAGGGACACACTGGCGCTCTTGACGATGGCCTGCCAGCTTTTCAGGTCGTTGGCCAACAAGGTGGCCAGTTCTGCCGGCGTGGAGGCGACGGGCTCCGCACCTTGTTCTTTCAAACTCCGCACGACGGCGGGGTCTGCCAGCACTTCGTGAAGCGCCTGGTTCAGGCGGCCAAGGATCGGTGCAGGCAGCCCCTTGGGCGCAAAGACGCCGAACCAGGAGTCCACGACCATGTCTTTCAGGCCGCCCTCCCTGGCGGTGGGCAACTGAGAAAAGACAGGGGATCGCTGAGCGCCGGTGACGGCGATCGCTCGCAACTGGCCCGATTTGATGAAAGGCAGCGCGGTGGGTATGGTCGAAAACATGACCTGTGTCTGGCCCGCCATCAAATCCGTCAGCGCGGGAGCGGCGCCTTTGTAAGGCACATGGGTCATGGAAATGCCGGCCTGCTGCGACAGCATTTCCCCCGCGAGGTGAAAGATGCTGCCGGGCCCGGCCGAACCATAGTTCACCTTGCCCGGATGGGCCTTCGCATAGGCCACCAGTTCAGGCAAGGTCTTGATCGGAAGTGTCGGGTTGACGACCACCACGTTGTTGACACGCGCCACGAGCGACACCGGATCGAAGCTGTTCACGGGATTCCAGGACAGCTTTTTATACAGCGATGGATTGATCGCATTCGTTCCGTTGTAGCCCATCAGCAAGGTGTAGCCATCGGCCTTGGCGTTGGCGACTGCCGCCGCGCCGATGTTGCCGCCAGCACCGCCACGGTTGTCGACGATCACGGGTTGGCCCAGCTTCTTGCCCAAACCATCCGCCACGATGCGGCCGAGGATGTCGGTGGTCCCACCCGCCACGAAGGGCACCACGAGGGTGATGGGCTTGGTGGGGTAGTCCTGCGCACAGGCAAGTTGCGTGGCGAGCGGCAGTGCAACTGCCAGAGCGGCCTTGGCAGCCGCGGCGAGAACGAATCGGCGAGATGTAGCGGGCATGGTTGTCTCCTATGGATGTGTATGGATGTGGCGAGTCCTCGGGCCGCCAGGGGCGGCCCGTGCTCGGGTTTTCGCGAAAGTGGGAAAGGTCGCCTAGAACGACGCCTCGGCCTGCATGGACACCGCGCCGTCCGGCTGCGCAGTCCACAGCGTCAGGCCGTCGCCGCTGGGCGCCGCATTGACGGTCAGCGGGGTGCCAAGCAGGTTGGGCTGCACGCCGCGGTAGCGGAATTGCCGGAGCGGCCGTGTCCCCAGTCGTGCCGCCAGCTCCGCCAGGAGGGTGGCCTGCAGCGGTCCGTGCACGACCAGGTTGGCGTAGCCCTCGACGTTGCGGCAGTAGTCCAGGTCGTAGTGGATGCGATGGCCGTTGAAGGTGAGCGCCGAGTAGCGGAACAGCACCGTGGAGGTCGCCTCGAAAGGTTCGCTGTGGCTCGGTGCCGGCATGGCCACCGCGGCGGCGCGCGTCGTGCCAGGCGGCGTGGGTTGCTTGTAGACGATGTCGTGGTCTTCGGTGATCGCCACCGTTTGGCCATCGAGAATCTCGTGCCGCACCGTGACGAAAACCAGGTCGCCGCTGCGGCCGCGCTTGTGCTCGACCGAGGTGACGGCGGAGCGCTTGCGCACCGTGGTGCCCAGCGCCACCGGTGCGTGGAACGCGAGGCGACCGCCTGCCCACATCCGGTTCGCCAGGGGCACCGGAGGCAAGAACCCGCCCCGGGCCGGATGGCCATCGCGGCCGAGTTCGCTGGCGAGAAGCCCTTCCAGGAAATACAGCCAATGCCACAACGGCGGCAGCGGCGTGCCTTCGGCGAATTGCGCTTGCGGCAGCCCCAGCGTGGCGGCCATGAGGCGGGCATGGCGTACCGACAGCGTGTCTTCTGCGACAGACTCCCGGCCCATCCAGGTTCGAAGGAAATCCAGATCGATGGCGCTGCCATCCGAGGTGTTCAGTGTGCTCATGGAGTGATCTCGTGTCATGCGGGAAGGAATTCGGCGCGCACGGCGGCGCCGTGCTGGTCCAGACCTGGCGCGGCCGTGAAGCGCCCGCTGTCCCAGGGGGCGCGGACGGGCGGTGCGACCAGGTCGAGTTCCTTGTCGCCGACAGCCATGGGCCAAGTGCGCAGCGCGGGGTGCCGGGCCATATCGGCAACGGATCGCACCTGGCCGTAGGCGGTGTTGGCGACCTGCAACTGCTGCAAGGCCTGCGCAAGATCCAGTTCAGCGAACCTCCGGGCGATGAGTGCGTTGAGTTCCAGGCGGTTCTGCACACGCAGGTAGTTGCTGCTGAAACGTTCGTCCTGCGCCAGCGCGCCCTGCCCCAGGAAGGATTCGCAGAAGTTGCGCCATTCGCGCTCGTTCTGGATGCTGATGACCACGCTGCCACCATCGCGCGTGGCGTAGGCCCCGTAGGGGGCGATGGAGGGATGCTGCAAACCCTGGCGCGTGGGAGCGCCGGCACCGTAGATCGCGTGCACGTAAGGCACCGTCATCCAGTCGGCGGCGCCATCGAAGAGCGAGACGGAGATGCCGCAACCCTTGCCGGTGCGTGCGCGCGAGGCCAGGGCGGAGAGGATGCCGATCGTCGCATTGAGGCCGGCACCGATGTCGCAGATCGACACGCCAATGCGGCCGCACGCCTCGGGGGAGCCAGTGATGCCAGCCAGGCCGCTCTCGCATTGCACCAGCAGGTCATAGGCCTTGAGCGTGCTGGCGGGCCCCTCGGCGCCATAGCCGCTGATGTCGCAGGTGATGAGCCGGGGGTGGCGCACGCGCAGCGCGTCGCTGTCGAGCCCGGCGCGGGCCAGCGCCCCCGGAGCGAGGTTCTGCACGAAGACATCGGCCTTCGCCAGCAAGGCGTCGAGCACCGCGCGGTCATGCGGCTGCTTGAAGTCCAGCGCCACGGATTCCTTCCCGCGGTTGGTCCAGACGAAGTACGAGGCCTCGCCGTTGGCCGCACGGTCGTAGCCACGCGCGAAGTCGCCTTCGGGGCGTTCGATCTTGATGACCCGTGCGCCCATCTCGGCCAGCCTGCACGTTGCGAGCGGTGCCGCCAGGGCTTGCTCCATGGCCACGACAAGAAGACCTTCGAACGGTTTTTTTGAAGGGGCGGTCGACGCCAAGGAGGTTGAAAGCAGTTCGGTGTTCATAGGCCGAAGTTTCAAACTCTGCGTCTCTGCCAACAAGCGAGTTTTTCCAAACCCAGCCTTCGTCTTGCGCGAACGCTCTTTGTACATACTAGGCGCTACTGAAGCTCCTGTGCGGGATCAATTCATGCGCTACGACTTGATGGATCTGAGAGTGTTTCTGGCGGTGGCCGATGCACAGAATCTCTCCCGCGGCGCCGCCCGCTGTTTTCTGGCACCGTCTTCAGCCAGCCTGCGCCTCAGGGAGCTTGAGGAAGCCGTTGGGACACCACTCTTCAAACGCCATGCCCGCGGAATGGAACTCACGCCGGCTGGAGCCGTCATGCTGGAACACGCCCGCCGGTGTATTGCTCAGCTCGAACAGATGCATGCCGACCTGGCGCCATTCGCTGATGGAATTCGAGGCCACATCACCCTGTTCGCCAACAACAATGCCATCAGCAGTCACCTGCCTGGCGATCTGGCGCGATTCTTCGCGCGCCATCCATCGGTGCGCATCACCCTGGAGGAGCGGCCGAGCCTGGACATCGTGACAGCCGTCATGGCAGGGCGCGCCGATCTCGGGGTCGTGGCCGTCGAACAACCGCACTCGGAACTGCGCTACCTGCCTTACCGAGAAGACGAACTGATTTTGCTCGTGCCACGTTCCAGCCCGCTGGCGGGACGCGGCAGCATCAATTTCGGCGCGTGCCTGAGTGAGCCTTTCGTCAGCCTTCAGTCCGGCATGGCCCTGCACACATTTCTGGCCAATCACGCGGTGGCGCTGGGCGGCAAATTGGATATCCGGGTGCAGGTATCGGGCTACCGCGCCATCGCGCAGCTCGTGGCCTCCGGGGCTGGCATCGGCGTCGTGCCACGCTCGGCGCTCCAGGATGCTGACCTGCAGCACCTGGCAGTGCTTGAGATCAAGGAAACCTGGGCCATGCGCCATCTGCAGATATGCCTTCGGGAGCAGACCCTGCGCAGCCCTTTCGTTGCGCAGTTCATCGACACACTGTGCGAAGGAAACGCAAGCTCCTGATCACGGGCACCCGGCAGCCACGGGTTCATGCATGCTGGACACTGTCCAAGCGACTGCTCAATGTGCCCTGGCGGTGGCCAGCCCGGCCGCAGTTCTCATGGATGTTGCCGGAAGGCCTTGGCGCAGACACGGCGTCAGCGACCATCTGGTCCAGTTTCACGAGCAGCTCTTGCGAAGTGGTTGCGACGATGTGCCCGGCATCGGTCGGTACCAGCCCCCCCTTGCGGCGATAGAAGAGCACAACGCCCAGGCGCTCCTCAAGAATCCTCAAGCGACGGTTGGCACACATGACCGACATGTGGCACAGCGGAGACGCATGCGTCAACGAACCTGTTTGCGCGCAGGCGACCACCAGCCGCAGGGACAACAGGTCCAGCCGAGCCATGTTGGTGGAGGGCGCCGACACCTTCTTCACCGATGCGACTTCATTCGCATTGCGCGACATTCACGCCGCATCCAGGGCTGTTTCGCGGGCAGTGCGCATGCATGGCGCCTGGCGCGCGCCCCACGCCGAAAATGCGGATGGCATATCTCATGGCTCCGTTCAACGGGAAAGGGCACTCCAGGACCTCTACAGAATCAACAACGCTCGGAAGTCATTGACATTGGTATGGGTGGGCCCGGTGACGAAAAGATCCCCGAGCGCCGAGAAGTAGCCGTACGCGTCATTTCTCTCCAGGTGATCGGCCAGCGTGAGGCCAGCCCCGCGGCCACGGGCGATCGTGTCGGGCATCACGAAGGCCCCCGCGTTGTCTTCAACACCATCGATTCCATCGGTGTCGGCTGCCAGCGCCCAAACGCCTGGCTCCCCCTGAAGAGCGTGGGCTAGCCCCATGCAGAACTCTCCCGCTCTCCCACCTCGGCCACGCAGGCTGCCAGCAGGTTGGGACCTGACCGTGACCGTGGTCTCTCCGCCAGAGAGCAGCAGCAACGGGCTCGTTCTGGAGTTGCCATCGCGCAGGGCATATCTTGCCAACGCAGCATGCACTTTGCCTACCTCCCGCGACTCGCCCTCGATGTCGTCGGAGAGGATGCGCGTCTCCATGCCCAGGCGGCGCGCTTCCTCGGCGGCTGCCAGCAATGATTCGTGGGGCGTGGCAATGAGGTGCACGCTGTTCCGCGCAAAACGCTTGTCTCCCGGCTTTGGGGTTTCCAGCTTTCCCTCGGCCAGGGCTGCGTGGACCGCCTCAGGCACCGCGATGGAGTAGAGGGCCAGGATGTCGAGTGCGTCACGACAGGAGGTGGCGTCCTCCACCGTGGGGCCGCTGGCGATGACCGAAACGTCGTCGCCGGGCACGTCGCTGATCGCGAGGGTGACGACCTGCGCGGGCCAGCATGCCGCAGCCAGCTGCCCGCCCTTGAGGCGCGACAGGTGTTTGCGGACACAGTTCATCTCCCGGATGTCGGCGCCACTTTCCAGCAGCTCCTTGTTGATGCGTTGCTTGTCGGCCAGATCGAGTCCGGCGACCGGGAGGGTGAGCAGCGCCGAGCCACCACCCGATATCAGGCAGACCACGAGGTCGTCCTCGCAGAGGCCCCGGGTCATTGCATGGGTGCGCACGGCGGCGATTCGGCTTGCTTCGTCAGGTACGGGATGAGAGGCTTCCATGATCTCTATGCGTTCCGGCAATCCCTTCGGGCGCGGCGGGGTGTGGCCATATCGCGTGACCACCAGCCCGCTCATTGGCGCACCCTCGGGCCACGCCGCCTCCAACGCGTGCGCCATCGCCCCTGCTGCCTTTCCGGCTCCCAACACCAGCGTGCGGCCTTTCGGGGCAGGAGGTAGATGGGCCGCCAAGGTCTCCGACGGCTGTGCGCGCCGCACCGCCACCCTGAAGAGGCGCTCAAGAAGCGCTCGGGGGTCGGCAATCGGGTTCACGCTGCGGTCCCCACCACGTTGACGGGCTCACCACGGACAAATGCCTCCAGGTTGTCGACGAGCTGGTCTGCAAGGCCCTGGATGGCTTCCTGGGAAGCCCAGGCGACGTGCGGGGTCAGGATGAAGTTCGGCAGATCCAGGAGCGCCATGAAGGGGTGGTCGGCTGGCGGCGGCTCGGCGGAAACGACGTCGAACGCCGCTCCGGAAATCTGCCCGCCGCGCAGGGCGGCGGCCAACGCGGCCTCGTCCACCAGGCCGCCCCGTGCCGTGTTGACGATGAGCGGCTTGCGCGCCATCTTGGCGAACTCTTCGGCGCCCAGCATGTTGTGGCTCTGGGCGTTCAGCGGGCAATGGAGCGTGATGATGTCGGAACGCGCAAGGACGTCGTCGAATGGGGTGTAGAGGCTGCCCTGGCCAGAACGGCCCTTGAAGGCCGAGAAGAGCACCTTCATGCCGAGCGCGCGCCCGATGGCCGCCACCGCATTGCCAAGCACGCCGTCGCCCACGATGCCCAACGTGGAGCCGGCGAGGTCGCGCACGGGGTAGTCGAAGTAGCAGAACTGGCCTGACTGCTGCCACCGGCCAGCCTTCACCGATTCCCGGTAGGCACAGATGCTCCGCCGGAGCGCGAACATCAGCGCAAAGGTGTGCTCGGGAACTGTGTTTCCAGCGTAGTTGCGGATGTTGGTGACCGTGATGCCATGCTGGGCGCATGCCTTCAAGTCGATGTTGTCGGTTCCGGTGGCCGCCACGGCCACCAGCTTCAGCCTGGATGCCTGCTGCAGGGCCTGGGCGCCGAGCTTCACCTTGTTGGTGATGACGATGTCGGCGTCCGCGATGCGCTGCGCCACCTCGCCAGGCTGCGTGTTTTCGTAGCTCACGAGCTCATGCTCGAACAAAGGTGCGCGCAGAGTGGTGTCAGGGGACAGCGTGGAACGGTCAAGGAATGCAATCTTCATGGCGGTCCTGGCAGCGGCCAGCTTAGTAGTGGAGGCGAATAGGAATGTGGAAACGCAAAAATCAGCTGTCCCCCATTGCAGGGACAGCTGACGAGAGGGTCTACGTCGAGAGAGGCAAAGGTCTAGTCAACAACCGCCCCCGACGCCTTGACGATGGGTGCCCATCGGGCAATGTCTTCCTGAAGCAGCTGCGCAAGCCGTGTCGCCCCCCCGCTCAGCGGCTCGACGCCTGCAACCTTGAATCGCTCCAGCACATCGGGGGCGGCGACCGCGGCGGTGACCCATTGGGTCAGCTTGGATACCACGGGTGCTGGCGTGCCACGTGCCGCGAACAGGCCTACCCAGAGGTCTCCGACGTAGCCAGGAACCACTTCGCTGATGGAGGGCACGTCGGGAAGCGCGGGAGACCGCTTGGCGGAACTCACGCCCAGGGCGCGCAGCTTGCCGCTCTTGATGAACTCGATGCACGAGGGCAGGCTGGCGAAGGCCACGGGGACCTGTCCACCCATGACGTCGGTCAGCGCAGGTGCCACACCGCGGTACGGAACATGCTGCAGCGGCACGCCCGTGCTCGTGGAAAGCATGGCCCCCAGGAGGTGATTCAGCGAGCCGTTGCCCGCGGAGGCGTACTGAATCTCTTCCTTGCTGGCGCGAGCCACCTTGATGAAATCGGCCAGGTTCCTGGCGGGAAAGGATGCATTCACCACCAACACGTTGGGCACGACGCCCACGGGGGCGATGGGCTCGAAGTCCTTGACCGGGTCGAATGGCACCTTTTTATACAAGGCAGGGTTGATGGCCTGTGTGCTGCTGATGGTCAACAGCAAGGTGTAGCCATCCTTGGGCGCGCGCGCAGCGAAATCGGTGCCGATGTTCCCGCCGGCGCCGGGACGGTTGTCCACGATGATCCGCTGGTTGCTCAGCTCGCTCAGCTTCTGGGCCAGGATGCGGCCGACCGTGTCGTTGGTGCCACCGGGCGCCTGCGGCACGACGATGGTCACCGGCTTGGACGGGTATGTATCGGCAAAGGCATTCAAGCCCAGCAGGCCCATTGCGGCCAGGACGCTGAACTCGCGGCGTGTTGGATTCATGGTTGTCTCCTGTATTTCTGGTGTGGGGAACGGGGTTCCTAGAGCTGCGCGAGCAGCTCCTGGGCACGGAGGTACACGGGCTTGTCGACCATGGCTCCATCGAGCTTGATGGCTCCTTCTCCGCGGGCGAACGCCTCGTCAAAGGCATCCACCACTCGCTGGGCCCGCTGGATTTCGTCGGCGGTCGGCGTGTAGCACTCGTTGACCACATCGACGAACTTGGGGTGCACGACGACGGCCCCCCGAAACCCCAGCCCGCGGGCACGCAGCACCACGGCACTGAAGTCCTCGGGAGTACCAAGCTCGGCAATCGATGCAATGAAACCGATGGGTTGGATCCGGGCCGCACGTGCCGCGGTCAGGACGGCCATGCTGGGATAGAGCAATGCGTCGGCGGTCGGGAGTCCTCCGCAATCGAGCGAGTAGTCCTCACTGCCGAGCATCATTCCCATCACGCGGGGCGAAGACGCCGCGATGTCGTGGAGATGCCGCAAGGCCGCCGCGCTTTCAATCTGCAGGAGAAGACGCACATGCCCCGGTGGCACCGACGCCGCTGCTTCCAGGTCCGTGACCATCTGCGCGATGATCTGAACGTCGCGTGCATGCTCCACCTTCGGGAGCACGATGATGTCCAGGCCGGGCAACACCGCGGATTTCAGGTCCACGACCGCGGTGAGCCAGTCGCCGTTGATGCGCACGGCGGCCAGCTTGTTCACCGCCTTCAGACGGCCCATCGAATCCGCGAGCCGCTCACGGGCAACCGGTCGCTGGGAAGGGTGGGTTCCATCCTCGAGGTCCAGGATGACAGCGTCGCTGGACTTGGTGACGGCGCTCCGCAGCAGCTTCTCATTGGCTGCCGGAACGAAGAGGAAAGAGCGGACAGTTTTCATGGCATCAAGTCGGTTGTACGGCTGCAGCGGGACCTGCTTCGGCAGACGGCTTGGCGGCGCCAAACCAGGCGGTGTTGTCTTGGCCGAGCGCAGGCGCGCCGCGGCGAATAGGGGGGCGCTGCCCATTGATGCGGTAAGGCGCCGCATGGACGGAGACCGTCCGGCCATCTGGAGCGACCTGGTCGACCAGAAGCTGGCTTTCGGCGATATAGGGATGCTCCAGCAGGTCCGCGATGTCACAGACCGGGCCGGCAGTGATGTCCCGCACCGCGAAGAACTCCAGCGCCTCCGGCAGCGTGAGTTGGGTGATATGCCCCTGGATGAGCGCATCCAGGGCGTCTATGTTCTTCAGCCGCGCCTCATGGGAGGAAAACCGCGGGTCCTGAAGACCTTGCGGGTAGCCGATGCCTTCGAACAAGCGGGCCAGCGTGCCCTCCATGCCGGCCGACAAGGCCACCCACTTCTCGTCGCGGGTCTTGTAGACGTTGCGCGGTGCATGGGTGGGCGAACGGCTGCCCGACCGCGGCGTCGACTTGCCCGTCAGCTGGAACTCCGCTGCCTGGGGCCCGAGGATGGAGAACAGCGGTTCGAACAACGACAGGTCAACCTCCTGGACCGATGCGTTCGCATTGCCACGCTGGCCATGGAGCGCGGCGAGCGCCAGCGCGGCGCCGTAGATGCCGGCCACGGAATCGGCCATGGCGAAGGGTGGAAGCACCGGCGGCAGGTCGGCGAAGCCATTCATGGCCGCGAAGCCGCTCATGGCTTCAATCAGCGAGCCGAAACCACCCTTGCTCGCAAACTGGCCCGTCTGGCCCCAGCCGGAGATGCGAACCACCACCAGCTTCGGGTTCAAGGCATTGAGCCGGTCCTTGCCGAGTCCCATGCGCTCCAGCGTGCCAGGGCGGAAGTTCTCGACCAGGATGTCGGCATCGGCCAGGAGACCCCTCAGCCTGGCCATGTCGTCCTCGGTGCGCAGGTTGAGCTCGACGCTGTCCTTGTTGCGGCTGTACGCGAGCCAGTAGGTGCTCATGCCTTCGCGCTGCCAGGCGCGCAGCTCGTCGCCCTTGCGCGGCGGCTCCACCTTGATGACCGTGGCGCCCAGGTCTGCGAGCACGTGGGTCAGCATGTTTCCAGACACCAGGCGCGAGAGGTCGACGACTTTCACCCCCGACAGGGGTTGCGTGCCGCCACGGGCCGAAGAGTGGTTTTGTGGGTTCATCAGTAGCTCCTGGGGCAAGTCTCTGTTTTCATCTGATATCTGTAAAATACATTCGACATCTACTGGATATCGTGAAAATCAATATCAATGGAACTGCGCCAACTTCGATACCTGATTGGGGTCTGTGAGGCGGGGGGCGTGCTGGCTGCGTCCAAGACCTTGCACGTGGCGCAGCCAGCGCTGAGCCAGAGCATTTCCTCGCTGGAGGGCGAGCTGGGGGTGCAGCTGTTCGTGCGGACGAACCGGGGAATGACCCTCACGGATGCGGGCCGCACCATGCTTGAACACGCGCGGGTTGTGCTTGCCGACATCGAGCGGGCCCGCAGTGCCGTTCAGCATTCGGCACTGGACATCCAGGGTGAGATGGCCGTGGGGTTGCCGACGACCGTGGCGCTGGTGGCAACGCTGCCCATCCTGCGCGCCACCAGGACGCGGTACCCGAAGCTGAAGCTCAAGATCATCGAGAGCCACAGCGGCTTTCTGGGCGAGTGGCTGCGCGCCGGACGGCTGGACCTGTCGGTTCTGTTCGTATCCGGCAACGAGCCGGCTTTCGAGTACCGCCTGCTTCTTGAAGAACGGCTCGCGCTGGTGACCACGCCCCAGGACACACCTGCCACCAGGGAGATTTCCTTGAAGTCTCTGGCCTCCCGCCCGCTCGTGCTTCCCGCCCAGGAACACGGGTTGCGCAGGATCATCGACAGGGTGTGCGCGGAGCATGGAGTGGAGCTGGAAGTGATTGCGGAGATTGACTCGCTGCCGAACATCAAGAAGGCGGTGCAGGAAGGCATGGCCAGCACCATCCTGTCGCCGGGCGCGGTTGCCGACGAGGTGCAGGCGGGCCACCTGGCGGTCACCACCATCACCCGGCCGCACATCCCGCGCCAGGTGGCATGTGCGACCTCGATGACGCGCCCCGTGACGCCGGCGACCGCGGCCATGATTTCGCTGGTAACCGAGGAAATGCGCTCGCTGGTTGAGCAAGGGCTCTGGCCAGCGGAGTGGATTGGCGACGCGCCTGCCTAGGTGGCCAGACAGCGGCGGGGATGCCCCTTGCGCAGGTGCATCAGCGCCCCGCTGAGCTGAAGTGGTCGCGCACGAAGTCGATGCCCTTGCCGTTGTAACCTGCGCGCAGGGCCGGTCTGGCTCCAAACTCCATGTACGACTGCTCTTGGGCGCTGTACGGCTTCCAGGCACTCAAGCCCTGGCCGTTGGGGTCGCCGGTCTTTGCGAACTGCACCCAGGCATCCGCCATCGTTCTTGCGACGGTTGCATCGACGGCATTGAAGGGGCGGTTCTTCCCGCGGTGCGGTGACTGCAGGTTGTCGAAGACGAACTGCAGCTCATCCCCGTGGATGGGCATTGCCGCCGCCTCATTGCGATGGCGGGTGAACACGTAGCGGTAGCTTTTCAGGCCATGGTCCTGGTAACGCGCCAGCAGTTCCCGCGTGCCAAAGAGGTACTCCGTATCAGCGTAGAGGTCGGCCAGCGCCTGAGGAACCTTGTCGTCGCTGGCCACGGCGTACGCGGCCCAGGCTGCCTGCTCCCTGCCCTTGAAGGACTGCTGGACGAAGCCCTGGAAATCCGCCACGGTCTTGATGGACCAGTTGCGGGTGGCCCCGCCCCCTTCGTTCTCGTTGTTTCCAACAAGGATGGGGACCTTGGCGAACTTGCCGGTGGCGTACGCCTGGTAGTCGGGCGTCTTCACGGCGTAGCCATCGTTGATGATGCTCACCGGCCGTCCGGTGGCGAGAGACCGGCCAGAGGGCTGCTTCTTGAGCAATTCCACGAAGTCGGTAGCAGGGAGCTTGCGCAGCGCGCCCAGGTCGCTGCCGAAACGCAGCCCGTACAGCTCCGCATCCTTCAGCGCCATCGTCGGGCGCATCACACCCACGCTCTGCATGATCGCCTTCTGGAACGTGCCCTGGGCCATGTCCGTGGTCATGAGCGTGCTGATGGCATGGGCGCCGGCGGATTGGCCCATCACGGTCACCCTGGCCGGGTCGCCACCAAAGGCCGCGATGTTCCGCTGCACCCACTTGAGCGCGGCCGCCTGGTCCATCAGGCCGTAGTTGCCCGAGGCCCGCTGGGGCGACTCCGCAGTGAGTTGGGGGTGGGCCATGAAGCCCAGCAGGCCGAGGCGATAGTTCATTGTGACGACGACCACGCCGCGGCGGGCAAGGGCTTCGCCATCGTAGGAGGGATGGGAGCCTGCGCCGTACGCGAACCCGCCACCATGGATCCAGACGATGACCGCCAGGCGTTCATCTTTGCGCCGGGCCGGTGTCCAGACATTCAGGTTCAGGCAGTCCTCGCTCATGCCACCGCGCTGCTCAGGGTACTCCTGCGGCTGGACGCAGTAGTCGCCGAACGCGGTGCTGTCGCGCACACCGGTCCATGGGGCGGCTGGCTGCGGCGGCTTCCAGCGCAGGTCGCCGGCGGGCGCGGCGGCGTAGGGGATGCCGTAGAACTTCTTCACGTCCGTGCCGTGGCCATGGACAACGCCCGACTCGGTCCGTGCCGTGGCGAGGCCGGTGTCAGCGCCACCACCGGGGGATGCGCAGGAAATCAGGAGGCCCATGGACAGACCCGTCGTCAGTAGACGTAGTGCGAATTTCATGCCCTTGCCCCCTCACTCGGCTTTGATGTTGCCTTCGCGAACCACCTTGGCCCACGCGGCTGTTTCCTGGTCCACGAACTTGCCCAGTTCTGCGGGGCCCATGTAGGCGGCGAAGGCGCCCTGGTCTTCGATCTTTTTCTTGTAGTTGTCGCTCTCGACGATGGTCTTGATGGCTGCGGCGAGGCGGGCCGTGATGGCGGAAGGTGTCTTGGCGGGGGCGAAGACGGCGAACCAGCTTTCAACTTCGTAGCCGGGCAGCCCCGCCTCGGCAGCGGTCGGCACATTCGCAAGAGATGGATGGCGCTTGGGCCCCGCATACGCCAGGGCCTTCAACTTGCCCGCTTGCACCTGGCCAATGACGGATGGCGGCGTCGTGATGAACATGTCGACCTGGCCGCTGATGAGGTCGGTGATGACCGGACCAGCGCCCTTGTAGGGCACATGGGTCACAGGGACCTTGGACTGCTTGCCGAACATCTCGCCGGCAATGTGCTGAATCGAGCCATTGCCAGAAGATGCGTAGAACAGGCCCTTGGGATTCTTCTGGCCGTAGGCGATGAACTCCTTCAGGCTGTTGACCGGAAGGGTGGCACTGACCGCCACGACGTGCGGTGCGCGCATCACCAGCGCGATGGGCACAAAGTCAGAGGTCTTCCAGCGAATCTGCGAGAACAGCGCGGGGTTGCCCACGTGATAGCCCGAGTACTGGACCAGCAGCGTATGGCCATCGGCCGGTGCGCGGGCCGCAAACTCGGTGCCGATGTTCCCACTGCCGCCGGGCCTGTTGTCAACCACGACGGCCTGGCCAAGCGCCGTCTGCAGCTGCTCGCCAATCAGGCGGGCCACGATGTCGGTGGAACCCGCCGGGGCACTGGGCACCACGAGCGTGATGGGTTTGGAGGGGTAGGTTTCCGCGTGCGCAGCCCCGAACGCCGCGCACACCGCGATGCCCAGCAATGCATTTCTACGAATCATGTCTGTCTCCTTTTTTTGTGGAAAAAGCATCCCCATCCCGGGTGCCGTGAGGCCATCCGGGCTGAGAGAATCGGGGAAAGTGTTCGGCGGCTAGCCCGCAGGCGCCAGCTCAGAAATCTCGATGAGGTTCAAGTCGGGGTCGCGCAGGTAAATCGAGCGAATCCTGGAAGTGGCGCCCGTGCGCAGGACCGGGCCCTCGGCGATGGGAATCGAATGCTGCCGCAGGTGCTCGATGACCTGGTCGAGCGGAACCGATGCCAGGAAGCACAGGTCCAGCGCGCCGGGTACAGGCGTGTGGGCCTTGGGCTCGAATTCCCGCCCCTTCACATGCAGGTTGATTTTCTGGCTGCCGAACTTGAAGGCCCGGCGCTCCACCGGGGGCGTGCCACCGATGAAGGACTCCAGCTTCATCCCCAGTACTTCGGTGTAGAAGCGAACGCACTCTGCCTCGTTGGCAGTGGTAAGGACCAGGTGGTCAAGGTGGCTGATCATGGTGTGGACTACTTTGCAGATGCCGTGTTGCGAGCGATGGCGCGTTCCCGGATTTCATCGAATCCCGCCGGTGGCGCATGGCGCTTGAGGCGTTCACCGGCGCGGCTCACCTGGGCGGGGAGCTCGTGGCCAATCAGCCGCTCCAGCTCGTGGGCCGCCTGGATGAGACCAGGAACATCGACACCCGTGTCGTAGCCCATCCACTGCAGCATGTGGACCACGTCCTCCGTGGCCACATTGCCGGACGCACCAGGGGCATAGGGGCAGCCACCGATGCCGCCCAGCGACATGTCGAACTGGCGGATGCCAGCCTCGACCGCAGCAAGTGTGTTGCCCAGGCCCATCCCCCGCGTGTTGTGGAAGTGGCCGGTGATGTTCAGTTGGGGATAGGCCTTGGCGACTGATTCGCAGATGCCATGGACCTGGGTGGGGTATGCCATCCCCGTCGTGTCGCAAAGCGTGACGCCCGTTGCACCCAGGCCAACGAACTGACCCACCAGGTCCAGCACGGTGGCCTGCGGCACCTCTCCCTCCATGGGGCAACCGAACACGCAGGACAGCGAAATGTTCACAGGTACCTTGGCCGACACGGCAAGGGCAGCCACATCACCCAGCTGGCGCAGCGACTGTGGACGGGTCATCCTCAGGTTGGCCAGGTTGTGGGTTTCGCTGGCCGACATCACCAGGTTGAATTCGTCGACCCGGCACTCCAGGGCGCGCTCGCCGCCACGGACATTGGGAATCAACGCGGTGTACACGACACCGGGCTCGCGCCGAATGCGGTGCATGACGGCCTCGGCATCCCTGAGCGCAGGGATTGCGGTCGGCGAAGTGAACGACGTCACTTCGATCTTGGAGTACCCCAGTCCGCTCAGATGGTCCACCAACCGCACCTTGTCGTCGGTCTCTACGAACGCGGCCTCGTTCTGAAGGCCGTCGCGGGGGCCGACCTCATTGATCTTGAGCTTGATCGCCCTGCCCTCAAACATGGTGGGCCTCCTTCTCGCTGCGTGCTGGCCATCCTGCAGTTTCCGACAGGACGTGGGTGTGTTCTCCCAGCAGAGGCGCTGGATATGAAACACGTCCGGGTGTGGCGCTGAGCTTGGGAACGATGCCGGGTACCTTCACTCGCGTTCCGTCGGCGGTTTCCTGCTCGACAATCATTTCCCGGGCGATGTACTGGGGGTCGTGCACGATGTCCTCCACCGTGTAGACCTTGCCTGCAGGCACCTTGGCCTCGTCGAGCACGTTGAGCACTTCGGCCAGCGACTTGGTGAGTGTCCATGCCTCGATGGCGGCGTCGATTTCCTGAACCCGTGCGACACGGCCGTCGTTCTGGGCAAGTGCCGGTTCATGCTCCAGGTCATGCCGGCCTATGGCAGCCATGAGCCGTTTGAAGATGCTGTCGCCATTGCCCGCAATCAGCGCATAGCCACCATCAGAGCACCGATAGGCATTGGTCGGCGCGATTCCTGGCAGCGCGCTGCCCGAGCGCTCACGCACAGCGCCGAAGGCGTCGTATTCGGGCACCAGGCTCTCCATCATGTTGAAGACACTCTCATAGAGGGCGACGTCAATCACCTGGCCTTCGCCGCCCCGGGCATCACGGTGGTAGAGAGCCAGCATGACGCCGAGGGCTCCGTGCATGGCGGACAGACTGTCCCCAATGGAGATGCCGCAGCGCACCGGCACCCGCCCAGGCTCGCCCGTCAGATGGCGCAGGCCGCCCATGGCCTCGCCGAGAACGCCGAAGCCGGGCTTCTGCCTGTAGGGCCCCGTCTGCCCATACCCAGAGATGCGCAGCATGATGAGCCTGGGATTGAGCGCATGCAGCGTCTCCCAACCCAGACCCCAGGCCTCCATGGTTCCGGGCTTGAAGTTCTCGATGACCACGTCTGCCTCGGTGAGCAGCGCACGGGTTGCGTCCTGGCCTTCGGGCGTGCGAAGGTCCAGTGCGACCGACCTCTTGTTGCGGGATTGGACCTCCCACCAGACCGAGGTGCCCTCCCGGAGCAGGCGCCATTTTCGCAGCGGGTCGCCAACCCCTGGCGGCTCTACCTTGATGACATCCGCGCCGAAGTCGGCCAGAGTCTTGCCAGCAAACGGGCCCGCAATCAGCTGCCCGAGTTCCAGTACCTTGATTCCGTGGAGTGCTTGCACGTTCGCCTTATCCGTTGTCTGTGGGGCAACTGTAGGAGGATCATTGCTGTCGTGGAATTGCTCATTTATGGCACGGTATTCGCGTTTTGCGAAACCTTCCTAGAATTGACCCATGCCCACGCTCATCAACCCCGCACGCGTTGACTTCGTCACTCTCAGGCTTTTTTGCGCAGTCGCGCAGGCGGGCAGCGTTACACGGGGGGCTGAAGCCTGCAGTCTCGCGGTCTCGGCCGCGAGCCGGCGGCTATCGGACTTTGAAAACGCTTCGGGAACAAGGCTCTTCGATAGAACATCCCGTGGAGTCCAACTGACACCTGCTGGCCACTTGGCAATGCAGCATGCACTTCGGCTTTTCCAGGGGTTCGAACAGTTCAGCAGCGAGATCCGGGACTACACCAAAGGGATACGCGGCCATGTCCGCCTGTGGGCCAACATGTCCGCACTGACGGAGTTCCTGCCTGGCTGCCTCTCCACGTTCATGGCCGAGTACCCCGACATCCATGTGGAGCTCGAAGAGCAACTGAGCGGTGACATCGTCCGCGCGGTGGTCGAAGGCGTTGCGGACATTGGCATATTCGCCGAGAACACGGCGGTCGGCGACTTGAACGTGGAGCGATTCCAGCAAGACCTTCTTGTGGCCGTTTGTGCGCACAACCATCCATTGGGAAAGCGGAAGCGGGTCAGCTTCAGGGAATGCCTGAAGTACGACTTTGTGGGCCTGAATCGTGGGAGCTCTTTGCTTGAATTGACCTCGCGAGCCGCAGAGCAATACGGCGAAGTGATGCGCGTTCGCGTGCAGGTCCGCAGTTTCGACGCGATGTGCCAGATGATCAACGCGAACCTCGGGATTGGAGTCTTGCCAGTTGCTGTCTTGAGAAATACGCAACCTCATCCACTCAAGACGGTCCATTTGAGTGAGCCGTGGGCCAGGCGCAACCTTCTCCTCGGAGTGTCGCCGTCCTGTTCAGCCGCGGCGGGACTTCTGCGAGACCACCTGAGGCTGTCCGCCGCGAGTTCCTGTTGAGAACCGGCAGTGTGCGCAAACCGCGGGACGGCTCAGTGCCAGTCCACTGGCTCTTGGGAACGTCGATGCAAGGGTAGCTAGCCTAGGCGACATGGAAGTCGAGACGCCTGGCGAAGTGTTCCCGTTCAAGGCCATGGCAGCTACCGGGCCTTGTCTTCTTCAGTTTTTTGATCGTCGGACCCACGATACCGGCTGCCTGGGGCTTGCGGCCGACAGCGCATCCCAAAGGTGCCGGGCAGCCAGGCTGTGATGCCGGCTGCGTGAGCGCACCAGGCAGGCTTGCCTGCGTAGTTTCTTGTCAGCCAAAGGGGTGGCGTCGTTCACATCCAGGCTCAGCGCGGCAGCGCCGTTGAGCAGTGCAACCATGCTGTTTTCACGCGCCGCATGCACAAGATCTTCAAGCGCATCGGACTCAAGTTGGACGTTTGGCTTCAGCCCCAGCGCGGCAAAGGCGTTGTCGAGCTGGCGGCGCATTGAATACTCGGCGGGAAGCAATGCCAGAGGGTGCTTCGCGACGTCGGCGAGGCTCAGCGAGCGCCTTCTGGCCCCCAACCCGACAGCAACAGCAGACTCCTCGAAACATGCCAGGACTTCAAGATCCGCATGTGGTTCCGGGTCGAAACTGACAGCAAGATCAAGATCACCGCGCAAAACGCCTTCGATCAAGGCTTGTGCAGTCCGTCTGCGCAGCGCAATCGAAAGCTCCGGCCACTGAGCTTGCGCGGTGCGCACCACGGGGAGCACCCAGCATCCAGCGTAAGACTGCACCAGCCCGACGCGGACCAGCCCTGCCACGGTGTTCGCACGTTGGCGCGCATCGCGCAGGGCCGACTGCAGTTCCATCAGACAGGCCGAAACCCGGCGGTCAAGCTCCTGCCCAGAGACCGTCGCAATGGCGCGCCCGCTCGTACGGTCGAACAGATGCACATCGAGAGTCGATTCCAACAAGGCGATTTGCTCCGACAGGGCCGCCTGAGAGATCGAGGCATCGCGCGAAGCTGCATTGAAGCTGCGCGCACGCATCGCTGCCGCGAAGTAGCGCAACTGGCGCAAGGAGACAAGATCAAGTGGATCGCGGTCGCGTGTGCCCATCGTTATCGGATTATCCGATAGATACGACCAGAAAATGCAAATTGCGCAGACCCGCTGCACTGTCGACACTACAACACGAGATAACTCCAACCAACTGTGCACCGATGAAAAGACGCAACTTCCTTCAGTACGCTGGCGCGGCCACGGCACTTCCCGCTCTCGGCGTGACGCCCTGCGCTCACGCGCAGGCTTTTCCCTCAAAGCCGATCCGGATCGTGTGTCCCTATCCAGCAGGCGCTACTACGGATGCGGTTTCGCGCCTGATGGCGAATGCCTTGCAAACGCACAGCGGTGCCACGGTGATGGTCGACAACCGCAGTGGTGCGGGCGGGAACATCGGCACCGAGGCGGTCGCACGCGGTGAGGCCGACGGATATACGCTGCTGCTGGGTGCGCTCGGCCCGTTGGCCGCCAACCCAGCGCTGTATCCCAAGCTCAACTTCGATGCAGCAAAGGACTTCACACCGCTGGCATGGGCCGCTTCGGTGCCGTTGCTCTGGGCCGTGCACCCCACCTTTGCAGCGACGACGGTCAACGAAGCCCTCAAACTGCTGCGCAAGAGCCCCGGCAAGTACTTCTACGCGTCTGCTGGCAATGGCACACCTCAACACTTGGCGGGCGAACTGTTCAAGCAGCAGACCCGTACGTCCATCCTCCACATTCCGTACCGCGGCTCCGCCCCTGCACTCAACGATGTACTGGGAGGGACAGCTCACATGGTGTTCGAGGCCATGCCGGCCATCTTGCAGCATGTGCACAGCGGGCGCCTGAAGGCGCTTGCGGTGACGGCAGCCCAGCGCATTCCCTCCTTGCCCAATGTGCCAACGCTCAAGGAATCGGGTGTGGATGCCGAAATTGGCGGCTGGTACGGTTTCCTGGCCCCCGCTGCCACGCCGGCCGACCGCACGGACTGGTTGGTCAAACACATGGGCGCAGTGCTCGCAACCAAGACCACTCAAGACAAGCTGGCCGCACTCGGCTCGGTACCTGTCGATAGCTCCCCCCAGGCTTTCGCGCGGCTGATGGCGAGCGAGCGAACACGCTGGCAGAAGCTGATCCGCGATGTCGGCATCAAGATCGACTGAACACGGAGCCCCCCATGCCGCATATTGCCATCCAGGTTTCACCGCCGCTGCTTGCAGCGATTGAATGGGAGCCTGTATTGCGGGCTCTGCACCATGCGCTGGCGGAGCGCGGATGGGCAGTGCTCGCAGACCTGAAGTCGCGCGTGACTCCCATCGCCGCCGAGTTGTGCGGAGTAGATCCGCAAGCGCAGCAACTGATCGCGACCCTCATGCTGACCAACCCGCGCCCGCCGGATACCTGCGCCGCGATGGCCGCGATGGTGTTGGATCATCTTTCTCACGCAATCGACGCCCACCCGGCGACCATGGACTGGGTGCAATGCTGCGTGTTTCTGCGTGAGCATCCGAAGACACACTACCTCAAGCGGGAGTGGAATGGACCACTTCCAACCGCAAGACAACGACCTGATCTTGCCGAACGGCAACCAGCTTAGGAGCAGCGTCCTGCCCAACGTCCCAGACTATGTCTCCCCCGGAAAGGGATACAGGCATCGTTGCAATGCCCGCAGAGTTCCACCGGTCGCCTTTAGGCGCCGCTATCGAAGACCGCAAGCCGCACGCAGCGCGAAGGGCTACCGTGAGCGAGATCGAACGCCATGCTCGCTCCGTCCAATGCTGATCTGAGCTGAGCGGCAGTCCGTCTGCGGGATTCGAATGCCCTGGTCCAGCTTGAAGCACGCCAATCGGACCAAAGGGCTGATCCGCAGCGGCATTGGCGGATCGTCTCGATCCATCACTGCGCTCAATGGTGAATGAAAGCGCGTCGCCCGGACATATTGCTCCCGAGCCCAGCAGTTGCCCCCAAAGTTGCCCCCACTTTGTGCTGGCTTGGGGCGGATAACTATGGACGGGCCTGGAATGAAAAAAGCCCTAAGTCGTTGATTTACTTAGGGCTTTTTAACTTCTGCGGACGTCTATGGACGACTACAAAATGAATAGTGGTGGCTGGGGCGGAATCGAAAAAATCCCGGAAGGTCCCATCCATGCGCCTTCCGCGAAGTTACAAATTTTTCGGGGTACGGCCCAGGGTACGGTGCTGGAAAACAACGGAAATGATCCGTGGTTCAGTTCCAAAACTGGGGTACTCGACCTTTTCACGAGCATGAGCGAGGCGAACCTGCTCTATGCTGCCCCCATCTCTGAGTACTCCGACCACCGAAAGTACGAGCTCTCGTTGAGCCCGAATGACTGTGCACGGTGAAGCGACAGCAAATAGTCGACGGTGCAATGCGCGGAGAAGTAGTCGCCCGTTTCGGGATCGTCACTCAGTTCATCGTACAGCGGCGATTGAAAGCCGTCACTGTCAACGGCTAGGAGCAGTTGAATGTACAGTGCACCGACACGGACCGCTTGATTGAGGAAGTTCAGAACCGCGCGCCGCATTTGCTCGGTCATGTTCCACGAGTACTCTGGATTGTCCAAAATTGGGAACGTCCCATGCGCGACGTGATTGCGAAGACAGCGGATGATGTCGAGCCCGTGTGCGACATCGGCGTCATCATCCACGACTCTCTCAAGCTTCACAGACAGGCCCTGCTCGTAAATCCCCGCCAAATGGGCAAAGTTCTTCACCAGATGCGAGAAGTCAGCAGGCAGGGCAAGCCGGCTAGCATGCTCGCGTAGTACCGCACCCGCCTTCATCGACGCAGTTTTTAGCTTCTTGC
This sequence comes from Acidovorax sp. GW821-FHT10E03, assembly GCF_059415205.1. Lineage (NCBI taxonomy): Bacteria > Pseudomonadati > Pseudomonadota > Betaproteobacteria > Burkholderiales > Comamonadaceae > Acidovorax > Acidovorax sp. GW821-FHT10E03. The sequence continues at coordinate 79,533 of NZ_JBWKMU010000011.1, read as the reverse complement.
CCTTGCTCGCAAGAGATGTCTCGTCAACATAAAGAGCATCGTAGGTCACTTCACAGAAACGATAAGCCTCCTCAAGCGCATTGCAGAAGAAGACAAATCTGGTCAATCGGGTTGCCAGCCCACCCCGATGTTCGGCGTCTGACTTCTGCAGGTCAAGGACTGGCTCGCAGTAAAACTGCGCTTCCTCGAACTGAGAGGTGTCCATCACTACCTCTTCGACTTGGCTCGCGGCAAGCAACCACTTTGCTATGCCAACGGTGTTTGGCTTCGCACCGGAGGTCTTGGTCTGCTTCGAACTCGGGGGAGTTCGCACGTTGTCTAGCATGTCGCAGACCCTCGACAACTCATACAAATGCAGTTCGATAGAGCGCAAACCAGCGCAGCTCGCGCACCTGAGAGGTACCTTTTGGTTATCGATTGTCATGGCAGCCCCTCCTGGGAGCTTGTCTTCTTACGTTGCTTCTGCACGCCATTGTGGAGCGGTGTCGACTGAAGCAACAAGGTCTGGTGTTTCTCGTCGGCGGTCGCCTAGCTGATGGCGCCGAAGCGGTTGGCGCAGGGCGGCGCTGCTCAACTCTTCGCAGGCGAAGATCTCGATACCAAGGCGAGCGAACCGACCAACCGCTACGCGAGGGGCTCCCAGGCGCCCCGCGGTCTACATCACATCTTCTCAGGCCCAGCGGCGACGATTGCTGCCACCTGCCGCCTGCCGCGGCCTGGCGATCGTCAAGGTCATAGACCTTCAACCCCTCTATTCGCAGCCCAGAATCAATAGAAAAAAACTAGGGCCACGTGTTCACATGTGAGAAACTAGGGTGGGACATTCTGGGGGAGTGGGCGTATGGGGAAGAGGCAGCCGATCTTCACGCACGATGAAGTCGAACTTTTTGTTTTTGAACTACAGACGAAGTTTCGCGAAGGGGTTCGCTCTCCTGATGCGCTTCTTTATGTCGTCATTACTTTAGTGGGAGTGGGGTTGGCGACGTGGGCGATCCCCGCGTACAACCGGGCTCACACCAGCCCCGAGACCCTCGGCATCTATGTAATTGGATTCCTGGTGACGGTCTTCCTAGACGCTATGTTCACTTGGAAAAGGAAGGGCGCAGAAAATAAGTACGAACAGGCGATAGCAGTGCTCTGTATGTGCTTGGCGCTCCTCCTAATCGTTCTAGCCTCCTATTTTTCGGTTAAGACTACTTCTCCACAGACACCCGAGGTCGAGTTGATTTGGAGGGCATGCGCCTACCCTGTGTTGTGGCTCTGCTTTCTCGCGTCAGTTTTGATGGCACTTGTACTCTCAGGATTTGAAGCCGGAGCCCCCCCGGTGGGTCCTCTCGACCGTCCAGTGAGTGCTGTGGAGAACAGAAATGAATAACTCTAAACCGTTCTTGTCAATTCCCGCAGTTATCGTCCGCCAGCCAGTAGGGGAGTTTTACTTATGTTCGATCCCGGCGGGAGCCCTTCGCGATATTTCGTACTCCATTCCGGCAAGTATGCGACGAGAGCAAGGAATGTTCTCAAAGATGCTGGGTAATCAGCGAGCCCGCTCCATTCCTCGAGCGAAACAGATCGGGGAGTACATCGATGAAGAAGGTTCAACCTTCCCCAACACCGTTATTCTCAGCGCAAACTTTGACGAAGACGGCAACTATGTGGAAGATCCTTTAGAGCGTTGGCATGTGTCTACCGCGGCAGATGGATGTTTGCGCTTGACGATCCCAACAAATCAGCGTCTTGCCTCAATCATCGACGGTCAGCACCGTCTCGAAGGCTTCACATATGCGGCCAAGACCGACAGGCAGCAAATGGAACTGCCATGCGCCGTCTTCGTCAACTTGCCCCGCCCCTATCAGGCAAGAATTTTTGCAACGATAAACATCAATCAAAAAAAGGTCGACAAGAGCCTTGCGTACGAGTTATTTGGATACGATCTAAACGAGTCTGACGCAAACAAATGGCCACCCGACATGCTCGGCGTCTACTTCGCCCGTGTATTGGAGGGGCAATCAGACTCCCCTTTCAGAGGCCATATCAAGCTTGCACTGCTGGATGAGGACGAAGATGCAGCGCCAATTCCAGATGGTTACCCCTGGGCTGTCTCTGTTGCTTGCATTGTTGAGGGAGTGACGAAACTTATTTCTGAGAAGCCCATCGCCGACCGTAGCGCCTTGGCTAGCGGCAAGGCAAAAACCAGGAGCGAACTTCCTTCCGATAAAGCACCTCTTCGTGATCTTTATAGGAAGCAACAAGACAAGAGCCTTCTTGCTGCTATAAGCGAGTTCTTCTCTGCTGTAGACCGCCTAATCTGGGCCACACAGTCATCATCCAGCTTCATATGGCGGACTGTCGGCGTACTGGCGCTGTTTGACGTTATGCGCGAAGGGCTCGCTGAGGGGAAGCTCGATCCGATCGACATGAAGTCTTCGGCGCAGATGTTCTTACACGGTGCCGTCGGAATCAATTTTGCGGACGATTTTTTTCACGCGTCAGGTGCTGGCCGAGTTCGGATACGAAAAGTCCTCCGCGTATTAATTGGCCTGGAGCATGCACCGGATGGTGAAGTACAAGACGTAGTGAACCGGCTAAAAGCTCGAAGGCAGCAGACAACCAAGGCCTGAACAGGCTTTGTCAGCCTTTGACGTTGATCTGTCTCGCCAACTGGAATTTGCATTGTTGTTGACTTAGTTTTGCACCTGGGTGGCGAGCCGAAGTGTTCCACGGTGGCAACGATAAGATGAGAAATGGCAAACAGTTCAGTCTAATATCAACTTGGTCCGGCGTACTTCGATCAAGCAAGACAAGTACGCTCAAGTATGCAGTAGCCAGGGCGCTAGTCGACGCAGTCAAAGAATCGACTTCCAGCAACGACGTCGTGCTGACACGCGAGGGGCTCGCCACAAGACTCGTGTGCTACTACTGGTATCAGGTGCGCCAGTTCAGATTGAAGCAAGCCGCCGCAGAAATTCAGGAGCCCAATGTAACGAGACAACTGCGCGCATTGCCTGCCTCCTATGGGCTTCGATGGGATGCAAAGACTCCTGAGGTCAAAAAGATTATTGAATTCGTTGCCGAAGAAGGATTTCGCGAAGTCATCCCGCGATTTCATACCGGGCTCGATGGTCGAATCTTCGAAATGCATGGAGCGAAGGCCCTCAGAGTGACCGAGGTGCAGCGAGGCTTCATCGCAACCTTCGAATCCTTGCTAATGCGTTCCGTTCTGGGAGGCTGGTCAGCGCAAGTCGAACAATACAATCTCACCCCTCGCGTTTACGCCAAGATTTGCTTCGACGGCCGAAGGCGAACATCTGTCTCGCGGTGGGCTGGGCACTTGCGGGCGCATGACAACTCCTGCTTCTATTGCGGCAAACGGGATCCGACCCCGGCGCATGTTGATCACGTTATTCCTTGGTCATTTCTGTTCGACGATCCCGCCTGGAACCTAGTTCTTGCGTGCGATCTATGCAATAGCAGCAAGCGGGACCGGATCCCCGCGCAGCACTTTTTACAACGCCTCTGTACGCGCAATCAAGCGCTGAGCGGTGGCGACGACTTCGAAAACAGGGTCCGTTTCTCCCTGTCCCAGCTCCCTCATCGAGGATCGGACGGGCTCGCCATCTCGCTAAATGTGCTTTGCCAGCAGGCGTACCTACAGGGCTTTGGGAGAGGCTGGCATCCATCTTCCGGCAAGGCATCACCGCGGTGTACGTCTGGCCAATCCATCCTCCAGTGAGCGCAATAGATTCGCATTCGGGCGAGCGACGCGCTGTTCTCGACATGTTCCGAGGTGCACGTTAACATCTCCTCACAAACACTAGAGGGAGCTGTGCGCTGCGGATGTCGCTGTGCGTCGCCATTTATTCGAAATTTCAGAACGAGCTGCGACTGGATCGCTTCACGAACGTGAAGGACCTGTCGCAGGCGCTCGAACGCCTGTTTGCTCGACCAAGCGGGCGCTTTGCCATCGACCTGGTACTTGATCCGTTGCCTACTGATGCGGTTGGAGACTTGCTAGAGAGCGCCGAGTGCCGAGTGTGCCTGTCGGAACGGGCACTTCCTTTGCTTTTTGAAAGCATTACGCCGGACACAGCGGAGGCCGGCACAATCTGTGGCATCAAGTTCTTTGTCGGGTTCTGCGTCCAAGCTCGGAGATGCTCGCCTCACCTCCCGCAGCGAGCGCGCGACGGGGTGGTTGGTTGGCCTTTCAGGGGCGGACCGGCAGTTGACACGGCAACTCGCCGCAGCAGGCATCGTAGACGAACGATCATACCAGGCGAACGAGCATTTGCTCACACAGCACCTTCGGGTCGCAGCTGCAAGGGTTCGCTATCTTCAGCTGGCTGGCGCCCCGCCGGATCCTGCAAAGATCCTGGACAACCTGACCTCGTGTCCTCCCTGGGTGATTGGGACACGCCTGAAGGACCTAGCAATCACCACTCGCGCGACGAACGTATTGCGCGCTCATTCGCTCAGTACAGTCGGCGAGTTATCGCGCTTCGGGAATTCAGGGCTTCTCAAGCTCCCCAACCTTGGACTCAAGTCTTTGAGGAAGCTGGGTGAAACCGTGTACGAGCTTATGCTGCGTGACCCGACTGGCGGAGCTCCAATGACGTGTCCGCCTCTTGAAAGGGCGGCCGAGATCGCGCTGCCGCATTCCGATAGCTCGTTCATCGAGTTGCTTTGCGACGAGTTGAGCAGTTGCACAGGCCTCGCCAAGGCGGTTCTCCTTGAACGATGGGGTTTGCTCGGTGAGCGAAGGACACTGCAGCAGCTCGGCGAAGTGCTCGGGGTGACGCGCGAACGAGTTCGCCAGATCGAGGTCAAGGCGGCCAAGCGATTGCGCGGAGCAAGCGTTTGGACGACCTTAGCACAGCACATCGACGGCTTGCTGGATTCACGCGAAACGCCGCTCTGGCTTGATCAATTCCCCGCCGAAGATCCTTGGTTTGGCGGCAGCCCGTTGCTGTCGCATGGACTGGCCACTTGTGTTGACCTTTTCCTCGGGCCGAAATTCCACCTCCTGACGATCAAGGGAAGACTCGCTGTTTCGGCACTTTCCGCAGCCGAATGGAGCCGCATCATCGAAGACTGCCAACTCATCTTGGGCACCGAATCTCCCCCCGACAACAACCGTGTAAGCCGCCTCGCTGCGGCGGTGCTGGTCGAGAAAGGGAGCGAACTTCGAGGCGAATTGGTTCGACATCTAATAGGTTCCAGCGCTGAGGACGGCCAAGACGCAGAGGCGTGCCCACTAGACGCAGATGTCGCGCTGTCTCGCCAACTAGAGCGAGCTTTACTTGAGCGCACTCTAATACGGACCACTGGGTCGTGATGGACGAACAACTCCGCTCGCTCAGCGCCATTTACAAGACCCGAGACGGGTCGATAGGTGCTTCGTTCTTCGCACCGTGCTTGGCACTGTGCTCGCAATACAAGCGAGCAGCCGGCTTCTTTTCGTCGACGGCTTTGGTGTCGTGGGCCGACGCACTTCTGACGAACGGCACGAAGTCTGTCTCCATCAACCTGCTCATCTCACCGGCACTTTCTTCCGCAGATAAGGCAACCTTTGAACGCGCCACTGATACAGCAGCTCGCGCGGAGATCCTGACGCGGTGCGGAGACTCGTTGGTTCGTGAGCTCCTCAGTGACCCCACATGCGGAAAGACGAGAGGCAACTATCTGCTCTGGTTACTCGCAACGGGTAGGCTTGAAATCCAATTCGCACTTCCTCACCATGTGGATGAACCAGGCATGTACCACCAGAAGAGCGGTGTGTTCAATTTTCCTGACGGTTCGACAGTCGCCTTCGAAGGGTCGGCCAATGAGACTGCCTCGGGGCACATCCGCAACTACGAAAAAATCCACGTATTCAGAAGTTGGGTTCCCGAGGACACAAGTCGTCTAGCCGCTGTCGAAGCCGACTTCGATGAGCAGTGGAACAAGCAGGACCAGTACCTGACAGTCGTCCCTCTGTCTCGTGAATCTCTTCACCTCATCAAGGAACGTGCTGCGGAACTCGACTTCGACACTCCGCCATCTCCATCTGGCGGCGCGCGAACTGAAGATCCTAGGTGGCGTCATCAGCCTGAAGCCGCCAGGGCCTTTCTTGACGCCGGGAAGGGCGTCCTGGAAATGGCAACGGGCACCGGGAAGACCAAAACCGCGCTTCGCATCGCAAAGGAATTGTTCGCGCGCGGAGAGATTGATTCGATGATCGTCTGCACGGAAGGAACCGACCTCCTGCAGCAGTGGTATGAGGAAATCCTCGATTGGCGCGCGGCGCTGGAAAGACCGTTGCGGGTGTACCGCCACTTCGCCGGCGACCATCAGGGCATGACATTTGCGCTGAACTGCGCATCCTCCTCCCTCGTTGTATCGCGAGGTCAACTGGGTAAGTTTCTTCCGATCTTGAAGGAGGTGCAGGCCGCGCGCGCACTCGTGATCCATGACGAAGTTCATGGACTTGGGGCGCCGTCCAGTCGAGCGAGCCTGGGAGGGAAGCACCAACGGTACCGTTATGTTCTCGGGCTGTCCGCAACCCCTGAGCGCGAATACGATGCTGATGGGACAGCATTCATTGATTCGGAGATCGGCCCAACGGTCTTCTCGTTCGGACTCGAGGATGCGATCCAGCGCGGTATCCTGGTCGAATTCGACTATGTCCCGCTGCCCTACGAGCTAACGGTGAATGATCGGGATAGGCTGAAGGCTGTCTATGCACGTCAGGCTGCCCGCGCACATTCGGGACAGCCGATGACCAACGAGGAGCTTTGGACTGAGCTCTCGAAGGTCTACAAGACTGCCGAGCAGAAGCCTGGCATCTTTGCAGACTATCTGGCGACCCATCCAGGCTTGGTTCTCGGATGCATCTTGTTCGTGGAGGAGCGCGAGTACGGCGAGCGCATTCTTCCCATCCTTCACGCGACGGGAGTGCGATACCGCACGTACTACGCGGAGGACGACCGCGAGAATCTGGTGATGTTCGGCCGCGGGGAGATCGACTGTGTGTTGACTTGTCACAAGATCTCCCAGGGCATCGACATCAAGAGTTTGATGGCCGTGGTCCTGTTTTCGTCCGCAAGGGCGCGCCTCGAAACAATCCAACGCGTGGGACGCTGCCTGCGCAGTGACCCCTCAAATCCCGACAAGCGAGCCACTGTCGTGGATTTCGTTCTTCAAACCGAAGTCGAGGGAACGAGGCGCGGACCTTCCGCGGACGAAGAGCGCCGCGACTGGCTAACCACATTGTCACAAGTTAGGAGGGGATCGAATGCCGATTGACATCGAGCTGCGCGAAGCAGTCCACCAGGCAGTTATTCAGCACCAGCAACCGCTGGAATTGGAGCGCCAACTTCTGGCTCTCCTTGCGGAGCTCAGCGAACAGGATGTGACCGACGATCGCCGAATGCAGCGTATCAGCATTCTGCAGTCCGAGGTCAGCATGGCAAAAGCGCTAGGGCAATAGCATGGAGATCAAGCTACTTGGCTGGGCTTGCGAAGGGTTTCGATGCCCCGACATGGAAGTTGACCTTCGAAACGGAAACTCCACGCCGAAGGTTTCGTTGGTTCAGATGCCTAATGGAACCGGTAAAACCACGACGCTCTCTCTCTTGAAGGGGACGCTGACCGGTGAAGCGAGGAACTGGACGTCTAAGTACATTGCCGGCCTTCGCAGCACCGCCAAGCCAGACAGTGGCGTCTTCTCGGTTTCTCTCACCGTAGATGGGCGCCCGCTGAAGCTCGAGCTGACTTGCGACTTCGAGCTGGGGGAAGTTTCGTTCAATACGACCTCTCCTGAGGTGGGTGGCTTCAACCGTGGTTGGACACCTCCGCCGGCGGTACGAAGGTTCCTGACGCCCCGCTTCGTCGACCTGTTTGTGTTCGATGGCGAGCTGGCCAACACGCTGCTCGACCCGCATGCGACGAAGGCGGAGGAGGCCATTGAAACGCTTTGCCAGCTCGATCTGCTCGACTCCGTCGCGAATGATTGCGAGCAGTTCTGGCAGCTCAACACAGCTAAAGCTGGAGCTAGGCATGCGAGTGGGCTCACCCGCTACACGACAATCGCCACCCGACTCAGCGAGCGAGTCCAGATACTGCGTAAGCACATCGAGCAACGCGAGGAACGACTTGAGAAAGTCAACGCAGAAGTCGCGCGACTGAACGGCGAGATCCAGAAGCTTGTCGACCAGGACGGCAGGAACCGCGAGGCCTATTACCAGAAGAAGTCCGCTAAGGGCGAAAAAGAGCAGGCACTGTCCGGCGCCGTGCGAGAGCTGATGGACAAGATGAGACGTCCCGAAGCGCTGGCGCCGGCTTTTGGCACGGCCCTGAAGGACTTGAAAGCAAACCTCGATGTCGCGAAGCTGCCGGGCAGCACTTCCAGGCAGTTCTTCCAGGAGCTTGCATCGAAGCAAGACTGCATTTGCGGCAGGCCGATTGGCGAAAAAGAGCGCCTCCACATTCTGTCGAGCGCGGAAGACTTCCTAGGGGAAGACCTGGCCGGCGTGCTCAATGCCTTCAAGGAAGAGGTAGACATTATTGACTCCGATGAGCGCCTACGCGTTGTCGACGAAAAGCTTGCCGGGATCGAACAGATTCGGCTTGACATCGCCGATCTCGAAGCTGAAATGGCGGTCCTTCAGAAGTCCAGCGTCAGCGCCGCCGGGGGCGACCCGGAAGAGTTCCGCCGCAAGATCGAGCCGCTCAATGTTGAGAAGGCGAACCTGGAACGCGAGCTCGATCTGCTCGGGTCACCCCTAGAGGCAGGCGAATCCAGCGAGCTCATCACGTCACCAACGGATGCCGCAAAGATCACGAAGTTGGCGGTGGCTGAGAAGCAACTTGCTATGGCGAACACGGAGATTCAGCGAATCAACGGAACTCTAGGACTTCGGATGCGACTGGACCTGCTCAAACAGGTCTGCGCGGATGCGCGCGGGCTTGCGAAGCAGCGAATCAAGGAAGGCCTCTTGCAGAAATGCAACCAGCGCCTGCGCCGTGTGTTGAAGGGCGACCCCCTGGAAATCCAGCGCATCGATCGGTCGCTGGTCCTGAAGGACCGCGAGTCGGGAAGCGCCGGACAGAACCTGGCTGTCGGATACACCTTTCTGGCAGAGGCGCTGAGCAAGGGCAGTCACGACTTCCCCCTCGTGGTGGACAGCCCGGCGGGTCCCCTGGACCACGGCGTGCGCCGGCAAATCGCCACCATGGTCCCTGCCCTCTGCACCCAGTTCGTGGCATTCACGATCTCAACGGAGCGAGAGGCATTCCTGGAGCCTCTCGAAGCCAGCGCCGGCGGCGACGTCAAGTACATCACTGTCTTCCGGAATACACCAGGTAACTCCGCCCTCCTCAAGGATCTGCCGGCAGACCACGCGGACAACGGGCAATCACTTGTTGTTGGCGGACGTGACTACTTCGTCCGGTTCGCCCTCGAGAACGAGAACGACGAAGCAGGGAGTTCCTAATGGCCTTCAAAATGCGTCAAGAGGTTGATGAGTGGTTCTCGAAGATCCACAAGGCCAAGGACACGCCCTTGCCCACCAAGTTCGACTACTACTATCTGTGCTTGATGTTCGGCCTGGCCAAGCGGAAGCCGGCTACTCTGTCCGCGGGGGTCGAGTTCATCGACTACTTCGTTGCGGACTACAAGCCTGTCCAGAACCTGATCCTAGGGCTACTGGTGGTGGCCGAAGCAGAAGTACAAGGGATCGACTTAAACAACCGAACAGCCATCAAGAAGCTGCTGGGGCTGTATCTAAGTCCGGAGGCATCAGTAGCACTGACCGCGCAAGGCTTCGATCGGATGAATGACTACGCGAATGGCGGCTTCAATGCCATCGTCGCTTCATACCCTGAAGCACCGTGGGTGGCGGCCGACTTCTTGCAGTGGTACACGAGAGAAATCAAGGTGCTCTCTTAGGTTCAGTTCGAGCGCTCGAGCGCTCGCAGCACCGTCGCACTGCAGTGACCCCTTGCGGCTGGAACAAGGGGTTGGCCAAAACTATGTCATCGGCCGGGCAGAATTCGATCAAGTGAAAGTTCTCGTTCGCCCCTGTAGTGTGCCTACGTCGCGTAGGCCACCAGTTCTGCAACGGTTCTGGCCTTCATGAGCCCCGTCAATCCATCGTCGATGTGGCTCGCGATGACTAGGCTCATAGCTTTCGTATCCAGCGGGCCATGAACCTGGACGATTAGCGCCTCGAATACGTTCGCGTTTTCGCCGAACAGGGTTGTTCCAATGAACTCGCTACCGTTCTGATCAACCTTCCGTTTGCCTGCGCGGGGCCCTTCGCGGAGCGAGCGAACCAACGCGATCCGGCAAACGATATTGGGAGTGAGGCTGGTGCGTCCCTTTAGGATTTTCAGCTTGTCGGTCGCCGCCTGCGAGATGTGCATACGCTTAGGCAGCATTTGCGACCTCCTTTGTCTTCCAGAAGTAGCCCTCTTCCGCCGACGTGCTTCTCTCGAGCGGATCAAAGCGCAGATGAAATGCGTGCGAGACGCTCGATCTCAGTCCGTCGTAGAACCGCTGGTCGACCTCGGTGTCCGTGGAAAGCACGATGACCTGATGGCTCGCCCTCGGGAAATAGGACTCGACCAGCTTCTCGCGATGCTTGCTGTCTAGCCGCCCCAACGGCGTGTCGATGATGATCGGCAAGCTTCGACCCGAAGCCTTGCCGAGCGCCTCTAGCATCGAAATCGCAAAGATCTGCTTTTCGCCGGCCGAGAGCCGCGCTTTCGGAATTTCGTTGCCCTGTTGGTCAAGCAGCTTCACAAAGAACGTCGACTCGTCGATCACGGCGTCGACGATCATGTCGTCCTTTCGGGAAAGCCTTTGGAAGGCGTTCAGAAAGTGACGACGAAGTTCTTGGCACTTGCGGGAACCAGCGCGCCGTTTAAACTCGCCAAGGACTTCCTGGACACTTTCTGCGAGGTAGTCCGCACGGGCGGTCACCCCATCCACCTGCGAGTCCTTTTCCAGTTTCCTCTTCTTTCTCGTGATGTCGATGGCTTGCCAAAGCTTTCGGCGGATTTCCTGAAGCACCGCCTGCTTCTTGGCCTCCAGGCGATTGACTACCTCCATCGAATCCTCAAGAGTGCGGAATGCCTCCTGTATCGACTCGTCGGAGGGAGCATGCGCCAATCTGTCCTGCTCTTGTGCTTCGTGCTCCGCCAATTGCTTGAGGCTTTTTTGCAGTTCGACCAGTTGGTGCTCGACCATGGGAACGGTCGCAGTCAGCGTGTTGAGCAGTTTGTCGGCCTCGCTCCCCGTAAGCCCATGAATGATCTTGGATGGCGTCTGTGGAGGAGCACTTATCTCGCGCACCCATTCGTCGATTGAACGGTTCGCGACCGAGCGCCAAGTGCTTGACCCCTTCACCTGCGAGAGTCGCTTCTTGAGTTGCTCCACCGTCGACTTAATGGACCCAGAAACAGCCTTGGCCTCCAGCGCCTTGCGCTCCAATTGCACTGTATCGACCAACTGACGCCGCAAGTCCCCGGCAAACATGAAGACCCCGGGGCCCGACAGGAGTTCGCGGATTTGCTCTTCGCGGGCCGCCCGATCCTCTTGGATGCTCAGAAGCCTGGCCTCTACCTGGGTTCGATTGATAGCCCAAGCACCGCCTCGGTCAGATAGTTTCGAACGCATCCGTTCCTTGGCGGCGATCGCCTGGTCCAACTGGGGTTGCAGCACCTGCTGCAGCTCTGACTGTGCTCTATCGATTTCGGAGATCAGCTGGTCATACGCTTCATGGAGCGACCGCAACTTAGTACGAACATCATCCGGCGTGTTGGCTGCACGCCTCGCTCGGATGAACGAAGAGAGGTCTGTCGCCAATCGGTCCGCGATGTCGAGTCCGAGCAAGCGCCGGATGGCGTCGCTGAGCACTTCGTCCGCATCATCCCGAGCGAGATCAGCAATCTGCTCTCCATCAAAGAAGAAGAACTGGGAAATTCCGGATGGGATCAATTGCGACAAGAATCCCTGAGCTTGGTCGTCTATCAGCCAAGGCTCTTGAGCCTCATTCTTAAAAAGGCGCAGCGACTCTTGTACGGAACTGGCCCTACCACCCCAAGCGCGTTGGACGCGATAACGGACCGTCTCGCCCAGCCTCGCATAATTGAAGACGATCTCAACAGATGCGCGGTCAGCAGCGACCAACTGCGTCGGCGACGCGTGAATCAACTGCGCGAGGATCGCCGCGTACTCTTTCTCCGTCAGCGGCGTATCGAACCCCTGCCGACCATAAAGTGCGAGTCGAACAGCCTTCAGTATTGTCGTCTTGCCCGCGCCATTCAGACCACCGAAGAGAACGATGGTTCGTTTGGACCCGTACTTCGTCCGCGGAGCGAGGTCGAATGAATGAATGCCCCTGTAGGTACCGAAGTCGGTAAGAAGGAGTCGCTCAATCAGCATCGCCGATCACCTTTCCGATATCGGCGTATCGCTTCTGCAAATCTCGCTCTTGCGCATCGTAGCTGCTGACCCGATTGATCCACTCTGCCTGCGAGGCAATGGCCTGCTTGTCGTCTGCCCAGTCCCGGGATAGCAATTCCTGCAACTCCTTCTGCAAGCCAGACCTTCTTGCGTGTCCTTGGTAGGAAACCTCGAGTTCGAGCAGCTTCATCAGAAGCTCCTTAGGGAGCCGTCTTTCCGAACAGAGCTCTTCCACAACGAGCGCGTCATTCCCGTCGAACACAAAGTCGTCATCGCTCTTCCAAGCAATGTCACTGGAGAAAACCTCCCGATAGATCGCCGGCACTGAGTCCTCCCAGTCCGGCTCGTTCGGGTCGATCCGCCACTCTCTGCGTATTTGTTCAAGCTCCGCAACGGTGATGAGCTCCTGAGCGTCCTTAGGATTCGACTCCGCAATCGCCTTCTGGGTCCTTAGGAGCTCTCCCAGAAGATGCTTGCGATACTCCAGCTTATAAGGTCCAAGCACATGCTTTTCCTGCACTGTCTTGCCCTGGTCGTCCTTCTTGATTGAGATCGTGACGGAACCATCGCGGCGCCTCGCGCTTCGGAATTCATGCTTGCGAGCAGGATTGGTCGTTTCGTAGAGCTCGTTTCGAAAATCACGCAACGGAGTAAGCCAGGTATTGCCTGTCTCGATTAAGCCATCCATCGCACGGTCTTTGGTCACAACGGTGCACACCCAGCACCCAAATCTTGAATTCCCACACGATGGCGTTGTAGTGTCCAGGACGAGCGGACACTCCCCTCCGTTAGACCCCTTGTACAGGTCAAACAGGGCTTGGTGATCACCGCCCCATGGGGCCGGACCCGAGAATAGGTACTCCCATACGTCGTCCGCACTCCACTGGTCGATAGGCGTGAACACCAATGCATGAGGCAAGCTCGTGTGCTTACCAAGCCGCGAACCATCAATGCGATGCTTCCGGATCACTTGGGCGCGCGATGAGCTCTCCTGGATGCGCGAACCAAGAACCACAACGACTTCCCCGAAGGCCGTTACCTTCTCGCGGATGAATTCACTCGTTGGATCGATCTTCATCCGCTCCGTGCACCATCGGAATTGCCGGGTCGGAGCGGGATAGCCCTTGCCAATCAAGTTGACCCAGAACGTTTCATCTATCCGTGGAGTTACCGGCCTTGCAACCTCGATGGGAAGCGCCAGTTCAGCTGCGGCAAGCCGCATCTTGTCCAGCGCTTCGTGGATCAAGTTGACGACAAGAGGGGTCTCGACCAAAGTGTCCGAGGACACAATAAAGACGGGCTTGGTCCTCTCCGGAAGGGGAAGTTCGAGCAGTGCCTCGAACACCAGCCGGCAAACGGCCGTCGAGTCCTTTCCGCCGCTGAAGCCGATGACCCACGGGCGGTTGTCAGCCTTGTAAATGGTAAGGATGTCTTCCTTACTCGTTACGACGCATTCCATCACTTACCTTTTAGAAGTGAGCCGCTTCTTGGCAGGCAAGAGGGCTTCGAGCTCCAGATCAGCCGGCGAAAGCGGCAGATCCAGATGAGATTTCACGTAGTTGGCGGCCAAGTGAACATTGGTCGCAGCCTTGCTAATTCTTCCGTGCACCATGGCTCGCCCCTCCCACACTGCCACGTTAGACCGGGACCAATCGATGTTGCGCAGATGGCGAAGATCAACCTTCCACTGTTTCGAGCGTCGGGACAGTAGCTCTGCGCCGGCAAGGGCCAGTGCCTGCAGCGCGACCCCGTGCGCGTGAACGTACTCCTGCCGGAGTTCAGCCGTTGCCACGTCCTTTGTTCGCGCCCGCTGCCAATCGGGAATTTGGTCGCTGACCACATCCCAGTATTCCTTGGCAATCATCCGCTCCGTCGTGCTGAACTCATCCTTCGGATGCTTTCGCAGCAAAGCGCGGCTCGCATGCTTGATGCTGCTCAAGGTAAATAGCTTCACGGACCGATTTGAGATCGTTGATTTCTCCATCTCCGTCAAGCCCCGAAATGCTCTGCACTCAGATGCCAGGTACCGAGCAAGCTCCGAACTCGGGTCGCGATGGTCATACAGTGTTGATAACGAATAGCTCGGGCGAACCGCGTATTTGTTGAGATCCGCGAACATTTGTTGACTGCGGACCAAACCTTCATCGCCGAAAAACAGAACGGGAACGTTGTCTTGGCCGAGGGCGGGGCTTTCCTTGAGCGCCTCTTCGATGGCCGCGCGACGATGCTGCCCGTCGTTGATCAGGATCCGCGCGTCCATCGGAATCTCCAGGACTCCCACAGAGAGGTTTCGCCCTGCGTCAAGTGGAGCGAAACGTACTTGACCGTCCACTGACGCTGTCAATGCAGAAAGAATGTACGTGTCCGGATTCGCAACCAGGTACTGGGCGATCGCCGGGATGCGATTCTTGTTGAGCGACCGCTGGGCACGCAACTCTGCCGGCACCTCCTCTTCATCAAACATAAAAAGCTTCGGGATCATGCGAAGCGGACACATCGCGATGAAGAAGGGCCGCTTACCCTGAAAGCCCTGCACGGCCGGGAAGCTGTGGAAGTACCCCTGATCGTCCATGTTTCCCTCTCTGGAAGTTAAATTATAACTTCCAACGCTCGGTATTGGAAGTTACCTTGCAAGAGGGGCGTCTTCCTGCCAACCGTCCGGCCGCTGGGTCTGCCGACTGGGCGACTTGGGCAGTTGGCGCCCGCCCCGGCCAATTGGCTGGCGTTGCGCTACATTTCCGAGCAAGGGCGGCTGGACACCCTTTCCCGGAGCTCATGATGACGGTCGTGGAAGCGATACAGACGGTGATGCGCGCCAATGGCTCACCCATGACGGCGGCCGAGGCCTATGCGGCGATCACCAGTGCACGGTTGTACGAGTTTCACACCGATAACCCGGCCTCGGTCGTCCGTACGCAAATGCGCCGGCACAGTGAAGGACTTGTCTTGGAAGCATCAACGAAGGTCAAGCACTTCAGGGCTCTGGCGGACGGACAATTCGCCTTGCTCCCGGGATCCTGAGCGCCACCGGCTCGGTCGAAGGCTCAACGGCCCTCCTGCCTCAACTAAGTCGGACGATCGAACGGAGGGTGAGCATCCGGCTCCGCCGGCCACCAGTCTGGCGGCCAAGTACTCCACGACGGGACAGACAGGCAGCGCTGCAAGATCTCTTCCATCGGATTTCTTGCGACCAATTCCTTCGTGACCACCTGCACCCAAACCTTGGCTCGTTCGTCGTAAGGTGGTCGAAAACCGTCGGCCATCTGCTCGAGTTGACTCAGGAAATCCTTCAGGCGCCGAACACGCTCGTCGGCCTCCATCATCACGAACGCCTGCTTGAGCTGCTCGGCCCTAGCCTCTTTCCGTCGACGCTCCAATGCACGAATCTCTTCCTCGCGTTTGGCAACCGCGGCTGCGGCCTCGCGCTCCTTTCGCAGTTCCACCTGCAGCGGCACCAACTGGAAGGCGGTCCGCACGATCTCGTCGACCTGGCCCTGCAGCTTCTCCTGCGTGCCTTGCCAAGTCTTGCTCGCGCGGTATTCGGTCCCCGAGATACTGAAGGAGAGTTTTTCGGAGGGTCGGTTCTCATAGTCGCGCGCCCAGGATGACTCCTTCCTTTTCTTCGCGAGCTCGTCGGAGTCCAGGTACACGCGTCGATAGCCTTGCGAAAATTGAATGGTGAAGGTCTCGCCCTTGAATCGCGCCTCGATGGCCGGACCTTCCGATCGGCCGATTGGACGGCCCGTCGGTGCTTCTCGGCGGACGATCACCATGCCGCCCGCCACAAGGCCTCGGAAGACGGAGGCGTGAAACCGCAACACCCAGTCCATGGCTTCCAATGAGGCAGTAATGTCCAACAGCCCATGATGAAGGAGGCTGTATCTGCCATGGTTGTCGCTTGGCGGACGGTCTTCCGGCTTCGTCAAACTCCACGCGTTGACGCCTCGACGTTTGTACTGCTCGATCATCTTCGGGATGCGGTCGCAGTACCGCTGGGTTGCCTTGACCAGCGGGTGAGCATCCTCCAAATGCTCAGAGAACTGCGCAGCAACATTCACCGCCGCGGCTGCGGCATCCGCCTTCAGCGCCTCAGCGTGCTTGCGCTCCATGATTTTCTGCCGCTCTCGCTCCTCTGGATCGCTCGTCGCGAAATGCACGACGACATCCAGCTCAGGCGTGGGCAACGGGGTTTGCGGAGGTCTCTGGCCTGCCTTGAGCTTGGCCCAATAGCCCCGAGGTGGGGCTGGCACCGCATGACGGCGGCAGGCCTTGGCCAAGCCCACATCCGAGATCCCCAGTTCGGTCGCCAACTGAGTCATCGGCTTCGCCCAAACCTTCACATACAACTCGCTGCGCTTCATCTCCAACTCCCACGAGACACACCGGCCCATTTTGTCGCGCATCGCATTGGCGCCCAGCAAGATGTCGGCATGATGATGCCCATGCCAATAGAGAACGATCGCAGCCCCCCTCCCTCCCCCGGCGTGTTCGACCTTTCGAGTGCCGAGGGTGTCAATGAGTCCGAGCGGCTCCTAATGCGCTTGTGCCGCAAATCATTCCTCAGTCTCTGGGCGCACGCGAACCTGCATACGGCACAGGACATGCATGAAGGCAAGGGCAGTGCCAAAGAATTTGCCGACGTGCTCGTGGTTTTCGGCGATGACGTCATCATCTTTTCCGACAAGCACATCGCGTTCCAAGAAGACAAGGACCTGAAGATCGCCTGGCCGCGGTGGTTCAAGCGCGCCGTGACGGAATCAGCGAAGCAGTTGCATGGCGCCATGAGCTGGCTTAGGCGCTGCCCCGACCGCATCTTTCTGGACGCTGCTTGCAAGCGGCCGTTGCCAATTGTGCTGCCGGCTGCCGAGCGTGCGCGCTACCACTTGGTCGCGGTGACACGCGGTAGCCGGCAAGCTTGCTTGAAAGCATTCCCTGGCGGCCTTGGCACTCTTCAGATCAACAGCAGCATCGAAGGCCGCGCCCACGAGCAGGCTGCGTTCACCATCGGGGTACTGGACCGCTCCAAGCACTTCGTACACGTGCTCGACGAATTCTCTCTCGAAGTGGTGATGGATGAGGTCGACACAATCACTGACTTCGTGCAGTACCTTGTCGCACGAGAGGCCTTCCTAAGCGATGCGTCGATGACGGTGATGGCCACCGGTGAAGAGCAGTTGATGGCGGTCTATATCTCGCAGGGGGACGATAGCGAACACGACTTTCTGCCCGATGGCATCGGCGCCGAGAAACCTGACCTCGTCATGTATGACGATTCGCACTACTCGGGCCTCAGAAAGCGGCCCGAATATGTGGAAAAGAAGCTTCAGGACGAACGCAGCCGCGCATGGGACGAGATGCTCGAACGGCTCATTCAACTCGGCGACCCGAGGCTCGTTCACAAGGAGGTCAATCAGCCCAACCACGAGACCGAGCAGGGATTGCGGCTGATGGCAGCCGAACCGCGATTTCGCCGTCACCTCCTCACCGAGGCGCTGGTCGGGATGTTGGCCGCAGCCGCCAAGGAGCCCAAGAAGCGGCGAGCACGCCTGTTCACGACGCACGAGCAGCCAGACCTCGTCTACATCTTTCTCGTCACACCCAAGCTCCAGACCGAGACTGACGACGAATACAGAAGGGCCCGCGTGGCAATGCTGTATCTGTACTGTCGCAGCGCCAAGCTCAAGTTCCCGAAGGCCAACACCTTCATCGGCCTCGGCCTTGATCATCCCGCCAAAGACTATGACATGTCATCCGAAGACGTCATTGTTTTCACGTGCGACGAATACACACCTGAGCAAAGGGCAGAGGTCGAGAAGATCCGACAGGAGTTCGGAATACTCGGCAGCGGCCTGACGACCCACAACGGCTATGCGACAGAGTTTCCTTCACCGCGTCCGCTCTCGGAGCCGGGAAGGTCATCAACGAAGGCGTCGAAACGGGAAAGGAAGAAGGACAAACGGAAGGCGAAGGCATCCCAGTTGTCGAAACGCCGCAATCGCCGGTGAAGGAGGTTGGTACCCCTCAGCCTTCACGACTCACGACAGCGGCTTCGCCACAGCTAGAGAAGCAGTAGGCTTTTTGGATGAATGACTGTTGAACCCGCGATCCCTTGCCATGAACACCTCCAGCATGTGCGGAATCAGCGCCAATGCGTCGACGCTTTCACCATACGTCTGGGCATGCAGTGCTGCGTAGCGGTCGAGGTCACTCTTCAAACTGGCCGAGCACGTGAAGGTCAACTTCACGGTCTCCGTCTTCGGCAGCGGCCCAAGTCGCAACTTGCAGGTCCTGCTCATTGCAGCGCTCCCCGCTGGAAGAACAATGGCTGATACGGCCGCAGCATCAGATCCTTGTTCACCATCACCCGCATCGCAAACCCCGACCGAATCGTCAGCGTCGGCTGCACGCTCATGTTGCGTTTCGTGATCTCCTGCCCCACCTGGTTCACCGCATCCTGCGCCCCTTCCCGCGTCGCGATCACGATGCGGTTGCCGTCTGTGCGGCTCTCGGGCGCCGCCAGCTCGGCGCCCACACCCAGCAGCGTCGACAGCGCCGCACCGGCCAGGATGCGATCCCAGTGCCAATCGACGCCATCCTCCAGCCCCGCATACCCAGCCGGATC
This sequence comes from Acidovorax sp. GW821-FHT10E03, assembly GCF_059415205.1. Lineage (NCBI taxonomy): Bacteria > Pseudomonadati > Pseudomonadota > Betaproteobacteria > Burkholderiales > Comamonadaceae > Acidovorax > Acidovorax sp. GW821-FHT10E03. The sequence goes on along the minus strand of NZ_JBWKMU010000011.1, from coordinate 60,469 downwards.
GATCCCCGGCAACCGGTCCAGCGCCACCGACGAGGTGTCCGGCAGGATCAGCCGCGTCCACACCAGCAACACGCGCCGCTGCCCAAAGGCCACCTGGCTGTCATAGCGTCCGATCAGTCGCGAGCCCTGCGGGATCAAGAGGTGCCTGCCCGTGGCCGTGTCGTAGACCGCCTCGGTGACGTTGGCGATCACCTGCCCCGGCAGATCCGAATTGATCCCGGTCGCCAATGCCGCCGGGATGATGGTCCCGGCCATGACCTGGTACGGCGAAGCCGGCAACTGCAGGCTCCCCAGATTGCGCGTCGCGCCGTCTCCCGCCTTCGCCAGAAACGCCTCCTTCGAATCCTGCCGATTCTGGACCGCGGTCGGATCGGCCGGTGCCGACTGCGGCGATGCCACGGCCATGGGATTGAAACCCTGGTTCCCCGCAGCCAACGCGGACGCCCCGGCTGGTGCCGCAGCGGCCGCAGACGGCCTGCCCCCACCGCTATTGCCGCTGCGCCTGAAGAACACCGGCGACCGCGCCGCCTCCTCGGCCGCCAGCCGCTCGGCCTGCTCCGGATCGATGCCGCCCCCCGGCGGCCGCATCTCCATCGGCTGCTGCGACTTCACGATGGCGGGCCCGAGGTCGCCGGGCAGCGGCTCGCCCAACACCGGCGGTGCGGCCTTCGGCGCCGGCGCCAGCCCGGCATAGTCCTTCGGCAGCCGCTCCAGGTCCTCGGCCCGCGCGATGCGGTCCACGTTGAACAGTTCGGTGCCGGCACTGCGGTCCCGGCGACTCGGACTCAAGGACCACAGCGTGGCCCCCAGGACGGCGCCACTGATCCCGCCCACCAGTACCGCCAGCATGCGGCGGTTGAGCCGCGTCACGGGCCGCGGCGCAGCACGCAAGGTCACGGCCTGCGGATCGGCCTTCGGCAGAGGCGGAACAGCACCCTCCGGCATGTCGGTCGTGCCCATGCTCAGTTCCTCCGCGCCGCGCTCACGCCATCCGTGCGCTCGATGCGCACCACCTGGGCCTTGTCGCCCCCCAGCCGAAGCTCGGCCGCTCCGAAGAGGCGGTCCACCACGTAGTACGGCGCGCGGAACCTGTAGTTCACGAGCTGCCCATCGCCCTGCGGCCCGATCACGAACAGCGGCGGCAGCTCGCCCTGCGCGATGCCACCCGGGAACTGGATGTAGACCTTCTCACCGTCGTCGAAGGCGCGCAGCGGCTTCCAGGGCGGGGAATCGCCACTGACCGCGTAGCGGAAGCGGATCTGCTCCAGCGCCATGCCCGTTTCCACCGGCGCGCCGACCTGTGCCTCGCGGGCCTGCTTCTGCAGCACCAGCATGCGGTCCTTCGGGTAGTCCCAGGACACCGACGCCATCCAGGCCTGCGGCGTCGAGGAGAGCTCCAGCAGATAGGTCCGGCGGTTCGTGGTGATGACGAGATTTGTCTTCAGCCCCACCCGCGTGGGCTTGACCAGGACGTTCACCCGCAGGTTCGCGCCCGACCCGCTGGCCGTGTCGCCCACGATCCAGCGCACCGTGTCCCCGGCCGAGACCGTCACCAGTTCCTCGCCGGGTTGCAGCGCGATGACCGTGACGCGGCCCGAGCTCGTATAGACCTGGTACAGCGCGCCATCGGCATAGGGCCAGACCTGGATCGCATTGACATAGCCCTCGCGCGTCGGCGCGATGCGCGCCTCCTCGTTGGCTCGGGACACGCGCAGCTTCTCGTCAGCAGGTTCGGGCACCGGCTTCGCATCGGCCTCGCGCCCCACCGGCTTCAGCTGCCCCGGCAAGGCCAGCGGCTGCGGCACGGCCACGGCCTCCACGGGCGTGGGCGCCTCCGGCAGCAGCTGCGCCGCCCTCTCCTGCTTCGGCTCGTCGAGCGAGATCACCGGCGGCGGTTTGCCTCCGGTCGCGCAGCCCGCGAGCAACGCGGCCAGCAGGATCGGCGGCAAGACGCAAATACGGCTTTGTGTTTTCATGGCTTCTTCACTCCTTCGGCGGTTTCGAGTTCACGGCTCCACGACAGCCCGTTGACGTAGATGCCCAATGGGTTCTTGCGCAAGCGCTCCTCGCTGCGCGGCGCCTGCAGCACGATCGACAGCACGGCCGTCCAGCGCTCCAGTCCGGCCGCCTCGCCGTTCACGTAGCGCCGCTCGGTCCAGCGCATCTGGAAGGACGCGTCGCTGGCACGCACCACACTGGTGACGGCCACCGTGACCGAGTGCTGCCCGATGCGCGAGAACGGATCGGCCGCGCGCGCGTAGTCGTTGAGCGTCGCCGCGCCCTTGTCCGTGGTGTAGTCGTAGGCCTCGAGCCAGTTCTGCCGTACGACGATCGGGTCGATCGAGAGCGAACGCACGTCCGTGACGAAGCGCGCCAGGTGGAAGGCGATCTGCGCATCACTCGGCTTGTACGGCGTGGCCGCCTCGCCCACGGCGCGCACCTGCCCCGCCTGATCCACCTCGACCACATAGGGCGTCACGATGGACTGCGCCGAGCGCCAGACCAGGCCGGCGGCCATGAGCAAGGCCAGGCTCAGGCAGCCAAAGGCCATGTACCGCCAATTCTTCGCCTGCACGCGGGCCGAGCCGATGCGCTGGTCCCAGGCCTGCCCTGCCGCCTGGTACGGGGTGACGGGCTCGGGCGTGTCCGAGTACCGCACCTGGGGTCGTTTGAATCGCATGGATGCCTCTCTTTCAGGAAATCGATTCAGGTGTTCGAGCTGTCATGCAGGCTCGGGCTGGCGCCGCTGCCGCCGTGGTCGCCCGAGCGCAACGCGTGGATCGCCGTCGTGGCCGCATGGCTCGCCTGCTGCCTGCGGCGCATGCGCCGGGCCCATGCGGGCTCGGCGGGCGGAGGGCTGGAATCGCCAGCATCCGATACCGAAGCCGCGGCAGCCGGCGCAGCGGCCTCGGAGACGAAGTCCGCCACGCGCTCCTTCATGGCCTTGGCACCGGACGAGACCCGCTGGCCTATGGCGTTTGCTCCGGTCTTGGCGACATTGGCCACGCCCGCACTGGCCGCGCGAAGTCCGCTGGCGCCCGATGCGGCGGCACCCGCCTGGTAGGCCGACTTCGCGCCGCTGGCGACGGCGCTGGCCGAACGTGCGGCGCCGGCACCACCGCCGATGGCAGCACGCGCCGCACCGGGCGCCATGCGCGCACCCGCGGCCACCGCGGAACCCGCGCCCGCCACGGCCGCGCCACCGGCAACGGCCAGGCCCGCGGCGCCCAGCGCCGTGCCCGCGGCCGCACCCGCTCCCAACTGCGGCGCCCCCGACACCAACCCGGTCGCGATACCCGGCCCGAAGATCCCCAGGCCCAGCATCGCGAGCGCCGCGAGCATGACCACCAGCGCATGGTCGATGCTCGGATCGGCACCCGGCGGCGTGCGGAACTCGGTGAACAACCCCGAGCCGATCCCCACGATCACGGCCAGCACCAGCACCTTGATGCCCGAGGACACCACATTGCCCAGCACCTTCTCGGCGAGGAACGACGTCTTGTTCCACAAGGCGAAGGGCACCAGCACAAAGCCCGCGAGCGTGGTCAGCTTGAACTCCAGCAGCGTCACGAACAGCTGCACCGCGAGCACGAAGAAAGCCACGATCAGCACCAGCCACGCGAGGAACAGCACGGCGATGGTGTCGAGGTTGGCGAACACGTCCGGGAAACCCACCAGCTCGCTGATCTGCGCCATGATCGGCCGCCCGGCCTCGATGCCTACCTGCGCGAGCCGGCCCGGCTGCAGCAGCTGGCCTTGCGAAAGGGCCGAGCCCGAGGCCGTCAACCCCAGTCCGGCAAAGGAGTTGAAGACGATCCCCGCCAGCCGGTTGAAGTTGCCCAGGATGTAGGCGAAGGCGCCCACGTAGAGCACCTTCTTGATGAGCTTGGCCATGACATCGTCGCCCTGCCCCGACGCATGGCTCATGGCCCAGAACAGGCCGGCCAAGGTCATGTCGATCACGACCAGCGTGGCCGTGAGGAAGCGCACCTCGCCCCCGAGCAGCCCGAAGCCCGAGTCGATGTAGCGCGAGAACACATCGAGGAAGCGGTCGATGACCGCCACGTCGTTCATGGCGGCCCGTCCTTCGCCGCTGGTGTCGACGCGGGCGGCGGCGGGGGACGCACGGGATCGTTCGCATACGGCGAAGGCGCAGCACGCATGAAGCGCTGGCGCGTGGCCTCGGCCACCGCGTTGCACTGCGCGTCGCCGACCTTGGCGTGGTCAGCCTTGCACTGCGCGCGCAGCTCCTTGAGCCGGTCCGGGTTCGCCACCAGCGATTCAACCGTTTCGACGGGCTGGGCGGGTTCCAGCTTGCCGCAGGCGGCCAGCACCAGTGCGGAACCCATGGCCAAGGCAAAGAGGATCCTGTTCATGGCGGCCTCACGGATTGCCGTAGAAGTTCACGGTGGCGGGCGTGTACGGCGTGCCGCTGCCCATGAAGCGCCGGCGCACCTCGCGGGCCCGCTCCTGCACCGCCACCTGGCGCGCCTGCTCCAGCGCCACGGCCCGGTCCTGGGTGATCTGCAGCTGCTGCGCCTGCATCGCCTGGCGCGACTGCAGGGCCAGCAACTGGTTCGTGGCCTGCATGGCCTGCAGGGCGCCCACGGCCGACTGGCTGCGGTTCACGAGGTCGGTCAACGTGCGCTCGTCGGCCGCGAAGTTCTGCACCGCCTGCGACTGCACCTGGGTCGCGGTGCGCAGTGCCTCCAGCGACTGCTTCCATCGCGCACGGGCGTCGGTCGCCATCTGCGTGCCCGAGATCGCAGCGGTATACGACTCGGGATAGAGGCGTTTGAACTCGCCTTCCATCCGCTGCACGTTGAAGGCCAGTCCCTGCGCCTGCTGGATCAGCTGGTTCGTGGCCGACAGCGCCGCCTTCAGTTCCGACAGCGCGCTGAAATCCAGCCCCGCCAGGTTCCTCGCCTGGTTCCTGAGCATCTGCGCCTCGTTCTGGAGCTGCTGGATCTGGTTGTTGATCTGCTCCAGCGTGTTGGCGGCCGTCATGATGTTCTGCGCGAGATTCGATGGATCGAACACGATGTCGCCGATGCCGAAGAGCGCATGCGCGGGCGGCGCGACACCGCACGCGATCGCGCCAGCGGCGACCAGCGCGGCCAGCCTGGGCTTGAACAATGAAGACTTGGGGTTCATGGCAGTGCTCCTTCAGGTGGTGGATGGAAACGGAGGAAACGAAGGGATGAGATCGGCCGCCCAATCCAGGCCACGGTGGCCCAGCCAGACGGCCGCGAAGTCGGAAGCTGGAACGGAAGCCAAGACCGCATCCATGGCCCGCTGGTCCTCGGGCGACGAAGCGCCCGCAAAGGCCAGCGCCACAGGCCCCAGCCCCAGGTCAAAGACCCGGTTGCCCAGCCGCGACTGGTAGTAGTAGTCACGCTTCGGCGTGGCCTGCGCGACGATCTCGATCTGCCGCCCGTTGAGCCCGAAGCCTTCGTAGATCACGCGGATCTGCGGCTCGGTCGCCTGCGGGTTGGGCAGGAAAATGCGGCTCGCACAGCTCTCCACGATGGCCGGCGCGATGGTCGAGTCCTGAATGTCCGCGAGTGACTGCGTGGCGAAGATCACCGAGACGTTCTTCTTGCGCAGCGTCTTGAGCCACTGGCGGATGCGCGCCGCGAACACCGGGTCATCCAGGAACAGCCACGCCTCGTCGAGGATCAACAGGGTCGGCGCGCCATCGAAGCGCTCGTCGAAGCGCGCGAACAGGTAAGACAGCACGGCCTGCGTCGCGGCCTTGCTGTGCATCAGCTCCTCCATCTCGAAACCCTGCACGTCGGCCGATCCCAGCCGGTCGCGGTCCGCATCGAGCAGGCGGCCGTGAGGACCGCCCAGCACGTAGGGCAGCAACGCCTGGCGCAGCGCATTGCTCTGCAGCAGCACCGACAGGCCCGTCATCGTGCGCTGCTCCACGGGGGCACTGGCCAGGCTGTTGAGCGCGGACCACACGGCATCCTTCTCGGGAGGACCAACGGCCACGCCTTCGTGCCGGAGCCGGCCTTCGATCCACTCGGACGCCCAGGCGCGGTAACCCTCCTGGTCGATCCAGGCGAGTGGCTGGAAAGCGATCTCCCCGCCCTCCTCCGCGCCCTTGCCCAGGTCGTAGTGTTCGCCACCCAGTCCGAAGATGGTGGCGCGGATCGAGCGCCCCATGTCGAACGCCAGGATGCGCGAACCGGCATACCGCCGGAACTGCATGGCCAAGGTGGCCAGCAGCACGGACTTGCCCATGCCGATCGGTCCAACCACCAGCGTGTTGCCCACGTCGCCGATGTGCGTGACCAACCGGAACGGCGTGGCGCCGTCGGTGCGCGTCACGATCATGGGCGGGCCGTCCAGGTGCACATTGCGCTCCTGCCCCGCCCAGACGGCCGACACCGGCATCATGTGGGCCAGGTTCAAGGTCGAGACGATGGGCTGGCGCACATTGGCATAGGCGTGGCCCGGGATCGACGACAGCCAGGCCTCGACGGCGTTCAGGGTCTCGGGGATGGTCACGAAGCCTCTTCCCTGAATGGTCCGCTCCACCGCCCGCAGCTTCTCGTCGGCCGCGGTCGCATCGGCATCGAGCACGGCCACCGTGGCGGTGACGTAACCGAACGCCACCTGGTCGCTGCCCAGTTCCTGCAAGGCGGCGTCGGCATCCGCCGCCTTGTTGGACGCATCCGAGTCCACCAGCGGGCTCTCGTGCTGGAAGATGGTCTCGCGCAGCAGCGCCACGATGTTCTTGCGCTTGGCAAACCACTGGCGGCGCAGGCGAATGAGTTCCTTCTCCGCCTCGGCCTTGTCCAGGCACAGGAAGCGCGTGCTCCAGCGGTAGGCAAAGCCCAGGCTGTTCAGGTCATCCAGAATTCCCGGCCAGGTCGAGGTCGGGAAACCGCGCACCGTGAGCACGCGCAGGTACCGCGTCCCGAGCATCGGCGCCAGCCCGCCCGTCAGCGGCTCGTCGGCCAGGAGGGCATCCAGGTGCATCGGCACCTCGGGCACGGCCACCGGATGCGGGCGCGTGGACACACAGGCATGCAGATAGGTCAGCGTCTGGCCATCGTCGAGCCAACCGACCTCTGGCATCACGCCTTCGAGCAGCCCGAGGAAGCGTTCCGACTCGGCCACGAAGGCGTCCAGTCGTTCGCGCCAGTCCACGCCGTCGGTGTCGCGGTTCTCGTACAGCAACCGGGAGGCCTGCGCCCGGGTCTCCTCCGGCGGCAGGTAGAGCAAGGTCAGGTGGTAGCTGCTCTCGAAGTGGCTGGCGTCCTCTTCGAACGCGGCACGGCGCTCCTCGTCGACCAGCCAGGACAGTGGTTCCGGAAACACCGACTCCGGATAGTCCGCAGCCCCGCGCCGCTCGGCCTCCACGAACAGTGCCCAGCCCGAACCCAGGCGCCGCAGCGCGTTGTTGAGCCGGGCCGACGTGGCGACCAACTCACCCTGGGCGGCACTGTCGAGGTCCGGCCCCCGGAACCGCGCCGTGCGCTGGAACGAACCATCCTTGTTCAGCACCACGCCCGGCGCGACCAACCCGGCCCACGGAAGCCAGTCGGCCAGCAAGGCCGGGCGCTGGCGGTATTCAGTGAGGGACATCATGGTGCGGTCCTCACACGTCCAGCAGCTGCCGCTGCTTGATGTGCCGCGCGAAGACCTGCATGAACTGCGCATCCATGCGCGCGCCCCAGACCGCGAGCGAGTGCCCAACGACCCACAGCACCAGGCCCGGAATCCACAGCTGCAGTCCGAGCCCGACCGCGGCGGCCAGCGTGCCATTGGCGATCGCCACGCTGCGCGGCGCGCCGCCCAGCAGGATGGGCTCCGTCAGCGACCGGTGCAGCGGCACCTCGAAACCTGGCATGGAGGACATCGCGGCCGTCATGCCAGCACCGCCCCGCCCGAGAACGAGAAGAACGACAGGAAGAAGCTCGACGCCGCGAACGCGATCGACAGCCCGAAGACGATCTGCACCAGCTTGCGGAACCCGCCCGAGGTGTCGCCGAACGCCAGCGTCAGGCCCGTGGCGATGATGATGATCACCGCGACGATGCGCGCGACCGGCCCCTGGATGGATTCGAGGATGGACTGCAGCGGCGCTTCCCACGGCATGTTGGAGCCGGCGGCCTGCGCGGGCATGGCGATGGCCACAAGCAGCGCCGCCACAGCAGCGGCGTGCAAGTACGGTTTTACGGAAAGACGGGGATGCGTCATGGCGGTTCTCCTGAGGTGGATGAAGGTGAAGGCGTTGGGGAAATCAACGGGAATGCAGGCCCGAGCGAGGTATCGAGCTGGTAGCCCTGGCCGTCGCAGCCGATGACGCGCGCGATCTCACGCACACGCCGAGCGCGACCCCGGCCGGCGATGAAGACGATGACGTGGACCGCTTCCGCGATCAGCGCGCGCGGCACGGTCACGGAGACTTCCTGCACCAGCTGTTCCAGGCGCGTGAGCGCGCCCGCGGCCGAACCCGCGTGCACGGTGGCGATGCCACCCGGGTGGCCCGTGCCCCAGGCCTTGAGCAGATCCAGCGCCTCCGCGCCGCGCACCTCGCCCACCACGATGCGGTCCGGCCGCAGGCGCAGGGTGGCGCGCACCAGGTCGGCCATGGTGGTGACGCCCGGTTCGCTGCGCATGCCCACGTGGTCGTCGCCGCGGCACTGCAGCTCCACGGTGTCTTCGAGGATCAGGACTCGGTCGCCGGTGTCCGCGATCTCGTCGAGCAGCGCATTGGCGAGCGTGGTCTTGCCGGTGCTGGTGCCGCCCGCCACCACGATGTTCAGGCGCTCGCGCACGGCGCGACGCAGGAACGCCGCCTGCGCCTCGGACATCACGCCATCTGCCACATAGTCAGCTAGCGTCAGGATGCGCAGCGCCCGCTTGCGGATCGCGAACGTGGGGGCACGCACCACGGGCGGCAGCACGCCCAGGAAGCGCTCGCCCGTCTCGGGCAGCTCGGCCGAAAGGATCGGCAGGCCCGCATGCACCTCGGCGCGCACATGGGCCGCCACCAGCCGGATGATGCGTTCGGCCACGGGCGCGGGCAGATAGTGGCCCGTGGGCGAGCGGCCCGCGCCGAGCCGGTCGACCCACAGCGAGCCGTCCGGATTGAGCAGCACCTCGACCACCTCGGGGTCTTCGAGCGCGGCCGCGATCTCCGGCCCCATGGCCGTGCGCAGCATGCGGATGCGCCGCGCCAGCGATGTATCCGCGGAACCGGGTTCAGGCTTTGGTCTCAAGGTCGGCCTCCTCGGGTTCGGCGACAGGCGCTGTGGAGTCGGTGGAGGCCTCGGGTGCAAGGTCGTCATGGACTTCGCGCACCAGGCTGCGCCCGCGCTGCAGATGGCGACCCAGCTGCTCAATGAACTGCGCATAGCGCGCCCGGCCCTGCGCGCGGGCCGCGTCCTGCTGCCCCTCGGGCACCGGGATCGAGACCGTGAGGAAATAACGGACGTAGAGCGCCACCGTCTCGATCAGCACGTTCTGGTCGCGCTCCAGCCGATCGAACTGGCGCGAGAGCCGGTCCAGCCGCTTGGCCATCGCCGCCTCGCGCTGGTCGCCTCCATCGGGCGACAGGAACGAGGCCAGCGCCGCCGCGATCACGGCCGACTTGGAGACCCCCTTGTGCACCGCCAATTGGTCCAACCGCTTGGCATGCTCCGGCTCGATGAAGATGTTCAACCGTGCCCGGCTCATAGCGCGATCCCATCATCAGGATCCAGCGCGGCCAGCCGCGCGGTGCGCATCAGTTGCCGGTCCACATCCTGCGGCCGCAGCGGTGCGTCGTCCTCGTCGTCCAGCACCAGCATGTCGCCCGCCTCCGAAGCTTCCAACTGCATCGGTGTGATCTCCAGTTCGGGCTTGAGCTGGTGCCCGCCCTCATCGGCAAAGCCGCCTGCATCGCCTGCTGCCTTGGCATCAGGAGCCGCCAAGGGCGCCAGCCCACTCCAATCGTCCGGCCGCGCTGCGGGCCGGTCGGCATACGCCCTGGCTCCCAGCACCGGCGCCTTCAGCACCCTGCCCGTGAAATTTCGGTCCTGGTAGTAGCGCAGCTTCTTGGCTCGTATCGGAGGATGCCCCGAGACCATCACCACCGCCTCCTGCGGCGGCAGTTGCATGACCTCGCCCGGCGTGAGCAGCGGCCGCGCCGTCTCCTGGCGCGAGACCATCAGGTGGCCGAGCCACGGTGACAGGCGATGGCCCGCGTAGTTGCGCTGCGCGCGCAGCTCGGTGGCCGTGCCCAGGGCCTCGGAAATCCGCTTGGCCGTGCGCTCGTCGTTGGTCGCGAAGGCGATGCGCACATGGCAGTTGTCGAGGATCGAGTGGTTGAGGCCGTAGGCCTTGTCGATCTGGTTGAGCGACTGCGCGATCAGGAAGGCGCGCAGCCCGTAGCCCGCCATGAAGGCCAGGGCCGATTCGAAGAAGTCCAGCCGGCCCAGGGCCGGGAACTCGTCGAGCATCAGCAGCAACTGGTGCCGGCGCGCAATGCCATCCGAGCCATCAAGCGATTCGGTGAGGCGCCGCCCGATCTGGTTGAGGATCAGGCGGATCAGCGGCTTGGTGCGGCTGATGTCCGAGGGCGGCACCACCAGGTACAGCGACACCGGGTGTTCCGCCGAAATGAGATCGGCAATGCGCCAGTCGCAGCGCGAGGTGACCTGGGCCACCGTGGGGTCGCGGTACAGACCCAGGAAGCTCATGGCCGTGGACAGCACGCCCGAGCGTTCGTTCTCGCTCTTGTTGAGCACCTCGCGCGCGGCCGATGCGACCACCGGGTGCGGTGCCCCGCTCTGCTCGCCAGTCAGGTGCCGCGTGGTCATCATGCGGTGCAGCGTGAGCTCGAACGGACAGGCCGGGTCCGAGAGGAAGTTGGCGACGCCGCGCAGGGTCTTGTCTTCGCCCGCATAGAGCACATGCAGGATGGCCCCGACCAGCAGCGCGTGGGAGGTCTTCTCCCAGTGATTGCGGCGCTCGAGCGCGCCCTCGGGGTCGACCAGGATGTCTGCGATGTTCTGCACGTCGCGCACCTCGTGAGCGCCTCGGCGCACTTCGAGCAGCGGGTTGTAGGCGGCCGAGCGCGCGTCCGTGGGATTGAACAGCAGGCAGTGACTGAAGCGGCTGCGCCAGCCGGCCGTGAGGCTCCAGTTTTCGCCCTTGATGTCGTGGACCACGGCGGAGCCGGGCCAGGACAGCAGCGTGGGTACGACCAAACCGACGCCCTTGCCCGAGCGGGTTGGCGCAAAGGCCATCACGTGCTCCGGGCCGTCATGGCGCAGGTAGGCGCTGTCCTTGTTGGAGGTCTTGCCGAGGAACACGCCTACCGGCGTCGTCAGCCCGGCCTTCGCGATCTCCGCGGGCTCGGCCCAGCGGGCGGAGCCATAGGTCGTGACGCGCTTGGCCAGGCGCGCGCGCCAGACCGCCATGGCGATGGCCGCACCCGTCGCCAGCATCCCGCTCGATGCGGCGATGATCCCTCCGTGCTCGAAGACTCGAGGCGCATACGCCTCGTAGAAGTACCACCACTCGAACAGCTTCCATGGCTCATAGACCGGCATGCCGGAGAGGTCGAACCAGGCAGGGCCGAGCCTGGGCTGGTAGCCCAGCGCACGTGCCGTCCACTGCGTGGCCGCCCACACGCCGCCCAAGGCGACGCCGAGCACAACAAAGATCTGTCCGAACAGGATGCCGGTCGCTGCCGTCGGCATAAGGGCCACCTCCTTGGCGTATGGGTTCCAGCGCGCAGGTGCCACTACGGCACGCAGGCATCGAGTCTGGAATCGAATCGCGGCGGGGCACACCCGTTGGGGCGTGGCGCGGCGTACGCTGGCGGGGTTGGCTGGCTCGCGACTCCTTATTTGCTTCTGAAGGCGCAAGCCTTCAGGCTGTCACGGCGGGGAGCATCGCGGACGGTGCTTTGCCGGTCCATGGCCGTTGACGCGACACGGCACGCGCTACAAACCGGGCACGTAACGTTCAGTGCGAAGCTGTGGCGTGGGTAAGAAACCGTTGCAGCGATGCCGGCAGGCCGTTGGGCTGGTGCTTGTGCAGCACGTAGGTTGTAAAGTGCACCGGCTCGGCGAGCCGCACGACCACAACGTCCGTGCGCTGCAGTGCTCGCATGTGATCGGCATCGGCCACGCCGACGCCCAGGCCGGCGGCCACGCGGGTGAGGTAGCCGGTCAATGAGCGCGCCTCGCCGGCAATCGTCGGATGCAATGCATAGCGCTCCAGTATCTCTTCCATCTGCCGGTACAAGCCGGGGTGGTAGGCCGCGTCGCAAGCGATGGCGGGGAAAGACAAAAGCTCGGCCAGCGAAATCATCTCGCGCCGGGCAAGCTCATGCGCCAGCGGTAGCAGCGCCACGATGGGGCTCGCCCAGGCCGGCTGCTGGGCAATGGCTTCGTCGTCCGGTAGGCCGAAGGAGAAGCCGACGTCTACCTCCTCGCTGCGCAGGGCGGCAAGCAATTCCGTCGTGCGCATTTCCGTGAGTTCCACCGGGATGTCGGGTGCAACCTCTTGCCATTGGGCTAGGCATTCGGCCAGCTTCGGCTGTGCGGTGCTGTCGTCCACACCAACGCGCAGTGGCTCACGGTGGCGGGCGTCGGTTTCACGCACGAGGCGCTTGGTGCGCTCCAGGCGGATGAAGAGTCTGCGCGCTTGTTCGAGCAGCTTGCCGCCGGCGGGGGTGAGTTGCAGCCTGCGCGGCATCCGCACAAAGAGCGTCACGCCCAAACGCTCCTCCAAGTCCCGAATGGTGCGCGACAGCGGGGTTTGGTCTATGTGGACACGCTCAGCAGCTCGGCGGAAGTTGAGTTCCTCGGCTACGGCAATGAAGTAGCGGAGGTGGCGCAGTTCGATCACAATTCACACAAGCGTCAAGCGATCAACGGCTGCACTCGCATGTGCACTCAAAATGCGGACACATTCCATTCGTAGTCGATGGCTACCTCGCCGAGCAATCTCAATCGCTTCTCCGGATTGGTCGCAAGCGCTTCGACGATCTCCGCGTTGAGTTTCACCAAGGTTGCCTTGGCGGCGTCTGCGAATTCGGTCGTAACTCCTTGGTCCTCATACATGCGAACAAAGGACTGTGCCGCAATACCGACGACGAAATACAGTCCCGCATTCTCGGGATCGATCTTCATCAGTTGAAAGGCATCCCGGTAAAAGACTTTGAACGCGTCGGACCCAGAACTCGCGTCGGCAAACTTGCTGCAAATTTCATGGAAGTTCATGCTTTTGCTCTCCTATGCACCAGCGCTGCCGTTGACCACCGGGCCAAGTCCGCCGTGAGTCTGAGACCAGGCGATGGGTGCTTCAAGAAACGCCTGGAATTCTTCAATGGCTGACTCAGAGAAGTCCCCCCGCTCGCGCGCAACGACCAGCACGTCCTGCCAAGTCGCCAGCGCATGCACCCTAACATTCGACGACTCCAATTCGGCTACCGCAGGGAAAGTTTCGTAGCGGAAAACAACCAAGACGTCCCGAACCTCGACTCCCGCCTCGTCTAGCGCCTTGCAGAAGCGCGCCTTTGACTGCCCTACCGCCATGACGTCATCGACCAAAATCACCTTGTCGGCGACTCCGATGACGCCTTCGACATGCCGATCACCGGCAGGCCGCTTGCGAACGTACTGCATGGGGAGATCAAGTGCATGCGCTAGCCAGGCCGCAAATGCAATGCCGCTCGACTCTCCGCCTGCCACACCAGCCAGCCCTGGCAGACAGCCGCTTTCCTGCAGCATGCCGATGGCCTGCGAAAGGACCTCGCGTCGTGCTGCGGGAAAGGAGATCAGGCGTCGGCAGTTCATGTACACCGGACTTGCCCAGCCGGAGGGAAGGCGAAACGGCTCATCCTTTCTGACCGAGACACATCCACTGTCAATCAGCGCAGCAGCGATCGAACGGCGCGAAGGGGATGCAGGATAGAGCGAGTTCAATGAAACCTCTGTATTCAGTGAATGCGGTCCAACAGCTTGCGAAGACTCTGCGCGCCGGTCTTGCCCTTGTAGGCGCCCCTCCAAAGCCGGGCGACCATGTCTTCATACATCCTCACGGCCTCCGGCGAAGCAGTGACGGTTGCAATCCCATTGCGGACGTTGGGCAGTTCGCCGAGCCGGAAGGGGCTGACGGCGAGCACAGAATGCTTCGGCCCCGAGAAGACCTGGAAGGTGGAAGCGGGCATGGCATCGTCAATTAGGCCGATCTGCACATGAATCGGCTCACTTTCCATCAAATCGGCAATCCGGGCCACTTCGCGCCGTGCTGCCTGAACGCGCTCCAGTCGGACTTTGTCGGGGAGGTCGACGCGTCCCACCAGGCCCGTGTGTACGAAACGCTCCAGTTCGCGAAGTCCAATCAAGCTCACGATGTGTGGCCTGCGCTTCTCGAAGAAGGCCTTGCGCTCGATCATGATTTTCAGCATCTTGTCGACGTCGGAAGCCTTGGGCCCCTTTCCGGCTCCGCGGGGCGATGCCTCGAGCAGCATCTCTCGAAGGTACGGAAGATAGTCGTCTGACGTCAGTAGCAGCGATATGGGCTCGAAATGCGCAAGAATCCGATCGGAAGACTCTTCCAATTGCCTCATGCGCTCGAACAAACCGAGCGCACTGGAGTAGTACTCCACCTCGACGCCAAGCAGCGATGCCACCGAAGTACCCAACAGGTGCGCCAGCCGCTCCAGAGTTTCAATCTTGACGATCTCGCCTTTTTCCAGGCGATAGACCACAGCACGTGAGATGCCCAGTTGCTCGGCGACGTCTTCGGCGAGTAGTGATGCGCCAATCCGATAGGCGCGAAGCCGGTCGCCAAGCGCGGCGTAGTCGATCGACGACCTGAATTCCTTGCTACTCGCATTCATCTCATTTTTCGCCATAAAAATCGAAAATGAGAATATAGGCGATGAAATGAATCCGATCATCGGCGCGGCCTCACGCATTGCGCAGGGCCGTTTCGTAAGTGCGCGGTTTCGAAACCACGATGTAGTTCGTCCGCAGGCGTCGCATCGCAGAGGCAAGCGGTCATCAATGGTTTGAACCGTACGCCGGGGTCGTCGCAACATGAATCCGACGCGGTACGCGCGTGCCGACATGACCGTCATCATGGGCGACTTCAGGCTGGGCATGACCAGGCGGCCGCGAACTGGTTCGTCGTATGACGCAACACGGTCTCCAGCAATTCACCATCGCGCAAGTACAAGTGCCGGTCGTCGGGGCGGCGCAGCGTGTTGGTCAGGCTCATGGCTTAGTCCAATCGGTCAAAAGCATCGCTCATCGCCTGCACACCGAGCATGAAATCGTCGATCTCCATGGCTTCGTGCGGATTGTGAGATCCGTTCTGATTGCGCACGAAGAGCATTCCGGTGGGGATCCCCGCATTCGCGAACAGCGAGGCGTCGTGCCCGGCACCGCTGGGAATGACCTCGAAGGCTGTTCCCAGATCTCTGCAGGCGCTTGAAAGGACATTGCAGATGCGCGTATCCATCGTGGCAGGGGCGCTCAACAGTCGGCGATCGAACTCAAAGCGCACACCTCGTTCTCGCTCGATGGCATTGCATTCGGCTCGCATCAGTTGGTAGAAGGTTTCCAGCGTGTCATCACTCTTGCTGCGTGCCTCAAAGCTGAAGTTCACATTGCCGGGGATCCGTGACACGGAATGTTCCGCAGGGTCGGTCGTGACAATGCCGGTGGTTACGACCAGGTCCGTGCCGCGCTCAAGCAGCACGCGCCAATGTTCGTCGATACGCATGATCAGGTCGGCCACCGCGAACATCGCGTCGTGGCGTAGCCAGCGCGGCACCACCCCCGAGTGCTGAGCATCGCCATGGCAAACAATGCGGTTGTGCCGCACATTGCCGCGAATTCCGGAAACCACAGCGAGCGGCAACTGACGAGCGACCATCACCGGTCCCTGCTCGATGTGCAATTCCAGGTAGGCCTTCACGCGCGATTTGTCGAAGAGCTGCTGCTGCATGCGGATCGCCTCGACATCAGCACCCGCCTTGCGCATGCACTCGGCCATGGTCTCGCCGGTGCAGCGCTGCTTCAGTTCGAGGTCGGCGTCGCTCACTTTGCCAAACAGTGCGCCGGACCCCATGTAGGCTTTTCCGAACCAGGCGCTTTCCTCACCGCGAAAGGCCAGGACTTCGAGCGGCAACTTGGCACGAAGCCCTTCACGCTGACGCCCCACTAGGCACAATAGGCCTGCGATCACACCGGCGAGACCGTCGAAGTTTCCACCTTGCGGGACGGAGTCGATGTGGCTTCCGGTCCAGACTACAGCTGTGTCCAGTGGGATCTCCGTTTGGCGAAACACGATGTTGGCCGCGCTGTCGGCCTCCACCGTCAGCCCTTCGGTTTGTGCGAACGTCCGCAGGTAATCGCCCGCAGCCGATTCGCCGTTGCCGTAGCCTTCACGCGTGACGCCGACGCCGTCAAAGGAAAGTTCGCGAACATCGGCGAAGAGCTTTTCTGCTACCGGGCGGAGCGCGGAGAGATTCATGATGAGCGTTCCGAAGAAGCAATAAACATGGACGATCGGCCGTTGTCAGTTCATTCCTTGATATCGGCCTCGGTCACGATCTTCCGGTAAGACTCTGTCTCCTTGGCGATGAACGCGGTGAACGCGGGTCCGTCTTTGGCATCGATGTCGACGCCCGAGTCGGTGAGCTTGCTCTTCACTTCGGGGGCGGCGATCGCGCGCGCCAGCGCTACGGACAATGTGTTGGCCACGTCCTTTGGGATGTCCTTCGGCGCGAACACGCCAAACCAGAGACGCATATCGATGCCTGCAAAAACCTTGTTCTCAGCCAGAGCAGGAATGTCAGGCGCAGCCTGCGAACGGGTGGCCGACGTCAAGCCAATCGCCTCCAATTTTCCAGAGCTGATGAACGGCATCGCCGTAGACAGGACCAGCACGCTCAGTTCGATCTGGTTGGCGACCAAGTCCGCAATCGCCGGTGCACCGCCCCTGTAAGGAACATGCGTCATGTTGATCTTGCCGGCACGACGGATGAGTTCACCCGACAGGTGAAGCGGCGTACCGATACCCGAGGTACCGTAGTTCGCGGCCTTCTTGCTCGAGGCCAGCGCCAGAAAACCCTCGATGCCCCTTATGCCGGATTGCGGACCTGTCACAAGAACCATGGGCTGCGCGCCGATCATGCGAAGGGGCACCAGATCGCGTTGGCCGTCGTACCGGATCGCCGGGTTGGTGAGCTTGGCGATCGAGATCTCGCTGTTGGAGCCGAGCAGCAGCGTGTAGCCGTCAGGCTTGGCATTGACGGTCTTCGCCGCACCGATGGTGCCGCTCGCGCCGGCCGCGTTTTCAACCACCACCGACACGCCCAGTTCCTTGCTGAGGCGTTGGCTGACGACACGCGCCACGAGATCATTGCTGCCGCCAGCGGCGTAGGGAACCACAATTGTGATGGGACGTTCCGGATAGCCCGCCGCAACGGCGGGCATCGCGACCATCGCGGAAGCGCAGAGTGTGACGGCAGCCGATAATGCTGTGGAAAATGACTTTCTCATTGGTTTTCCTGCTTGGTTAATTGGGAGTCATGGTGTATTGACGGACTGCTGCGCAAAGCGCAACCAACAATCCGACGGTTGGCGATCGAGATTGACTTGGGCCGTCGGGTCGCGAATGCTCTCCACGCCTATCTCCCAGCAGTAGGCATCGAGCCCGCAAACGATCTTCTGCATCACCGCTGATTCAAGAAGCGAAGCAGTGGCGAGCTGCACGGCAACTCGCCAAGCCAGCATGAATTCCACCGCGTCGTCGACACTGCCGATTCCGCCGCAACCAATGAACGGGATGCAGATGCTGCGAAAGCACTGGTGCACCATGCACAGCGCGATCCGTCAATAGCCGGAACCGAGAACCCCCCATCACATTGCCGATCAGCGGCTTTCGGGCAGACGCCATGCCAGCAAGGGCTTTCCACTCATGGCTTGTCTCCATGTCCTTCACGGCGAAGCTGTCCGTTGCACGAGTCACCGAGTTCACTCTTACATCCACGTGGCCTCCTTACGCTGCACACCTCAACAACGTTCGCATGAAACCGATGAGCCTTGGTAGGTTCGTCTGAAAATCATGTTTCGATACTAGTATCGTTTTTGATACCAGTCAAGACAGTCCTCAATCGGGAGAACCCTCAGATAGATCCGCAGTCCTGCACAACGAGTCCGTGCCCCCTCGCGGCAAACCGTATGCATGGCCTCATGTTTTCAATTACCCACAGCTTTCTTGGCAATCGCGGCACCCGCAGACGATCTCACCAGAAGCAGCCAAGGTGCGGATGGACGCATCGGCTTGTGCGAGGAATCACAAGGGATGGTCGTGGACGACGAGCCCAAGATGGCGCCGAGGGCAAGTCCACCCAGTCCACCCGACCATTCGTCGCGACAGCTTCCGTAGTCCCTCCTAGACCGACACGCCTTGCTGTCGACCCAAGCCCCACGTGACAGACGCCCCACGCACGATGGCTGATACATGCTGCCCCAATCGCTGCTCTATCACCGGCCGCCAGGGCACCAAGCTGAACCCCGTACCTTCGTCAAGCATGGCGAAGCGACCGCTGGCGAGTTGGATGGAACGACGGTAGACGCCGCTGGCGCGCCCGCCATCCTGCAGCGGCCGGTAGGTCTGGCCGGTCCGGTCTTGTAGAGATTTCCCGACAGTCGCCAGTTCGCGGTCACGCAAAGTGGACAGCAGGTTGCGCGCGAGCACCAGGCGCACACCCGGTCGCTCAGCCAAGCCCTGCTCCACCAGGAAGTCTGCGCGGTCGCACATCGCATCGCGTACCTGCGCGCCAAAGCCTTGCGCTGCCAGCCTGCTGCCCTCCCCGATCAATTGCCTGTCCAGCCAGGTCGCGCCGATGGCGCGCACCTGCCGGTCGATAGGAAGGTGCGAGCGCAATTCGACGGCCGGACCCGTGCCCTTCTGTGCTTCATGCTGCAGGGCCTTCTCCACCAGATCCGGCGGCACCTGCCAGATGCCTTCGGCCACGCGCGACACGACACCGCTGCGGCGCAGCGCCTCGAGCCGGCGCACATGGACATCGACCGTGGCCTGCGGATCGCGGTCTGCTGCCTGCTCCAGTCGGGCCAGATGATCGGCGGTCTTGTAGATGCCGTCCTGGGCGACAGCCGCGATGGTGTGGTCCACGGTGCGCTCGCGCCCCGGCGGCTTCGCCTCCACGATGCCGTCCACCGGTAGCACCGACAGATCTGCACCGACCGGCAGTCTCAGGTAGTGCGCCCGGCCATCAATGCCATCGACCACAAGGTAGCCCCGATCGTGGAGCTCGTCGGCCAAGCCCTTGCCCACGATGCGGCCGATGACAGGTGTGGTCGACGCGCCATCCAGCACGCATTCGCGCTGCTGGCCCTTCAGCGCCCGACGCATGGTTTCCAGGGTATCCTCGCGCTCGCCCATCGCGGTCAATGTGCTCGCCATGTCCGGCGCCAGCCGCCAACGGTTGGCAGCGACCCGCTCGGCCAGCGTCATGGCCTCAAGTCGCTGCAGCCGCGCCCGCAACACGTTCTGGCGTTGCTGGTCTTCGGTCCGGCCGGTCAGGTCCACGGTATTCACCACAGCTTGGCGCAACAATGCCCGGTCCAGGCCGCTGAGCCGCTGCAGCGCGACCTCGCGCTGCAGGCTCTTGCGGATCTCGGTCTCGGTGCGCGGGCCCAGCCATTCGGTGGCGATCTCGCTGGCGCGCAGGCGCATGCCCTGGGCGATGTAGTCCGGCGCGATGATGAGGTCTTCCTGGCCGGCGGTCCGGCCGTTCAGCACGACGTGGGTATGCGGGTTGTCAGTGTCCCAGTGATCGACGGCCACCCAGTCCAATGGCGTTTCCAGATCGACCGCCATGCGCTGCATCAGTTGCCGGGTGAAGCCGCGCAGATCGTCCAGGTCGAGCGCATCCTCGGCCGAGACGATGAAGCGGAACTGGTGGCGATCGCCACGGCCGCGTTCTTCAAAGGCCTTGAGGTCGGCGGTATCGGTTTCGGGCCCATAGGCCTGGCCTCGCTGCCCGTCGCGCTTCACCCCGTCGCGCTCGATGTAGCGCAGGTGGGTGGACACCGAGTTCGCACCGGCTTTCCTGAGCACCACGAAGCGGGCCTTGATGACCACACGCCGGGCGTTCGCGCCCAGGCGGCCGCCGGCCATGCCAGCCGCGACGCGGCCCCGGCCAAAGGTCGATGCGGGGCGCCCTGCCCGCTTGCCGGACGCCTTGGCGCCGGCCTTCGAGACTTCCTTGAGAACCTGGGACACGAAGCGCTCCGGGCGCGGTCCCGCGCGGGACCTCGGGGCCGCGGGCCGAACACGGAAGCAGTCGCCATCCGATTCCTTACGCGTGGCCATGGAGAACCCTCCAGCGCAATGGAGCGCAAAGGATCGAAAGCGGCACGCGCGAAATGCCCCAGTGATGCGGCATTGCGCACTGGCGCGGCACGGGCAGCCACAGGTGCCGTGCCGCGCCCACCCCACGTGCAGACGGGCTTTGCGGGTGGCGGCGTGCCGCCCCCTTTATCTGGCCCTCCGTCTTCGCCTTCCGCATCCGCTCCCGGCTTCGACCTGCCGCCAGCCGCGCACGGGGTGCGCAACGCTGCCCGCGAGGCAGCGGCGGCGCAGCGCGCGCTGCACGCTGGCGGTGGACTCTCTGCACGATGGGATGCAGCGCGGACGCAGGTCCGGCTGCGGTTCGGCCGCATGCCCGGCGACAGAATGATGAGAAGTTCATGGCGCGCTCCATGTCCACAAGGGCAGCGCGACGCCGAGCACGGCCGACACGGCAATGGGCCCGAAGTAGCGGCTGTCGAACGACGCTGGATTCGTGTCGCTGAGCAGGAACAGTTCGCCCACCGCGAGGGTGCGGCATTGCGACCAGGCGTGCAGCGGGCGCTGCACACCGTCGTGCGTGCGCGCGTTCGCCACCACGACGCCATCGATGCGCACCACCTGCTCCCGAACACACACCGATTGCGGCGCGAGCGCGCCGATGCGCTTGAGGATCGGCACGCCGTTCGGCAGGTAGCCGCGCTGCCCCGCGAACGCAGCCACGTCAGCAGGAAGCCGGGCCAGCACGATGCTGCCGACGTACAGCGAGGCTGCGCCCTCGATGCGATCGATGCGGTACCAACCGCGCGGCACGCTGTCGCTCGGGTTGTAGACCACGAGCACGCGGTCGCGCGCACCTCCCTGCATGACGGCCGGTGCGCACAGCGCCGCCAGGCCGACACCCATGCAGGCAAAAAGCAGGCGGCGGGTCATTGCAGCGCCTCGCGGGCAAGGTGCGCTGCATGCCGCTCGCCCGTGTACGCCGGCAGCGACTGGCGTGCGGCAAGCCGGTTGCCGACCGTGCGCCAGTACGTGACGGCCACCGCGCACGGATCGATGCCCAAGACTTCGATGGCGTCGATCACCGCAAGCACGGCCTTGACCTGCGGCTCGCCATCGGCGCGCAGCAGGATGCGCGCGCCCGGCAGCACGCCGGCCACGCGCTGAGCGTCGTCACATGGCGTCGGCGCCTGCAGCACCATGAGCTGCCAAAGCGCCGCACCGTAGTCATTGCCGATCCACTTCACGCGGCAGCAGACGGCGCCTGGTGCGAACACCGCGACACGCCGCCAGCGGTCCAGTACGGATTCGCGAACCGGTTGCCCGAACCGCAGGTACACGTTCACCCGATGCTCGACGAAGGCGAGCGAGACCCGCATGGGCGTGGGCCGCGGCGGCGGCATAGCCTGCAGCGAAGTCTTCAGGACGGCTGGCGCCAGATGCGAAGCCGGCGCTGTCATGCCGCGTCCTCCGGGTACTCGCGCTCCAGCAGCTCGCGCAGCATGTCCGCCGCCGTGAGGCCGCGCCGAAACGCGATGACCTTGATGCGCCCGCGCTGCGCGGGCGTCACGTCGATGGTCAGGCGCGCGGTGTAGACGGATACCTTGGCCGGCGTCTCGGGCGTGTCCGCCCGCCGCACCCAGGTCGATGCCGGATCGGCACCGGGCCTGCGGCCGATCGGTGCCCGGCGCGGCTTTGCCGGTGGCTGGGGTCTTGTCATCGCAGCATCTCCCGCACCGCCCGTGAGAATGCGGCGATCTCGCGCGCGGCCGCGCACTGCGGGGCCACTTCGCACGCGAGCCGCCCCGCGGCCACGCTGTCAGCAAACACGATGCGCTGCGAGACCTCGGCATGCAGCGCGGCGAACGGCTGATCGGCGAGCGCCGCGCGCGCCTCGCGCCCGATCACGGTGCCGACCACGCGCCGGTTGATCACGAAGGCCGCGCGCAGTTGCGGCCGAAACACCTTCGCTTCGGCAATGAGCTGCACCATCTCATGGCTGGCCCACACGTCGTAGGCGCTGGGCTGCACCGGGATCAGCACCAGGTCGGCGGCCAGCAGCGCGGAGCGCGCGAGGGCCGCGACTCGCGGCGGCCCGTCGATCACCACGAAATCCGCCTGCAAGGCGATCTGGGGCGCCTCCTGGTGCAGCGAGTCCCTAGCCAACCCGAGGACCCCGTAAAGCCTCCCCTGGCCGCTCTGGAGCCGCCGCTGCGCCCAGTCAAGGGCCGAGCCCTGGGGGTCGGCATCGAGCAGCGTGACGCGGCCTCCCTGCAGGGCCAGTTCGCCGGCCAGGTGCGTAGCGAGCGTGGTCTTGCCGGCACCGCCCTTCTGGTTGAGCAGCGCGATCACCTTGCCGGGCCGTTGGCCTGCCCTTCCTGACGAACTGGTTTCCGATGCTGGACCTGCCTGATTTGCAGTCGCTGAACCATTGCCCATTTTTTGAGCAGCATCTGCTCGCGCGCGCGTGAGTTCCATTTATGTATTCCTTTAGATGTTTAGGGCACCTCGAAACCGTTGCTGGGCGCGGTCTCCCGGCCGATCGGTGCGGGCAATCCACCGATACTTCTGCGGGTGATCCACCGAGGGTCGTGCGGGTGATCCACCGAGTCCATCCCCACGTCATCCACAACTTCTTCAACAGAAGATGTGGATAAGTCACCTGG
Source organism: Acidovorax sp. GW821-FHT10E03 (assembly GCF_059415205.1). Taxonomy (NCBI): domain Bacteria; kingdom Pseudomonadati; phylum Pseudomonadota; class Betaproteobacteria; order Burkholderiales; family Comamonadaceae; genus Acidovorax; species Acidovorax sp. GW821-FHT10E03. Next base: position 37,454 of record NZ_JBWKMU010000011.1, on the reverse strand, counting down.
AGAGCGATTGGTCGGATCGGGCCAGAAGGCCAGCCACTCGATGCCGCCGCTTCGCTCCACGGACAGTCGGTAGCCGGGCAGCGCCTGGCGCCGCGCGAGCTGGCGCACCTGGATCGCGAAGTCGGAGGGGCGCTGCAGGCTGCCGGACTTCAGGTACAGGTGGCGCATGTCGAAGCGCCAGCCAGCGGGCTGCCGTCCACCGTGCTTGCGCACCAGCCGGTACAGCCAGCGCTCGATGCCGCCGGAAAGCCGGAAATACGTCGGATCGAGCGTGAGCACCAGGGCCTCGTCCATCACCCCCGAGAAGAACCAGTCGGCCAGGATCAGTTCGATGCCGTCGGAGCGGCCATCGGGCCGGATGTACTCCTTCCACTCGTTGATCCAGGAGAAGCGGTGCGTGCGCTTTGCGCCGTTCGGGCGCTCCCGCTGGCGCAAGGTCGTGGCGACGGTGGTGGCCTGCAGACGGTCCAGCGCGGCGCGCAGCGCCAGGTAGTCGCTGCGGCCTGTGCCTCGTTGCGCGAAGCGCAGGATCTCGTAGGGCGTGGCCACCATCAGGCGCGAAGGGACGATGCCCTCCTTCTTGGCCTGGACGATCTGGCTCGCGGCCCAGATCAGCACGTCGGCATCCCAGATCGTGGCGATGCCGTGCTCGGGCACGCCCTCGACGGTGAGCGAGACGCCGCCGGCCTCGAAGCGGATCGGCACGGTGCGCGGCGACTTGGCCAGCGAGAAGAAGGGGTAGGCCATCAGGTCCTGCGCATCGCGCAGCGCCATGTCGCCGCCCGGCAGCGCGCGGAACAGCGACAGCTGTTCGCGTTCGCTTGGGCGCTTCGACATGGATGGAGCCTTCCTGCCCTGCATCCATCAGCGGACGGAGTCGCGCTGCACGTAGCCGGGATCGGAGGTCATGCTGTAGGCACGGCTGTCAGCCCAGGCGCGCAGGTCCTCGATCGCATAGACCACGCGCGCGCCGAACTTGCGGAACCGCGGCCCGCCGCCCAGCACGCGCTGCTTCTCCAGCGTGCGCGGGGACAGGCGCAGGAAGGCGCCGGCCTCGTCGGTGGTCAGGAACTCGGGGTTGGCCGGCGCGGCGGGTACCGCAAGGGGCTGCAGCGCAAGCGCCCGTGCGCGGCTGGGGTACAGGGAACTGGCACTTGCCATGACGGCCTCCATCGTTGTCGAAGGGCCGCGAACCATTCGCAGCCCGATGGAGGCAGTCTCGGGAGTAAGGGCCTTCTTGCGCAGGGAGAGATTCAGCGCATCGGTTCGTCTCCGGGGGACTGCGATGCGGTACGCAAGACACCCGCCAGGACCAGATAGCCGCCCTTCATGTACGCCTCGGCACGCCGCAGCAGGTGCCGGACCTGGGCGCGCAGTTCGCTGTCGTCGTGCCAGCGCAGCGCCACGGCTTCGAGACCGAACAGGGCCTGGGCGATGTCGCGATGCGAGGCGCCGGCCTGCGCGCCATCGAGCGCCTGCAGGGCGCGAAGGTGCAGCAGCGCGCCGCGCGTAGCGGCATGCGCGGGCGCCGTGGCCGGCGCATGCCCCTCAAGAATCTGTGCGTGCGTGGTGAATGCATCGAGTTGGCCGCGCAGGCCGGGGCCGAGCGGCACAGTACAGGTGTAGGTCGCACCGTCTGCGAGATCGTCGGCCAGTGTCACGCGCAAGCGCTGCGCGGACACGTCTGCCCGCAGCGTCAGGCCTGCGCCACCGAGCGCCAGGCGCTTGCGGCCCGGCACGCGCCAGAGGTCGAAGGTTGGCCCAGTCGACGCACTGTGCGCCTGCGAGGCGCGCACGTGCAGCAGTTCATCAGTGGTGGCAATCCAGAGCGGATGCGCGTCGCGCGCATCGAGACGCGGGTCCTCGGCGCTGTCGCAACCCCACCGCTCGAACGATGCGCCGCGCCGCTGCGCCCAGTCCGCGCAGTACTGCGGATGGCGGCGCAGGTACTCCCACGCGAGCGCGGGACCGTCCAGGTCCAGCGTGTAGAGGTAGGCGGCCGACAAGCCCCAGGGTGCGCTTGGCAAGTCCTCGACATTGCAGTCGGTCATGGCGAAACCCCTTCTTGTTGGTTGGGAGAACGCTGCCACAGAGAAGGCCGGCCTGGCTAGCTTTTGGCGCGAGGGTGCGGCGTGCCAGGAGCGAGGCAACACCGTGATCCGATGCACCGCGGTTTGCTAAGATATCCGTGTGCCGCCTAACGTCGGCCCGCCCGCCCACGCTGGCGAAGCTGGTTCAGCAACGTGGTCCGCAAGTCATTGCGGACGAGAGGCCGACTTTCATGAGTCTGCCGCAGGACTCGATGTGTGGGCGCATCGAATGTCCGCGGCACAACTTATGGAATGCACATGCCTGAAAACTATTCCGCAGCTCAAATCGAGCACTTCAAGCGCGAGGCCAAACGGCTGGGCCGCGCGTCAGCAATCCCTCACAGCCAAGCGCTTGACCAAGTGGCGGCCGCGAACGGCCATCGCAACTGGTCGCTCCTGATGAAGAATGCGGCCGAATCGCCGGCCGGGCCTCCGCCCTATCGCTTCTCGCGAACAAGCGACGAAATGCGTCTGGCGCTGCACAAGGTGCAACTTCCCGCCTACAGCCGAACACCAAGGGTTGACGCGGCGCGCCAGATGGTCGAAGACCTGTCCCACAAGTTCATCTCTGCGCAGAACGCGGTCGATTTCGCGATCGACTACATGCGCTGCCTGCTCACCGTGCCGCGCTTCAAGGTCTACGCGGCCACCCGGGTGAACTGGGAACTGCGCTGCTGGTTGCCGTATGCGGCCAAGCCGCTCGGCGACGACACTGCAATCCTGGTCAATCGACGATACAAGCCGGTTGGGCAGAGCACCGACGAATGGGCAGCCTACGAGACGTTCTCGCACCTGCTCCTGCGACTCGACGGTGAACGCCTGCAGGCGTTCTCGCACCGCCCCGAAAGCGAAGGCTATCTGTACAACGACGGCTGCATGCCATGGACTTCGCGCAAGGACGCCGAAGCCTACCTGGAGCGACTGCTTCGGCTCAAGGCGGTCACGCGCGGCTGACGGGGAGCAGCGTCAGTCACTGACCGAGCCATCGCGCTGCGCATCAGCGAGGTAGCCCGACAGCGGCTGGCGCGCCCTGAAATGCGGATCGGCCACGATGCGCATGCCCCTGGGACCGCGCACACCGTCGAGCGCCGACAGGCTCACATGCCCGAGTTCGGGGAAGCCCGTACCGGCATCGGTCAACCCATAGGCGCGATCACCATCGGCTTCGAGCTCGGTCAACAGCCAGCAGGCCGGCGCGTCCAGCGTGTACAGCTTGACGACGGGATAGGGGTCAATGGCCTGACCCGTGGCGCGGGCCGCGCCATTGGCCAGCATATGGGTGCGCTGCTGCTCGGTGAGGAAGGTCATGGAGTCCTCGGAAGAGGTGATGGAATGCTAGTGCCGCGGGGACGATTGCGGAAGGGGATCAACACGCTCCCCAGATATCGAAATGGAATACTTGAGTTAAAGATAACGTGGTTTAAATTGTGCTGAACCGGGACGCTTCTGTCCATGCAGAAGCGAACCATTCAGCGCGGACGGCCGACCGGCGCGACGACCTTCGAGGTCGCGCCCGCGCTGGCGTTCGGCGCGGCGGTGCGCGCACTGCGCACCGAGGATGGCATCGCCCAGGAAACGCTGGCACACCTGGCCGGCATCGAGCGCTCCCACATGGGCAAGATCGAGCGCGGCGAGCACATGCCCACGCTGGTCCTGATTCTGAAGATCGCCCGGGCGCTGGACCGCAGCGCCGGCGAACTGCTGCTGGAAACGGAAGCCAGGCTTCCGAAGGAATGGCACCGGCCGCCAGCCGGACAAGCCAGCGACTGATGCCTGCGGCTCCTACGCCACGATGCGCCCCGCCAGCCGGGCTTCGCGCGCGTAGGCGCTGATGGGCTTGTCACCCCGGAAGTACAGGTCCCGTTCGATGGGCAGACCCCAACGCCCCCGCAAGCTTTCCAGCTCCTGCAGGCTCACATAGCCCAACTCGGGAAAGCCTTGACCCAGATCGCACAGCCCGAAAGCGCGGTCCATGTCATCCGAGTCGATTTCGGTGAGCAGCCAGGTCGCGCCCGCGTTGGGCGTGAACAGCTTGACGACCGGTGGAGGATCGAAATCCTCGCTCGCCTGGGACATCCGGCCGTTGGCCAGCAGTTGCGCGCGTTGTTCGTCGGTGATGAGCTTCGTCATGGTCTTTCTCCTTGGAAGGATTCCGGGCGGAATTGCCCGAGACCAGACGCAGCACGGCGCAGCGCAGCCGTCACAGGTTCGAAGACGGCCGACAGGACGCCAGCGTGCCAGGCACGCGCAGACCTTGACGGCAAGACCGGCGTGCAACGATGAAGGGAACAGCAAGACAGCCCCAACCACTACACACGCACCCGCACCGCAAGCGCAGCGCGCAGCACCACAGGTGCGAAGGCGTCAGCGATGGAAGCCCGAGAGGGGCGAGACGCCATGGGCGACTCGATGCGCAGCACGAGAGCGCGGTCCGGCATCGCCGGAGACGCACGGAACCGCAAAGACCCGGAAGCGGAAGTGCTGAAATCCGTGGAACCGCCACCCCGCTTCCCCACATCACCGCAAAGCCGCAGATCAGCACAGGCACGGAATCGGCTCGACGACAAAGCACGAACACGGAACTGCGCCTTCACGTGCATCCGCACATGCACAAGGAAGACAACACGCGAACACGAACGCCCACACGACAAGGTCCGCGAACCTTCGCGGACCGTCGTTGCACTCGGGGAAGAAAGCGCCCCCCGAAGCGGGGCGCCGAGGGCGACGCTCAGTCGCCCTTGCTGCGCGACCAGATCAGGTTGTGCACGCCGTCCTCGCCCTCGACCAGGCGGGCGTAGATCGTCGCCGGGAACGATGGGTCATCCAAGGTCACCGACAGGTAGGGCCGGTCCGCCTTGCTGACCTTCTTCCACGCCGCGCCGATCTCCAGGCCGTTGCCGGCGATGACGCGATAGTCCGGGGCGTTCTCGCTCGTCTTCTCGCTGGCGGCGATCTTGACCTTGACGTTCAAGGTCAGGGTGCGAACCGTGCCGGTGTAGCCGTTGCCCGAAGCGGTGAAGTTGCCGATAGTGCTCATGATGATTCCTTTCGAGGTTTCCAGGTCCGCGCCCATCGCGGCCTTGGAGTGATCCGGACGGCGCGGGTCCGGGCGCGCCGCACCGCAGGCCGCAGCAATGCGGAGGACCGGCAGGCCCGAGAAATTTGCCGCGCGAGGAATCCGCGCAGCGGAGGGGAAATTTGTCGGGCAGGCCGGTTGCGGCGATGAAGCCCGAGGCGCACCGAACGCAGAGAGCGTGCGCCGTGCCCGCGCCAGGATTCACGGCAAATACAAGGCCGTGGGAGCGACCTGTCATCGCAAAGGACGCATGCGCGCAGGCGCCACCGCGACAACAGCCTTCCGGCACGGATTCGGCCGCAGCCGAATGCCAAGCCCATCGACCAGCGACAACGAGAAAGAACGCCCCGCCGCATCATTGCAACTCGCAAGATCGTCATCAGCGGCGTGGAAGTCGAAGGGCATGGCGAATGGCCTGTCGGTGCCTCCGTCGTTCACGACGGCTGCCGCCAGCGTCGGGGACGGCGCTGCATTCCGGAACCCAGCGCAGCCCAGCCTGTCGTGAACTCGCCCCGCTCTCCGGCGGGGCGCATTTCCTGGCGTCATCGGCGCAGCCGCTGGATGTCAAAGCGCGCGCGGCACACCTGCCGCGCGCGTCGCGCCAATCCCAAAAGCCCCGGCCCGAGGGCCGGGGCTTCATGCTCACGCGACTGCGTGGTCGTCCTCGTGGAGCACTGCCTCGGCATCGATACCGGCCTCACTCTCCGGCATGGCCTGCGTTTCGACTTCGACAGCGGCTGCATACCCCCTGAACATCACAGGCAACCAACCCGTTCCCACTGCCAGCCGCTCGGCCTCGCTCGCGATCTCGGCCTTCTTGAGCTTGCCCAGCCGGTTCACCTGATCGGGCGCGAACACCTGCACAGCTTCCAGCGCCTTGGCTTTCGAGACATGCTCGAAGTAGCCCGCAGCGGTCGGCGTCCACCAGTCGTGCATGTCGAGGTTCACCGCCCGCGCCAGCGCGGCGGCGGGCACTTCCTCTTCATGCGACGCCAGCACGCTGACCGTGGAGGCCACGCACACCGCCAGCAGCGACAGCAGTTCCTGCTGCGGGAAGGCCAGCAACTCGTTGAACAGCGCCTCCGGGTCCTCGGGCAGGCGGTCGGCCCACGCCTGCCGAACCTTGCGCATGCCCACTGCCGCCGCGGCCTCGCCCATGTCGGGCGCATGCAGCCCGAGCCCATCCTGCGGTGTGGCGCTGATATCGACAGGCGAGCCGCCCGAGCCATAGCAGTCCACGATCACGTGCAGCGCAAGGCGGTGCACCAAGGCCACCAGCGCGACCTCTGGATGCCGCGCCACTTCGGCCTGCAAGGCCGCCGTGCGGTGCGCGCTCAGGCGCTTCGCCAGCTTTTCCGAGATACCGGGCTTGGCCGGCTCGTCGGCCCCGACATCCGGGTTGCTGCCCGCCCCGCCGTCCTCCTGCCGCGCCGGTTCCCGCAGCGCCTTCGCCTGTTCCTCGCACAGCAGGCCGCGATGCACGACCACGCCGCCCATCGGGTCGAGCGACACCACGGCGCCGGCCAGCGCCACCACGGCGGGCGCGTACTCGACCAACTTCTGCTCGATGGCGTCCAACTCGTTGCCGAGTGCGTCCACCTCGTCCTGCAGCGCCTGCGCCTGCTCGTCGCTCATGTCCTCGTTCTCGTCGTCCATGCGCTCCTGCAGCTTCGCCTGCTGGTCTTCCAGTTTGGCGATGCGCTTGACCTCGGTCTTGTTGGGTACACGGCGCGTGCTGCGTGCCCGCTGGAACTGGTACAGGTCGGAAAACGTGGCGCGCGGCGCGGCATCCACCCAGGCCCAGCCCTCGGCCCGCACCGTCTCGACCATCGGCGCGAGCTTGTCCCGCGCCAGCGCGTCCAGCAGCGCACCATCGGTTAGGAAGACGCCGTTCTGCTCGTCCGCGAACAGGTCGCGGCGCACACCTCCGCCCGCCTGCTCGTAAGCGTCCAGCCCGACGAAGCGCGCCACCGCATCGCGGCCGGCGTCGACTTCTTCGCTGGTCAGGTGATCGCGCAGCGCCTCCGGGCCGCGCTGCCATTGCGGCGATTCGTAGAACGCCGCTTCCTGCGCCGCATGGTCGTCGGTGATGGCCAGCGCCATCAACTGCTCCAGCGTCACGGCCTGCGTTTCAAAGTCCGCCAGTAGGCGGGGCGAGACGTTGGCGAGCTTCAGGCGCCGCTGCACCACGAGAGGCGTCACGCCGAAGTCAGCCGCAATGTCCTCCACCGGACGGCCCTCGGCCACAAGGTCTTTCCAAGCGAACAGTTCCTCGATGGGCGACATGGCCTCGCGCTGCACGTTCTCGGTCAGGCTGACAGTTCGGGCCGCGTCGTCCAGCACGAGCAGGCAGTGCACCTCGTGATCCTTCGCGAGCTTGCGGCGCTTGACCAACAGCTTCAGCGCGGCCAGACGGCGCCGACCGGCCACCACGTCGTAGTGCTCGCCATCGGGCGCGGCCACCACGGTGAGGTTTTGCAGCAGCCCGACGCGGGCGATGCTCGATGCGAGTTCGGGAATCGAGGTGCAGCCGCTCTTGCGCACGTTGCGACTCGAAGGCCGCAGTTTGGACAGCGGGATCAGCAGCAGCTGCTGCGAGGCCGCGACGGCGGTAGCGCCGCCCGTGGCGATGGGTGCGGCGATGGATGCGGCTGCATCAACGGCATTGGTTTCTTGAAAGGCAGCGGTGTTCATGGTGTAGCTCCAATCGGAAAAACGAAAAGACGTAAAACTGGGGAATGCATGGAGGAGCTGCACGCCCCTCCGGGCTCGGGGCTCAGGCCTTGAGCTGGCGCATGCCATCGGCCAGCAGCCACAGGGCGCGGTTCAGCCGCAGGTTCTGGTCGATGCCCTGCACGGGCCGCGTGCTCTGGCGGCGACCGTTCGCGGCGCGGGCGCGCAGGCCACCCTTGATGAGGTTTTCCTGCGTGCGGTTGAACACGCTCCACAGGTCGCGGCGGTCATCGTCCGTGCGGCGCGGCATCAGGATCTGGGCTTCCGTGATGGGCGCGGGCTTGGCAGGGTCGTCGTACTTGAGGGTCAGCGCGGCACGGGCGAACACCTCCGCCTCCCCGGCGTCCAGCGTGATCGCCTGCATTGATTCACGCGAGGCTTGCGCCTGTCCGAAGCCCTCCAGCACGGCATAGGCGCCTTCGATCACATGGCCCGCCACATCGCCCTTGTGGGGCACGCGCACGTCCGCCACGGTGTCGCCGCACACCAGTCCGTTCTGGCAGACGAAGCGGAACATGCCCGCCAGCATCTGGTAGCTGCTGGTCCCGTCATGGGAGTTCAGCAGGATGATTTCGTTGGCCTCCTGGCCATTGATCTGGCTGGCATGGCGCAGCCGCAGCATGTGCTTGGTGAAGTCGCGCCTCCCTTCCTGCCGCACGCGGGTCTGGCACACCATGAAGGGCTCGAAGCCCTCGCTTCTGAGTTCCCGCAGCACGGTGGCCGTGGGGATGTAGCTGTAGCGCTCCGAACGGCTGCCGTGCGGGGCCTGCGCGAAGATGGACGGGGCCACGGTCCGTATCTGGTCATCCGACAAGGGATGTTCCGAGCGCAGCACCGGCGAGTGGTTGGCGAAACGGGATGCAAGTTGCATGGTATTTCTCCTGACAAGATTGGCTGTTGAAGAAGCCTCACCGGATTCCTAGATTCGGAGCCCTCTTCGGGTCTTCCGGTGGGGTCGGCACGAAGAACCCGGTAGGCCTCGTTGCCACCGTCTTTCCTGAGTTCATCGCCCGCGGCCCAAGGAGCGCGCGCCGGGGCGCCGTCAAGGAAGAAGCGCCAGGGGTGGTGCGGCCCGCAGCCGAAGGCGAGGACACGGCCTGGCGCGCCTTGACGGCGCCCCGGCACGGGCTACGGTCGCGAACAAGGTGATGAGGGAAGGAAAGACGGCTGAACAGGCAAGGGCCCGTCAGTCACGCAGACCCCACGCAAGCGAAGCGCGCAGCGCCGCAGGCGCGAAGGCCGATCCGGTGCAGCCGGTTCGGTGGCATCAAAGGGGCGCCAAGCGCAGCGCGGCGGGGATGGGCTGCACCGCCGATCCCCTGGAGGCAAGCGCAGCGCGCAGGCCCGGATCAGCGAGCCGGGCCGAAGGCGTCAGCTGAGCGGAGCGAGGGAACGATGGAAGCCCCAAGGGGCGAGACGCCAAGGGTGGCTCGATGCGCAAGCACGACAGCGCGCCCGGCCATCACCGCCATGGCCGGAGACGCCCGCAATCGGCTACCGTGGGGGACAGATCAACCCGGCAACACAGAACCTCGGGATGAGCGCCAGCCCGGCGACAACCGACGCAAGCGCGGACGTCGACCAGTGCCGCTTGCTTGAGCGTACCCGTCAAATGCTTGTGCGCCCGCGATGGCTCGGTGCACCCGCCCAGGTGGCAATGCCCCTGCAGGAGCGCACAGTTGTTGAGCGTCAACGCATCCTTGATCACCTCGCGCGGATATATACCGAGGTCCGCGTGACCGTGCCCCGGAACCATCTCGACGTAGTCCAGGGCCGCATGCTGAGCATTCAGTGAACGATGGCGAAGGGGGCCTCATGCTGCACATTGCAATTATTGGCCTCCCTTGCCGTAGGATGCCGTAGTCGAAGCGGATGGGCGATGAGGAGTTCCATGGCAGAACAAGACGAGAAATCCGAGAAGAAGACGATCAAACTGAGCGATGTGGAGACCCGCAAGGGCACCCCGCGACAAAGCTTCTCTGATGGTCGCTACGTCACGACGCGCAGTGCCCCGCGCAGCGGCGGTCTCTCCACCGTTTACCAAGCGACCGACATCGAGACGACGAGCAGGGTCGCGGTGAAAGCGTTCCGCAGTGAAGGCTGCACCGATGAAGTGATCGAAGAGTCGTTCCGGCGCGAAGTGCAGGCACTCTCCGATCTGAGTCACCCGCACATCGTGCGCATCCTGGACTCCGGCCGTGACCACGACAACGGCGCGCACTTCATTGTGATGGAGTGGGTGGAACAGGACCTGGGCGTCGTGATGACGCCTGGCAAGTACCCCGACTGGGCGAGCTACTACGCGAGTGTCGGCAAGGGTGTACTGGACGCGCTCGCCTTCGCGCACACGCGCTCCACAGCGCACCGCGACGTGAAGCCGTCCAATGTGTTGATCACGGAACAGGGGGTGGTGAAGCTTTGCGATTTCGGAATCTCCAAGATTCGCAACTTCCTGGCCCCAGGCGTCACCTTGGCTCGGTTCGCTTCGGCGCCGTATTCGCCGCCGGAGACGGACGACGGCAGCTACAGCTACAGCCGCGACGTGTTCGGCTTCGCGGCCTTGAGCGTCGCGGTACTGACGGGGAAGAAGCCCGTGGAGTACGCCGACCTTGGCGTGCTGCTCGAAGAGGCAACCATCGACGAACCGATTCGCCGCATCCTGTGGCGCTGCCTGGACCTGGAGCGCCCAGAACTGCGGCCCGCCAACGCGGGCTTGCTGCAGGCCGAACTTGAGCAGGCGGCGCCGGCGCCCGCGAGCCAAGCCTTGCCTGTTGTGCTGCTGGCGTTGACGAACAAGGTGCGCAGCACCGTGGAATACGACAAGGCGCTGCGGGGGGCGTTGGCGGAGCGCTTCATCGAACGCGATCTGGAGGGTGCGCGGCTGGAGGAGATTCCCGCCACCGCCGATAAACCAGGTCGCAGTTTCCGCTTGTATGGCAGCACCTACGGCTACATTGCCGCGCGCGAAGACGCGGGCAACCGCTTGCTGCTGATTTCGGCGCTGGAGTATCAGTTGTCGGACTTGGAGCGCCGGCGCGGTAACGCAGCGGACCCCGAGGTGAGGTTCGCACTGTCGGGCGCGTCCCACCAGGCTTCCAGCGGCGCACTCGACGGCTTGCTAGACCGCCTACTGAGCTTCACTGCCGACCAGAAGGAACGACTGTTGGAGCAGCGGGGGCAGGAGCTGTACCGAAAGTGGGTGGATCTGCTGAGCGCAAAGACAGAGCTCGAACGCGGGCGCCGCCTGCGCTTGCCCTACGCGGACAGGGGGCCGGCCGGTGAGTTCGTGCGCCTGAAGATGAAGCCGGGTTTCGATCTTTCGATCCTGCTTAACCAAGACGTGCTCATTCAGACCAGCAAGGGCGGCGAGTTCCGCGGTACGGTCGTTTCCCGCACGGAGGACGGCGTGCTCTTGCGGCCCAGCGTGCGCAACCGCATCGACGCGGGGGCGACCCCGGAAGAAGGAATTGTGGAGACCGACTCCACGAAGACTGACGTGGCGTTGGACAAGCAAAAGGCAGCCGTGGATGCCGTGCGCTACGGCCGCTCGGTGAACTCCAGTCTCGGCGGCTACATCGTGAGTCCCGAGACCGTTCCCGTGCCATCGCCAACGGCAGTGGACTTCATCAATACGCGAATCGACGAAGACAAGCAGGACGCCGTGCTCGCCGCACTTTCCGAGCCACCGCTGTTATTGGTGGAGGGTCCGCCCGGCACAGGGAAGACCACCTTCATCACGGAGTTGGTGTTGCAAACGCTGAAGGCGAACCCGAACGCGCGGGTGCTGTTGACCTCGCAGACACACGTTGCGCTGGACAACTCGCTGGAACGGATTGTTGGGCAGACTGCCATTCCCGTAGATGCCGTCCGCATCGGCCAGGATGATGACGATCGCATTGCAGCCTCCGGCCGGAAGCTGATGCTGGACGTCAGGCTGCCAGAGATGCGCAAGCGCGCGCTGGCCGCCGGTCGCGCTTTCATGGAGCGCTGGGCACAAGAACATGGACTGAACGTGAAGGACGTTCGGCGTGCCATGGCGATGGAGCGCCACGCCAAGCTGAAAACTCGCCTGGAAGCCGCGGAACAAGGCATGAAGGAATTGGAGCCGAGACTGGCCGAGGCCGCGCGCGCCGCCTTGAGCGCCGAAGAACGCACTGAGTTGGAGGAGTGGTTCAAGGGCCTCAGCGCGGATCGCGATCTGCTCGAAGGTCTGCTCAAGGAGTCGTGGAAGGACCTGGCCAGTCACATCGAGTCAAAGGAAGAGTTGAAGGAATTTGCCGAATGTTCCGCAGCCGATCTGCACGGGTGGGCTGAGGCATATTCGGACGGAACACAGGCTGGCGGGCAGCTGAAGCAGTTGCTCCAAGTGCATACCGACTGGGAAACCGCTTTTGGCCGCAGTCGCGATTTCCATGCTGCGGTCATCGCCGCCAGCCAGGTGGTCGCAGGAACCTGTCTCGGCGTGATGAGCATACCGGGGCGCTCGGAGATCACCTACGACTTGTGCATCGTGGACGAGGCGTCCATCGCCACACCCACCGAAGTGTTGGTGCCAATGTCGCGGGCGCGACGCACGGTTCTGGTCGGCGACAGCAAGCAGCTTTCGCCCTTTCAGGACCCGGACCTTCGGACGCTGGGTTTTCTGGAGCGCTACGACCTCAAGTCGGAGGACCAAAAGGCGACGCTATTCAACCACCTGGGCGCCAACCTTCCCGCCGCCCTGAAGAAGACACTCACGTCGCAGCATCGCATGCTGCCTGCGATTGGCAACCTGATTTCGGAGTGCTTCTATCGCAGCGAACTGCGCAGCATCGATCGCGAGCCGGCGCCGCATTTGGTGGGCGTGATGCCACGGCCGGTGACTTGGTATTCGACTGCGCGCAGGCCGAATCGCGCGTCAAGGCCGCTGGGCACGTCGTACTATAACGACGCAGAGATCGAGATCGTCATGGGACTGCTTTCGCGCATCGATGCTTGGATGCAGCGCGGACGCTACAAGGACAGGCGCGTGACTGTGGCGGTGCTCACCGGATACGACCCGCAGCGAGCGCGTTTACAAACCGCAGTGCAGACCAAGGGGCGCCAGTGGAAGAGCTTCTCCGAAGTATTCGTCAACGTCGTGGACGCGTTCCAGGGACGTGAGGCCGACATTGTGGTGTTCTCAGTCACGCGTTCGGAAGTGAAGGGACTGGGCTTCCTCAAGGAGATGGAGCGCATCAACGTCGCGCTGTCGCGCGGCAAAGAGTTGCTGGCAATCGTGGGTGACCACAGCTTTTGTCAAGCGGCGCAAGGAGCGACGAATCCCCTGAGGGACGTCATCGACTACATCCGACGCAACCCGCAGACCTGCGCCCTTGAGGAGGTGAAGCCGTGAGCCTGGAACGTGTTCTCGAGGAAGCCGCGCGCGCCAGGTCGGGCTATGACCTCGTGTCGTTCAAAGAAGCGGGGCTGCCGGTCTTCGTGCTGAGGCTACGGATCCTGGTCCTGGAACGTAAGCCGATCAGCCCCATCGAAGAAGCCGTGCTGAAGGCAGTGAGGGCCGGCCTGGACGCGCCGGGGAGCATCTACGAGTTTTTAGGCCTGCCCAAGGCCGTGCTCACGCCGGTGCTTGTGGCACTGAACACCGCGGAACTGATCAACTATTCGCGCGGCGTTGCCGACGCCGATGCCAAGGTGACGCTGTCGACCAAGGGCCGCAATGTACTGGTGGAAGCCTCCATCATCAAACCGCGAGAGCGCGCGATCGAAGTGTGCTTCGATGCGCTCACCAAGCGCTTGCTCGTGCTGCCTCCGGAGCAATTGTTCCGGGGACGAGACATGCGAGACCTGGAGCGCTTCGAGGTGCCGATCGGAACGTCCAAGCGTCCGGAGGTGGGGGACATTCCGCTCCAAGACTTCGACAAGGTACTCGAGCGGCACGCCTCGCTGTCGCCGGACTGGAGTGGCTCGTTGCTCGCCATCCGTCGAATCGAGCGGCGGGAACTGCGGTATCTGGGGTGCACGATGCTCTTCTACAAGAGTCTGGCTCAGTCGCATGACGTGCAGGTGGGATTCTGGCGCGAAGACGGGCAGTCCATACAGCATGAAGTGGCGTTTGCCGCGGCCGGCGGACCCGACCTTGTCGGTGCGCGCACACTGTCGGAAGATGTCCAGATACCCCCCGTGGTGACCTTGCTCGAGACTCCTGGAACCGATCAGGGTGCTGGCACCGTGACTGACGAAGCTACGCCAACGCAGGAGCAACCGAAAGTCAGTCGACCGCAGCAGCCTGCGGAGCCCGAAACGATGCAAACATTGCTCTGCCACGAACACCCAGGGCACCTAAGGAAGGCACTCTTGTCTGCCCAAAAGAGACTGGTGATCGTCTCGCCCTGGATTCGAGACTCTGTCATCGACTGGGGATTTGTCTCATCGCTTGAGGCATTGCTGCGCAAAGGGGTCGATGTCTACATAGGCTTCGGCATCGAAAAGGCTGACGGGCCAAAGAAGAACGCTGCCAACGAGAAAGCGGACATCACGCCGGGCGCAAAGCGCGATCTTGGAAATCTCGCGGACAGGTTCAAGAACTTTCACTTTATCTACGTCGGCAATACGCACCGCAAGTCACTGATTTGTGATGATGAGTTCGCTGTAGTCACGAGCTTTAATTGGCTTTCGTATAAAGGTAGTTCCAAGGGCAAGCCGAGGGACGAACGTGGGTTGATGCTTCGCAAGAAGCACCATGTGGACAGGTTGGCAGCCGAAGAACTAGAGCTTCTCGCCAAAGGCACGCGCCTCAATCGTGGAAATGCGGGCGCGGGTGCGCGGTGAGCGAGCCGGCGGTCTACGTGTAGAAGGCAAGTTGGTCAAGCGTGAGGATCGCTTGCAATGCACGAGCCATCGTGTAGCTCTCTTGCGTCGCCGCTCCGTGCCCAACAGCATGGCGTGACCCCGCCGTGCCGTTCCGAGCCACAGGATCAAAATCTGCGAAGATGTATGCCGCGAGATAGCGGCCAAAGGCAACAGGGAAGAACAGCGTATCTGGACCTCCCGCACGCTGCTCGGCAGAGGTCTGAGCGAAGGCGAGGAGCGCTTTGAGCTTCGCGCCTTGCCCACTATGTGCTGCCTTGTGGGCGTCGTTCAGGACACCTTCGATCTCGGTCAGAATGATCTTGATGACCGACGCGGGCCTCTGCGCCGTGAAAGCTTCGACAGCCTCCTTGAGCAACACAGCCTTCACCGCGAAATGCGGCTTTGCGGACCAGCGCTCGAACAGGCGACTCAGTCGCTCCGCATCGAACGCCGCCACGATCCTTGCCTCGATTTCAGCAATGTCGAACCCGGCTTCGGTGTGCCGAGCAAGGTCGCCAAATTCGGACGTGATGATTTCGACAAATGGGAACCAGCCCGCCACCTGTAGGGGGCCCGAGATCGCGGGGTCGTTCACAGCCGCGTAGAGATGCCGGTAGCGAAGCGTGCGGTGTAAAGAACCGAGTGCCGTCGAAAACCAGTCCAAATCGAGCTTGCCATCCGGATTGAAGTCGAACGCAAGCCCGAAGCTCCAGCCTTCGCGAAACAGGCACAGGACCTTGTCTTTTTTGTCGAATGATACGCATGGAAAACTCATGCCCGTCACGTCGGCAATGTCGCTCTCGAAGATCATCGAACCTGCGGCGACCGAGCGCTTGACTCTGCATTGCAACGACACAGCCGCCGTGTCCACCCAAAGCTCGGCAGTGTTGTCAGGCTTAAGGATCAGCAGAACCGTGTCAGCCCGGCGCAAGTTGACTGCGGTGGCCGCTTTCTGGGCTATATGCCGGACAACGTCGTCCAGACTCTCAACCAGTCGGTGGAAAAGCGGCTCGTCAGAACTCACCGCCAGCCGCGTACAAACCTTGACGTGCTGCCCTGGCTTGCCCGATTCGAGCGTGAATCCGGCCAAGGGTTCTACGTCCTTGAATCGCAGCGGCTCGCCGA
Source organism: Acidovorax sp. GW821-FHT10E03 (assembly GCF_059415205.1). Classification (NCBI taxonomy): domain Bacteria; kingdom Pseudomonadati; phylum Pseudomonadota; class Betaproteobacteria; order Burkholderiales; family Comamonadaceae; genus Acidovorax; species Acidovorax sp. GW821-FHT10E03. The sequence continues at coordinate 21,599 of NZ_JBWKMU010000011.1, read as the reverse complement.
TGTTGCGAGTCCCAATGCGGTTGCTCGGTACCGTCATGGTCACAGCCTGTTTTGCGTTCTCCACCATGGTCTCCATTTTTTCAGACGTAATTCTGACCAAAAGCACAGGCGGCCTATGCGCCCCCCTACGCCACGCTTCGCAGCGGTAAGTTCCTCAAGCGGCATGCATGGAGCAACCTTGCGGTACCAGGAACGCCCAGGAAGGTGCAGCCATGCCACATGCCGAGGACACCACGAGTGCTTCGCGAAATCCAGAGCCTGCTTTCTACCGGCTCAGCGACGTGATCCGCATCACCGCACTGAGCCGGTCCAGCATCTACAGGCGCATCGCCGCCGGCGAGTTCCCGCCTCAGATCTCGCTCGGCGGAAGAGCAACGGGTTGGCGCCGAGAAGCCCTGCAGGCGTGGATTAGCGATCCCACGGGTTTCCGCCCCTTGGCGCGCTGCCAAGTTCAGCAGAGCTCATCGGGCGCCCGGGTCAGGCGCGTCGCAGCTGCCTGAACGAAGACACCAGTGTTTGGGCAATGCCTTGCCGCCCATTGGGCGGGTGAACCATGGACGTTCCTTTTTCTTATTGACGCCCTATATCCGGCGAAACTCGGAACGCCGAGGCCCCAGCCGAAAGCCCCGAATCCATCGAGCCGCGGATCACTGCCGCGGATGGACAAATGTGAAGGGCCCCACCGCCTCTCACGCAGGTGGCAGCAGGCCTCGTTTAAGCAAAGACCGGGGATGACCTAGACGTCAAGAGCGCAACTAGTCTAGAAGCTGCACCAGTCATCAAACGCCCAGACGCCAGCGAAGGGCGCATTGTTTGGCATGTACAAGCGCCACGGGATGTCTATTCCTCTGACTCTCAACCAACGGGGATGGTCGATCTCGACCACTATTCGCGGATACCACTCGGAGCTCTCTTGCGTACCTTGTCGGGAGTGAAATTCGAGCGATTGCTGCGGGTGCAGAATCTTCGTGTGCATGGTTGGATGAGGATCCCCAAATCCCACACGGCAAATGTCCCGGTTGCCAACGCACAGTTCTGTGACGTGGAACTCGTAGTCCAGCTGCGTTTGCGCCTCGTCTGAGGTATCCGTCACCACCGGGTGTGGGATATCCAGCTCAAGCCGCCATTTCTCCAAGCTAACCATACCAACATTGGTGATCTTCACCTCCAACAGATAGCGATGGAAGTCGTCTCGACGCACGAGGTGCTTCATTCGCGGCTCGACAAGCACTTCCGGCTTTGAGCGCCGGTTCATCACGTCCCGAATCTGGAAATCGGTCATCGGCTGTGTCGTACTGCCCGACCTTTGGTAGTAACGATGATCGATCAGATTCTGGTGTGCAGTTCCTGCGGCGCCAATTTCTATGGCGACAACGCGCCCGACACCGCCGGGAAGTTGCAACTCGACAATCTCGTAGGAGTTGATGGGCGGGCTGGTATTGGATCGAAGGATCTCGCTGATGCGAGCTGAATTCGCCCCATCCGCCGGAACTGCGTCAAGCGCAGCAGCAACGTCGACGTGATCGATGTTCTCTTCGGCGATCCCGTATACAAGCAATCCCCCTGCAGCGTTGGCAAACCCGGTGCAGTCCTTCACAAGTTCGCGGCGGGCATCCCCCGCAAGACGCAACGCAAGACCTCGCTTGAACTCCAAGTAGAGACCCTCTTGTGCACGGTTTGCAATCAGCGCATCAAGTTGCTCTAGTGAAAACGTCATGGCGCAGTCTATGACAATCGCGGCGCCAGTCAGGACGTAGCACCGGGCCCCTCGGCCAGATTACTTTGTCATGCCTCCTGGATGAATCCAGTACCGTCAGAGGTCAGATACTTGGCGGGCCGCTCGGGCCGAAGCTGCGTGAAGCGCAACAAACTATTCGCTTCATCGGGCATCTTCCCCGCTTCCAGGCCATCCAGAAAATCGGCCCACTCCTGCACCATCGTCTTGCGCTGCGCCAGGAAAGTCGCGCGGTCGTAGCTGCCGCCCAGTTCTTCGTCGGACACGTGCGCCAGGTGACGCTCGATGACATCCGGGTCCCATCCAAGGTATTCCCGGATCATGGTCCGGGCGGTGGCCCGGAAGCCGTGGCCGGTGATCTGCTCCTTGGTGTCGTAGCCCATCGTGCGCAGGGCCGCGTTGATGGTGTTGTCGCTGATGTAGCGGCTCTTCTCTGAGCGGCGCGACATGCTGCGAAAGATCGGCCCGGCCGGGCCGGTCAACGGATGCAGGTCCCGAAGAATGTCCATCGCCTGCCGCGGCAGCGGCACCAGATGTGCCGGCGTGCGGCTGTCCCGCTTCTGCCATTCGCGCAGCTTCATCTTCTCGGGCGGGCAGCGCCACAGTTCATCATCGAGATGGATGTCCTCCCATTCAGCAAGGCGCAACTGGCCTGGGCGCTGGAAGATCACCGGCGCCAGCCGCAGCGCGCAGCGTGTGATGAAGGCGCCGTTGTAGTCGCGGATGTCACGCAGCAACTGCCCGAGCTGCGCGGGATCGGTGATGGCGGCGTAATGCCGACTGCGCGGCGCCGGCAGGCCGCCGGTGTTCTTGTTGACGAAGTTCCTGGACGGCTCCAGGGCGCCGACGTCCACCGCGTGCTGATACACGTGCTGCACCGCCTCGCGCACGCGCTGGGCCGTCTCCAGGTTGCCGCGGTCCTTGATCCGGTGGAGGCATCGCACGATCTCGGTCGGGGCGATCTTCTCGATGGCGCGGTCGCCGACCCAGGGGAAGACGTGGATCTCCAAGTGTCGGATGACCTTGCCGGCGTAGCCGCTCGACCATTGCCGGTCCTTCCTGGCATTGGCGACCCAGGCGCGCGCCAGCAGCTCGAAAGTGTTCAGCGCAGCGACGCGGTCCTTCTCTTCTCTTTGCCGGCGGACCTCCTTGAGGTCCAGTCCGCCAGCGCGCAGGCTGCTGGCCTCATAGGCCTTGGCGCGCGCCTGCGCCAGCGTCACCGCGGGGTACGGCCCCAGCCCAAGCTTGATGGTCTTGCCGTCCTTCTCGTAGCGATAGATCCAGGCCTTCCCACTGCTGCGCACGCGCAGGAACAGGTTGTCGCCATCGTTGAAGAAGAACTCTTTCGGCCCAGGCTTGGCCGCCTTGATTTGCGTCTCGCTCAGCAGTCCCATTTCGTACCCCGTACCCCTGAAGGGCGTTTTTCATGGGATCACTCTAGGGGACGGTGCGGGGTACGGGCAAACGCGGGATGTAACGGAACGACCTGGGACGTTGTGAGCGACGTTTCGAAGCTAAGTCCTTGTCGCACAAATGAAAACGCCTAGTCTGGAGGGACTAGGCGTAGGGAGACTGGTGGCCTGGGGCGGAATCGAACCACCGACACAAGGATTTTCAATCCTCTGCTCTACCGACTGAGCTACCGGGCCTGAGCCTCAAATTATAACCAGAAAAATCGAGGCTTCTGAAGAACCTGAAGGAATTTATTGCGGTGCTGCTAGGTGCGCTTGCCTCGCCCCAGGTCCACGCCCAACTGGCGCAACTTGCGGTACAGGTGGGTGCGCTCCAGGCCGGTTTTTTCGGCTACCCGCGTCATCGAGCCGCCCTCGCGGGCAAGGTGGAATTCGAAATAGGCTTTCTCGAAGCCATCACGCGCTTCGCGCAGGGGGCGGTCCAGATCAAACCCCTGGTGGGCGTGCGGACCGGCGTCCACGCTGGCCATCACGGCCGATACGGCCGGCAGTTGCGAGAACGTGGGGTCGGCGGGAGCGTGAACGGGCGCCTGGGTGGCGGCCGCCGGGGCCGATTGGTGGGCGGCATTGCGCGCCAGGCCCTGCTCCACCGCCTTGAGCAGCTTTTGCAGGGTGATGGGCTTTTCAAGGAAAGAGAACGCGCCGATGCGCGTGGCCTCCACGGCGGTGTCGATGGTGGCGTGGCCGCTCATCATGATCACGGGCATGGTGAGCACGCCGGCCGTTGCCCATTCCTTGAGCAGCGAGACACCGTCGGTATCGGGCATCCAGATATCGAGCAGCACCAGGTCGTAAGTATTGCCCGACCGGGCAGCACGCGCCTGGGTTGCGTTTTCTGCGAGGTCTACGCTGTGACCTTCGTCGTTCAGGATTTCCGACAACAGATCACGAATGCCGAGCTCATCGTCGACCACCAGAATGTTTGCCATGTGTGTTGAAGCGCCTTGGGTACTGCGGGGCGGTGTTGTTATGACGCCACCGCTGGTTCAGGGGCGAATGATAACGACACTTGGGCTCCCCGCACCACGCCATCTTCGATGCGATTCGACAAGTCGATGCGTGCACCGTGCTCGTCGGCAATCTTTTTGACCACGGCCAGCCCCAGGCCGGTACCCCGCGGCTTGGTGGTGACGTAGGGTTCGAAGGCCCGCTGAAGGATGTGCGCGGGGAAGCCGGCGCCGCTGTCCGATACCGTGAGCCGCACGCGCCGCGAGGACTCGCTCCAGCGCGTGCTGATGCGCACCGCGGGCACGGGCTCGGAGGTGCTGGCACGGGCCTGTTCGGTGGAATCCTGCGCGTTTTGCAGCAGGTTGTGCACGACCTGGCGCAGTTGCTGCGCGTCGCCCGCGATGCTGGGGCAGCGCGGGTCCAGTTCGGCTTCCACACGCACGGTGGCGTTCTCTTCCCCATACAGGTGGAGCACATCCGCGACCAGCGCATTGAGGTCCAGCGCATGCAGTTCTGCGGCGGGCAACCGTGCGTAGTCACGGAATTCGTTGACCAGCCGCTTCATGGCGTCCACCTGGTCCACGATGGTCTTGACGGACTTGGCCAGGATGGCTTGCTCTGGATCGGGCAGCTTGCCCGAGAGCTTCATTTCCAGCCGCTCGGCGGACAGCTGGATGGGCGTCAGCGGATTCTTGATTTCATGCGCCAGGCGCCGTGCCACCTCGCCCCAGGCCTGCGCACGCTGTGCTGAAACAATTTCCGAAATGTCGTCAAAAACCAACAATCGGGCCGAATCAGGCAGTTCGGCCCCCCGGGCCACGAGGCTGGTGGCGTGCTGCCCCACGCCGCCGGACGACGCATGCAGTTCAAACGGTTGCTGCCAGTGGTCCAGCCCATGGCGTTCGGTGTCCCCCAGGAAGGCGTCGAAATGGCCCTGGATCGATGCCGCAAACTCGGCAAGGCCGGGCACCTCGGACAGCGGACGCCCTTCGTACACCGCCATGGGTGCGCGCAGGATCCGCGTGGCGCCGGGGTTGGACGACCGGATCAGCCCCTGCGCATCCAGGACGATGACCCCCGCTGTCAGGTTGTCCAGAATGGTCTGGAGATTGGCGCGGGCGGCATCGACCTCACCCATGCTCTGTTCCACGGCCTGCCGGGCATCCGCCAGTTGCTGGGTCATCAAGGCGAAGGACCGCGTGAGGCCGCCCAGTTCGTCCTTGCCCTGCAGCACGGCCTTGGGGCTGAGGTTGCCCGCCGCCACCTCGCGCACCCCTTCGGCCAGCACGAGCAGGGGGCGTGCCAGCTGATTGCCCAGCAGCACCGCCAGCAGCACGGCTCCAAATACCGCCAGGAAAAGGCTCAGCGTGAGCGTGCCCACGTACATGCGCCGCAGGCCTCCCCGCGCCAGCGCGCGCTCCTGGTATTCACGGTTGGCCTCCTGCACGGCGATGGCGTTCGCCACCAGCGCGGGCGGCAGCGGGAGCGTGGCTTGCAGGTACCGGGGCTCCACGAGCAAGCCCACACTGGGACTGCTCACCAGGGCAAGCACCTTGACCCGCGCGTTCTGCGCGGCGGCAGGGTCCGATATATCGTCCAGCCCCTCGATCTGCGCGGTGGCGCGCTGCTGGCGCACGGTGCGCAGCAGGGGCACCCCGGGCCGGTCGGGGTTCAGGCTGAAGCGCGACTGGCCGGCGCTGGCCACCGCCTGCCCTGCAGCGTTCCAGAGCACGACATCGGTGGCGCCCAACTGCTCGCGGATGCGTTCGAGCACCAGCCCGGCGGCGGCATCGGGCACCTGGGCCACCTGCGCACCCGCGTTGCGCGTCTTGGCGGCCATGTCGGTGGCCAGCGAGTCGAGTGAAACCCGGGCCAAATTCACCCCCGCCGACAGGGCCCCTTCCACCTTCACGTCGAACCAGCTCTCGATGGAGCGGGTGACGAACTGGTAGGACACCACGTAGATCAGCAGCCCCGGCATCAGGCCCACCAGCGCGAAAATGGCCGCCAGCTTGACGAGCAGCCTGCTGCCAAAGCGCCCCTTGCGCAGGCGCATGCCCAGGCGCACCGCCACCCAGACCAGCACGGCCAGCAGCAACAGCGCCACCAGCACGTTCACGCCAAAGAGCCAGGCGTAGTTGCGCTCGTACAGCGCGCGGTTGTTGGTCGCCAGGGTGAGCAGGAACATCAGCACCAAGCCGATGGCAGACATGGCGGCGGCGCCCACCCCCACCGCCCAGCGCACGGCGCGCGACTGGCGTGCGGCGGCGTGGGCCGACGCGGAGGCCGCCGCCGGCCGGGGAGCGCCGGGGTGGCTCACTTCGCAGGCTCCGCTGCCAGGCGCTGGCTGCGCGAAACCAGCAGATTCCATCCGGATCGCCCCACGGCCCCAATCTGAAACGGGCGGGGCAGCTGGGACATGTCGAGCCTGAACCGGAAGTTGACCGTGTGCACGACATCTGCCTCGATCACCTCGTTTTCAGCGATCTTCCAACGCGAAATCCGCTGAATAGCAGACAACGCATCGGCATAGTCGTCAAAGTTCTGCCCCAGCACCACGCCCAGGCCGCTGTTGGTGAACGGTACGGGGGAGATGTTCAATCGCCATCTTCGCGTCAATGGCTGATAACTTAGGCGCAGATAGCGGGTGGTTTCCGCCACTTGGCGGTCAGACCAGTACCAACGGTCGCGCATCACCTGGGCCTCCGCCACGAAGAACATGGGAATGCCTTTGTTCAATGCGTCTTCTGCGAGTTCCGGCAGCATGAACTGCAGGTTGGTGCTGAGGTACAGGCCGTCTTCGGCCCGCTCGAGCCGCAGTTCGCCCACCTCGGGCGCGGCGGCTTGCCCTGCCGCAACCAGCCCCGGCAGCAGGGCGGCACATCCCATGAGCACAAAAATTGCGCAAACCACCATCCACCGAGCCATCACGGACTCATTGCGGCGATTTTTGCAACAGTGCGTAAAAAAATCCGTCGTGGTCACCCGGTTGATTGTCCGGGACAGCCCCGGGCTTGTCCCCGTTGCCGGGAATTAAATGCCCCGGCGACGGCAGCAATTGCGCATCGGTGTTGTGTGCAAGAAACGTTTGCACCTGGTCGTCGCCTTCGGCGCGGAACACGGAACAGGTGCAATACAGCAGCCGCCCGCCTGGGCGCAGAAGGGGCCAGAGCGTCTTCAGCAGGCGGGCCTGCAGGGCGGCCAACTGGGCAATGTCGCTCTCGCGGCGCAGCCAGCGCACGTCGGGGTGGCGCCGCACGATGCCCGAGGCGGTGCATGGCGCATCGAGCAAGATGGCATCGAACAGTTCACCCCCGCAGTGCTGCTGCCACCAGTCCTGGGGGCGTGCGGCGTCGGCCACGACCACCTGCGCACGAAGCCCCAGGCGCTGCATGGTGTCACCGATGCGGGCGCTGCGGGCGGCGTCGATCTCCAGCGCGGTGACCTGTACAGGGGCGCCAGCACCGGCCAGCTCCAGAAGGTGGGCCGTCTTGCCCCCCGGTGCGGCGCAGGCGTCGAGCACACGCAGGGGCTGTGCGAGGTCCAGGCCGTCCAGCAGCAGGGGCGCCGCCATCTGCGCGGCGGCATCCTGCACCGACACCCAGCCCTGGTCAAAGCCCGGCAGGGATTGCACAGGCACGGGATGCCGCAGCACCAGCCCGGCATCGCCCCACGAAGACGCTTCCAAATCAATAGCACCTAGCGCTTGCTGGTATTGCGCCGGAGTGCATTTTTGCTTGTTAACCCGCAACGTCATTGGCGCGTGGGCGTTGTTGGCCTGAAGGATCTGCTCCCAATGCTGGGGATGGTCCTTGCGCAGCCGTGCGATCCACCACTGGGGATGGTTCCAGCGTGCCAGCGGATCGTCGCCGGTGCGGGCGACCAGCGCATCGCGCTCGCGCAGAAAGCGGCGCAAGCACCCGTTGATGAACGAGGCCTGCGCGCGGGTGGATGCGCTCCGCTTGGCCGCCTCCACCGCCTGATTCACCAGCGTGAAGGCCTCATACGGCGATTCGTCCGGGTTCCAGCACAGCGCCAGCGCCGTGCACAGCAAGGCATCCGCCGCCGGCGGCGGCGTGCGGGCGACCATCTGGCGGCGCAATGCCTCGGCGCGCCCGGCCTGGCGCAGCACCTGGAACAGCAGAGACTGCACGCCCGGGCGCAGACCCACGTCCACCGCCCCCATGGCGGCGGTTCCGGACTGGCCCCCGCGAATGGCAAGCAAGGCGCCGGCCACGGCATCCAGCTGCTGCCACAGCGCCACCGGCTGTCCGCCCCCGGACGGCGGGTGGGCGGGGCGGCGGGGCGAAGGAGGTTGCCCCCCGGAAGAAGACGTGGGGCGCGCAGGGGGTTGGGTCATGGTGGTCCTGAAAACGGTCTACAGGCCCCGGGCGGCCTTGAATCCGAACACCCAGGCCAGCAGGTTCGCGGGAAACTGGGCAATGGCGGCGTTGTAGTGCAACACCGCATCGTTGAAGACGCGAATGGCCTGGTCGTTCTGCTGGACATGTTCATCCCACCGGATTTGCCAGGGCGACGGCAAGGCGTCCCGCGCGTCAGCCGCTGTGGGCGGTGGGTCGCCCTGCCCTTCCCTGCGCCCCGCCTTCTGCCAGCAAGCCTGCAGCACATCGCGTGCGGCCGTCAGAGCGGCGATTGCATCTGCCTGCAGGGGACGGGCACGCGCCATTGCGAGCGACGCACTCAATTGGGTGGTGGCGCCCTGCAGTGCTGCCATCTCCTGTTCCGGGGCACTCAAGGTGGAGGGCTGGACAGCATGCGCGGCTCCAAACTCTCCCAGCAGCGCCACCAGCCGCACCATGTGCGCGTCAAAACTGCCGAACGCCTGCACGACGGCAGAGCGCAGCCGCATCAGGCGGTTGTAGGCGCCCAGGGCCCAGAAGACGGCGATGGCAAAAACAATCCAGAAAAGAGGCGATGACCACATGCACAGCTGCCGTCTCCGCGTGCACCACGCGTTCCGGCCCGAAAAGTAAATGGAGAAAGGAAAAGAAGAAAGGTGCGCAGACGATGTCCAAAAAAAAGCTCCCGGCCTGCCAGGGACAGGGCGGGAGCTCTTCAGTGACAGCCCTCGGGCTTAGTCAGCAGCTGCGTCGGTGGCCGTGGAGGCACTACTGCCCTCGACTTCGGTGGCATCCGCCTGGGCTTCCATCTCGGCCGCTTCGGCTTCGGCGATGGCGCGGCGCTCGGCGTCGTCCATGGCATCCTTGGCCTTGCGTGCCTGGTGGTAAGCCAGACCCGTACCGGCCGGGATCAGGCGGCCCACGATCACGTTTTCCTTCAGGCCGCGCAGCTCGTCGCGCTTGCCCATGATGGCAGCCTCGGTGAGCACGCGGGTGGTTTCCTGGAAGGAAGCCGCCGAGATGAAGGAGTCGGTCGACAGCGAAGCCTTCGTGATACCCAAGAGCAGGTTGCTGTAGGTCGCGGGAATCTTGCCCTCGGCCTGCAGCGCCTCGTTGGTGTTGAGGATCTCGGAGCGCTCGACCTGTTCACCGGCAATGTAGTTCGACTCGCCGACGTTCTCGACCACGACGCGGCGAAGCATCTGGCGAACGATCACCTCGATGTGCTTGTCGTTGATCTTCACGCCCTGCAAGCGGTACACGTCCTGCACTTCGTCCACGATGTAGCGCGACAGTTCCTCGATGCCCAAGAGGCGCAGGATGTCCTGCGGATCGGCGGGGCCGTCCACAATCGACTCGCCCTTGTTCACCACCTGGCCTTCGTGCACCAGGATGTTCTTTTCCTTGGGCACGAGTTCTTCGAACACGTGGCCTTCAGGATCGGTGATCTGCAGGCGGACCTTGCCCTTGGTTTCCTTGCCGAACGACACGGTACCGGTCATCTCGGCCAGCGTGCCCTTGTCCTTCGGAGTGCGGGCTTCGAACAGCTCGGCCACGCGGGGCAGACCACCGGTAATGTCGCGGGTCTTCTGGCCTTCGACCGGAATACGCGCCAGCACTTCGCCGGGGCCCACGTCCTGGCCGTCGCGCACCTGGATCAGCGCGCCGACCTGGAAGCCGATGGTCACCGAGTGGTCGGTGCCAGGGATCTTCACTTCGTTGCCCTGCGCGTCGATCAGCTTCACCTGTGGACGAACGACCTTGGCAGCGCCGCGGCGCTTCGGATCGATCACCACCAGCGTGGACAGGCCGGTCACTTCGTCGACCTGCTTGGCCACCGTGAGACCTTCTTCGACGTTCTCGAACTTGGTCTGGCCGGCGAACTCGGTGATGATGGGGCGCGTCAGCGGATCCCAGTTGGCCAGGATGGTGCCGGCCTTGATCTGCTGGTCGGCCTTGACCGTCAGCGTCGCGCCGTAAGGCACCTTGTGGCGCTCGCGCTCGCGGCCATGCTCGTCGTGGATGATGATCTCACCCGAACGCGCAATCACCACCAGCTCGCCCTTGGTGTTGCTCACGTAGCGCATCGTGGCATTGAAGCCGATCACGCCGTTGGACTTGGCTTCCACGCTCGATGCGATGGCGGCGCGCGAAGCGGCACCCCCGATGTGGAACGTGCGCATGGTCAGCTGCGTGCCGGGTTCGCCGATGGACTGGGCAGCGATCACGCCCACGGCTTCGCCGAGGTTGATCAGGCCGCCACGGCCCAGGTCGCGGCCGTAGCACTTGGCGCACAGGCCATAGCGGGTCTCGCAGGTCAGCGCCGTGCGCACCTTCACTTCGTCGACGCCAGCGGCTTCGAGTTCCTCGATGAGGTCTTCCTCGAGCATGACGCCCGCCTGGACCAGCACCGCCCGGGTTTCCGGATGCAGCACGTCTTCTGCGGCCGTGCGGCCCAGGATACGGTCGCGCAGCGATTCGATCACTTCGCCGCCTTCGACGATGGCGCGCATCAGCGAACCATTGGAGGTTTCGCAATCCTCCTCGGTCACGACCAGATCCTGCGTCACGTCCACCAGGCGGCGGGTCAGGTAACCGGAGTTGGCGGTCTTGAGCGCCGTGTCGGCCAGACCCTTACGGGCACCGTGGGTGGAGATGAAGTACTCCAGCACGTTCAGGCCTTCGCGGAAGTTCGCGGTGATGGGCGTTTCGATGATCGAGCCATCAGGCTTGGCCATCAGGCCCCGCATGCCGGCCACCTGGCGGATCTGGGCGGCGGAACCGCGGGCACCGGAGTCGGCCATCATGTAGATGGAGTTGAACGACTCCTGGTCCACTTCCTTGCCGTGGCGGTCCATGACCTTCTCTTTGGAGAGCCGGGCCATCATCACCTTGGACACTTCGTCGCCGGCCTTGCCCCAGATGTCCACCACCTTGTTGTAGCGTTCGCCAGAGGTGACCAGACCGGACACGTACTGCTGTTCGATCTCCTTCACTTCCTTCTCGGAGCGCTCGATGATGCCGGCCTTCTGTGGAGGCACCAGCATGTCGTCGATGGCGATCGAGATACCGGCGCGCGTGGCCAGACGGAAGCCGTTTTGCAGCAGCTTGTCGGCGAACACGACCGTTTCCTTCAGGCCGCACTTGCGGAAGGACACGTTGATCAGGCGCGAGATTTCCTTCTTCTTGAGCGCCTTGTTCATGTTGGAGAACGGCAGGCCCTTGGGAAGGATCTCGGACAGCAGTGCGCGGCCAGCGGTGGTTTCCACGAGCGAGGTGGACGGAACGAAGTCGCCCGTTTCCTTGTTCTTGGTCCACTCGGTCATGCGCACCGTGATCCTGGCGGCGAGTTCGACTTCGCCGGCGTCCAGAGCACGTTGCACTTCACCGGTGTCGGCGAACACCAGGCCTTCGCCCTTGCCGTTGATGCGGTCACGGGTGGCGTAGTACAGGCCCAGCACCACGTCCTGCGAAGGAACGATGGAGGGTTCGCCCGATGCGGGGAACAGCACGTTGTTGGAGGCCAGCATCAGCGTGCGGGCTTCCATCTGCGCTTCCACCGACAGCGGTACGTGAACAGCCATCTGGTCACCGTCGAAGTCGGCGTTGAAGGCCGCGCAGACGAGTGGGTGCAGCTGGATGGCCTTGCCTTCGATCAGGATGGGCTCGAAGGCCTGGATACCCAGACGGTGCAGCGTAGGCGCACGGTTGAGCATCACGGGGTGTTCCTTGATGACCTCTTCCAGGATGTCCCACACCACCGGCGTGCCGGATTCGACTTCCTTCTTGGCGGCCTTGATCGTCGTCGCGATGCCCATGGCTTCCAGGCGCGAGAAGATGAAGGGCTTGAACAGTTCCAGGGCCATCAGCTTGGGCAGGCCGCACTGGTGCAGCTTGAGCGTTGGGCCCACGGTGATCACGGAACGGCCCGAGTAGTCCACCCGCTTGCCCAGCAAGTTCTGGCGGAAACGGCCCGACTTGCCCTTGATCATGTCGGCCAGCGACTTCAGGGCGCGCTTGTTGGCACCCGTCATGGCCTTGCCGCGGCGGCCGTTGTCCAGCAGCGAGTCGACGGCTTCCTGCAGCATCCGCTTTTCGTTGCGGGCGATGATTTCAGGGGCCTTCAGCTCCAGCAGGCGGCGCAGGCGCGAGTTGCGGTTGATGACGCGGCGGTACAGGTCGTTCAGGTCGGAGGTCGCGAAGCGGCCGCCGTCCAGCGGCACCAGCGGACGCAGGTCCGGTGGCAGCACGGGCAGCACTTCGAGCACCATCCACTCGGGCTTGATGCCCGACTTCTTGAACGCTTCGAGCACCTTCAGGCGCTTGGCGTTCTTCTTGACCTTGACTTCGGAGCCGGTCAGGTCGCCGCGCAGGCGTTCGATCGACAGGTCGATGTCGATGGATTCCAGCAGGTCCTTGATACCTTCAGCGCCCATCTTGGCGATGAATTCGTCGCCGTATTCCTTGCGCTTGGCGTCGTAGTCGTCCTCGGACATGATGCTGAACTTCTTCAGCGGGGTCATGCCGGGGTCGGTCACCACATAGGCTTCAAAATACAGCACGCGTTCGATGTCGCGCAGCGTCATGTCCAGCACCAGGCCCAGGCGCGATGGCAGCGACTTCAGGAACCAGATGTGCGCGCAGGGCGCGGCCAGGTCGATGTGGCCCATGCGCTCGCGGCGCACCTTGGTCTGCGTGACTTCAACGCCGCACTTCTCGCAGATCACGCCGCGGTGCTTGAGGCGCTTGTACTTACCGCACAGGCACTCGTAATCCTTGATGGGGCCGAAGATCTTGGCGCAGAACAGGCCGTCGCGCTCGGGCTTGAACGTGCGGTAGTTGATGGTCTCGGGCTTCTTCACTTCGCCGAAAGACCACGAGCGGATCTTTTCGGGCGAAGCCATGCCGATGCGGATGGCATCGAAATGCTCATCCGGCGTGAATTGCTTGAACAGGTCGAGTAGCGATTTCATAGTGACTCTTTCCTTTTCTGCTTAGGAGCGTTCCAGCTCGATGTCCAGGCCCAGCGAACGGATTTCCTTGACCAGCACGTTGAACGATTCCGGCATGCCGGCTTCGATGGCGTGTTCGCCCTTGACGATGGATTCGTACACCTTGGTACGGCCCACCACGTCGTCGGACTTCACCGTCAGCATTTCCTGCAGCACGTAGGCGGCGCCGTAAGCTTCCAGCGCCCACACTTCCATTTCCCCGAAACGCTGGCCGCCGAACTGCGCCTTGCCGCCCAGCGGCTGCTGCGTGACGAGCGAGTAAGGACCGGTCGAACGGGCATGCATCTTGTCGTCCACCAAGTGGTGCAGCTTCAGGTAGTGCATGTAGCCGATGGTCGTCGGACGCTCGAAACGCTCGCCGGTGCGGCCGTCGAACAGGTATGCCTGAGTGCGGGTGGGCGTGAGGCCCTTGCGCTCGGCAATGTCGTCCGGGTAGGCGATCTTCAGCATGTCCTTGATTTCTTCTTCCGAAGCACCATCGAACACCGGAGTGGCATAAGGCACGCCGCTGGTGAGGTTGGCCGCCATGTTCAGCACATCCTCATCGCTCAGTTGCGAGAGGTCTTCGGTACGGCCGCGGGAGTTGTACACCTCTTCCAGGAACTTGCGCAGCTCGGAGGCCTTGGCCTGCTGCTGCAGCATGTCGCCAATGCGCTGGCCGATGCCCTTGCCGGCCCAGCCCAGATGGACTTCGAGCACCTGCCCGATGTTCATCCGCGAGGGCACGCCCAGGGGGTTCAGCACGATGTCGGCAGGGGTGCCGTCGGCCATGTAGGGCATGTCTTCGACCGGAACGATCTTGGAGACCACACCCTTGTTGCCGTGGCGGCCGGCCATCTTGTCGCCGGGCTGCAGGCGGCGCTTGACGGCCAGGTAGACCTTGACCATCTTGAGCACGCCCGCTGGCAGCTCGTCGCCTTGCGTGAGCTTCTTGCGCTTTTCTTCAAAGGCCAGGTCGAAGCTGTGGCGCGTCTGCTCCAGAGCGTTCTTGATGGACTCGAGTTGCGTGGCGACTTCGTCTTCGGTGGGGCGGATGTCGAACCAGTGGAACTTCTCCACCGAGGCCAGGTAGGCCTTGTCGATCTTCGTGCCCTTGGCGAGCTTCTGCGGGCCGCCATTGGCCACGCGGCCGTTGAGCAGCTTTTCGATACGGTCAAAGGCGTCGGCCTCGACGATGCGCAGCTGGTCGTTCAGGTCCAGGCGGAAGCGCTTGAGTTCATCGTCGATGATCTGCTGGGCGCGCTTGTCGCGCTGGATGCCTTCGCGGGTGAACACCTGCACGTCGATCACGGTGCCTTGCGAGCCCTGGTCCACGCGCAGCGAGGTGTCCTTCACGTCGGAAGCCTTCTCGCCGAAGATGGCGCGCAGGAGCTTCTCTTCGGGCGTGAGGGTGGTCTCGCCCTTGGGCGTGACCTTGCCGACCAGCGTATCGCCGGGCTGCACTTCGGCACCCACGTAGATGATGCCGGACTCGTCCAGACGGTTCAGCTGCTGTTCCGACAGGTTCGGAATGTCGCGCGTGATTTCTTCGGCGCCCAGCTTCGTGTCGCGCGCCATCACCACCAGTTCCTCGATGTGGATCGAGGTGTAGCGGTCTTCGGCCACCACGCGTTCGGAGATCAGGATCGAGTCTTCGAAGTTGTAGCCGTTCCAGGGCATGAAGGCGATCAGCATGTTCTGGCCGATGGCGATCTCGCCGAAGTCCGTCGATGCGCCGTCGGCGATCACGTCACCCTTGACCAGCTTGTCACCCTTCTGGACGATGGGGCGCTGGTGGATGTTGGTGTTCTGGTTGGAACGCTGGTACTTGATGAGGTTGTAGATGTCCACGCCCACTTCACCGGCCACGGCCTCGTCGTCGTTCACGCGCACCACGATGCGGGTGGCATCGACATAGTCGACGATACCGCCACGGGTCGCGGTGACCACGGTGCCCGAGTCCACGGCGGCCACACGCTCGATGCCCGTGCCCACCAGGGGCTTCTCGGGACGCAGCACGGGCACGGCCTGGCGCGACATGTTGGCGCCCATCAATGCGCGGTTCGCATCGTCATGCTCCAGGAATGGAACCAGCGAGGCGGCCACCGACACGATCTGCGCGGGCGACACGTCCATGTACTGCACACGGTCTGCACCGCACAGGATGGATTCACCCTTTTCGCGGGCAGAGACCAGTTCGCCCGTCAAGCGGCCGTCCTTGTCGAGCACGGCGTTGGCCTGCGCGATCACGTACTTGCCTTCCTCGATGGCCGACAGGTAGTCGATCTCGTTGGTGACCTTGCCTTCCACCACGCGGCGGTACGGGGTTTCGATGAAACCGTATTCGTTCAGGCGTGCGTACAGGGCCAGCGAGTTGATCAGGCCGATGTTCGGGCCTTCAGGCGTTTCGATAGGGCAGACGCGGCCGTAATGGGTCACGTGCACGTCGCGCACTTCGAAGCCTGCGCGTTCGCGGGTCAGACCGCCCGGGCCCAGTGCGGAAACACGGCGCTTGTGCGTGATTTCAGCCAGGGGGTTGGTCTGGTCCATGAACTGCGACAGCTGCGAGGCGCCGAAGAATTCCTTCAGCGCAGCCGAGATCGGCTTGCTGTTGATCAGGTCGTGGGGCATCAGCGGCTCTTGCTCGGCCTGGCCCAGACGCTCCTTCACGGCCTTCTCGATACGTGCCAGGCCGGTGCGGTACTGGTTCTCGGCCAGTTCGCCCACGCAGCGCACGCGGCGGTTGCCCAGGTGATCGATGTCATCGACTTCGCCGTTGCCGTTGCGCAGGTCCACCAGGATCTTGACCACGGCCAGGATGTCCTCGTTGGACAACACCATGGGGCCGGTGGATTCGTCGCGGCCGATCTTGGCGTTGAACTTCATGCGGCCCACGCGCGACAGGTCGTAGGTGTCGGGGTTGTAGAACAGGCGCTGGAACAGGGCCTGCACGGCGTCTTCCGTGGGCGGCTCGCCGGGGCGCATCATGCGGTAGATGGCGACGCGCGCTGCGAACTCGTCCACCGTTTCGTCGATGCGCAGGGTCTGCGACATGTACGCGCCCTGGTCGAGTTCATTGGTGTAGATGCACTGCACGTCCTGCACGCCGGCACTGCGCAGCTTCTTGAGCAGTGCCTCGGTCAGTTCGTCATTGGCCTTGGCGATGATCTCACCGGTGTCCGCATCCACGATGTTGCGGGCCACCACGCGGCCGATCAGGAAGTCTTCGGGCACGCTGATGTGCGTGGTGCCGGACTGCTCCAGTTCGCGGGTGTGGCGCGCGGTCACGCGCTTGTCCTTGGCCACGACGACCTTGCCGGACTTGTCGGTGATGTCGAAGCGCGCCACTTCGCCGCGCAGGCGCTCGGAGACGAACTCCATCTGCGCGCCGCTGTCCATCAGGCGGAAATTGTCGTTGACGAAGAAGTTCGCCAGGATGGATTCCGGGTTCAGGCCGATGGCCTTGAGCAGGATCGTGACCGGCATCTTGCGGCGGCGGTCCACACGGAAATACAGGATGTCCTTCGGGTCGAACTCGAAGTCGAGCCAGGAACCGCGGTAGGGAATGATGCGCGCCGAGAACAGCAGCTTGCCCGAGCTGTGCGTCTTGCCCTTGTCGTGCTCGAAGAACACGCCGGGCGAGCGGTGCAGCTGGGACACGATCACGCGCTCGGTGCCGTTGATGATGAACGAGCCCTTGTCGGTCATGAGCGGCACTTCGCCCATGTAGACCTCTTGCTCCTTCACTTCCTTGACCACCTTGGACTGCGACGTCGAGGACTCGCGGTCATAGATGATCAGCTGCACCTTGGCCCGCACGGCCGACGCGAACGTCAGGCCACGCGTCTGGCACTCGCGCACGTCGAAGGCGGGCTTGGCCAGGTTGTACTCGATGAATTTCATCTCCACGAAACCGTTGTGGGAGACGATAGGAAAGGCAGCGTCGAATGCAGCCTGAAGGCCTTCGATGGTTCTTTTCTGGGGTGCTTTATCAGCCTGCAGGAAAGCGGTGTATGCGTCCTTCTGCATCTGCAGCAGATAAGGAACTTCGAGCACGCTATCGCGGGTGCCGAAGCTTTTGCGAATTCGCTTGCGTTCGGTGTAGGAATAGGCCATGAGATCTCCGGGCAAAGACATGAGTCCTGGGTCTTCGACGACTGACCCGCAAGGAGAGGTGTCCTTGCGGGCTTGGCGGTTGGCCACTACCAACCATGGCGGACGGTGATGCATTGCACATCACCCGAACCAAGGCGTCTTCTGCTGTCGGGGTTGTCAGAAGACACTCGAAAGACTCGTGGAAAACGAGGCTTGCGGGTGCGCTCTGAAAGCACCAAAGGCTGGAGGCCCTTTGAGGAGCACTCCAGCCCTTGAACGAGACCGAATTACTTGAGTTCGGCCTTGGCGCCGGCTTCCACCAGCTTCTTGACGGCAGCTTCGGCGTCGGCCTTGGCAATGCCTTCCTTGACGTTCTTGGGAGCGCCGTCCACCAGGTCCTTGGCTTCCTTGAGGCCCAGGCCGGTGATTTCGCGCACTGCCTTGATGACGGACACCTTGTTGGCGCCGGCTTCCGTCAGCACCACGTTGAATTCCGTCTTTTCTTCAGCAGCAGCAGCGCCAGCACCGCCACCAGCGGCAGCAGGAGCAGCCATGGCTGCAGCGCTCACGCCAAACTTCTCTTCAATGGCCTTCACCAGGTCATTGAGTTCCAGGACCGTCATGCTGTCCAGCGCGGTCAAGAATGCGTCTTTATCGAATGCCATTTTGATTTCCTAACAATTGTGTTGGTTGACTGCCCGGCTATCAAGCCGCGGCAGGTTCGGCGGCCGGTGCGGCTGCGCCTTCGCCTTTTTTCGCCGCCAGTGCGCCCAGCACAACGGCCGTACGCGACATGGGGGACATAAGCAAGCCACAAATCTGAGCCAGCAGCACTTCCTTGGAAGGAATGTTGGCCAGTTGCTTAACGCCGTTGACATCCAGGGCCTTGCCACCGAAAGCGCCACCACGAATCACCAGCTTGTCGTTGGTTTTCGCGAAATCGGCCACCACCTTGGCGGCGGCCACAGCGTCTTCGGAGAAGCCATAGATCAGCGGACCGGTCATCTGGTCAGCCACCACGTCAAACGCGCTGCCAGCTACAGCACGGCGAGCCAGGGTGTTCTTCAGAACACTCAGGTTCACGCCCTTGCTGCGAGCTTCCACACGCAGTTTGGTCATGTCGGCGACCGTGATGCCGCGGTACTCCGCGATCACAAGCGTTTGAGCTTTAGCGGCGAGGCTGGTCACTTCACTGATGACCGCTTCTTTCTCACTGCGATTAAGACTCAAGGTCTACTCCTTAAATTGCACATTCAGGCTTGCACCCTCCTGCGCGCTCTTGTTGCAGCGACCAACTGTTTTGGAACGGATTCCATCTGCAGCGGGATCGCCATCTGCGTTGGCCCCAGGGGGATTAAGTGCGAATTTGCACACCAACGGTCTTGGATGGCCTGAAGGCAGCTTGAATGCCAGCTTCAGCCCACCACATCGGACCCTTTGACAGGTCCGAAGATTTCTTTTCGCAATTACGCTGCGATGGATTGCGTATCCACGCGGACGCCCAGGCCCATCGTGGAAGACACGGCGACCTTACGCAGGTACAGACCCTTGCTCGAAGCAGGCTTGGCCTTGTTCAGTGCATCGATCAGCGCAGCCAGATTGCCTTGCAGCTTCTCGTTGTCGAACGAACGGCGGCCAATCGTGCTGTGCACGATACCGGCCTTGTCCACGCGGAACTGCACTTGACCAGCCTTGGCATTCTTCACGGCCGTGGCAACGTCAGGCGTCACTGTGCCCACCTTGGGGTTGGGCATCAGGCCACGCGGGCCCAGGATCTGGCCCAGCGTACCCACGACGCGCATCGCGTCAGGGGCAGCAATCACCACGTCGAAAGGCATGTCGCCAGCCTTGACCATGGCGGCCAGGTCGTCCATGCCGACGATGTCGGCACCCGCGGCCTTGGCTTCTTCAGCCTTGGCACCCTGGGCGAACACGGCGACGCGCGTCGTCTTGCCGGTACCGTTGGGCAGCACCACGGCGCCACGCACCACTTGGTCGGACTTCTTGGCATCAATGCCGAGCTGCACGGCCACGTCGATGGATTCATCGAACTTGGCGGTGGCGGCTTCCTTCACCAGAGCCACTGCATCCGCAAAGGCGTACAACTTCGTGCTGTCAACCTTGCCCTGCAGGGCTTTTTGCTTTTTCGTCAACTTGGCCATTTACAAACCCTCCACCGTCACGCCCATCGAGCGTGCGGAACCAGCCAGCGTACGGACAGCAGCGTCAACATTCGCGGCATTCATGTCCTTCATCTTGGTCTTGGCGATTTCTTCGAGCTGTTCGCGCGTGATCTTGCCGACCTTGATCTTCAGCGCATTGGCCGAACCCTTTTCGAGCTTGATGGCCTTCTTGATCAGAGTCGTCGCAGGCGGCGTCTTGATGATGAAGGTAAAGCTCTTGTCTGCGAAAGCCGTGATGACCACGGGCAATGGCAGGCCTGGCTCCACACCTTGGGTCTGCGCATTGAATGCCTTGCAGAACTCCATGATGTTGAGGCCACGCTGACCCAGTGCCGGGCCGATGGGTGGGGATGGATTGGCCTTACCAGCTGGGACTTGCAGCTTGATAAAACCGACGATTTTTTTCGCCATGTTTTACTCCTTACGGGTCATAACGCCTGCGCTGCACCATGCAGCAACCGGCTCCCCGGGGTTAACGACTCGCTATCACGATGTTCGCACCGAGCCGAAAAGCGCGACATCCAATTGCTTGCCCTGGCGTGCCAGGGCGATCAGGGTTTTTATCGAAGACGTTCTTACGTCTTTTCGACCTGACCAAATTCCAGCTCGACCGGCGTGGAGCGGCCGAAGATCATCACGGAGACGCGCACGCGGCTCTTTTCGTAATTGACTTCTTCGACGGAGCCATTGAAATCCGTGAACGGACCTTCCTTGACGCGAACCAGCTCGCCCACCATGAATTCGATCTTGTGGCGCGGCTTGTCCGTGCCTTCCTGCATCTGGCTGACGATCTTCTGGACTTCCTCTTCGGAAATAGGGGCGGGGCGGTTCTTGGCCCCCCCCACGAAACCGGTCACCTTGTTGGTGTGCTTCACCAAGTGCCAGGTATCGTCGTCCATCACCATCTCGACGAATACATAGCCAGGGAACAAGCGACGCTCCGTCGTCTTGCGCTGGCCGTTTTTCATCTCCACCACTTCTTCGGTCGGCACCAGAATGCGACCGAACTTGTCTTGCATGCCAGAGCGACCAATGCGTTCCTGGATATTGCGCTCCACCGCCTTTTCCATGCCCGAATAGGCATGGACGATGTACCAGCGCAGATCCGGATTTGCCGAAGCAGAAGCGCCTGCAGGAGCTTCTGCTCCAGTGATTTCCGCAGCGGTCGTCATGACTTTCTCCAACCCAAAACCAAGTCGTACAAGACCCATTCCAGCGTCTTGTCCGTGAACCACAGGAAAAGCGCCATGATCACCACGAAGGCAAACACATACGCCGTCATCTGCAAGGTTTCCTTGCGGGTAGGCCAGACGACCTTTTTCACCTCGCGCCATGCATCCTTTGCGAAGGCAACGAACTGACGGCCAGACTCCGACACCAGGAACACGCCCGCAGCCGCCACCAGACCGACGATCAGCGCAGCCCATTGGACGAGAGCACCCTGCTTGCTCAGCAAATAAAAGCCCGCCACCGAGGCGATGACCAAAGCCACCACCGCTGCGAGCTTGGCCTTGTCTGCGCCTGTATTGACAGTTTCAACCTGTGAAGTGGCCATCTTTGAGTATTTCCTGCTTCCGATTCACGGCATCACTTAAGACACCGAAGCCCGCCAGGGCCTGGCGGGCTTGTTCTGGGCCACATTCAAGTGGCAGGGGCAGTAGGAATCGAACCTACAACCTTCGGTTTTGGAGACCGACGCTCTGCCAATTGAGCTATACCCCTGTATACCTTTGCCAGTTAAGCAATGATCTTGGCCACGACGCCAGCGCCGACCGTACGGCCGCCTTCGCGGATGGCGAAGCGCAGGCCTTCTT